>NC_021313.1:651052-1302104 GCF_000403645.1 Salinarchaeum sp. Harcht-Bsk1
CCACACCAGTACGCGGGCTTCTCCGGCGGAGCGAAGACCGTCGTCGTCGGTGCGGGCGGCGAACCACTGATCCGGTACACGCACGGGCCGGAGCTGCTCGGCCGGGACGGCGTCCGGCTCGGTCGGATCGAGGGGAATCCGTTCCGCGACTTTCTGGACCGAGCGGGGGAACTCGCCGGGCCCGACTTCTGCCTGAACGTGACCCACGGCCCGAGCGGGATCCTCGACGTCGCGGCGGGCTCGCCGCGACCGGTCGTGCGGGAACTGGCGGATTCCGCGAGGGAGGCGCTCTCCGTGCCGGTCGATCGGGCGTACGACGCCGTGGTCGCGGGCGTCGGCGCGCCGAAGGACGCGAATCTCTACCAGGCGAGTCGGGCAGCGACGTACGTGGCGCTCGGCGATCGCAACCCGCTCCGCGAGGGCGGACGGATCGTCGTGCCCGCAGCGCTCCCCGAGGGCGCCGGCGAGGGGACTGGCGAGCGACGATTCCTGGAGTGGCTTTCCAACGGATCCAGCGCCGACGCGGTCTACGAGGCGATGGCGAACGGGTACGAACCCGGCGCCCAGCGGGCGTTCGTCCTCGCGCGGGTCCTCCGCGAGTTCGACGTGTACGTGACGAACAGCCAGGCGCCGGCGATCGTCGAGGATTGCCTCATGCGGGCCGAGGAGACGGTCGCCGACGCGATCGAACCCGGTAGCGACGTGCTCATCGTACCCGACGCCATCGACACCCTGCTGGTCGACCCGGATCGGTCGAAGTAGCCACTCGATCGCGATAGGATGCCTGCAGGGCAGCGGGATTGCGCCGTTGCCGCGTCCCGCCCACATCAACAGATAGAAAAACCGCGCTGGAGTAGCCCAGACAAGACCATGCGCGTTCCAACCGACCTCAGCTCGTACGTCCGGGTGCTCCGGATGGCGAGTACCCCGTCCTGGGAGGAGTTCTCCCAGGTCGCCAAGATCGCGGGGGCAGGGATCTTGCTGATCGGCATGCTCGGCTTCGTGATCTTCCTGGCGATGAGCCTCCTCCCCTCCTGACCATGCCAATCTTCCACGTCAAAACCACGGCCAGCCAGGAGCAGACCGTCGCGGACATGATCGTCAACCGCGAGGAGGAGACCATTCACGCCGTCCTCGCGCCCGACTCGGTCACCAGCTACGTGATGGTCGAGGCCGACAGCGCCGCTGTCTTCGAGCGCATCCTCGACGAGATCCCCCACGCACGCGGCGTCGTCCAGCGCGACGGCGAGGCAGCCGGCAGCGGGTTCTCCGAGGTCGAGCACTTCCTCTCGCCGAAGCCCGACGTCGAGGGCATCGCCGAGGGCGACATCGTCGAACTCGTCGCCGGCCCGTTCAAGGGCGAGAAGGCACAGGTCCAGCGCCTCGACGAGGGCAAGGATCAGGTCACCGTCGAACTCTACGAGGCGACCGTCCCGATTCCGGTCACCGTCCGCGGCGACCAGATCCGGGTGCTGGACTCCGAAGAGCGATAACCGGCGGCGTTCGCTTCTTTGCTCTTCACAGTGGGTAGCGCGGCTTTTCGCCCACGTTTTCGGCGAAGCGGGCGCGTCAGCGCCCGCGAGCCGATAAAGGTGGGAGCGGATCCACGTGCCGGACTCCGAAGAGCGGTACCCAGCTGCGATCCGGTTCTGCGTCCGCTGCACGCAACAGCGCGGACAAGTCGAACAGCTCCTCGCATCCTATCAGCCAAAACGTATTTTGAGCAGTCGTCGGTGACTTTCGCCCATGACCGATTCGCAGCGGCGACAGTTCCTCGTGGGCGTGGGCGGGCTCGGGGCGGCCACGCTCGCGGGCTGTAGCGGGATCCTGGGTGACGGGAGCGGAAACAGCGGCGGGTCGATCCCGGCGTACGCCGACTGGGTGCCAGCGACGGTGCGCACGGAGAACTGGGAGTACGGCGTGAGCGCCGTGGACGTGGATCGCTTCAAACGAGAACTTCCGGCCGCCCGCAGCAGTCGGTTCCGGAGCGACGTTTCGAGCTTCGCCCAGGCGCTCGGCGTCGAAGAGAGCCGGTTCGATACCGTCGTCCAGATCGAAGAAGCGGAGCAACCCACCCACACGATCATCACGGGCTCCTTCGACGTCGACGCGATTCAATCGCGGCTGGAGAGCTCCTTCGAGAACGAAGCGTACAGAGGGTACAGGGTACTCGGCATCCGGTTGGCGATCTCCCAGGACGCGATCGTCTCGAGTACGTCGTTCGAAGACGTGATCGACGCGAAAGAGGGCGTCGTCGACCGAATCTACGAACGGCCCAACGCGTGGAGCGATGCGCTCAGGGATGCGGGCACGGCAACCCTGAGCAGCGTGAGCAGGCACTCCGGAGAGCCCTATCAGTTACTCGCGACGGCCATCACGAGTCCGGACGGCGACGCACTCGACGTCGTCGGACACGCCCACTTCCCAGACGCGGAGGCCGCGAACACCTACTCGGCGGAAGTCGGTCCCGCGATGGAGGAGCACGGCGAAGACGTCGGTCCCCTCGAAATCCGGACCGTCCAGACGAACGGTGCCGTGGTCCGCGTCGAGGCGCGTGCGACGAGCTACGACTTCTGACCAGCGACGGCCGAGTCGAGCAGGTTCACCTCGATCGAGGAAACGGCGACACCGACGCGAGGCTCACTGGTCGATTGCCACGGGGGAGTCCGTGAGACCAGCGTCGACGACCGACTCCCGCCAGGTGCCCCGCATGAACCAGGGAACTGCGACGAGAGCACCGACGACGTCGCCGACCGACATGCCGATCCAGATGCCGAGCGATCCCCAGTCGAGGACGATCGCGAGCCCGTAGGTCGCGGGGAGGCGAGCGACCCACAGGATCAGGAGTGCGACCGCGAGGGCGTGCTTGGTGTTGCCCGCACCGCGGAATCCACCGAGGACGACCTGCAGGACGCCCATGAACACGAACTCGATCGAGCGGATCCGGAGGTACTGACTGCCGAGGCGGATCGACTCGGCGGTGTGCTCGGAGTCGGCACCGAGGATGGCGGCGACGATGGGTTCGGGGAACGCCGCCGCGACGATGGCGACGACGAGCATCGTCCCGCCGACGACCGCCGACCCGAGCCAGACTGCCCGCTCCGCTCGATCTGGTTTCTCCGCGCCGAGGTTCTGCCCGACGACGGTCTCGGTCGCCTGCCCGACGCCGATCGCCGGGAGGACGACCAGCGAGACGAGCCGATTGACGACGCCGTAGGCGGCCGCGACGGGCGGTGCGAACAGCGCGACCAGCGCAGTCAGGAGCACCATGGCGACTGCCACCATCGACTGCTCGAGCGCGGTCGGCGTCCCGATGCGGACGATTTCGCGGACGGTCGGGAGTTCGAGTCGGAGGTCCCCGAGCGCGATGTCCGGGCCGCGATTCGTCCGGAAGAGGACGTACATCCCGGCGACCGTCGCGAGGCTCCGGGAGAACACCGACGCCATCGCCGCGCCCTCGATGCCGAGTTCCGGTGCGGGCCCCAGGCCGAAGATCACGATCGGGTCGAGGACGACGTTGATCGCGACGCTGATCGCCATGATCCGCATCGGCGTGTGGGTGTCCCCGTAGCCCCGCATCAGGGCGGTGAAGACGTAGAAACCGAAGATGAACGGCGTGCCGAGGAAGACGATCGTCAGGTAGTCGCTCATCAGCGGCAGCACCTCCGCGCCGGTGTCCGGGTCCGCCGGGAGGGCACCGAGCAGCGGGTCGGTTACCAGCACGCCGAGGATCCCCAGCCCGATCGAGAGGAGGCCGACGAACGCGATCGCCTGGCCGGCGATTCGGCCAGCGTCCTCGCTCCCTTCGGCGCCGGTGTACTGCGCCACGAGGATCGCCGCGGCGGTCGTGAAGCCGCCCGCGACGGAGAGCAGGAGGAAGAGAATCGGGAACCCGAGGCTGATCGCGGCGACCGCCGTCGGATCGTACCACCCCAGGAACACCGTGTCCGCGAGGTTGTAGGTGACCTGGAGGAGCTGGATCGTGACGATCGGCCACGCGAGGTGGAACAGCGGCCGCGCGAGGCTGCCCTCGGTCAGGTTCCGTCGTGGGTCTCCGGGCACTGGTCGGACTGCGTCGCCGTCCCGTAAGAATCTTCCAGAACCCGTCGGTTTCGTGGCCGACTCAAACAATGTGGACCCGACGCTCGGGCAACCCCGGTCCGACGAAGCGGTGCGCTCACAAACCTTCGGGTGGTACTACCACGTAATGGTCGATCGCGTGTCGCTGTACGCTGCGCCGACGACGGTCGCTGAAGTCGAGCCGATCGCAGAGTGGCTAGACTCGCGCATCGACGCCGACGTCGCGGTCCGCGATCGGTTCCTCGACGTGCACCGTACCGAGGACCTCCCCGAGCGCTTCGCCGAGGCGAGAGTCGCCGATCCCCACGACCCCGCCACCGGGAACACGATGCTCGGAATCGTGCGCTACGAGGAACGCGCACTCGAGGACCCCGAACGCGAGGGCGGCGTACTCTACGATGGCACCCAGGTCCAGTCGGCGCTCAACGCCGCGGTGCCAGCGGCGGAATCCGGACTCGAACACGCCCACGTCGCACTCCTCGATCGTGCGATCGGCACCTGGGGCGATCACGACGGCCGCTGGCACAAGCGCGTCGCCGTGCTCGGCCAGCCGGCGATCGTCTCCGTACCGGGCCTCTACGAGGCGCCCGCCAAGCCAGAGGCCTACTACAAGGAAAAGCAGCGGCACGCGCTGCTCTCTGGTGATTCGCCGCCCCGGGAAGTGCTCGAGAACCAGGTCGAGGGCGACTTCCTGATCGAGGACGACCCACGGACGACCGAGGCGCTGTGTGGGTACGTCCTTGCAGCGTTCCACCTCCTCGATACCGGCGAGGCTTTCTGCGACGCCGAGGGTTGCCGACTGTTCGACGCCCATTATCAGGCCGATCTGGTCGATGCGCAACTTCGGGAGCCCGAGTTCTGCGATGCGCACGCCGAACGCTACGGCCGGTAGCGCCGCTTCGAAGTCGTCGGCTTTCCTCCCGTTTCGAAGTCGTCGGCTTTCCTCCCGTTTCGAAGTCGTCGGCCCTCGTCCCGTTTGGAAGTCGTCTGACTCACTCCCGCTTCGAGATCGTCTGTACCGCTCCCCTGGCGCCGGCGAGCACCTCGCCCACCGCCGGGTTGATGCCACGGCCCGCCGATCTCCAGGCATGGCCATCACGACGGAAATCGACGTTCGCTACCGTGACCTCGACATCCTCGCCCACGTCAACAACGCCGTGATCGCGACCTACGTCGAGGAGGCACGCCTGGAGTATCTCGATCGGGTGTTCGACGTCGGGTTCGAGGACTACACGTTCGTCATCGCACACATCGAGATCGACTTCGAGCGCCCGATCGAGACGGACGGGTCGGTCACGGTGACCGCCGAGGTGCCGGAACTCGGGACGAGCAGCGTGCCGATGCGCTACGAGATCGTCGCCGACGGCGAACGATCTGCGACGGCGGAGACCACGCTCGTGTTTCTCGACCAGGCAGGGGAGTCCACCGTGCAGATCCCCGACGACGTTCGGGCGCGCATCGAAGCACACGAGGGGCTGTAGCTGCCGAAAAGTCGTTCCACGGCGTGGCGTTCAGCGCCGTCGGCCGGCCGTAAGCTCGACGAGATCGAACAGGTGTGACTCAGTGAGCGTCGGGTCGGTCCGTTCGTGGACGACGTCCCCGGCCGCTCGCACGCGAGCGTCCAGCGCGTGTGACAGGTCGCGCTCGTAGCGAAGCTTCGTCGTCGGAGGGGTCGAGAGTATCGTCGCCACGGACAGTGCCGAGTTCGCGAGCGGCGCGAAGGCGTGCTCACTCCGCCGGAGGTGAAGCAGGGCGACGTGACCGTCGGGCCCGAGGTGGTCGATCCACTGGTCGACCGACGCAGCTGGCTCCTCGAGCATCCCGACCACGAAGGTCGCGAGCACGCCGTCGAGTCCGGGGTCCTCCGGTCCGGTCTCGGACCCGGGCGCGGCGAGCGGCAGTTGCGTTCCGTCGGCCCGGAGCACCTCGACCTGGGGGTACCCCCGCGCGTTCCGCCTGGCCCGTTCGAGCACGCCGCGCGAGCGGTCGACCCCGATCACGGTCCCGCGGGGACCGACCTCGCGAGCGAGCAGCTGGAGGTTCGCACCGGTGCCACAGCCGATCTCGAGGACGGTGTCGCCACGTTCGAGGCAGAGCGCGTCGATCGCGCGACGGCGGAGCCGGCCGACGAACGGCGCGTACGTCGCGAGCAGATCGTACAGACTCGCCCAGCGGTCGTAGAACCGTGTCGCGTCGTCGGCATCCTGCGCGAGACGCTGCTGATCGGAGCCGTGGAATCGGGCGGCAGACCTCGAGGGCGACCCAGAAGAGGCACGACGGCTCTGACCGCCCGTGTCGCTCATGCTCGGCAGACCTCTCGGATCGTCTGCGCGAGCGATTCCGGGTCCGGTCCGAGCACGTAGACGTTCGGTTCGACGCCGAACCCGCCGGTCTGGTAGGCGACGGTCGCGTCGGGGTTCGACGCAACGACCTCGCCGACGGCCTCGTCGGTGGGCTCTTCAGCGGGGAACTCGATGGTCTCGTGGCCGAGGGACTCCAGCGTCGCCACGATCTCGGGGTCGTACCGAACGTTGATCGCCGCGCGGGCGTCGCTGCCAGCTTCCCTGGCGGCGAGGAGGACGCCCGCGACGTGCTCGCTGACGCCGAACTCCGGATCCCCGGAGCCCGTCGCTCTGCCCTTGACGTCGACGATCCGCCCCGGCACCGCGGCGACGTCGTCGATGGTCGTCGCACCCGGGACGCAGGCCACGAGGTTCGAGCCGACGTTCGGCAGGAGGCCAGCGAAGCCCGACGTCGATTCGAGGGTGCGGAGGCCGCGTCGGAGCGAGGCGAGCGTGCGCTCGCTCGTGCGGAGTTCGCTGTCGGGGTCGTGGACGCGGAAAGCGCCCCCGTGCTCGGAGAGTTCCGGGACGACCGCCTCGTGCATCGCCGCGAGCAGGTCGCCGTCCTCGAGTTCGCGGATCAGGACCTCGAGTTCGATCAGCGCCTGGACGCGGGTGATCTCGCCGCTCGCGAGTCCGTCGGCGAGTTCGTCGACCGTCTCGCGGACGCGCTGGTCCGACTCGATCCGTTCGGTGCGTTCCACCCCGCCGCCGGCGTACTTCGAGACGGCGCTCTGGGAGATTCCGAGGAGTTCGGCGACTTCACGCTGGGTTCGCCCGGCCTCGAGGAGCCGTTCGGCGAGCATCGCCCGGACGGTGGGAAGGAAGTCGTCGACGACGATCTCTTCGACGAATCGCATGCTCGCTCGAACCATCGCTCCGCCGCCAGATAACTCCCTGGCATCGGGCTGTATCTCGCGATGGACAGCGGGCTCCTGCATCTATCCGTGGCCGTCGACCCCACCGCTTACGTCGATCGCGGGCGCACCCTCCGGCCGTGTTCGCCGGCCCCGAGGACTACTGGCTCGTTCGCTTCCTCCTCCAGCGCGGGCTGGCACTCCTCTACCTGCTGGCCTTCCTCGTCGCAGCCACCCAGTTCCGACCGCTCGCGGGCGAAGACGGGATCCTGCCCCTCGATCGCTACGTCGAGCACGCCGAGTTCGCCGAGCGCCCGAGCCTGTTCTACTACGTCCCCAGCGACCGCGCCATCGGGATCGCAGCCTGGAGCGGCGTCGCCCTCTCCGCGGTCGCGCTGCTCGCGGGGCCGTACTGGCTCGCGGTCTGGCTCCCCGGCTGGACCGCGATTCCGGCGTCGATGGCGCTCTGGCTCCTCCTCTGGGGCCTCTACCTCTCCTTCGTCAACGCCGGGCAGTTGTTCTATGGCTACGGCTGGGAGTCGATGTTGCTGGAAACCGGCTTCCTCGCGGTGTTCCTGGGCGCGGGCCCGGCTGGCCCGCCGGTCGTGGTCGTCTGGCTCGTGAAGTGGGTCTGCTTCCGCAACATGTTCGGAGCGGGGCTGATCAAACTCCGCGGCGACGAGTGCTGGCGCGACCTCACCGCGATGGACTACCACTACGAGACCCAGCCGATCCCGAATCCCGTCTCGTGGTTCGCCCACCACCTCCCGGATCGATTCCACCGCGTCGAGGTGCTCGGCAACCACGTCGTCGAACTCGCCGTGCCCTTCCTGCTGTTCGCGCCCCAGCCCTACGCGAGTCTCGGCGGCGCGGCCATCGTCGGTTTCCAGGCCTGGCTCATGCTGACCGGGAACTTCTCCTGGCTCAACGCGCTGACGATCGTCCAGGCCGTCGCGGCGTTCACTGACAGCGTCCTCGCCGCGGCGTTCGTTCCGGTGGGGACGATCACGGCGGCACTACCGGCAGGCCCGAGTGCCGTCGGCGCCGCGCCGTCGCCGCTGATTCCCCTCCAGATCGCCGCAGTGGCGCTCGCGCTGGTGGTCGCGTTCCTGAGCGTCAGGCCCGTCCAGAACATGCTCTCCGAGCGCCAGGTGATGAACACTGCCTACGACCCGCTCAGTCTCGTGAACACCTACGGCGCGTTCGGTTCGATCACGCGCGATCGCCACGAACTCGTGATCCAGGGGACGACCGACGAGCGGATTACCGAGGACACGGAGTGGCAAACCTACGAATTCCAGGGCAAGCCGACGGACGTGAGCCAGCGGCCACGCCAGGTCGCGCCGTATCACCTCCGACTCGACTGGCAACTCTGGTTCGCGGCGATGCGCCGGACGCCACGCCGGGTTCCGTGGTTCACCCGGTTCCTCGGAAAGCTACTCGCTGCGGACGAGGCGACCCTGGCGCTGCTCGAGACGGATCCCTTCGACGGCGATGCACCGACCTACGTCCGCGTCGAGCGCTATCGCTACCGGTACACCACGCCCGAGGAGCGGGCGGAAACCGGCGACTGGTGGGTGCGAAATCAGGTCAACACGTACGTGCCCCCGGTGGCAGTCGAGGAGCTCCAGCGCGGTTGAGTGAGACGCTGGGAGGCAGGCTGCATCGACGAACCGAGCGGGACTCAGTCCCCGCTCCGCGCCGGCGGCGGTCGCGAGACGAACTTCCCGAGCGTGGCGCGGTGGTCCGCGACCCACCGGTAGCCCGCCTCGCGAACGCGGTCGTACTCCTCGAAGCCGCTGGCGAACCGGACGGCGTCGGCGACCGGCCCGCCCAGGCCAGTCATGAGGAACGCCTGCTCCATCGCGGCGCCACAGGAGTAGATTTCGCCGTCGGTGACGAGGTGGGCACACTCCTCGTAGTCCTCGGGCAGCCGCTCGCGGAGGTCTTCGGAGAGCTCCGAGAATCCCACGATCGTGACGTCGGAGCGTTCGGCGACGAACTCCACCCAGTACGTACAGAAGCCACAGTCGTCGTCGAAGACCAGCGTCGGTGGGTTCATACTCGACGGGTTGGGACGGAAGACGGATGCCCGTTACGGCGACGAACCCCCGATGGCCAGGGACGTGACGACTGATCGGGATCCGGAGGGCCCGCGACCGGTGGAACGGGCCGGAGCGTACACAGTGGTCCGGGCCGACCCAGCGCACCGAACACCGAAGGGGACGGGCACGCACGACGTGGTATGGAGCGATCGATCGAGTCGATCGTCGCGGGGGGACTCGCGCTGCTCGCCGGCCTCTGGACACTCGAAGCCGCACAGTTCGTCGGCCGGTGGCATCTCGCAGGCGGCGTCGTTGCGGTACTCGGACTGCTCGCGATCGGCGCGGGGATCGCCCGCGACCTGCACTACGGTCCACTCGCAGAGTGACCCAGTGCCCTGGCGATCCGCTGTCTCCCGAGGCTCCCAGGCTCTCCAGGCCGGCTGCAAGCGCAAGGCATAGGACCAGCCTCGCCCGACACTGGGGTAATGGAGATCAGCTCGCGCCACCACCTGCGCAGCGACGAGGTGTCCGCGATCGAGGACGCGATGGCCGACCAACTGGGCGTCGAGGTCGACGGCGACAGCTACGAACTCGTCGAACTGGCCGACAGCGAGTTCGACCTCGTGCTCGTCGACGGCGAGCCGGACGTCCTCTACGTCGAGGACGAGGCCGGCGAGGCCGAACCGTTCCTGACCGTTCGCGGCGCGAACCGGTTCGAGCCCGAGACCCACGTCGTTACCGTCGACGCCGGCGCTGTGTCGTTCGTCTCGGACGGCGCGGACGTGATGCGGCCGGGGATCGTCGAGGCCGACGAATCGATCGAGGAAGGTGACCTCGTCGCGATCGCCGAGGAGTCACACGGCAAAGTGCTCGGCATCGGCCGCGCGATGGTCGGCGGCGAGGACATGGTCGGCGACAGCGGGAAGGTGGTGAAGTCGGTCCACCACGTCGGCGACGATCTGTACCAGTTCGTGGTCTGAGGGCTGCTGTAGTATCGTTCTCTGGCTGCGACACCGCGATAGCAGACGGCGGGGACCTTTCCCAGACTCACCCGACGACGGTTAGGGAGGGAAGCTACGATACGTTGGATCGCGTAGGCGACCGCAGGTAGCGCCCGCTGTGGCGGCGGCTGTCCTCACTCCTCGCCCGAGGCGTCGATATCGTCCTCCTCGTAGGCGTCGCCATAGCGTTCCAGGGTCTGCACGTAGCTGTCGTGGGCGAGTTCGTAGGTCTCGCGGAGGTCGTCGATCGGCGTCTCCGTGGCGTCGACGCGGAGGTCCGCGTAGGAGGGCGAGAACTCGCGGTCCTCCGTTCGGGTGACGATGAGTGCGGCGGACTGGACAGTGAGTTCTTCGCGCTTGTCGCCGCCAGCCTCGTGGCCTGCTTCGAGGGCGTCGATCAGTCGTTCGGCGAGCGGCGCCGGGTCCGTACCGTCGGTGCCGGGGCGGGCAGGGCCAGCAGGCTCGTCGTGGCGCGATTCGGCGTATGCCTCGGCGGTCGCGTCGATCGTGTCCTCGCCGACGAGCAGGTTGCCGGCGACGGTGAAGTCGTCCTCCTCGCGGTGGCCGTACCAGGGTTTGCACTCCTCGCCGGAGAAGGTGAAGGTGCCGTCGCGGTCGACGCCGTGGAGCTGGCGCTGAGCCGAACCCTCGTCCGCGGCGAGGAGGGCATCGAGGGCGTCCTCGACGTGGAGTCCGTCGGCGAGGTACTCGATGCCGCGCTCGCCGAGTTCGACGTTGACCAGGCTCTGGGTCGCGACGGCGCCGTATTCGTTCGCGAACGGGCAGAGCGTTCCGACCGCGGCGAGCCTGGTGGTGACGGCAACGCCGAAGCGGTACTGCTCCTCGCCGTCGGGGTCGGTGTACGGTTCCCGGACGCAGATACTGAATGTCATAGCATTGCGTTCACACCGGAGCACCGTGAGCGCTGGGACGAGCGAAGATATCGCACGGTCTGGACGAGGGATGCGCGCAGAGAGAGCGCGGGAGACGGCGAGACTCCGTCTGACGTAAGACCTTTACCGGTTCCGGCGGTCCGGACGCCTATGGGACTGATGAGCAAGATCCTCGGCGGCCGGGGCTCCCGGGAGCTCGACGACTACGCCGAGCTCGACGTGGGCGGCGTCGACACCACGGTCGAGGACGCCTCCATGCAAGTCTACGTCGCGGAGATCGCCGACCAGCAGGACGCACTGGAGATCAAGGACGCCGTCTACGACGGCCACCTCGTCGTCGCCGACATCACCCGCCTGCGCACCGAGGACCAGACGACCGAGCACATCGTCGAGGACCTCCGGCAGGTCGCCGACGAGGTCGGCGGCGACATCGTCAAGAAGGGCGACGACCAGCTGATCGTCACGCCGGCGGGCGTGAAGATCAGCCGCGAGAAGCTCGGCAGTCGGTAAGCTGTTTCGCTCGTTCTCCCTGCAGTTTCGACTACTGGAATCGACGTCCGATCCGCAGCGGCGACACCTCTGGTGCGAGTAGCGACACCGAAAATCGATCGACCCGTTCAGGACCAGCGGCTGCCCTTCACGTCGCCGCGGCCGCCCTCGGTCCGGTCGATACCCATGATCGACTCCTCCTGATCGACGCCGAAGGACTCGCCACTCTCGGGGACACGGACGGTGACCTCCTCGATCTCGTCCCAGGTGATCAGCTCCTGCTCGATGTTGCCCGACGTGATGTCACCGACGTCACAGCCGGCACAGCCGCCGCCGAGTTCGATGACGACTTCGCCGGTCTCGGGGTCGGCCTTTCGCACGTTCGAGGTCCCGCCGTGCATCTGGATGATCGGCATCTGGCGAGTGAGCCACTCCTCGACCCGCTCGGCCAGTTCCTCGTCGCGGACCTCGCTCATGTATCGGGGTTGGTGGTCGGCGTGGAAAGAGGTTCTGTTTGGGAAAGGGTCGAACGCTGTCGTTTGTTCACGCATGGACCGCATTGTGACAGCGACAGCAGACAGCTTGGAAGCCCCCTCCCGCTCGACCGGCCGCGACTCGTTGAGCGCTTCGTTCGCTCGCTACGCTCGCTCACTGCAGTGCTTCCGTCGTCGGGGCCGGGTCGACCGGTCGGCCCCTTCCAGTCCCACCCGTGGTGGGTATCCGAATTCCCCGAAACCCGGCGGATCGTGTAAGCTCGCGTCGAACGGGGGCGAGGATCGCGCTCAGCACTCCCGAAGTCGCTGCTCGCCCTCCGGTGGCGCCGTCAGTTCGGGCGCGTTCGGCTGGCGCCCCTCGCGATCCGGAAAGACGTAGACGCGGCCGGGGATCGAATCGGCGTAGCCGGCGGCGTCGTCGGCACTGCTCGCGAGGAAGTACTCGCCGGGGACGGCGTGCTGGGCGGTCCAGAACGACGTTTCCTCGGGCTTTCGCCACCAGGTAAGCTCCTCGGGCGCCCCCGGATTGCTCACGTCGTGGACCTTCACGCCGCCGAAGTACCACGAGGAGTAGCACCGGCCGTCCCGGAGGTCGACGTTGTGCGCGGTCGTGAACCAGCCGCTCCGCGTATTCGCGTAGGACTCGGGCGGGTCGATCGTCGCGTGGTGGGTGATCTCGGTCGGGTCGCTCGCGTCGTAGAGGTCGATCCCCGCGGGGCCGCCGACCGAGCAATCGCCCTGTGGAACCGCCCAGGCCTCCCGACCGACGGCGATCAGGTCGCCGGACTCGTCTGGGGTGACGAAGTGACTGTTCCCCGGCGGCGCGAGGAGTCCCCGCTGGATCTCGACGAGTCCGACGTCCGTCATCGCCGAGCGTCCGCGGACGCTGGTGTGTCCGAGGTAGCTCGGTGCGGTGGGGTCGCTCACGTCAACGAGGTAGGTTCCCGCGTCCCAGTAGGGCAGGTACGCGACGCCGTCCTGGACGGTGACGTCGTGGAGTTGCCGGAGCGCCGTGTGGACGTCCGACCACGCGGGATCGTGGTCGAACAGCGACCAGCGACCGACCTCCGTGAGCACTCCATCCCCGGCATCGCAGATCACGAGGGGGTTCCCCTCCCCGTCGTACGCCGTGAGGTAGGCGTACCCGTCCTCGAGATAGCAGTTGTGGATCGGGAACTCCGTGCTGTAGACGTCGAGAAGCTGCGGATCGGCCGGATCCGCGACGTCGAAGAGGAGGGCAGCCTGGAGGGCGGAGCCGGGAACGGGCTGGGCGGGACCGGCGGCGAGCAGGCGATCGCCCGACAGCGAGACGTCCCAGACGAGGCCGAGCGGCCCGTCGGGGTCGTCGGCGAGGACGCCGCGGCGTTCGGCGAGGACCGTCGGGTCACTGGGCGTGGAGCAATCGACGGTCGCGATGCCGTCGTCAACGGCGAGGAAGGCCGTCGAGCCGTCGTCGCTCGACACCAGCTCCCGCGTGCCCTCGAGGTCGACGGAGCCGAGCGGCTCGTACGAGCCAGGATCCCCACTCGTCAGTACCGAGGCAGCGCCGTAGACCCCGATCGCTCCCGCAGCACCGGCGAGTCCAGCGAGCACGTCGCGTCGTCGCATTGGCGCGTCCTATCGGTCGACCGGTCCTAAACCTGTCCGTCGGCCTGCCAGTGGGTCTCCGGGACCTGGACCCCGGCAGGGTAGCCCGAGGTTCGAACGCGGCCTGGGCATCGGCAGCGGTAGTCCGGGTGTCATACCCATCGCCCACGAGGACGGATGCGTGGCCTTTTGTCGCTCGCTTGACTACGAACGGCCATGATATTCGAGGGGCTCCCCGGAACGCCGACCGCCGAGGAGCTCGAGGACCAGGCGTTCTCCCGGGCGGCCCGAGCGGGGCGGGCGAAGTCGGGCGTCGACGCCCAGCTCTCGATGCTCCAGACGGCGGCGAACGTGATCGGCGACAATCTCGAGAACGTGGTGAAGGGCTGGCCGGACTTCGAGCTGATGGACCCGTTCTACTACGAACTCGCCGACGCCGTACTTGCCGGAGAGGGAGTCGTCCGCCGGACGCGGGACGGCGAGGGCAACGTCGAGGAGACGACCGGGATCGACGCGCTCCGGCAGGCGCTCTCACAGGTGAGCTGGGCAAGCCGGAAGGCCACCGAGCTTCGCGACGAGTACCAGCCACGCGTCCACGGCGGCGGCAACACCGCCCGGAAGCACCGCAAGCAGGCGTTCGCACGGCTCGCCGACGTCGTCGAGCAGGTCGACGACGATCTGACGCTGATCCGCGACGCCCGCGAGCACCTCCGGACGCTGCCCGAACTGAACCCCGAGGAACCGGCGATCGTCGTCGCCGGCTATCCCAACGTCGGCAAGTCCTCCTTCGTCAACGCCGTGACGCGGGCGCGGAACGAGACCGCGGCCTATCCGTTCACGACGACCGGCATCGGCGTCGGTCACTTCGAGCGCGACCACGTCCGCTACCAGCTCGTCGACACCCCCGGTCTTCTCGATCGGCCCGCCGAGGAGCGCAACGAGATCGAAACCCAGGCGGTCAGCGCGCTGGAGCACCTCGCGGACTGCGTCCTCGTCTTCCTCGACGCCTCCGAGGCCGCCGGCTACCCCATCGAGGACCAAGTCGCACTCTACGAGGACGTCGCCGAGGAGTTCGAGGTCCCCGTCGTCTCCGTCTGCAACAAGAGCGATCTCTCGACCGACGTCGAGGCCGACCACTACGTCAGCGTGACCGGGGACGAGGGCCTCGACGAGCTGCTCGACGACGCAGTCGAGCGGATCGGTTTCGAGCCCGAGCTTCCCTACGACGGCTGAACGCGGGCCGAGCCCGACGCAGTGCGCGCTTCGAACGGGAGCCGGCAGTTCGCCGAGTACGTCGGCCGATCAGGCAGCCTATCGAACAATCACGAAGCCTGTCGAACGAGCAGGCAGCCTCTCGGCCGACGATGCAGCTTGTCGGGCGATCGCTCATGCAACCGAACGGTCGCTCATCCAACCGA
Source organism: Salinarchaeum sp. Harcht-Bsk1 (assembly GCF_000403645.1). Taxonomy (NCBI): domain Archaea; kingdom Methanobacteriati; phylum Methanobacteriota; class Halobacteria; order Halobacteriales; family Natronoarchaeaceae; genus Salinarchaeum; species Salinarchaeum sp. Harcht-Bsk1. The sequence goes on from NC_021313.1 coordinate 666,259, forward strand.
ACGGTCGCTCATCCAACCGAACGGTCGCTCGTCACACCGAAAGATCCCTCATTCCACTGTACGACGCTCATCTCACCGGACGGTCGCTCACGGCGGGGTCTGCACGTCCACGAACCGGACCTCGACGTCGACGTTCCTGCCGACCCGATCGCTGATCCGACGCTCCAGCGTCGCGGCGATCGGCGGTGGCTCCGTGCTCGCGGGTTTTCCGACGGTGATCACGACCCCGTCCGGCCTGCCAGTGAGCGGGTTCGAGTCCTCCTCGACCGTCACATCGAGCACCCGCAGTCCGTCGTGCTCGGCGACGACGGACGCCGACTCCTCCCTGATCTGTTCCTCGGCCACGGCGCCCTGGTAGCCAGCGTAGGTCACCCCGCCCAGGAACACCGACAGGACGAGGATCACGGCGGCGAGCACCCCGATGCGCGTGAGCGTCTTCGTTCGCACGTCGTCCTCCCGGAACCAGTACTCCGGCCGGTACCCCTGGTACCAGAGCACCGCGAGCGCCGAGAGGTTGATCGAGAGGACGTTGACGAGGACGAGCACCGCCGAGCCCGTCGCGAGCGCCGGTTCACCCCAGGCGACGCCGATCCCGACGACCGCAGCGGGCGGGATCAACGCGACCGCGATCATGACGCCGACGAGCGCCGCCGAGACGCCCGTCGAGAGGGAGAGCGCGCCGGCGACTCCCGCACCGAGAGCGATCGCGAGGGAGAGGAAATCCGGGGCGAGCCGCTCGCGGATCTGGTCGATCGCGAGGACGTCGAGCCCCGGCGGGACCAGATTCGCCGCCTGGACGAGAGCAGCGAACAGCCCCGCGCTGAGGATCGCCGCGGCGATCCCCGACGCCTGCAGGGCCACGCCCCGCACCCTGAGCTCGTGGTCGTCGATCACCGTCCCCACGCTCGCCGCCAGGGCCGGGCCGACGAGCGGCGCGATGACCATCGACCCGACGACGGTCGCAGGCGAATCCAGCAGGAGGCCAGCCGTCGCGACGATCGCGCTGACGACGGTGAGCACGTAGTAGTTCCGCGACGTCGGCATCAGGCCGTCCGCGGCCGACTCCAACTCCTCCCGCGCGATCCGATCCTCGTCGGCGTCCTCGGCGTACTCCGTCTCCAACTCCTCGAACCGGCGGGAGATCACCGTGTTCGCGTCGACGACGATCGTGTAGGCATCCTCGTCGAGGCCGGCCTCGCGCAGTCGTTCCAGGATCGGCTCGACCGCGTTGGCGGGCAGCGGGAAGTGCGCCACGGCGGCGTACTCCCGGCCGCTCGTCTCGTCGGAGAGGACGAAGTCGACGCCCTCGTCCTCGAGCGCGTCGGTGACCGCCTGCCGCTTGCCGGTCGGGATCGTTACCTGGACGAGTCGCACGAGGGATGCGTGGCCCGGTGTCCTGATATAGCTGTGGTTGGCTGGCAGCCCCGGGACGGTGCCAGTGCCAGGCGGGGATCAGATCCAGAGTGGGACGCGATCGAGCGCACCCTTCGCGAGCCGCGTCGCAGGGAAGGGCCGCTGTCCGCGGCCAGCGAGTGCCAGCGCGACCGCGAGCACGACCCCAGTGACGAGGCCCCCGACGAGCGCAACGAGTTCGAGGCGGGTACTCACCCACACCACGGGGACGGCGAACCACGCAGCGAGCGCCGCGGCGGAACCAGCCACGAGCGCATCGAGAAATGCGAGCAGCGCTCGCCCGACGACGTGGCCGATGGATCGTGAGGAGGTGCCGTTCATGGTGGCCGACTCGACGCTCCGGGCGGTAATCGTTTCGGCCGACCCCTCGTGCGGCCACGCAACGCAGTCCGATACGCCGTTCCGTCAGGACGGCACCGCTACGCCGGAGTCGAACCGCGTCGCCTATCCCGGACGGGTACCAAAACGGTCCATGATCGAAGAGCGTCCGGATCGATCCACCGAAGTGGTCCTGCTCGGACGCTCGAACGTCGGCAAGTCGACGCTGATGCGGGAACTGACCGGCCACAGCTTCGACACCGGCCGGCGGCCGGGCGTCACGCAGGCGGCGAACCACTACGACTGGACCGGCCCGGACTTCGTGTTGACCGACCTGCCCGGGTTCGGGTTCATGGAGGGCGTCGAGGCCGACCGTCGCGAGGAGATCAAGACCGCGATCGTTCGGTACCTCGAGGAGTACGCGGATCAGATCCTCGTCGGCATCCTCGTCCTCGACGCGAATAGCGCCGTCGAGATCATCGACCGCCACGCGGATCGCGGCGAGGTGCCCCACGACGTCGAGCTGTTCGGCTTCCTCCAGGAACTGGGCATCCCGACCGTCGTCGCCGTCAACAAGATGGACAAGGCCGACGACCGCGACGAGACGCTCGACGCGATCGCCGAGCGACTGGGGCTCCACCCGCCCTGGCAGCAGTGGCAGGACACCATCGCGCCGATCACGGCCAAGCGCGGTTCGATCGAACCGATGACCGAGGCCGTCGGCGAACACCTCCGGGACCAAAAGCGCGAGGACCTCCTGCAGTTCTTCAGTTGAGCGGCTGCTGGGAGCGAAGGGCGCTGCCACGTAGCGGAGCGCCAGCAGCGGTCACACTGACCGAAAATGGGCGACCTGGCCAAGGGCCGAACTGACCAAGAGTTGCCGAACTGACGCAGCGTGGTCGAACTGGCCGAGAGATTTCGAAGTGGCCGAGAGAGGTCGAACCGACCGAGAGAAAGTAGGTGACGACGGATCGGACTGGACGGACCGCTACTCCTCGTCCGCGCCCGCGGTCTGGGGTTCAGGAATCGCCGAGGAACCCGTATTCTCGAGCGTGTCGTCGCCGGCGGCGTCGGGGGCTACGACGTCGGCCTGGCCGGGCGCCTCGATTGGTTCGTCTCGGCCGGGGATGACCTCCTTCGGGTCCGGGCCGGCGGGCGTTGTGTTCGACGTACCGAGTCGCTCGGCCCAGGACTCCGAGTAGGCGGGGAGCACGGAGACGACGAGCATCGCGACGACGGCGAGTGACATCGCGATACCGCCCGCGATCCCTGCGTTCGCGATCAGGTCCTCGCGACCGAAGCCGAAAACGAGCAACAGCGGGTCGATCATGCCCGGGGATGGGAATGCGGCCCCACTAAGCGTTTCGGACCGTGCGTGCAGTCCATCCCCGTCGATGCGGACGACGCAATCGTGGTACGCAGTGGCGGTCGTGCATCGCGCCGACACCCGTGCGTCAGTGTTTTTCCGTACAGGGCCGTACGACCGGTCGATGAGTGACACCGAGGACAGCGAGGTCGAAGCGATTCGCGAGCAGAAGCGCCAGGAACTCGTCGAGGCCGCGACGGGCAGCGACGCCCCGGACGAGCCGATCCACGTCGAGGACGAGGCCCACTTCGAGGAGCTCCTCGAGACCCACGACGTCGTCCTCGTGGACTTCTACGCGGACTGGTGTGGCCCCTGCGACATGCTCGAGCCGATCGTCGAGGACGTCGCCGCCGAGAGCGACGCCGCGGTCGCGAAGCTCGACATCGACGCGCTCCAGCGCGTCGCCCAGTCCTACGGCGTCCGGAGCGTCCCGACGCTGATCGTCTTCGCCGACGGCGAGCAGGCCGAACAGATGGTCGGCGTCCAGCAGAAGGGCGCGATCATGAACCTGCTCGAGCGCGTGGCCTGAGCCAACGACCGCGGACGACCGATTCTCACGGCTCCACAGACGCCCCGTCGGCCACAATACTCATATACAGGTAGCCGGCCGACCGTTTTCGCGACCGTTCAGCACCGTTCAACCGGGTGAAATTCGGATTAAGCGTGCTGAATTTCGGGTGAGGGCCGTCCCGGTTGATGTACCCGAGGCTCAAGGGAGTGGGTATGGGACAGCAAGATCCTCCGTTGATCGACCGACGCGAATACATGCGACTGACAGGCGGCCTCGCCGCCGCGGCGACGGCCGGCCTCGCGGGGTGTTCGAGTAGCGTTCCCGGCACCGGCGACGGAGACGGGAGTGGCTCCGGTGGCGGGACCGGCGACTCGTCCGCGACGGGACTGCTCTCCACGGCTGTCTCCGACAACCCCGGTGACATCGGCGACTTCGAGTCCTGTATCGTGACCATCGACGGCATCTGGGTCGGCCCCGAGGTCAGCGGCTCCGATGGCGACGGCGAGGTCGAAGACGGCGAGAACGAGACCGAGGTGGAGGATGGGGAGAACGATACTGAGGTCGAAGACGGCGAGAACGAGACCGACGCCGGGGAAGAGGATGGCGGGCCGCCCGAGGATTCCCCGGGCGGAAGCGATCAGCAGTCGAGCGGCGACGAGGCCTCCGGGTCCCAGGACGACGAGACGGAGACGACCGAGAACACCACGGAGGACGACGGCAACGTGACGGACGCCGAGCCGCCAGAGGATGACGATGACGGCGAGAACGAGACCGAGGACGACGAGGAAGAAGCCGAAGCGGAAGAAGAGGACGAAGCGGAAGACGAGGAAGCGGGCGACGACGATGAAGCGGGTGAAGCGGACGGCAACGGCCGGACCTACTACGAGTTCGACGAGTCGCAGGAAGCCGACCTCACCCAGCTCCAGGGCGAGGCCCAGCAGCTCGTCGGCGAGCACGAACTCTCGGTTGGAACCTACCAGTTCCTCCAGCTCGACATCGGCGGGATCCGTGGGACGCTCACCGACGGCAGCGAAGCGAGCGTCGAGACGCCCGGCAACGCACCCCTGAAGTTCAACGAGTCCTTCGACGTGCGCGAGGGCTACCGCACTACCTTCCTCGCGGACTTCACGCCGGTCAAGCGCGGCAACGGCTCGTTCCTGTTCCAGCCGGTCGCCTCAGAGACGGAGGTCAGCTACGAGGAGATCGAGTCGGGCAGCAGTGACGGCTCGACGGACGACGGAAATACGACGGACGGTGACGGCGGAAACACCACCGATTCCGACGGCGAGAACACGAGCGACGGAGACGCTGGGAACACGAGCACGACTGACGACAGCAACGCGACGGCGACGGACGACGACAACGCCAGCGACGACGGCAACCAGACCGCGTAGTCGAGCCCGATCCGGGCCGACTGCGACGGTCGATCACTTCGGGGGAAGTGGGTGAGGCGGCCGGTCGAGTGCGTTCGATCGACGGCGATCGGTGGGCGAAATGCCGACGGCAGCCGACCGTTTCTGGACGGTACCGACATCCAGCAGGGATTACTCCTCGGCGGCCGGGCCGGGCGTCGCGACGGACGCGGTTCCAGGGCGGACCGATCCTGTTTCTGCGTAGACGCCCACGACGAGGACGACGGCAGCGATCGCCGGGAGGAACGCACACGCCGCGTAGATCGGACCGAATCCGACCACGTCGATCAGCGGGAGCGAAATCAGCGGCCCGAGGCCGCCACCGACGTCGCCGAAGACGTTGTTCGTCCCCATCGCGCGTCCGGTCCGTTCGGCGGGCGTGAGATCCGCGAGGAGCGCCGTCATCGGCCCGCTGACGCCACCCTGGCCGGCGCCGACGAAGACGCAGCCCACGACGAGCGCAACGGCCGGATCCACCACGCCGTCGAAGAGCCCTGCGTCGACGGCTGCGAGCAGCAGGAACCCGATCACGGACACCCCGAGGAAGCCCAGGAGGATCGGCACCCTGGAGTCGCTGAGGTCACTCGCTTTGCCGCCACCGAGCATGCTCACTGCAGCGGCGAGGACTGTCACGGCCATGAAGACTCCCGAGGACCCCTGCGCGTTCAGGCCGAAGACGCCGACGTCGATCGCTTCCAGGAAGAGCACCAGCGTCGCGAACAGCGCCCCGATGTAGGCGAAGAGGACGGCGAAGTTCACCGCGCCGACGGTCAGGGTTGGAATCGCCGTGTCGACCTCCCAGGGCTTCACGGACGATCGCTCGCTCGCGACGTGCGTCTCGGGAACCGAGACGTGGGCGAGGACGCTCGCGAACAGCGCGAAGGCCGCGGCGATCCCGAAGGCGGCTTCGACGCTCGCCAGGTCGCTGACGACGCCGCCCATCACGAGCCCTGCGGGAAAACCGAGCAGGATGCCGCCGCGAACGATGCCCATGTCCATCCCCCTGGAACCGCCCGAGGAGACGTCGGTCGCGATCGTGTAGGCCGTCGCGAACACCAGTGCGCTACCGAGGCCCCAGAGCACGCGCGCCAGGATGAACCACCACTCGGCGGCGGTGACGTCGACGCCGGCGACGCCCACGGGGCCAGCCGCGTCCATCCAGAGTGCGAGGAGGTACCCCGTGGTCGCGACGCCCTCGATCGCGAGCCCAGCGACGAACGGCGTCCGGGTGCCGATCCGATCGACCAGCGCACCGGCCGGCGCGTTGGCGACGAGTCTGACGAAGCGGTTCGTGCTGAGGATGACGCCGACCAGGAAGGGCGAGATCCCGAGGACGGTGCCGAGGTTCGGCAGGATCGGGAAGACGACCCCGCCGCCGAAGCCGACGAAGAAGGTGCTCGCGACGACGGCGGCGAGCACGCGTCGATCCGCGTTCACGTCACACCATGGAGCCGGAGGTGGCTCCAGTTGGGGGCGGACCGGTCACTCGGTCGGCCGTGCATCTACTGGTAGCACCGGCGAGTTCCCGAAAGTGGGTTTCGGTTCGAAACGTCGGCTCCGAGCGATCGGGCACCAGGGATCCGACGTCGCTGTCGCCGCCGATCTAACGCAACCGTCCTCGTCGACGGCGATCAACCGCATCCGTCTCCGTCGACGGCGAGCGAACTCGGTGGCCTCGGGCGACGGCAGCCAAATCAGACGTCCCTGTCGACGACGAACTTCGTGAAGGCACGGAGGTCCGCCTCCGGGCCCTCCGCGAGGTCGAGGTCGTCGAGTTGCCCCCTGGCGTCGCTCGCGAGGTCGAGCGCCGTCTCGCGAGCGAAAGCGACGCTGTCGGCCGACTGGAGGATCTCGATCGCCTCGAGAATTTCGTCGCCGGAGTTCTCGTCCGCCGCGAGGATCGCGGCGAGTCGCTCCGCCTCCTCGGCCGGCGCGTGCTCGATGGCGTGGATCGCCATGAGCGTCTTCTTGCCCTCGCGGACGTCGTTGCCGAACTCCTTGCCGAACTCGCCGGCCTCGCCCAGCGAGTGCTCGACGTCGAGAATGTCGTCGCCGATCTGGAAGGCGATCGAGACCTGCTCCGCGTACCGGGCGACGGCCTCCTCGACCTGTTCGTCCTGGCCGGTGACGATCGCCGCGAGGCGGGCCACGATGCGACCGAGACAGCCAGTCTTGCACGCACACATCTCGAGGTACTCTGCCTCGTCCATGCGTACCTCCCGCTCGTTGTGCCAGCAGATGTCCATCCCCTGGCCGAGGTGGGTCCGATTGAGTTCGTGCATGAGCATCTCGTAGGCTCGCAGGCGCGTGTCGGCGCCGAGGTCGCCGGGGTCGTGCGTGATGATCTTCAGCGGGATGAAGTACATCGCGTTGCCGGCGTTGAGTGCGACGTCCTGGCCGAACTCGTGGTGGAGCGCGGGTTCGCCGCGGCGCTTCGACGCGCCGTCCTCGACGTCGTCGACGATGATCGTCCCGTTGTGGAGGATCTCGGGGATCGTCGCGTAGGGGAGGTACTCCTCTGGGTCCTCGCCGAAGGCGTCGACGAGCACGAGGAAGAGCACCGCGCGCCAGCGTTTGCCGCCCCGATCGAGGAGATCCCAGATGGGATCGGCGAGCGCGGTCTGGATAGCCTGCGCGTCGTAACTGTAGGTGGGCTCGCCGAAGTACTCCTCGAGGTAGGCTTCGTCGATCTCCCGTGGGAGGACGTCCTCGATGGCCTCGTCGACCACGGACCGCCACTCGGCGAGGGTCTCCCGCATACCAGTGAGTGCAGTGGCGAGGTGCAAAAAGGTTCAGACACAGGCCAGGGGTCCGCGATGGCGATATTCGCCGCGATTGCTGGCGATTCCTCGCCCGACGGGCACGGTCCACGGCGCATATAACCCGGGGGAGCATAGCGATCGACATGAACGAGGCCGTCTCCGTGATCGGCGTGCCGACGACGGAGGCGGCTGCCCGGCAGGACCTCGTGGACGCCGTGGAAGCCGCTGGCGCGGAGGCTCGTGTTGGGGCGCTCGGCGACTTCCTCGCTGCCAGCAGCGATCCTGAATCGTCGGGCGTCGATGCCGTCGTCGCCGTCGGCGGCGACGGAGTACGTGCTGCTGCCACCCGTCGACCGTCGGTGCCGATCCTCCCGGTCGACGCGGATCCGGGACTCCGGAGCGTCCCCGCCGACGAAGCCGATCGAGCGATCGAGGCCGTCGTCGCAGGGGAGGCGACCACCGAGGCGGCACCGCTACTCGAGGTCGCGGTCGACGACGCGATCCACACCACCGCGTACCGCGACGTCACGCTGATCACCGCCGAACCGGCCAAGATATCGGAGTTCGAGATCGCCCGCGCCGGGGGCGGTCACCTCGACACCGTGCGCGCCGACGGCGTCGTCGTTGCGACGCCCGTCGGGAGTCACGGCTATGCTGCAGCGGGAGAGGGGCCGTTGCTCGAACCGGGTACAGGGCTGGCGGTCGTTCCCGTCGCGCCGTTCCGCACGGATCGCAATCGATGGGTCGTTCCCGTCGAACGAGTGACCGTTCGCGTTCAGCGCGACGAGGCCGCGGTCACCGTCGAGGCCGACGGCGAGGTGCTGACGACGGTGGGGCGAGGCGCAACGCTGTCGCTGCGACCGGCCGCTACAATGGGGGTCCTCGTGACCGAACAGAGCGTCCGCGGTCCGGCGTAGCGTCGGCAGCCCACCGGCTGGCGGTTCTGTCGTCCCGTTCTGGACCCACGATTGGAAAGACACTAATGGGACGCCCGCCCTGTCATCGAACATGGATCCGACCTCGATCTTCGGGCCGCTGGATCTCCTCTATCCGCACGCGGCGTACGTGCTGTTCGTGCTGGTGTTACTCAACGCCATCACGCGGCAGGTTGCACATCGTCGCCACGTCAGTCAGTACGAGGAGGGCGGCGCCGAGGCGGTGGCGCGCTTCACTCCGCACACCATCTCGAACGCCCTGTTGTTCCTCGCTGCCGTCTACTACACGACGGTCAAGTTCGAAGCCGGGACGATCGTCGTCGTGCTCGTCATCGGCGTGATCATCACCGACTTCTTCGAGTTCGAGGCGCGCAAGGCCGAGGCCCGGACGGATCGCTCGCTCGACGTTCCCAAGGGTGCGCTGACCGCCTGGGCAGTGGCCGCGACCTACATCAGCTACAAGGCGCTCCGCTTCATCGTCGACCCGCTCTGGGGCGTCATCGGCGGGTGAGGCCGCTCCGAGCGAGACCCCGCGTCGAGCACCGAGACTGATTCGTTGCGGTCCTTCCTGCGGTCTACTCCGATTCGTCAGCGACGCGACCGATGCGCCCGCCGTTCCGCGGCGGACAGGTATATGTCCGTCCTGACCCTCGCCTCAGCCATGACGTTCGTCGTCCCGTTCGACGGGTCGGACCTCGCCAAGGCCGCACTGGTCCGTGCGGGCGCATTCGCGACCGTCCTCGACGAGGACGTGCTCGCCGTCACTGTCATTCCCAAACGCAACGCGGACTACGCTGCCAATCACGGCTGGATCGACCCCGGCAGCGACTACGACCTCGACACCATCCTGGATCGCCTGGGTTCGCAGGTCGAAGCGTGCTATCCCGCGGCGACGTTCCGCCACGAACTGGTCGACCGCTACGCGCCCGTCGGAACGATCAAGAACAGGCTCCGGCGCGTCATCCGCGAAGTCGATGCTTCGATGGTCTTCGTGGGGAGCGACAACGCCGGTCGGATGATCACCGCACTCGGGAGCGTCGGCGGTGGAATTGCGACCGGTGACGACTACGACGTCGTGATCGTGCGGCGCGCCGGCCCCTCGAAGGTGCCCCTCATCGACGACGTATCGACGGAACTGGAGGACGTCGAGGACCTCACGGACTGATCCGGCACGAGGAGGACGGTTTCACCGGACCGACGCAGAGGCCGCTCGTCGGCCACGAGCAGCGAGACGTTTCCACGGCGCGGAGTATCGACTGGCGATCGAATCGAACGCGTGAGAACAGCGGACGTCGCTTACTCGCCGTTGCCGGCGTAGCCAGCGCGGAGCTCTCGGGCGACCGGGATCAGGATCCAGAACGTGAGCGGGCCCAGAATCATGAACCAGAACATCGCGTCCATCAGCAGGTAGGCCATCTGCTCGTAGATGTTCGACGCCGGCGACACCGGCGCGGTGAGCTGGCGCCCGCCGAAGCTGGGCGTCCGGTACCAGCCCGCGAGGATCATCCAGATCATCCCGGCGCCGGAGAGGATCCCGAAGCCCTTGATGAATTCGTCAGCCATTGGCTTATCGTTCGTCGTCGCCGTCTTTAGGGTTTCCCATTCCCTCGGCGCGGAACCGTGCAGCGAAGGCGTAGGTCGCGGCACCGAGGACGATTGCGGCGACGCCGAGGAACGCGATCGGGAGGTTGACGTCCTCGACGGCGCGGCTCGCGCGACCCGTCGCGGCGTCGAGTGCGATCATCCCCCCGACGACCAGCGCGATCGCGAACAGTGTCGAGAACACCGTGATCGTCTTGTAGAGATCCATCGGGACGACGACCTCCGGACGGCCGGCGCGCTTGGCGGGCGCGTCGCTCCCGGGTTCTGGGGGTTCGAAAGGATCGTTCGAAGCAGCGTCGGTGGAACGTCGCTCGTCGTCGGTACGGTCGTCGGTCATCCGGCTACCGCGGCGGCCGCAGACGGTAGTACCGACGGTTGAGGTCGTACATGTACCCCTCTTGCATCGATTTGAGCACCGCGTACGTGATCGTTCCCGTAACGATCGGGAGCGCGAAGCTCAGCCAGAGCTGCATGTGGCTGGTCAGCAGGGGCACCCGCGTCGCCATCAGGTTCTTGATCGCGAGCAGGCTCAGCGTGAACGACAGGACGACGCCGAACACGCCCACGGCCGCCCAGAACGGCTCTTCGACGGGCCGTCGCGCACTTCCCTTGTTGAGGAACGGCACGAGGAACAACATCAGGATGATGGGCCCGTGCAGGAGCACCGCGAACGTGCGGTCCGTGGCGAGCGTCTGGCCGCCGAGGATCGCGAGTTCGAGGTTGAGCGCCTGCGTCTTGAGGATCCCGAACGACCAGTAGAGGTACCAGTCGGGGAGGATGACCGCGGGCGTCGACGTCGGGTTCGCCGGCGCCTCCAGTGGCGGTGGCATCAACGCGGCGACGAACAGGATGACGCCCACGAAGAAGCTCGTGATCGAGAGGTTCCGGATCATCTCGTGGGGCCACGCCGGGAAGCCGAGCACGTCGCGCTCGACGTAGTCCGAGTCGTCCCGGAGCACCTCGTCCTCGCGGCGAGAACGCTCGAAGTACTCGTAGGTCAGCCGGGAGAGGCCGTCCGTGCGCTCCTTGCGCTCGCGGAACGACGGCGAGTCGTCCGAAGGCGTAATCGCTCCACCGTCAGTGCGAACCTCGTCGGAATCAGGTGTTTCAGACATTGGTCGATCAGTGTGGTTCCGCGATGCCCTGCATCCAGACGATGCCCACGTGGATCGCGATCAGGCTGGTGACCACGAACGGCAACACGAACACGTGGAGGATGTACATCCGCATGAGCGTCGGTGCCCCTGGCGAGAACCCGCCGAAGAGCAGCTGTGCTGCCCACTCGCCGATGAGCGGCACCGACAGCGCCATCTCCAGCCCGATCTGTGCTGCCCAGAACGCCAGCTGGTTCCAGGGCAGCACGTAGCCGGAGTACCCGAACAGGAGCGTAAGCAGGATCAAGACGACCCCCAGGATCCAGTTCAGCTCGCGGGGTTCCTTGTACGCGCCCGTGAAGTAGACGCGGATCATGTGGAGGAAGACTGCTGCGACCATGAACTGGGCCGCCCACCGGTGGATCGACCGGAGCATGAACCCGAAGTTAAGGTCGGTCTGGATGAACACGATCTGGTTGTACGCGATCGTGGCTTCCTCGCCCGCCGCCGCGGTCGCCGATGGGGAGTAGTAAAAGCCCAGCAGCGCGCCCGATATCGCGAGTAACACGTACGATATGATCGAGAGTGATCCGAGCGAGTACAGGGGATACCAGTACCAGAACTTGTTGTCGAGGTTGTACTGCTCGGTGTGGCTCTTGGGCATCTGGAGGTTCGTCTTGTAGTACGCGTCCTCCAGCAGTTCCAGGTAATCGACGAGCCGGAACCGCTTGTCGAGCCACATCAGCGTGACCAGGTAGGTCCGCTCGACGCGGGAGAGGTCCTTGTTCTGCAGCCAGTCGCCGCGGTCGAACTCGTCGGTGCGTTCCAGACTCATTGTTATTCAGACCGCGGGAGCGCGATCATGTCCTGTTGGATGATGGCGAACGGGTCGTAGACCGACTGGTGGCACTGGCAGTAGATCTTGTCGCCCGCGTTGTAGGCCAGCGCGTCGGTCTGGTCGGGGTCCTTGAACCCGGGCACGCAGCAGAAGTGCGTACACTGGTTGTGAACCGCCATGAAGCCGTCGACGGTGCTGGCTGCGAGCCAGTCGTCGTTTTCGGCCTTCCGTTCGATGAGCGGACTCCGGATCAGCTGGACCGGGATGCGGTTCTTGGGCTCGAGCTCCGTCGAGCGCCAGGTGACCTTCGCCGGTTTGCCGACGCCGCCCTCGCCGATGTTGTTGCCCCAGTCGGCGTAGTCCTCGAAGTGCTCCTTGCGAACGGGATCGCCGGCACTGACCGCGTTGGACTGCCACTCGTAGGCCGGGTTGGCCGTGTAGCGGATCGTGTTGTCGAGGTCCGCGTCGGGCTTGATGGCGGGGTTGTTCTGGGAGCCACAGTACTGGTACCAGGTCGTGGAGTACGTCCGGCCACCGAGTTCCATCTCCGCGACGGGAACCGGACGGCCGCCGATCTCCTGCATCTCGACCTCGGGCCAGACACCTTTGAGATTGCCATCGGAGTCGTACTCGAGGGGAATCTGTGGCATCCCGCGCGGCGCCGGGCCCCCGGTCTTCTCGATGCCCATGTAGTCCGTCGGGCCACCACCGGCTCCCGGGGGCGCGGTGCTGATGTCGACGAGCGACGCGGAGGCGCCGATGACACCCGTGAGTGCGCCGGCACCGACGACGCCCTTGACGAAACGCCTGCGATCGGAATCTTCGGGGTATTTGTCGTATGGGTCGTCCATGGTTACTTCTTGTAGTAGGGGTAGACGGCGCGCTTGAGGTTCTCGCCGAGGTCGCCCCCGAGCGTGTCGCCGTCGACGCTGTCCTCGGTGACGTAGAGGTCCTCCCACTTGCGACGGCGTTTCTTCACGATCATGACGTCCGGGAGGAACTCCTTGCGATACAGCGCGAGGATGATGCCGAGGTTGATGAACAGGAGGCCGAGGAGCGTGCCGAGGTAGATGTTCCCGGACTCGCGGATGCCCCAGCCCTCGACGAGGCCGTAGGTGAACAGGCCGGTGAGCGCGACCTCGATGACCGTCAGGAGGACGATCGCGATCGCCGCAGCGAGACTCTCGCGGGCGGGCTCGTAGCGGTGAATGTCGCCGTAGTTGCTTCCTTTCGTTGCCATGTTAGTCCCTCTTGTTCGGTGCCGCGGTGTGGGCGGACTCGCCGTACTTCAGGAGGTAGAACGTGAACACGAGCGTCACGAAGATGCCCATGAAGGCGAGCGCTCCGACGAAGTGCTTCTGGATGGGAATGCCCATGTGCTCGGGATCCGGCGGCTCGTACCCGCCGCCACCGGCACCGCCACCAGCGTCGGCGGTGACGGTGATGCTCCCTTCCATGCCGGCGCTTCGGTGTGGCTCACAGTAGTAGTCGTAGGTTCCTTCGACGGTGAACGTATGCGAATACGTGAACCCAGTGTTCTCGACTGGTGTGTGTCCCTCCCAGTTCGCGCCCTCGGGCTGTCCGTCGGGAACGACGTTGTGGGTGTCCGAATCCCACTCCCAGACGACCTGCGTTCCGGGCAGGATTTCGACGTCGGCTGGGTCGAAGACGAGTTCGCCGCCGGGTCCGGCGGTGATCGTCTGCGTCTGGCCGGCACCGGGGAGGCCGCCGCCGGCACTCTGGTTGCCGCCGTCCGTCTGATTCCCGCCGGTGTCGGTCTGATTCCCGCCGGACTGCGTCGTGTTACCACCGTCGTCCTGGATGGCGCTCACTCCGCCCTCCGCCGAGGCCGGCGACGCCGCGGCGCTCGCTGCCGTCGCGGCCCCGGCTGCCCCGCCGGCTGTACGGAGAAAGTCCCGCCGTTTCATACAGCCTGACGCTCGGGATTGGTCGCGTTTAAAGCCACCGATGCGATCGGATCCGTCGGGGCTGTTCGGCGTCTGTGACGAGGTGACGACCCCCTGATTTTGCGGGTCCGGATCCGCCACCTCGCGGATCCGAGTCAACGGCGTGATCGCCACGAATCGATCCGTACGGGTCAGGCCTCACCGCGATCCTCGTCGGTCAACTCTCTGGTCGTCGATTCCGTCGGCAGGAACGCCGGGCGTTCGCCGTCGTCGAGGCCCATCCGGCGGAGCCGCTCGCGGTACTCCTCCGCACGGAACGCGTCTGACAGGCGGGCGTTCGCGACGGTGGCGAACAGCGTCAGGCCGACGCCGACGAAGACGAACCCGATGACGATCGTCACCGCGAGTGCACCCCCGCCGGCGTTGGTCAGCCCAGCCACGCCGGGAGCGCCATAGGAAGCGGCCACCGCGTAGAAGGAAGCGATGACGAGGAGGACGCCCGCGAGCGAAAGGACGCCAGCGACGACCTGCATCATCAGGTTCCCGAGTTCGTCGCTCCCCTCCGGGACCTCCTCGGGATGGGGCAGCAAGTAGTCCTCGTCGGGCATCGGCGCCACGTCGTAGCTCTCCATCGAACAGAGCGCGACGACCGGTTTCGTATCGCGGAGGACGGTGCCGAAGCCCTCGACGGAGCCGTCGGGCTCGACGAGTGCGTACCCCGAATCTGTGTAGGCCAGGACGCAGGGCTGCCCCTCGTGGGTGACTCGCTCGACGACGGCGAAGACGTTCCGTGTCGCGACCCGGTTCTTGAGGTCGGCCTCGACGCGGTCGAGGAGTGCCTCGCCCGTGATCCAGGTATCGGCGTCGAAGGCCACGTCCCACTCCTCCGGGTCCATCTGCGCCATGTCCGCCGGCCCGAAGTCCTCGAAGTCGTACTCCTCCTCGACGCGCTGGCGGAGTTCGGCGAGTTCCTCGGACTCCTCCGTCCCGGCGGCCCGCGCTTCGGCGGAATGCCCGTCGGACTCGGCAGCCACCGCACCGTCGTCGAGGGCGTCCGCAGCCTCGCTTCCGGACGCCGCGTCCGTCGAGGCACCGTCCTTGGACGGAGGATCGGAAGCGGCGGGATCCGGCGAGTCGGTCATTGGGTACCCGTTCGGCCGCGCGTGCCGTTAGGGTGACGGTTCGTCGTCCTATCCGGCGTGGGCCATCGGTCCACTGATGACCTTCGATGCTGACGAAATTCAGGACGAGATTGGGACTTTCCCCTGAGTTTTCGCGGCCGTAACGGCGTCTCGTCTCTGATCGTCTCCTTCGTGTGGTCGTCCTCGCGATGGTCGAAGACTTCCTGCTGATCTCCTCGGACGGCTCGGGCCTCCCCGACTTCGAGTCGTCCCGCGCCTTCGTTCAGGTGATCACCTGGTCGTTCTACGACGCCCACGCGGTTCCGATCACCGGGGGTACGGGCGATTTCAACCACCTCATGTTGCCCGATGGTGGCCGCCCGACGACCGCCTACTACCTAATTCCCGCACTGGGGCCGTTCGTGGGCGGTCGATCGATCGCCCGTTCGAACGGCCACGTCGACATGTCAAACGAGGCCCTCGGCACGCTCGGCACGATGGTGGTCGCCGGCTACGGTGGCGTCATGTTCCTCGGCGTCTTCCTGACCGAGTGGTGCGGCATCGCAGCTACAACCGGCGAGGGGGTCCTCTTCGCCGCGATCGGCTTCCCGATCGTCTTCGGATTCCTCGGCGGCTATCTCGCCGACCGCTGACAACGATCGCTGCTCCGCACCGCGGCCCGGCATCCGTTCTCAGTCCCCGGGGCGTGTCTGTCCCTTTTTCAATGCGTCGCGCTAACCGCCACTCGATGGCGATGGGACCGTCGATCGACGCCGTGGCGTCGTCGGCCGAGTTGTTCGTTGGCGCCAGCGTGCTGGCGAGCTACGGCGGCCTGATCGACGGCGTACCGAAATCGACGGAGATCGCGACGGTCGTCGCGCTGTTCGTCACCGCGAGTCTCCCATTCTACCTCTACGGTGCGTGGATCGTGATCGACGCCGAAGTAGTGACGTGGTCGGTGCTCACGCACCACCTCAAGTTCATCAGCGTCGGCCTCACGCTGACGACCGTGCCGGTCGTGACCTGGATGGTTCCGCGGCTGATCGAGGGGTTCACTGGAACGGTGGCGATGCACGCATTCTTCGGCCTCCAGGCCTACGCCCTCCTGCTGTTCGCGCTCACCGGGATCTTCCACATCTTCCGGGCCAAGCGCGCACACTCGCTCTACGAGGACCCCGATCAGGACGTCGACATCTCCGAACTTCACGAGAACATGGGCGCGTGGCGGTTCCGCCTCCGCGTCGGCGTCTTCGGCTACGTGCTCACCTGGCTGATCGCCTGGCTCCTCGGACTCGTGATCCTGTTCCTCCGCTGGGAACGCTTCCTGCTCGGGTAGCTCGCTCGCGAAGCCTGTGCGGAAAGCGACGGCAGGGCGCTACCAGGGCTCGCCGCTCGCGAGGTCGACCTCGCTGTCGCCCTGCTCGGAGGGACAGATGTCCGCGAGCACGCACGCCTCGCAGTCGACAGATTGCGCGGAGCAAACCGCCCGCCCGTGGTCGATCAGCAGGTGCGTGAACTGGACCCAGCGATCCTCCGGCACCACCGGCATTAGATCCTCCTCGATCGCCGGCGGGCGGGACTCTTCCGTGAGTCCGAGGCGCTGAGAGAGCCGCTGGACGTGCGTGTCGACGACGATCCCCTCGACGACGTCGTGGCCGTGCTGAAGCACGACGTTCGCGGTCTTTCGGCCGACGCCGGGGAGCTCCGTGAGCTCCTCCATCGTGTCCGGCACCTCGCCGTCGTGCTCCTCGACGATGATCTGGCAGGCCTCCCGGATGTAGGAGGTCTTGTTGTTGTAGAAGTTGATCGAGTTCAGGTCCTCCGCGAGTTCCTCCTGGGACACCTCGGCGTAGTCCTCGGCGGAGTCGTACTTCTCGAAGAGGTGCTCCGTCTCGGCATTCACGCGCTCGTCCGTGCACTGGGCGGAGAGGATCACCGCGATCAGGAGTTCGAGGCGATTCGAGAAGTGCAGCGAGATGGTGCTGTCGGGGTACTCCTCCGCCAGCCGGTCGACGACCTCGCGTGCTTGTGCTTCGCGTAGCTCCAGTGGCTCGCCCATGGAACGGGGATGCTGCGGAATCGGCTTTACGCCACCGGTTCCCCTCCCAGGCGAACGCGAGTTCGAACGCGGCGTTTATCCCCGAACCCTGCCAATTTCCCCGGTGTGACAGTCCGCCGGGACCGGACGCTCCTCGCCGTCGTCGTCGCCGCCGTCCTCTTCGCGCAGGTGCTCCTCTACCCGGGCATCGGGGACCTCGTGACCGCGCTCGGTGCGACGACGGAACTCGACGCGGGGATGTGGTTCCTCGCCGCGGAGTTCGGCGCGTTCGTCGTCTGCGTCCCGGTCTGGGGTGCCGTCTCCGACGCGACGGGAAAGCGCGTGCCCTGGATCGTCCTCGGCGCGGCGGGCGCGGCGATCGGCTACGCGACGCTCGCCGTGCTCCCCGCCGCGATCGACCTGACGTTCACCGGCGTCCTCCTCCTGCGGGTCGTCCAGGGCGCGGCGACCATCGGCGCATTCTCGCTGGCGATCACGATGCTGATGGACCTCGAGGGCGGCCACGGGAAGAACATGGGCGCGGCAGGCATCGCGATCGGCGTCGGGACCGCGCTCGGCGCGCCGGTCGGCGGCCAGCTCTCCGAACTCGATCCGATCGCGCCCCTCGGGTTCGCCGCCCTCCTCCTCGCCGCGGTCGCACTGCTCGTCACGCTCGTCGAGGACCGCGCACCGGCGAGCGACCGATCGCCCCGAGAGGCACTTGCCGTCGTCCGCCGGACCCCGCCGCTGGTCGTCCCCTACGCTTTCGGGCTGATCGACCGGTTCACCGCGGGCTTTTTCGCGCTCGTCGGCACGCTCTACTTCCAGGACGCGTTCGGTCTCGGGCCCGGCGACACCGGTCTCGTCCTCATGGCCTTCTTCGCCCCATTCGCCCTGCTCCAGTACCCGATGGGTGCGCTCTCGGATCGGATCGGACGGACCATCCCGGTCGTGGCCGGGTCGCTCTGCTACGGCGTGGGGGTGATCGCCGTCGGGGTCGCACCCTCGATCGCGCTCGCCGCGGCAGGGATGGTACTCGTCGGCGTCCTCGGTGCGCTCGTCGCTCCAGCGACGATGGCCCTGGTCACGGATCTCGCCGACCCCACGGATCGTGGCGGCGCGATGGCGGGGTTCAACCTCTTCGGGAGCGTCGGCTTTCTGGGTGGCTTCCTGCTCGGCGGGACCGTCGCCGACGCGAGCGGCTACGAAGCGGCGTTCCTCGTCGCGGGTAGCCTGGAGATCGCGATCGCCCTGATCGCCGCGCCGGCGTTCCTCCGGCTGTCCCTGGGCAGGCCAACCGCGGCGTCGGCAGACTGAATTGCCGCAACTCGGCCCCGGTCGGGGACGCCTTCTTGCCGATCGGCTTCCAACGCCCGCCAATGCCGACGCTGCGGGACCCGGTCGAACTCGGCGGCCTAGAGCTGTCGAACCGACTCTATCGAGCGCCGGTGCTGGAGTGTGCCGGAACGAACGAGGACACCGCAGAGCGACTCGTTGCGGAACTCGAACCCGCCGCGGCCGCGGGCGCCGGATTGGTGTTCCAGGGCGCGACGATCGTCCGGAGCGAGGGCGGCTGCGCGGCGCCCGGGATGACCCGCTTCGCCGACGACTCGTTCGTCACCGGGCTCGCACCCGTTCCAGACGCGGTCCACGACCACGGTGGCCGGATCTTCTGCCAGCTCGCCCACGGCGGCCTTCGCAGCATGGAGGTCTGGCACGCCGAGTACCGGTCCGAGCACCCCGACCTCACGCAGGCGGCGGCCGCTGTCCTTCCCTGGCAGTTCCGCCTCCTCGACCGCATCGGCGTGCTCGACTTCTCGCCAGAGGTACTCACCACGGCCGAGGTCGAGGCTCTCGCCGCGGACTTCGGCCGCGCCGCGGCCCGCGCCGTCGACGCTGGCTACGACGGCATCCACCTCGCCGGCGCAAACATGGGCATCCTCCAGCAGTTCCTGTCGCCGTTCTACAACCGCCGGAGCGACCGCTTCGCCGACGGCGTTCGATTGCTCGAAGCGATTCACGACGAGATTCGCGAGCGAGCGGGCGAGGACGTACCGATCGTGACCAAGGTTCCCTCCGAGCGGCCCGCCCCGCGGATCGTCCACCGGCACCTCACCGACGACGACGCGGTCGCGATCTGCGAACGGCTCGCCGCGATCGGGTTCGACGGCCTCGTGCCGGTCCGGACTTCCGTGACGTGGGACATGAGCATCGTCCGCGGAAAGTACCCCGAGCGCTCCTGGAACGACGAGCAGTTCCAGGCCGGCTACGACGCCGCGTTCGGTAGCCGGTTGCAGAAGCGACTCGTCCAGGCGCTGAACTGGCTCCAGGCGCGCCGCTTCGGCTCCGAGCCGGGGTGGAACGCCGACCTCGCGCGGCGGGTTCGCGAGCGCGTCGACGTTCCCGTGTTGCTGGAGGGCGGCCTCCGCGAGCGCGAGCAGATCGACGCCCTGCTCGGCGACGCCTGCGACCTCGCCGGGATGGCGCGGCCCTTCTACGCCGAGCCGGAGCTGCCCGCCCGACTCCTGTCCGACCCCGACGCCGTGGCGGTGTGCGAGGACTGCAACAACTGCACCGTCCCGCAGGTCACCGGTGCGTCCGGGATCTGTCGCACGCCGAGCGTGCTCGAACGACGCGGCGAACTGGAACGAGAAGGGGCGTACGATCGCTCGACGGCAGACGAGGTCGAGTAGCACCTCGGCGATCGACGCCGGCGAAACGCTTGAGCGGGCGGCCGTCACAGTGCCAGCCATGCGCGTCAGCGTCATCGGGGGCGGGCGAGTCGACGAGGAAGATCGCGAACGAGCGGAAGCAGTCGGCCGCGAACTCGCCGAACGCGGCCACGAGATCGTCTGTGGCGGCCTCGGTGGCGTCATGGAAGCGGCCTGCCGCGGCGCGAAGGAAGCCGAGGACCCGGCGCGCACGGTCGGTATCCTTCCCACCGACGACTCTGCCGACGCAAACGAGTTCGTCGACGTGCCCATCGCGACCGGGATGGGCAACGCCAGGAACGCACTCGTCGTCGGGAACGGCGACGCAGCGATCGCCATCGACGGGAAGTACGGCACGCTCTCGGAAATCGCGCTGGCCCTCGATCGGGGGAGTCCGGTAGCAACGCTCGGGAGTCACGACGTCGAGGGCGCCGAGCCCGTCGAGTCGGCGGCTGGGGCGGTTACGTTCGTGGAGGACGCACTGCAGCGGTGAGGTCGAACTAGTGCAAGCCGTGGCGAGCGAGGAGGGCGCCACGCAATCGGATCGCTCGCCGACGGCCCGAGCGGAGGGCGCTCGAGTATCTCGACGCGCCGCCGCTCACTCGACCTCGACCGTCTCAATGCGCTCGCGAACGACCTCGGCAGGCGGCGGTGACTTGTCGTGTTGCTCCCGGGAGTGTCGCTGGACCTGCGATACGACCTCGTCCTGGTCGGCGGCCCGGATCAGGAACACGCACTCCGGTGCCGCGCACTCGAACTGGTAGGCCATGAGCGACGGTTCGGCGCCGAGGCACCTGAATGCGTTCCCGAACGCCGCCCCTCCGTCACGTCGCCGAACTACTCGACGTGGATCGCGGGCTTGCGCGGCGCCGCCTTCGCCGCGAGGTCCTCGCCGTCCTCGGCCCGCCGGACGGTCACCTCGGCGCCGAACTCGTCGTCGAGGAGCCACGCGGCGTCGGCGAGCAGTTCGAGCGCGCGCTCGCCGTCGACCACCGGTTCGAGGCCCTGGCCTTCGCTGGCGAGGTCGCCGGCGAAGGCGGCTGCTGCGTCGGTGTCCGGAACGCCCTCGTCGGCCCGGATATTCCCGACGATCGGCTCGTCGCGGCCGGCCTCCTGGGCGATCTCGTAGGCCCGGTACTTCCAGTCCTGAGCGACGACGAGTTCGACGTGCTCGGGATCGTCGATATCGACGACGTCGACGATCTCCCGCACGTCCGCGAGCACGTCGTCGACGAGGCGGCGCTCGGCGGCGCGATCCTCGGTGGGGACGTCCGTTTCCGGTTCTGGCCAGTCGGCTTCGACGACCAGACCGTCGGCGCGGAGCAGGTTCCACAGCTCCTCGCCGAGGTAGGGCGTGAGCGGCGCGATCAGCGCGGCGATCGCCTGCAGGGCGCGCTCGTAGCCGTCGTCGTGTGGGAGACCGTACGCGCTGTAACGGTTACAGAGACTCGCGAGTTCCCGGATCTCCGTGACGGCGCGGTGGAACCGGAAGGACTCGTAGTGGTCCGCGACGGCGTCGATCGCGCGGTCGACCGCTCGGTCGAGGTGGTCGTCTCGAGGCTCGCGATCGCGGCGGACCTCCGTGCGCTGCAGGAAGTCGACGACCATCCCGTGGACGTCCTGCTGGAGGTCGTAGGCGGCGCCGACGTTACGCGCGGTCCACTCGAAGTCCCGCTCCGGATGCGCGGCGGAGAGGATGAACAGTCTGGTCGTCTCGGGGCCGTACTCGTGGGGAGCGACGACGTTGTCCGACGCCTCGGACATCTGACGGCCGCTGTGGAGGACTGTGCCCTGGTTGACGAGGCGCTGGACTGGCTCCCGGTGAGTCGCGAGGCCGATATCGGCGAGGGCACGGGCGAAGAAGCGGATGTAGAGGAGGTGGAGCACGGCGTGCTCCTCGCCGCCGACGTAGACGTCGACGGGGAGCCACTCCTCGGCGAGGTCGGCGTCGAAGGGTGCGGAATCGAGGTCCGGCGAGAGGTACCGCATGAAGTACCACGAGGAGTCGACGAACGTGTCCATCGTGTCCGTCTCGCGCTCGGCGGGGCCGCCGCACTCGGGGCACTCGGTCTGTTTCCAGTCCTCCGCCGCGTCGAGCGGGTTGCCCGTCGTGTGCTCGAACTCGGGCAGTTCGACGGGAAGGTCCTCGTCCGGAACGGGCACGCGACCGCACTCTGCGCAGTGGACGATCGGGATCGGGGTACCCCAGTAGCGCTGTCGCGAGATGAGCCAGTCGCGGAGGCGGTAGGTCGTCGACTCCGCTGCGGCGTCGAGGTCCGCGAGGAGCCGTTCGCGGGCCTCGGCGCTCTCGAGGCCGGCGTACTCGCCGGCTGCGTCTGTGAGAACGCCGTCCTCGGTGAACGGGAGCTGGTCGGCGTCGGTGATCGGTGCATCCGCGGACTCCGCGACGACGGGCTCGATCGGGAGTCCGTGATCGCTCGCGAAGGCGTGGTCGCGCTCGTCGTGCGCCGGGACCCCCATCAGCGCGCCGGTTCCGACGTCCTCGAGGACGTACGGCGCGGCGTAGATCGGCAGTTCGTCGCCGGTGAGCGGATGGATCGCGGTGAGTCCGGTGTCGACGCCGGCGGTGTCCTCGGCGTGGTCGGCCTGGCGAAGGGATTCGAGGTCTGCGGCGAACGCGTCGTCTTCGTCGGCGCGCTGGCGAGCGAGGTCGTGGCCCGGCGAGACCGCGACGTAGGTCGCGCCGTGGACCGTGTCGAGACGAGCGGAGAAGACGGCGAGGTCGCCGAATGCGGGGACGTCGAAGGTGACCTCCGCGCCCTCCTGGCGACCGATCCAATCCGCCTGGATGTTCCGGACGCCCTCCGGCCACGCGTCGAGTTCGTCGAGGCCGTCGTCGAGTTCCTCGGCGTACTCGGTCGTCCGGAGGAACCACTGCTCGAGATCGCGCGTGACGACCGGCGTGCCACAGCGCCAGCAGACGCCCGCATCGTCGTCGGCGTCGTGATCGTGGGCACCGGCGTCGTCTGCCTCGGGTTCCGCGTCGGACGCGTCTCCGGTTTCAGCCCGGGCTGCGGCAGGATCGAGCGGATCTTCGAGCGGGTCTGAACCGGCGTCGGGGAACCCCTGCTCGTCGGCGGTTTCGACCTGCGCATCGGCCAGGACCGTCTCGCAATCCGGACACCAGTTGACCGTCGCGTCGCGGTAGTCGACGAGGCCTTCCTCGTAGAAGCGGGTGAACAGCCACTGGTTCCAGCGGTAGTAGGACGGGTCGCAGGTCGTGATCTCCCGCTCCCAGTCGTAGCCGAAGCCCAGTTCCTCCATGTCGTCGCGCATCCGCTCGATGCACGAACGAGTCCACGATTCGGGATCCGTCAGTCGCTCGTGAGCCGCGTTTTCGGCGGGCAGGCCGAACGCGTCCCAGCCCATCGGGTGGAGCACCGTGTCGCCCTGCATCCGCCGGAATCTGGCGTAGGCGTCCGTGATCGCGTAGTTCCGGACGTGGCCCATGTGCAGGCTCCCGGAGGTGTAGGGGAACATCCCGAGGACGTAGGTGGGATCCTCGGCCGAATCCGGGCAGCGGTAGACGTCCTCGCGCTCCCAGACGTGCTGCCAGTACTCCTGGACCCGCGCGTGGTCGTAGTGTCGGCGCATTTCTTGGCTCGTGGGTGGCGGGCGTCCGGCTTGAACGTTCGGCTAGGAATTGTTGGTTGGGAAGTGGATCGTAGCTCCCCGGCCGCAGCCGCCTACGGAAGCCCCCTCCCGCTCGACCGTCCTCGACTCGCTGCGCGCTTCGCTCGCTCACCCCATTCGCTCGCTGCAGTGCTTACGTCGTCGGGGACGGATCGAACGGTCGGCCCCTTCCGGAGCCCCTCCCTGTGGCTGTGGCGTGGGCCGGAATCCCGGTGGGACGTGGTGGCGCGCGTTTCGCGGCTGTGAGCCGAGCGAAGCGAGGCGAACCTCGTCGGAGCTTGCTCCGACGTAGGCGTCAGCAGCCGCGTAGCGTGCGAGGTCTTCGTGAGCGAAGCGAACGAAGGCTCGGAAGGCGAGCGTAGCGAGTCTTCCGGTGGACGAGCAGCGCAGTGGTGAGCGAAACGAACCCGAGTAGCACAGGAGGTTGGGGAAGATTGAGGATGCGGTTTTGGGTGGGACTTCGAAAGGGGCCGTGCGGTCGGTCCTTCCCGGGCGACGTAAGCACTACAGCGAGGCCGAAGGCCGAGCGAAGCGCGCAGCAAGCCCTGGAATGTCAAGCGCTCTGGGGCTTTCGGAGGGGATTAACCAGGTTGACGAATTCCCAAGAATAGCACTCATTTCACAGTTCACGTCAGGTGTTGCCGTAACTGGCAGTTATAGAAGTCTGCCGCCGTATGCACACGATACATGAGCGACGAGGACACACCGGACCCGGAGTCCCACCGACGCCACCGTCTCGGGACGCGGGCCGTCCACGCCGGCCAGGAGGAGCCCGATCCGGCGACGGGCGCCCGTGCACCGCCGATCTACCAGACGAGTTCCTACGTCTTCCCCGACGCCGACGACGCGGCGGGTCGGTACGCCCTCGAACGCGGTGGCCACCTCTACTCCCGGATCTCGAATCCCACGGTCGAAGTGCTCGAGGAGCGTCTCGCATCCCTCGAAAACGGCGCCGGCGCGGTCGCGACGGACAGCGGGATGGCGGCGCTCGACTCGATCACGCTCGTCCTCGCGAGAGCCGGCGACAACGTCGTCTGTTCGACGGACACCTACGGCGGGACGACGACCTACCTCTCGAAGACCGCCGAGCGGCGCGGAATCGAGGCCCGGTTCGTCCCGACGCTGGACTACGAGGCCTACGAGGAGCAGATCGACGAGGACACCGCCTACGTCCACCTCGAGACGATCGGCAATCCCTCGCTCGTCACGCCCGACTTCGAGCGCGTCGCCGAGATCGCTCACGCCCGGAACGTCCCCGTCGTCGTCGACAACACGTTCGCGACGCCGGCCCTCTGTCGCCCGCTCGAACACGGCGCCGACGTGGTCTGGAACTCGACGACGAAGTGGCTCCACGGCGCCGGAACGACGATCGGCGGCGCGGTGATCGACGGCGGCGACTTCGACTGGGCTGCAGGCGGCTACGAGGAACTCGCGGGGGAGAACCCCGCCTACGACGGCGTGGACTTCAGCGAGCGCTTTTCAGACGCACCGCTCGCCGCGGCAGTCCGCCTGCGCGCCGTCCGGAGTCTCGGTAATCAGCAGACGCCCTTCGACGCGTGGCAGACCCTCCAGGGGATGGAGACCCTCTCCCTCCGGATGCGCCAGCACAGTGAGAACGCCGCCATCGTCGCGGAGTATCTCCAGGAGCACGAGGACGTCGCGTGGGTCGCGTATCCGGGCCTGGAATCCCACGAGACCCACGAGAACGCCCGTCGGTATCTGGGGGATCCGCCGGAGGAGGCGAGCCGCGGCGCTGGCACCGCCGTCGACGGCTACGGCGGCATGATCGCCTTCGGCCTGGAGGAGGGGTTCCAGGCGGGCAAGCGCTTCTGCGAGCGAGTCGAGCTCGCTAGCTTCCTCGCGAACGTCGGCGACGCGAAGACGCTCGTGATCCATCCGGCGTCGACGACGCACGCGCAACTGACCGAGGAGGAGCAGTTGGAGGCCGGCGTCTCGCCGGACCTCCTGCGGCTGTCGGTGGGGATCGAGGATCCCGCCGACATTCTCGCAGACGTCGACGCCGGGATCGAGGCTGCGACGGAGTAGTAAGGAACCAGCGGGATGCGTAGTTGCCATCACAATGGACCGCATTAATAGCGATCGATATAGTATTGAAACTATACCCTATACCAGTAACGCATGAATCGGCAATACCTCAGGTATTCGGGAGTTTGCGCAGCCCTGACGGTCCTGCTTATCTTCCTCTACTACACCGCTCTCGATAGCTATCAGGGCGAAATAGGTGCAATTCTCCCGCCAGCCGTCACGGCAGGCGTCGCGTTGCTGTTTTTGCTGTTGGGATTAGGGAAAATGGAGGTCGACTGAACACCCGGCGATTCGGGACCCCCTCCGAGGTCGACAGTTTGTGGGGAGCGATCGTCCCTTTCCAGTCTTGGATTTGCAGCATCGAAACCCCCGGCATCACGGATTTCGACTCTAGGATCGAGGCGGCAACGGAGTAGGATCGAAACAGCATCCACCCCGATCCCCGTTCTACAGCTCGACCGCGGCCACCAGTTCGTGTTCGTCGCCCTCCTCCGGCGGACGGGTGATCGCGATCGTCTCGAACTCGAACGACCACGCGAAGTCGTAATTCAGCAAATACGTCACAATCTCACCCGTCAGCTCGTCCTCGAGTCCGAGCGCGAACCCGACGTGCGGGAACCACCGCGCAGGGTCGTAGAACGGAACCGGCGCGTCGCCGAGGTCCCCGACGGCAGCGACGACGTCGCGGTGCAGCGCTGCGAGTTCCGGCGATCGAGCCACCGGGAGCCAGACTGCGTTCTGGGGAAAGACGCCGATCCCGTCGGTGTGGACGGGCACAGGTTCGTGATTCGCCGCCACGTCCCGGACCACGTCCTCGACCGTCTGGAGGTCCGAGACGTCGTCGAGCGCGTAAAGCGTGACGTGGGGATAGGGATTGACGTACCGGTCGATGCCGAACGCAGCGACGAGGTCGTCCCAGACGGTTTCGACCCGGTCGGAGTACGGATCCGGGAGCGTGGGACCGACGATGACCGTCATGGGACGAAGTTCCCACCACGCCACGAAATACGTTGGCCCGGTCTGACCCGTCCTGCAACCCGGGCGCTCGAGGTCCGATCCCAAATCCGTACGCAGACCGGCGATGCCGTCGAGGTCGAGCGGACCCCTGCAGATGTTGCCGTAACTGAGGGTTATATCCATGTAGCACTATATGCGTGTTGTTAATGAGGATCTCTCCGCGTCCGCGCCGGTCCGTCGGTGCGACACGTCCTGCTGTCGCCCCCTGGAACACGAAACCGACAGCCTGCAATACTCCCCCTGCGGAGGTGCCCACATGTCGACGACGGTAGCGACCGAGGACCTCGGGGAGTTCCAGTTCGAGTGCGGCGAATCGATCCCGAACCTCGAGGTCGCCTACGAGACCTACGGCGAGTTCACCGGCGACAACGCCGTCCTCGTTTGCCACGCCCTGACCGGGAGCGCCCACGTCGCGAAGCGCCAGTTCGACGGCGACGAGGACGACGCGCTCGCCGACGTCCCGGAGACCGAGGGCCAGGCCCAGAGCTGGTGGTCCGACGTCGTCGGCCCCGGCAAGGCCATCGACACGAACGAGTACTACGTCGTCTGCGTGAACGATCCGGGCTCCTGCTACGGCACGACTGGGCCCGCGAGCGAGAACCCCGAGACTGGCGAGCCCTACGGCACCGACTTCCCGCCGGTCACCGTCGGCGACTGGACGCGGGTCCAGCGCGAGGTGCTGGACTCGCTGGGCGTCGGGCGCCTCCACGCCGTCGTCGGCGGCTCCGTCGGCGGGATGAACGTCCTCGACTGGGTCAGCCGCTATCCCGACGACGTCCGGCGAGCAGTGCCGATCGCCGCCGCGCCCAGACTCGACGCCCAGTCGCTCGCGATCGAGGCGATCGCACAGCGCGCGATCACCAGCGACTGCAACTGGAACGAGGGCCACTACTACGGCGAAGACCAGCCCGACCCAACCCACGGCCTCCAGATCGCCCGACAGCTCGGTCACGTGCTCTACCTCTCGAAGGCCTCGATGGAGGAGCGCTTCGGCCGGCGGGCTGCCGGGCGAGAGGCCGAACGGGACACGTTCCCCTCCGACCCCGCCGCGGACTTCTTCCCCTACCGCGACGTCGAGTCCTATCTGGACTACAACGCTCGCAAGTTCGCCGAGCGCTTCGACGCGAACAGCTACCTCTATCTCACCCGGGCGATGGACAACTTCGACCTCGCCTCCGGCTACGAGGACGACGCCGACGCGCTCGCGGCGTTCACCGGCGAGGCGCTCGTCATGAGCTTCACCGCAGACTGGCACTTCACCGTCGCACAGGCCGCCGAACTCGCCGACGCCTTCCGCGAGACCGACGCTCGCGTCGCCCACCACGTCGCCGAGTCCGACCACGGCCACGATGCCTTCCTCGTCGAACCCGAGACCGTCGGCCCGCCGTTGGCGGACTTCCTCGAAGCGGGCGTCGAAGGGAAGGCGGTCACGGACGCAGACGGCGACGTGCCCGAACAGGACACGATCCCGCCGGTGCACTCGAGTCTGTTCTGAGCCCCGATCCCGTTGGGAAGATTCTAGCGCGCCGCCTACGGTGACTGCTCCGAGGTATCGGTTCCCGGAAGCTCCAGTTCGATCGTCGTCCCTCCGTCGCCCGGCCCAGCGTCGTCACCGGTGTGAAAGCTGACCTCGCCACCGAGACTTCCCGCGCCCCAGGTGATCAGCCACAGGCCCAGTCCGCTGCCGTGTTCGAGGTCCGTCTCCGTCCCAGCGCGGATCGGCTCCAGTTCGTGGTCGGGAATCCCGGGCCCGTCGTCGCTCACGGTGATCCGAGCCCGGCCAGCGTCGTGGTTCGCTGCGATCGTCACAGCGGGTCGGTCGGCGGAGGAGTGCTCGACGGCGTTGTCGACGGCAGCCGTCAGTACAGCGGCCAACGATCGAGGATCCGTCTCCAGCACGTAGCCCTCGGGCACGTCGACGGTAACCTCCGCCGAGTCGCGATAGGGCTCGACGACGTCGTCGACGATCGGTTCCAGTTCGATCGGCTCGACCGGCCGATCCGGATCCGCGAGCGACTCCTCGATCGTCCGGGCCTGCTCGCCGAGCGAGAGCAGCCCGTCGGCCTCCTCGAGAATCGTCTCGGCCATGTCGGCGCGTCGCTCGTCCGGGGCCGAATCGGCGAGTTCCTCGGCGAACGCCCGGACGACGGTCATGTCGTTCCGGAGGTTGTGCCGCAGGACGCGGTTGAGCACCGAGAGTTGCTGCCGGCGGCGGGTCTCCTCGCTGACGTCCTGGAAGACGAGCGTGCGACCCAGCAGCGACCCGGACTCGTCGCGCACCGGCGAGATGGTGATCTCGAAGGGTTGCCGACCGGAAGCCGTCTGGAGTTCGACCCTGTGACGGCCCTGCTCGAGCGGAATGCTGGACTCGGCGGAGTCGGCGGGCACGCCGCCGATCTCGTCGATCGACCGGCCCACGAGGTCGTCGTCCGCCGCCGATCCGAGCAACGCGATCGCCGCCGGGTTGGCCTCGACGATTCGCCCCTCGTCGTCGACAACGACGACGCCGTCCCCGAACTCGGAGAGCAGACGCTCCCGTCCGAGCCGGCGAGCGGCTGGCGGCGAGTCGAACAGCGGCGCGCGGAAGAACACCGCCGCTGCGATCGCGAACACCCAGCCGAACAGCAGCGGCGTGGTCGTCACCTGCGGGTACGGCCCGATGCCGATCACCCACGCCAGACTCCCGGCGCCCAGGGAGACCACGACGCCCATCAGCAGCGTCGCCTGGATAGTGTAGAGCGCGTCGCGATCGACGAGCACCGCAAGCAAGATCGCGCCCGCCGCGAGCAAGACGGCGTAGGAGTACGCCTTGTGGACGTAGAGCCAGGGCTGCTTCTCGTAGGTGACCGTCGCCGCGCCGAGGGCCGCGTCGATCCGGTAGTCAGTCCACATGAGGGCGTGCTCGCCGCTCGTGAGCACCGCGACCATCGTGATCGCTGGCACCACGAAGAGCCCGGCCACGATCGGCCGGTCCAGAATGGTCCGGCGACCGGTGTAGGCGGCGACGAAGAGGAAGAAGGCGACCGGCCCGACGCCGTGACCGAGCCAGATCGGGATTTCGAACAGCTGGCGGAGCCGGGAATCGAAGACCAGCAGGCCGACGCCGTACCCGATCGACCAGCAGGCAGAGGCGAGCGCGCCGATCTGGAACCAGAGCGCACCGGGTTTCGCCCACCGGCCCCGGACGAGCCACCCCGAGACCAGGCAGAGAACGCCGGAGAGGAGGGAGAGGACGACCAGCGGGGAGACCGGCATTGGAAGCAGCGACGCACTCCACGTGCTTGCCAATTGTGCCCGCGGTAGTGCAAAACTGGGAGCCGGTCGGACAGCGACCGGCTATCGCACCGCGATGTCAGGCTTCGAGGTGCCCTTCCGCGATCAGCTCCGCCCGCAGTGCTTCCATCGTCGTCACCTCGACGTCGCAGTGGGGCGCGACGGCCTCCTTCGGCTCGAACCCGATCGCCCAGCCCGCGGCTTGCAGCATCGGGAGGTCGTTCGCGCCGTCGCCGACCGCGACGGTGTCGCCGATGTCGAGGTCCTGATCGTCGACGAGTAGCTCCAAAGCCTCGTCCTTCGTCCCCTCGATCAGCGAGCCCCGGACCTCGCCGGTGAGGGCGTCGTCCTCGACGGGCAGGCGGTTCGCGACGATCGTGTCCACGTCGACGCCCTCCTTCGTCAGCGCCTCGGCGACGCCGCGCTCGAACCCGCCGGT
This sequence comes from Salinarchaeum sp. Harcht-Bsk1, assembly GCF_000403645.1. NCBI lineage: Archaea > Methanobacteriati > Methanobacteriota > Halobacteria > Halobacteriales > Natronoarchaeaceae > Salinarchaeum > Salinarchaeum sp. Harcht-Bsk1. The sequence continues at coordinate 696,716 of NC_021313.1, forward strand.
GAGGATCGCGACGTGGTGACCCGCTTCGCGGAGGTCCGCGATGACCTCGGCGGCGCCGGGGCGGAGCACGACCTCCTCGAAGGCCGCCTGGGCCTTCTCGTCAGGGAGGTCCTCGAGGAGGGCCGCGCGCTGGCGCAGGCTCTCTGCGTACTCGATCTCGTCGTTCATCGCCTGCTCCGTTATCGAGTCCATCTGGTCGGCGACGCCGTACTGGGAGCCGAGGAGCACCGTCATCTCCGAGTCCGAGAGCGTGCCGTCGAAGTCGAACGCGAACAGGGTCATTACGCGGGGTGAGCCAGTCCGGACAGATTAACGCCCCGAATTGGAGTGGGCGAATGAGTGCTGCTGATGGGATCGTATTAGATATCACCTCGACTGCAGACAACTTGGAAGCCCCCTCCCGCTCGTGGGATCTAACTCGCTGCGCTCCTCGCGTCGCTCACTTCGTTCGCTCCGCTGCGGTGCTTGCGTCGTTACACCCCACGAGCGGTCGGCCCCTTCCAGTCCCACCCGAGGGTGGTCGGTCGAGTCAAGCCACGTCTCGGTAGAAATTCGAATCGCACGAATCCACGGTGGACTGCGCACAGTCGCGTAGCATGCGGACACCGCCGGCAGCCGATCCGCGCCCTCAGACGAGCAGTTCGACCTCGTAGCCGCGATCCTCCATCGCGTCGAGGAGTTCGGCGACGTGCTCGTGGCCGCGGGTTTCCAGGTCGAGTTCGACCTCGGCGGCGTTCATGTCGATGTCGCGGGAGCTGCGGTCGTGCTGGATCCGGTAGATGTTGGCCTTCTGGGCGGAGAGGATCGAGATCAGGTCGTCGAGCGCGCCGGGGCGGTCCTTCAGCACCGTCTGGAGTTTGACGTACCGGCCGGTCTCGACGAGACCGCGGACGATCACGGTGGTGAGCGTGTTGAGGTCGAGGTTACCGCCACTCAGCAGGGGAACGATCGTCTCGTCCTCGGCGAACCGGAAGCTCTCCTGCAGGATCGCCGCCAGCGGGGCGGCGCCAGCGCCTTCGACGAGCGTCTTCGAGCGCTCGAGCAAGTAGAGGACCGCCATCGCGATTTCCGGGTCGGAGACGGTGACGACCTCGTCGACGCGTTCTTCGATGACATCGAAGGTCAGGTCGCCGACGCGGCGGGTGGCGATGCCGTCGGCCATCGTGTCGACGGAGTCTCGCTCGTAGATCTCGCCCTTGTCGAGGGACTGCGCGAGGCTCGAGGCCCCCTCCGCCTGGACGCCGATCACCCGGACCTCCGGGCGCCGTTCCTTGATCGCTGTCGCGACGCCGCTGATCAGGCCGCCGCCACCGACGCTGACGACGACCGTCTCGACGTCGGGGCACTGCTCGAGGATCTCGAGCCCGATGGTGCCCTGCCCCGCCATGATCTGCTCGTCGTCGAAGGCTTCGACGTACGTCCGATCCTCCTCCTGTTCGATCTCGTGGGCGCGCTCGGCGGCCTCCGCGTAGTCCAGCCCGTGCAACTCGACGGTCGCGCCGTAGGATCGCGTGGCCTGGAGCTTCGAGATCGGCGCGTACTCCGGCATCACGATCTTCGCGTCGACACCGAGCCGGGAAGCGGCGAGGGCGACCCCCTGCGCGTGGTTCCCGGCGCTGGCAGTCACCACGCCCGCTGCCTGCTGTTCTGGCGTGAGCGTCTTGATCCGATTCGTCGCGCCCCGGATCTTGAACGCTCCCGTGCGCTGGAAGTTCTCGAGTTTGAGGTTGACGTCCGCACCGGTCATCGCGGAGAAAGTGTGGGACTGCTTGAGCGGCGTGTCGCGTGCCGTCTCGGCGACCCGCTCGCGCGCCGCCTCGACGTCGGACAGAGAGAGCATGGCAGTCGGTTCCCACGCTCGGCTGTTAAGCAGTTCGGGGATCCAGGCAACCGAAAACGTGGTGTGGCAGCGGGAATCGTGCAGACGTGAACAGGGCTGGGCAGCGGCGGCCCATCCGGGCGCTCGCTCAGTCGTCGGCGAGCAGGTCGTCGAGTACCTTCGTCTGTGCGGCAGCGAGGTGCTCCGCGAGTGTGGACGGGCAGATGTCGAGCGCCTCCGCGACCTCCGAGGCGTTCGCGCCGCGTGGGTACTGGTAGTACCCCATCTCGTAGGCCGTGCCGAGGACTTCGCGTTGCCGGTCCGTGAGTTTGTCCAGATCGACCGCTGCAGTCGTCTCCGGTTCGGTCGAGACTGGCGTGGTTTCCTCAGGCTCTGTCGCCTCTGACGCCGTGGCGGCGTCCGCGTCCCAGACCCCCTCGCTGGTTCGGCTGCCCGCGTCGTCGACGCTCGAACCGCCGTCGAGAAGCGATCGGCCGCGTCGTGTGCGCTGGCGTCCCATGCGACAGTATCGGTCGGCGACGGCGAAAAGGAGGTCCGCGATTCCCGGAACGCTGGAACGACGGGCGAACTGGTTCGGGTACCGTCGATCGCGAGCCGTCCGAGCGACGGACCGCCTCTCTCAGATGCCCAGTAGACGCCAGTAGTACGGACTCACGAACGCCTCGATCACGGCGGCGAGGACGAACAGTATCGCGAGCCCCACGAGGACCTGGAAGCCGCGGTCGATGTCGTCCGCCAGCCGCTCGCGGCTCACCGATCCGAATACGTACCCCCAGCCGAGGCGCCCGAGGTGGAGTCCGAGTGCACCCGAGAGGAGCAACGCGGGAACTTCGACGATCCCATGTGGCAGGACGAACGCGACCAAGATTTCGGGCTCGACCTCCAGCTGGTAGAGGAAGCCGACGTTCGCGCCGTTGAACGCCAGCGAGACGATCGTCGGGAGGCCGAAGACGAGCCCCGAGAGCGACTGCCCGGCGGCGACCGACCAGTTGTTCGCGGCATAATTGAAGAAGGCGCCGACCGGGCCCTGGCGGTCCAGCCGGGCTTCGATCGAAGCGGCGAACAGGTCGTCGACCTGTGCACCGGCCCAGAGCCCGACCCAGACGCCAGCGAGGAGGACGACCGTGCTCACCCCGACGAGTCCGAGGTGACCCCGGGTGAAGGTCCAGAGCGCACTCCAGCCCCGCGCGAATCCGGCACGGAGTCGCGGCAGGCGGTCCGCCTCCGGCGAGGTCGGTGGCGAGAGGTCGACCTCTGCGTCGTCGGCGTACAGCCGCGTCTTCACGAGGTCGACGAGCGGGAAGACGAACACCAGCGGGAGCAGGGTCGTGACGGTGACCGCACCGAGCTGGCTGAACGCGCCGCTGACGACGTTGGCGGCCACGAGGAGGCCGATCGTCAGCGTCCCGTAGCCGATGGCGACGGTGAGATTCCGGCGGACGTAGCCGAGCGCGCCACGAATTCCCGCCACGACCCCGGCGTCGTCGACGACGATCGCCGGCCGGGCGAAAGCGAACAGGAGCCGAACGCCGAGCGATGCGACGGCGGCCAGCAAGAAGAGCGGGATGGCAGGAAGCGCAAGCAACACCAGATCGAGTCCGACTGCCACCGCGACGAGAGCGGTCGGGATCCCGAACAGGAACAGGTACGCGAGTAGCTCCACGATCGCGAGGCCGAGGAACGTCCAGGTGTCCGCGAAGACGCCGTCGACGCCCGCTTCTGTCGCGTCCCCGTCGGAGAGCACCGCGTACACCGCGTGGAGGCGCCCAGCCGAGACCGCAGCCTGCATCACCGCGAACAGGACGATCGCCAGCAGCGTTGTCACCAGCAGGATGGCGATGACCGTCGGCGTGAGGAGGTCCAGCAACGCTTCGCCTAAGGCCTCCTCGTCGACGTCGGTAGTGCCCGGGTCCTCGAAGCCGATCGGGCTCTCGCCCTCCAGTTCGTCGCGTACGGCCTCGATGCGGCCGCTGCCCCGGAGCGAGAGGTACGCCAGGAAGAGGCCGACGACGGGGACCACGCGGGTGATCACCGGCACCGCGAGGCCGGCGACGTAGAAGGGGAGCACCTTCGCGGGACGGGCGCCGAAGGCCCGAACGCTGTCGCGGACGGCGTCGTCGAGACTCATCGGGCGTCCGTTCCACGCCGGACCACTTGGTGGTGGGTGGTCGGTCGCTGGCTCGGCCAGCCGGGGCAGGGATTCAAGGTGCCCGAACCGATCAACCTGCGATCAGCCGGCGTCCACGGTCTCGTCACCGCCACGATCGGCGGGCGCATCCATCTCGTCGTTCCCGTTCTCGTCGCTCTCCCCGTCAGCGACCACCGCATCGCCGGCAGTCGAGCCACGGTCGGCCATCATCGACGCGGCGCGCTCCGCCCAGTCGCCGCGCGCGAACCCCCAGCACACGATGGCGAACCCCCAGACGTTCCAGGCGGCGACCGCGACGTAGACGGCGAGCGGACCGTAGCCGAGGACGAGTCCGCCGACGAACGAGACGCCGAGATACACCACCAGGAGCCCCGAGGTTCGGGCGATAAAGGGCGTCCGCGTCTCGCTGGCACCCTGGAGCGCACCGGCGAGGAGGACGAAGGCGGCGAGGAACGGTGCGGAGAGTCCATAGGCTCGCACGAACGCGAGCGCGTGACTCGCCGTCGCCGCGTCGTCCGTGAACAGGCCGACGATCGGTCCCGCAGCGACGACCAGTCCGAGCCCGATCGACCCGACGAGGAGCACCCCGAGCGCCGTCGTCGCCCACCCGTCGAAGCGCGCCTCGTCGGGCTTCCCCGCACCCAGGGACTGCCCAACCACGACGCTCGCGGCGACGTGGAGCCCGCGGGAGAGCGGGCTGGTCACCTGCTGGTAGACGCGCCGGCCGATCTGGTAGCCCGCGTTCACCGGCGTCCCGAAGTACAACAGGAGCGCGTTGAAGGGGAACTCGATCACCGTCGCGATCAGTCCCTCGGCGATCTTCGGCGCCGAGACGACGAGGAGCTGTTTGGCGATGACGAACTCCGTCGGTCGGCGCAATCCGGCGTCGCGAACGCCGAGCGCCAGCACCCCGACCATCACCGTCGCCGTGAACACGTTCCCGAACGCCGTGGCGAGCCCGACGCCGACGACCTCGAGTCGGGGCGCACCGAGCAGTCCGAGCCCGAGAATCAGGGAGAGGGCGACGTTCAGCACGTTCGAGACGACGTTGACGTACATCGGCGTCCGGGTGTCGCCGGTCCCCTGGAGCGAGCGGGCCGCGATCAGGGAGACGTGGCGTGCGGGCGCGGTCGCGAAGATGATCGCGAGGTAGGTGCCACCGAGGTCCGCGACCTCCGCGACCTCGTCGGGGTCGGCCCACTCCCCGAGCACTGCGATCGCGGGCTCTCCGAGGAAGAAGCCAAACAGCACGAACGGAATCCCAGCGAGCGCGCCGACCAGCAGCGCTTGGGAGATCGCCTCGTCGCGCGTCGCCTCCGCGCCAGCCCCGGTGTCCTGACTCGAGAGTGCGATCGCGCCCGTCCCCAACCCCAGTCCGATTCGCAGGGGCAGTCGTGCGTACAGATCGGCAAGCCCGATCGCCGCGACCGCGATCGGCGAGAACAACGCCGTGACGAACACGTCGGTGGTCCGCATCCCCGTCCGCGTGACCTGCTCGACCATCATCGGCCACGACAGCGAGAGGACGCGCCGCCAGACGCTCGCGACCCGACCGCGATCCACCATACGTCCGCTCGCTCGGCCCGCTACTTCAGTGCGCGGAAGGGATGTGTGCCTTTGCCGCGATCACCGACGGCCCACAACCCGACGCGCGATTGCACGTTCCACCGGGGTTTCGCGTGAGGCCCGATCCACCGAGATTCGTGAGATTCAACCGATTACTCTCGGGTGGGAATGGAAGGGGCCGACCGCTCGACGAAGGCCGGCGACGCAAGCACTGCAGCGACCGAAGGGAGCGAAGCGCGCAGCGAGCCGCCCGAGTCGAGCGGGAGGGGGCTTCCAAGGGGTATGCCGCTCTACAACGGACACCGAAAGAGAAGACAGGCCTCCAATTCACTCGCCGATTCGTTCGCGAGCGGCGGCCACGAGCAGCGGCAACGTGATCGTCGCATCGGCGTACACGGAGACGTTCCGCGCGGCAGGCTCCAGCTTTCCCCAGGACCGCGCTTCGTCCAGCGTCGCCCCCGAGAGTCCCCCGGTGTGTGGCGGATCCATCGTCAACTGGACCGCGTAATCGTACGCGTCGGGAGCGACGAGCATCGTCTGGAGCACGAAGTTCTTCGGCACGCCACCGCCGACGACGAGCGCACCAGACGAGTCGGCCTCGTGGGCGAGGTCGTTCAGCCCCGTCATGTCGCCCAGCGCGTCGAGCGTGAGCCCCGAGGTCTGTGAGTAGATCCAGGCCTGGATGCCGAGCACGGAGTCCTGCACCGCCGGACAGTAGATCGGCACGTCGTTCTCCCACGCAGCGGCGGCGATGCCAGGCCCCTCCGCTATGTCCTCCTCGTCGTTTACCTCGGCGTTGGCCCGGCCGAGTTCCGCACACAGATCCGCGATCGACACCGACTCCTGCTGGGCCAGCGGCGGGAAGACCCGATCGCGCAGGTGGGACTCGAACAGCGCGAAGTGCTCCTGGGGCAGGTAGACGTTGTAGATCCGATCCACGCCCTCCGCACGGAGGGTCTCGTCGTGCTCGCGCTCGGTCATGTCCGGGTGCTCCGAGCGGCCATGGTGGTGCTTTCCCCCGATGGCCTCGATCGCGTCGTGGGTGAGGTTTGCGCCCGTGGTTACCAGCGCGTCGACGTGGCCGTCACGAATCAGGTCCGCGACGATCCGGCGCATACCAGTCGGCACCATCGCGCCAGCGAGGCCGACGAAGTTCGTGACCTCGTCGCCGAGCATGTCGGCGTAGATATCCACGGCCTCGTGGAGCGTCGCGGCGCCGACGCCGGCGTCGCCGTACTCGTCGGCGAGTTCGCCAACGGTCATGCCCGCTCGAACCTCCGCGTGGCCGACGGGATCGTGGTGGAACTCCTCGCGTTCGGGGTCGTGGGCGTGGCCGCCGTCGTCGCCGTCGGCGTGGTCGCCCTCGTCGTGGCCGTCCTCGGTCATGACCGCGGATCCGCCCGCCACCCGTTTGAACGGCGCGGTTCCGCCCAGCGTCCGACCGACGTCGGGGAGGCTCCGGTGATCGTCGATGCAACGAATCCGCAGGATCGGAGCGTTCAACTTCCGAGTGGTCGAACTGGGGAATCGATGGGAGCGGCGCCGACCGTCAGCATCGTGATCCCGGCACGGAACGAGGCCGACTACCTCCCCGACTGCCTCGACAGCGTCGCCGCACTCGACACGGAGTACGACTACGAGACGATCGTCGTGGACGGCGACAGCGACGATCGAACGCCCAAAATTGCCAGGGAGTACGACGTAAGGCTCGTCGAGGGACCGGGCGAGAGCATCGGCGGCGGCCGTGCGCTCGGGGCCGAACACGCCCACGGCCAGTGGCTCTCCTTCGTCGATGCCGACACCGTCCTCCATCCCGACTTCCTCGACGAGATGCTCGCCTTCGTCGAGGCCGAGGATCTCGACGCCGCGACATCGCGCTGCCGGATGGACGGCCTCCGCCCGAAGCTCATGCAGGCGACCATCAACCGCGTGTTTCCCCGCCTCCGGCGGCCGATCCTTCCAGGCTTCAACTTCTTCATCGGTCGCGAAGTGTACGAGGCAGCGGGCGGCTTCCCGGAGGTTCCCAACGAGGACACCGCATTCAGCCGGCACCTCGCCAGAGAGTACGACACCGCGTATCACCCCGACGTGCTCGTCGAGACGTCCGGACGGCGGATCCACAGGTGGGGCCTGACGGGGACGCTCGTCCACTACCTCCGGCTTGACGTCGGTCGTCTCATGGCGGAGTTCCGCTGAGCAGGGAATCGCACCGAGGTCGCTCCACAGCTTTACGTCGGATAGCGCGGCGATCGCCCCCATGCGCTGACGACCAGTGCGGCGCGGCCGAGGCGAGAGTGTGGCACACCGCGTCGCGAACGAAAGAATCGATGCAGCGTCGCCACCTGCTCGCCCATCGGATCGACGGCGCCAACCGCGCGAGGTCCGCGCCGCTCAGAGCCCCGTCGGATGCTCAATGTAGGTCGTTGCGAGACCCCACTCCTCGGCGAGCGACCGGAGTGCCCGGACGCCACCGGTCTCCGTCGCGTAGTGGCCCGCGAGAATCACGTTCACGCCGGCCTCCCGTGCCTCGTGGTAGACCTTCTGTTTGCCTTCGCCCGTGAGCAGCACGTCGACGTCTTCGGCCGCGGCTTCGTCCAGCCAGTCCGAGCCGCTGCCGGTCACGATCGCGACGTCCGAGACCGTTCCGGGACCGTGATCGAGCACCTGCACCGAGCCGTCGCCGGTCGGGAGGTCCTCGTACAGCGTCGCCGAGAGGTCGTCCAGCGCCGTCGGCTCGGGCAACACCCCTTGCTGGCCGACGTACTCAGGCCCCAGTTCGCCGAACGGAGCGCGGTTACCCAGATCAAGCAGGTCCGCGAGTCGCGCTCCGTTCCCGAGGTCCGGGTGGCCGTCCAGCGGGAGGTGAGAGACGTACAGCCCCACGTCGTTCCGGAGCAACGGGGCGATCCGATCGTGTGCCGTGCCGGTCACGCGCTCGATCGACCCCCAGACGATGCCGTGGTGGGTGACCAGGAGGTCCGCGTCACGTTCGATCGCAGCCTCGATGGTCGCCACCGCCGCGTCGACGGCGAAGGCCACCCGCTCGACCTCGCCTTCGGCGGAGCCGACCTGGAGGCCGTTGGGACTGGCATCCACGTCGGCGTAGTCCTCGGTCCGGAGCCGCTCGTCGAGTCGCGAGACGAACTCGGAGCGTTGCATGACTGGGACTTCGCAGGACTGTGGAAAGGCAGTTGCGGTCGGGAGAGTGGTGACGCTGGCGCTCGATAGCTGTCCCCGACGCGTTCAGGGATCGTCCATCGCCGCGTGCGCGAAGACGAACGCCCGCAGAAGCTTCGCGGCGACCGAGGCCGCCTGTCCGTCGTCGCGATCGTTCACCTCGACGACGTCGAAGCCCTCGGCCAGTGGGGCGATCGCACGGACCACGTCGTGGACAGTCGCGGAGTCGAGGCCGAACGGCTCCGGAGTGCCGGTGCCCGGCGCGAACGCCAGATCCAGCACATCGACGTCGACGGTCAGGTAGACCGATCGGTCGTCGGATCCGAACGCGGCCGGAGGCGACCAGTCCGCGACGTCGGCAGGTTCGACCACCGTCACGTCGTCCCTCGCGGCGCGCTCCCACTCGGCCTCGCTGCCGGCCCTCGCACCGAGCACGAACACCTCCTCGGCGGTCTCGAGTGCTCGCCGCATGGCACAGGCGTGACTCAGTTCGTCGCCGTCGTAGGACTCCCGGAGGTCGAGGTGGGCGTCGAGGCTCACGACGACGTCTGGCTCGACGGCGCGGACGACAGCGACCGTCACCGCGTGCTCGCCGCCGATCGTGAGCGGGACGGTGCCCTCGTCGTGAAACGCGGCGAGTTCGCCCTCGAGAAAGTCGAGGTACTCCGCCGAATTCGGCCAGGCACGCACGTCGCCGTGGTCGTGGACGCCGAGGTCGGAGAAGTGCTGGTCGGTGTGGTGGTCGTAGTCCTCGAACGGACGAGCGAACTGCCGGACGCGATCCGGCCCAAAGCGGGTGCCCGGCTGGAAAGAGGTGGAAGCGTCGAGTGGCGCGCCGACGACCGCGAACCCCGCCTCCGCGCGGTCGGCGGTCGCGCCAGGAAACATTCGTTACGTCTGGACGATCTTGCGCTGCTCGTCCATCTCGAGGTACTCGATCTGCTGGTCCGGCGAGAGTTCGTCGTCACCGGGAACGCGGATCGTGATCGTCTCGTAGGTCTCCAGATCCATGACCTGGGCGACGTCCTCGCTCTCGACGCTGACGACCTGGCCCTGTTTGCGCTCGATGATGGGTACCCACACCTTCGCGTCGACGGGCTGGGAGAGCGATCGCTTCTGGCCGTCGAAGACGCCGACGCCCTCGATACGGGCCTTGGCGCTCCCGTGCTTGCCCGGCTTCGCGGTGCTGTAGGAGTTGATCTTGCAGGCGGCGTCGTCGATCATGACGTAGTTGCCCTCCTGCAGATCCCGCACTTCCTTCTGCTCTCTTGCCATGCGCCGGCGTTGCCACCGGACTGTGATAAACGGTTTGGAATCCCGGTCTGGCGGCCGGACGCGGAGGATCCGGCCGGTCGTCGGCGGAGGCTCGTCCCAATACAGGCGCGCTATCGAGGGGCAACCGAAAAACAGGCCAGGAGCACGAGGAAGCGCCGACCCGACGACGTCGCTCGGTCACGCGACGAGCACAGCCGGGGGCGATTTATTACACGAACGACGAATCGGTCGCACGTGCTCTCGCCGACCGTCGTCGCCGTCCTCGTGGTCGTGGCGCTACTCGCCGGTGCGCTGACGGGCATCGCCGGCTTCGGATTTGCGCTCCTGGGAACCGCCGTCGCTGCGACCCTCATCGACCCGGCACAGGCCGTCGTGTTGCTAGTCCTGCCGATTCTGGGCGTCAACCTCAGTCTGATCACGGAACTGGGCCCCGAGGACGCCCGGGAGTGCGTCGCCCGGTTCTGGCCGTTTCTCGGCGCGGCGTTGCTAGGTACCACCCTCGGGATGGTCGCACTGGATCTGATTCCCCGCTCCCCTTTGCTCCTCGGCCTGGGCGTGCTGACGCTCGGGTTCGTCGCGAATCGCCTCGGCTTGCTGCCGGGCGTCGAGACCGCGGCGGACCGCTGCTTCGCGGAGACGACGCCCGCGATGGTCGGCCTCGGGGCGGGGTCCGGGCTCCTCTTCGGTGCGACGAACGTCGGGGTCCAGTTCGTCGCATACGTCCGGAGCTGCGACCTTCGCCAGCAGGTCTTCGTCGGCGTACTCGCGATGTTGTTTCTGGGGATCAACGGCCTTCGCGTCGCGAGTGCCGCCGCGCTGGGGCTCTATCCGTCGGTGGGCTTCGTGGCCGTCTCCGCCGGACTGGCGATTCCCGCGGTCGCTGGCTCGCTGGTGGGCAGTCGGATTCGACCCCGTATCTCACAGCGACTGATCCAGCGGATCGTGCTCGGGCTGTTACTGGTCGTCGGCGTCAGGCTTGTCGCGAGCGGTGCCGGGATTCCGTAGCCGTCCCAGAGGCCAGGCTGGCTGGGTCGAACCGGTGACGCGACCGCACGCGCTTCGTCCACAGCCGGGGTCGGTCACTCCTCGTCCGGTCCGCGCCGGGCCCGAAGATTCTGCCGGGTGAACTGCGGCTGGGCGCGGATCCCTCGGCGCCGGCGGAACGATCGATAGAGGACGAGCAAGAGGAAGACGGTGGCGCCGGCCGCGACCGCGGTCGCCTCGATCGACGCTGCGACGTAGAGGATCGTCGTCGCGACGACGCCGGCAGCGGCGAGCATCCCGACGAGCAACCGCTTCGCGAGCAGCCCGAGGAGTTCGTTCGAGTCCTGAATCTCGGCCTTGACCCGGACGTTCTCGCGCTCGACGCGGTCCAGCGCGCTCTCGAGTTTGGGCGGGATTCGGACGGCCGCTGCGCCGGATCGCTGGAGCTGATCGCCGGTATCCTCGATCACGTTGCGGATCGTCTCCTCCCGATAGCCCTCCTCCGTGAGATACTCCGTCGCCGTCGCGATGAAGTCGAAGTTCGGGTCGAGCGTGACGCAGACGCCCTCGACGACGGTCGCGACCCGGAGGACCAAGGCCAGATCCTTCGGCAGCCGAAAGGGGAACTCGTAAATCGAGTCCTCGATCTGGCCGACGATCTGCTGGATGCGGTACTGCTCGATGTCCTCGCCGCGGGCGTCCTGGATGGCGAGTTCCATCACCTCGGCCATCACGGCGCGGTCGGCCTGCGGCGAGAGCGTCCCGATCTCGATCAGCGCGTCGAGGATACCGTCGATGTCCTGCTCGGCGACGGCGACGTAGAACTCGACGATCTTGTCCTGGACGAACTCGTCGACCCGGCCGGACATGCCGAAGTCGTAGAAGACGATCGTACCGTCGTCCTGCACCGCGAGGTTCCCAGGGTGGGGATCGGCGTGGAACACGCCGTGCTCGACGATCATCTCGAGGTAGGCTCGCTGGAGTGTCTCCGCGACCTCGGTGCGGTCGATCCCGTGCCGGTCGAGGTCGTCGATCCGATCGACCTTCGTGCCGCCGAGGTACTCCATCGTCAGCACGCGCTCGCTGGAGTGGGAGTCGATCGTGTCCGGAATCGCGATCTTCGGCTCGTCGGCGAAGTTCGCGCGGATCTCGTCGAGCATCCGCCGCTCGCGCTCGTAGTCCATCTCCTCGCGGATCGTCTTGTCGAACTCGTCGGCGAGGTTCCGCAGAGAGAAGGCCCGCGCCTCGTCGACGACGAGCAGGAGGACCGGGAGCGACCACCGGATCACCCGGAGGTCCGCGGCGACGAGCGACTCGACGCCGGGCCGGCGGACCTTCACCGCGACGTCCTGGTCGTCGATCCGGGCGCGGTAGACCTGTCCGAGACTGGCCCCGCTGATCGCCTCGGTGTCGAACTCGTGGAAGCGCAGCTCCGTCGGCCCGAGTTCGGCTTCGAGCACTCGCTTCGCGTCCTCCCACTCGGCGGGCGGCACGTCGTCCTGCAGGCTCGAGAGGACGGAAACGTACTCCGGGGGAAGCACGTCCGGCCGCGTCGAGAGCAACTGGCCGAGTTTGATGAACGTCGGCCCCAGCGTGAGCAGGGTGTCCAGTAACTCCTCGGCGCGGCGGGTCCGTTCCTCGGAGGAGACCGCCCGCCGGCCGCCGAAGAGCAAGAATCGGCGGCGGTCCCGCCACCACGCGAGGATGAGCGGGAGAAACTGCCGGAGGACGCGAAGGAACCGCCAGTACGGCCGGAGGAAGGGCACGCTTAGGCGTCCCCGACCTCGATCTCGGTGACCTCCGCCTCGGGCTCCCTGGGGATCGTCACTTCGAGCACGCCCTGCTCGATCGTCGCCGTCGCGTCCTCGGCGACGGCGTCCGGCGGGAGCGGGAGGTCGACGTCGAGGAACGCATCACGATGCTCCTCGACGAACCGATAGCCAGCGACGTCGGGTTTGTCGCGGTGGGCCTCGACGTGGAGCCGACCCGTGGCGACCGTCACGTCGAGCGTGTCCTCGGTGACGCCGGGAAGATCGAGGACCAGGAGGTAGGCGTCGTCGCTCTCCAGCAAGTCGGCGAACACGGCATCGGGGAGCGACCGGAGGGCGCTGGTGATACCGGACATACACCTCCGTTGGGGCGGGGGATCGAAAAATGCGGTGATACCGGGTCCGAATTCGCGGTCGCGTGACTTTCAGAAGTGCGTTCGCGACGCTACTATGACCGCAAACGGCTTGGAAGCCCCCTTCCAGTCCCACCCGAGGGTGAACTGTGCAGGCTCACGAAACCGAGTGGATATCGAAGGTCGCGAACTCTCGGCGGACGGTGAAGCGGACCGTCGCCGCCCGGTGGACAGTCGAATCGGAGCGACGCGAGGAAGTAGTCGGTAGGTACTGAAGGGCGGACGTCGGTCGCTCGGTAATCGGGGCACAGGCCCGTGGTACTGGGGTTCGGAACGCTTTTCCGGTCGGTCGCCGTCGGTCACCATCAAATGATCGCGGGAGGGTTCGCGCCGTGACGATGGAAGACCGGCTCGACGAGCTCGAGGAGCTGCAAGCGGAGGCCGAACTCGGTGGCGGGGAGGGCCGCATCGAGTCCCAGCACGACAAGGGCAAGAAGACCGCCCGCGAGCGGATCGAGTACTTCCTCGACGACGGCACGTTCAACGAGTTCGACCAGCTTCGAACCCACAACACCCACAACTTCGGGATGGAGGAGCGCCAGCTCCTGACCGACGGCGTGGTGACGGGCTACGGCGAGGTCGACGGCCGGACCGTCTTCGTGTTCGCCCACGACTTCACCGTCTTCGGTGGCTCGCTCGGCGAAGTGTTCGCCGAGAAGATCACGAAGGTCATGGACAAGGCGATGGAGGTCGGCGCACCGCTCGTCGGCCTCAACGACTCCGCCGGCGCGCGGATCCAGGAGGGCGTCGACGCGCTCGCCGGGTTCGCGGAGATCTTCCGGCGCAACCAGGAGGCCAGCGGCGTCATCCCCCAGATCTCCTCCATCATGGGTCCCTGTGCCGGCGGCGCGGTCTACTCCCCGTCGATGACGGACTTCATCTTCATGGTGAACGACACCAGCCACATGTACATCACCGGGCCCTCCGTCATCGAGACCGTCACTGGCGAGGAGGTGACCCACGAGGAACTCGGCGGCGCGAGCACCCACAGCTCGAAGACCGGCGTCGCACACTTCGCGGCATCGGACGAGGAGCAGGCCCTCGACGACATCCGCCGGCTCCTGTCGTACCTTCCCCAGAACAACGTCGAGGATCCGCCACGCGTCGAGCCCTGGGACGAACCCGATCGCCAGGACGCGGAGCTCCGCGAGATCGTCCCGCCGAGTCCGCAGAAGCCCTACGACATGACGAACGTCCTGGATTCCGTACTCGACGAGGGGTCCTTCATGGAGGTCGGCGAACGCTTCGCCGCAGAGATCGTCACCGGCTTCGGCCGGCTCGACGGCCGCTCGGTCGGCGTCGTCGCCAACCAACCCCGCGTCAACGCCGGGACGCTCACGGTCGACTCGTCGATGAAGGCCTCCCGCTTCGTCCGCTTCTGTGACGCGTTCAACGTGCCGATCCTCACCTTCGTCGACGTGCCCGGCTACATGCCCGGCACGGACCAGGAGCACCGCGGCATCATCCGCCACGGAGCGAAGCTCCTCTACGCCTACTCCGAAGCGACGGTCCCACTCCTGACCGTCATCACGCGCAAGGCCTACGGCGGCGCCTACTGCGTGATGTCGTCCAAGCACCTCGGCGCGGACGTCAACTACGCCTGGCCGACCGCCGAGATCGCGGTGATGGGGCCACAGGGTGCGGTGAACGTCCTCTACAGCGACGAACTCGAAGCCGCCGACGACCCCGACGAACTCCGCGAAGAGCTGATCGCCGAGTACCGCGAGCAGTTCGCGAACCCTTACACCGCAGCGGACAAGGGCTACCTCGACGACGTCATCGATCCGATCGAGACCCGCCCCCGGCTGATCGACGACCTCGAGATGCTCCAGTCCAAGCGCGAGGCGAACCCCGACAAGAAACACGGCAACATCCCACTGTAATGGCCGATCCAACGCCCGTCGATCCGGCAGACGCCTACGACGACGTCGAGCCGACGGCCCGCGACGCCGACGGCGAGGTCCCCGACCTCCCTCGCGACCTCTCGATCCAGATTCCACCCTCCGCGACGACCGAGGAGGCAGCTGCGATCGTGGCCGCCGTCGGCGCACACATCCGGGATCGCGAGGCTGCTGCGGCCGCGGCGGCCGCCGGTGGCGAGCCGTCGTGGGAGGGCGAGCGCTTCACCTTCGCCGGCCGCATCGAACAGTTGCAGGGTCGCTCCGTTCGCGTGCCGGCAGACGCTCCGCGAGACGCGTGGACGGCGTCGGGACGGACGGATCGGTTCTGACTGGAGGGCTATCCGTCGCGGACGCTGTAGCAATCGTGCGTTAGAATGGCGCTTCGGGTCCTTCGTCGCGTGCTTCGGGTCCCTCGTCGCGTGCTTCGGGTCCCTCGTCGTTCGTCCCGCCGTCGGCTTCTGCAGCCGGTGCCGCAGTCTCACTCGCGGGAGCACCGGTCTCCAGATCTCCATCCCACTCCCGATAGCCGCCCGCCAGGCTCGCGACGGCGTCGGCGTGGATGCCCTCGTAGCTCCCGAGGAGCCGGGCGGCCTGGATCGAACTCTCTCCGTGTGGGCAGACAGCGACGACCTCGTCGGCGTCCCAGTCGTAGGCGTCGACGCGCCGGGGAAGTTCCGGAAGCGGGACGTTGATCGCGCCGGGAACGTGCCCCAGCGCGAACTGTCGGGGCGAGCGGATGTCGACGACCGTGACCTCCTCGTCGTCGCTCGCGAGCTTCGACTGGACCTCGTCGGGATCGACCTCCCGTACCATCGTTCGTGCTGGATAGCCCACCGAGGGGGAAACGGGTTTCGGAGGGCAGGCGAGGAGGCGCTGGTCGAGCCAGGCAGTCCGGGCGTGCCGGCTCAGGCCTCGGTCGCAGCATCGCGATCCGCCTCGACGCGTTCGAGGTACGTCCTGGTGAAGGAGGGCACGCCGTCGAGGCCGGCGAGTTCCGATGGCGTCAACCAGTGGACGGCATCGACTTCCTCGCCGGCACACGGGCGAGCCCGACCCTCGACGTAGGCCACACGCGTGAGGACGTTGAGACAGGTCGTCCCCTCGTCCGCCGTGAACGTCGAGCTATGGACGTAGCTGGGGGATTCGACGACGACACCGACTTCCTCCTCGACTTCCCGGATCGCCGTCGCTTCGATGGCGTCTGCCGTTCCTGGATCGGACTCGAGTTTGCCGCCGGGGAACCCCAGCAGGCCCGCTGCGTGCTCCTCGTCGGCGCCGCGTTCGATGAACAAGTACTCGTCGTCCCGATGCACGGCGACGTCGACGTTGACGACGTACGCGAACTCGTCCATGCAGGGCACCCTCGAGCGAGCGAGGAGTCAGTTTCGATGACGACGACCAGCATCGCAGCCGGTAAGTGCGATCGACTCGGAGATATCCCAATGACGCAGGGCGTCTGGGCGAGCCTCTTCTCCGGCGGCAAGGACTCATCCTGGGCGTGCTATCGAGCACTGGAGGAGGGCCTCCCCGTCGAACGCCTCGTCACGGTCCATCCTGGCGAGGACTCCTACATGTACCACGTTCCGGCGACCGACCTCGCCGAACTGGCCGCGGAGTCCATCGGGATCGAACTGGTGGAGGTCGATCCGGGCGACCTCGACGCAGCGGAGACGGTGGACTCGGGTGCACAGGGCGACGCTGAGCTAGAACCGCTGGAGGCTGCACTGGCCGAACTGGACGCCGACCTCGAAGCGAGCGGCGACGGCGGCCTCGCGGGCATCACCGCGGGCGCGATCGAGAGCGAGTTCCAGACCAGCCGGATCGAGGCGATGGCAGAGCGACTCGACGTGGAGCTGTTCGCACCGCTCTGGCAGCGGGATCCCGAGGAGCTGGCCGCCGAGATGCTCGACGCGGGCTTCGAGATTCGGATCATTCAGGTCGCGGCAGCGGGGCTCGGTGAGGACTGGCTCGGGCGAACGCTGGATCGGGAGGCGCTCGACGAGCTCCGGGAGCTGGGGACGGAGTACGGCGTCCACCTGCTCGGCGAGGGCGGCGAGTTCGAGACGCTCGTCGTCGACGGGCCGCACATGGATCGCCGGATCGAACTGGAGACGTCGACGGTCTGGGAGGGAACCCGCGGACACCTCGTGATCGAGGACGCCTGGCTGGAGTGAGTAAAGCGAGCTTTCGATCGCGACGCAAGTAACGCGACAGCAAACCGCTTGGAAGCCCCCTTCCAGTCCCACCCGGCGGAGAGTGGTCGAGTCACACGAAATCCCCGGTGGACTGTGAAAGCTCGTGGTTCAGGCCTCCCGCTCCAGCGTCCAGACCTGGACTGCGTCGCCGTCTTCGAGGGCTTTGCCGTCGAACCCGCCCTGTACGTCCCACGAGTCGAACGGCGACGCCCGAGCGAGGAGTTCCACCTGTTGGTAGGGAAGCGGGCTGATCCGGTGGCTCGTCTCGTGGACGACCTCGCCGTCGAGGTCGCGGAGCTGGTTCTCCACCTCGACGATTTGGCGAGGTTCGTCGACGAACTGGCTCCGGGTGCGGAGTTCGTGCTCGGAACCCCGGAAGTCGACGGTCTGGGGCTGCCACTCGCCGTAGGTCGCCTCGATCAGTTCGAAGTTGGGGACGAACACGTCGAAGACGAACCGGCCGCCGGAAACGAGGGCGTCGTAGACGGACTCGAAGACCGCCTGCTGGTCGTCGACGGAGCGGGCGTGCTGGAGCGCGTTGAACGGACAGTAGACGAGGTCGTACCGGCCCTCGATCGCTCGATCCGTCGTCCCCGCGAGGTCGGTCATGTCGCCCTCCCAGACGGTGGCATCGAGGCCGCGGGCGGCGGCGCGATCCCGGAGAACGTCGAGCATCTCCGGCGAGACGTCGACGCCGTCCGCGTCCACGCCCGATTCGAGGACGTCGAGGTAGATGCGGCCGCTGCCGACGGCGAGTTCGAGAACCGGGCCATCGGCGGCGGTCGCACGGTCGACGTAGAACTCCACGTCGTCGTCGCGGGCAGCCGTCATCGCGTCGTAGATCGCCGCCATCTGCTCGTCGTAGCCGTGATCGGTCATGCTACAAGCTGTGAGGGCGAGCCTATCAACGGTTCGGGCGGCGTGGGAAGCGCTAACATGGCGACGCGCCCGGTCTCTGGAAACGAAAACGCGGATTCAGGCAGTGGGCGCCGGCACGATTTCTGTCCGGTGACAGTACGGACAGCGATACTCCCAGACGCGGGTCGTCTGATCGTCGAGGTGGAACAGTTCGCCACAGCCCGGGCACCGATTCTTCATAGACGTTCGTACGAGATTCGGCAAAATAAGCGTGCTGCCGACCTGCTGGTGGCCGGTGGCGTTGCGACCCCGTTCGAGGCCCTCACTCCCCGCCGTTGGCGATCCGCGTGTGCGCCCCGATCTGCGCGCCGGCGAGGTTGAGGTTCTCGAGGACGGTCTCCTCGTCGATGATCGACGAGCGGATCTCACAGGAGTGCAACGTGGCCTCGGGGAAGACGATCGCTCGTTCGAGTTCCGTGTCGACGATCTCCGCGTCGGCCATGACGTGGACGTTCTCGCCGAGGTCGGAGTTCTCGACGGTCGCCGAGGGGTGGACCAGTTGTCCGCCGTCGAGATACCAGGAGACTGCGTCGAGATAGGAGTCTGGCGTGCCGATGTCGAACCACGCCTCGTCGAAGGTGAAGGCGTTGACGCGCTCGCGGTCGACGAGCCACTGGACGAACCACCCGGGCTCGTCGGGGTTGTTGTCCCCGGCGAGATACGTCTGGAGGAGCCCCAAGGTGTCCGCCGGGAAGCCGTAACACGCGATCGAGACGAGCGTGCTCGCAGGCTGTTCGGGCTTCTCCTCGAAGTCGACCACGCGGCCGTCGTCGACGTCGATAACGCCGTAGGACGTCGCGCGATCCCTGGAGCCAACGTCGTACGCGGCGATGGTGGGCGTGCCCACCGACTGGAACTCGTCGACGAACTCCGAGACGGAGAAGCTGATGAGGTTGTCGCCGGCGATGACGAGCGTGTCGTCGGTCAGGCGCTCGCGATCGACGAGCTGGGCGAGCGCGCCGATGACGCCGAACTTCTCGGATTCCTCCGTCGTCTCCTCGACGGAGAGCTGGGGCTTCTCGAAAGAGGACTCCTCGAGGTGGATCTCGAACTCCTCGGCGAAGCGCTCGTTCGTCGAGACGTAGACGTCGTCGATGCGGTCGTCGGCTTCGAGTTCCTCGAAGATGCGATCGATGACCGTCGACTCACCGATGGGGAGGAACATCTTCGGGCGATGGCGGGTGATCGGCCAGAGTCTGGTGGCGTACCCGCCGGCGAGGACGATCGCGTCCATACGGGTGCGACAGCAAGGACGGCTATGTGCTTTTTGACTCGGTGCCTGTTCTGGGTGGGTCCCGGTAGGCCGATGCTACCAACGCGGTTAGCGGCTGGGAACCACTCGAAGCACACGAGTCAGGAGTGGAGCCATCGTAGCAACCTGGTCGCTGTCGAGTGGCCGCCGGTCACTCTTGCTCGGCTGGAACGTGTCGACATCGATAGCCCGCCGCCGTCCGATCGACCGACTCGACCGCGTAGAGCCGGAGCCGGCGCTCCTGTTTCGTCCTGACCGGCACGTCGTAGAATTCGGCGTCGTAGCCGAGCTCGTCGCCCGCTGCTCGTCGGTTCGCCACGAACTCGCGGTGTGCAGCGAGGCGATCGGCCGCGATCGCTCGCGACCGCTGCGGAACTGTCTCGACCCCGTCCTCGAAGGCCCGAAGCAGGACTGGGTCACGCTCGATACCGACCGAGTGCCGTCCCGACGCCATCGCCGCCGTCGTGGTCGTTCCAGTCCCCCAGAACGGGTCGAGCACGGTGTCGCCGTAGACTGAAAACATGTTCACGAGACGGTGGGGGATCTCGATGGGATAGGCCGCCGAGCGCTCCCTGACGGTGTCGTCGGCCACCGGCCCGTCGCCGAGCGCCTGGCGCTCGCCCCGTACGTCCGTCCAGACGTCGGAGAACCACTCGTTGCGTTCCTCCCAGAAGTAGGCGGCTTCGTACCGACGATCCGCACCGGGTTCCAACGAGCGACGCTCGCCGTTACGGAAGACGAGGACGTACTCGTGCTCCAGAGTGGCGTACGCGTTCGGGGGCACCATCCCCGATCCCATGAACTTCGCGGCGCTGTTGGCGGGCTTGCGCCAGAGGATCTCGGGGAGGGGGTCGAATCCGAGGTCCGCGAAGGCGTCGACGATACGGGCGTGGTTCTGGTAGACCCGGAAGCGATCGAGCGTCCGAGTCGCGTCGCCGACGTTGACGCAGGCGATGCCACCGGGGACGAGCACGCGCTGGACCTCCTCCCAGGCGGCGTAGAGGATGTCGTGCATCGCGTCGAAGGCCGCCTC
The DNA here is from genome assembly GCF_000403645.1 of Salinarchaeum sp. Harcht-Bsk1. Classification (NCBI taxonomy): domain Archaea; kingdom Methanobacteriati; phylum Methanobacteriota; class Halobacteria; order Halobacteriales; family Natronoarchaeaceae; genus Salinarchaeum; species Salinarchaeum sp. Harcht-Bsk1. Next base: position 717,188 of record NC_021313.1, read on the forward strand.
GCCGTCGAGGTCGTCCGCGCGGTCGTCGCCGTCGAACGAGTCCTCGCCGTCACCGATTTCGAGGCCCAGGGCCTCGGCGATCGCGGGATCGAGGCTCGCGAACAGGTCGTCCCATTGCTCGATCATCGGGTACGGCGGCGAGGTGACGACCAGTTCGACGGAGTCGTCGGGCAACGGCAGGTCGCGGGCGTCGCCCACGAGCGGAACGTGCGTGGTCGAGAACGACTCGCCGTCGGCCCCGGAAGCGGCGAATCCGTCGCCACCGAAGGCGCCACCCGACACGAGTCAGTACTTCGGATCCGCGCCGGTGGTGGCGTAGACCCGGTCCATGATCTCGTCGCGCTCGGCCTGCCAGTCGTCGAAGGCGGCGGGCGAACTCGGGTACTGCTCGTAGTGGGCGAGGAGGTCGTCGGCGACGGACTTGGTCTTGTAGAGCCCGTAGATGTCCCGCCAGTAACCGAAGCTGTCGATGGCCATCCGGGCCTTGAGCCGCCAGGAGAGGCTGGTCGAGCCTTCGTAGAGCGACTCGGCGATCTTCTCGCCGGGCATCGCCGCGAGCAGGCCCATCATCTCGTCGATGTCGACCGCGGTCGAGAGGATGTTGTAGACGTCGAGGGCGGCGTAGCGCGCGCCGAAGTGGTCCATCACGCGCTCGTTGTACTCCCAGAGCGCGTCCTCGGTCGGGCCACCGTTGGAGAGCGCGTCCATCGCGGCCTCGGCGGCGTACTTGCCCGCGTACGCGGCGCCGGCGATCCCGCCGCCGGTGGTGGGGTTGACGTGCCCGGCGGCGTCGCCGACGGCCATGTAGCCGGGGGCGACCGCGGAGTCGTATGGTCTACGGGTGGGGAGCGCGGCGCCGAGTTTGTCCTCGACCTCCGCGCCCTCGAACTCGGGACGCTCCCGGAGGTCGCGCTTGAGATCGTCGACCAGCTGCATCGGCTCTTCGGTCATCTGGAAGCCGAGACCCGCGTTGATCTCGGTTTCGGTGCGAGGGAAGTACCAGAGGTAGCCCGCGGCGCGCTCGGTCGGCTTGAACACGAGGGCGTCCTCCCACTCGACGGGCTCCTCGACGTGAACGATCTCGCGATAGGCCGAGCAGAACTGGCTGTAGGTGACGTTCGTGTCGAACGTGGTGTCCTCGAAGTCCGTCTCGTCCTGGAGCAGGCTGAGCGCGCCGGCGGCGTCGATCACGACCCCTGCGTCGTACTCGACGGGCTCGCCCTTGCGCGTGGCTTTCAGGCCAGTGACGCGGCCAGAACCGTCGGGGCTCGGTTCGCCACTGTCGTCCTCCTGGAGAACCGTCTGGACCACGGTGTCGTAGTGGATGTCGACGCCAGCGTCGTCGGCCGCGTCGATGATCCGGCGGCCGTACTCCCAGCGATCGATGACCGCGAGTTCGCCGGGGACCGGGATCTCGAGGACGGTGTCCTCGGACGGGATCTCGAACCGGCCGTGGTCGACGCCGGTGTTGGTGAACGCCGGTTCGATGCGCTCTTTCGGGATCGACTCCGGGAACGCGTCAGCCCCCTTCAACGCGTCGCCGCAGGCGATGTGGCCGGCCTCTTCCTCCGATTTCCGCTCGACGATCGCGACGTCGAGACCGGCCTGGGCCGCGGTCGCAGCCGCGTAGCACCCTGCGGTGCCGGCGCCGGCAACGACCACGTCGTAGTCTGGCATGTTCGCCGATGCGACACCGAGCGAGAAAACTCTTTATACGCCGGTGGCCGCGATCCCGCAGTCCCACCGACCGGGAGTCGCAGGGAAACGGTTTTGCCGGGGGACGAACCATTCGAGCACAATGACCGACTACACCGTCGAGTTCGTCGGGACCGGCGAGACGATCACGGTCGCCGACACCGAGACGATCCTCTCGCGGTGCATCGAGGAGGGGATCGCCCAGGAGTACTCCTGCCGCGTGGGGATGTGCCTGGCCTGCTCCGCGGAGATCCTGGAGGGCGAGGTCACCCAGCCCGCGGCCCGTGCGCTGACCGAGGATGAGGCCGAGCGGTTCGCGCTGACCTGTATGGCCCGCCCGCAGTCCGACCTGAAACTCGATCGCGGCGTGTACCCGCCGAGCATCGAGGACGACGCCGAGACCACTGGCGACGCGACGGCTGCCGCGGACGACTGAGTCGAGGGTCGTTCCGGCGGCGCTGCTTCTCTCCGTGAACCTGCTCGGAAGTGCGACGAGACCGTCGCTCGGGTGTTCGTGCGACACCACCACACGATCGGCGTGCCGTTAGGAACGATCGTAGCGTAGCACCGCCTCGAATGCCCTCCAGACGAACCGTCCTCGAGGCGATAGCAGGTCTCGCGACGGCGGGCGCCGTCGGACTCGCCGGCTGCCTCGAGCAGGGCGGGAGCGCCGATCCGCCGTCCTCCGATCCCGACGCGGCAGTCGGTCCGTCACCGCCGACCGCCGAGCGGAACCTTCCGCGTGCCTATTCCATGCAGGAGCTTCGCGACGCCGTGCTCAACGGCGGGGTCAGTCAGGACGGGATCCCCTCGATCGACGACCCGTCGTTCGAGTCCCCGAACTCGGCTGGTCTCGACGACGGCGATCCGGTGTTCGGCGTCGAGCGGAACGGCGAGGCCAAGGCATACCCCCAGCGCGTCCTGGTCCACCACGAAATCGTCAACGACCGCCTCGGCGACGAACCGGTCGCGATCACGTACTGTCCGCTCACCGGGACGGTCCAGGGGTTCCGTCGGGGCGACACCGAGTTCGGCGTCTCCGGGAACCTCCTGAACGACAACCTCGTCATGTACGACCGGGCGACGGAGTCCTGGTGGCCCCAGATCCTCGCGACGGCGATCGCCGGCGATCACGTCGGCCACGAACTCCAGGAGTTCGAGGTCACCTGGACGACGTTCGGCCGCTGGACCGGGGCCCACCCCGACACCGCGATCCTCTCCGAGGACACCGGCTACGTCCGGGACTACGGCGACGACCCCTACGGCGAGTACAACCCGAAAGACGCCTACTACCAGAACCGGGGGATCTTCTTCGACGTGACCAACGAGGACGACCGCCTCCACCCGAAGACGGTGGTGATGGGTGCACGGACCGCCGACGGCGCGCTCGCAATCGAGAAGGAGGCGATCCGGAGCGCCGGCGTCCGTGAGACGACCGTCGGCGGGACGCCCTTCGTCGCCGTTTACGAACCGAGCCTCGACACCGCCGTCGTCTACCGGAACGCGGAGGACCGCGACCTCGGCCACGACGGCGAGCGGCCGACCGTCGACGGCGAGGCCTTCGATCCCGAGTCGCTCCCACTGGAGCGCGTGATCAGCTTCGACGCCATGTGGTTCGCATGGGCGGCAGACTACCCGAATACAGCACTCGTGACGGCATGACCACGACCACCAATCCCGGTCCACTCCACCGCGTGCTCGCTGGGCTTCAGCACCGCGCCCGGGTCCTGCTGCTCGTCGCGACCCGGTGGCGCCCCCTCGCAGTACTCGTGGTCGGCACGCTCGCCTACCTGCTCGCGTTCCTCTACGCGATGGGAGATCTCGAGTTCGAGGCCGCAGGGTGGGGGATCACGACCGTCGCGGAGCCGTGGCAGCGAATGCTCGAACCGGGGCCCGGTCCCTACACCCACGAGCCGATCGCACTCGTGGAGTTCTCCGCAGGACAGCTCCTGTTCTCGCCGCTGAATACGCTGCTCGGGTTGGGCCTCGCGGTCCTCGTCGGTACAAATCTCGCGCTCTCCTTCCTCGCGATCACGCAACCGAAGTCCTGCGGGGTCGGCGCCGGGACGGGGCTGGCAGCGGCGATTCCGGCACTGCTGGGCGGCTCGGCGTGCTGTGCGCCGACGCTGCTGATCGTGCTCGGCATCCAGGCGGGGAGCCTCCTCGTCGGCTTGCTGGCGTGGCTCCTGCCGATCGGCGCGACGTTGCTGGTGGTGACCCTCGTGTACGTCGCCGGACGGGTCGACTCGGCCGCGCTTCGTGGAGCCAGTTCCGGGTGACGATGCGAGAGTGACCTCGCTGCGTGCGATCCGCCGACGGTTCAGGCCGCGCAGTTGTTCGGGCCGAGTTCGATTTCGTCGAGGTCGTCGATCGCCTCGTGGCCGAGGTTCGCCGCGACGATCCGCTCGGCGTTCGCCGGCGGTGGCGGGAGGTCGTCGGTGACGGACCGGACGAACGCGTCGGCGTCGAGGTCGAACGCTTCGAGGCGCTCGGCGAGGGTGCCGAGTTCCGCGACGTAGGTGCCGTCGACGGTCGGTTCGGTCTGCTGTTTGACGTGCCCCGGCGCGACGAGCGTCCGACTGGGCAACCGCTCGCGGAGTGCCTGCAGCGTCTCGTGGAGCGTCGCAGCCGCTTCCTCCGGATCGACGTCGGCCTCCAGGTCCGGGCGCGCGACGCCGTCGACGAACAGGCTGTCGCCCGTGAGCAGTGTGCCCGGCCGGTCGCCAGATTCCGGCTCCGCTCCGCTCCCACCCGCACGCTCGACGAGCAGCGCGGTCATCTCGCCGGTGTGGCCGGGGGCGTGGATCGCACGGATCGTCGTCTGCTCGCCGAGTTCGAGGACGTCACCGTCGTCGAGGGCGGTGTACTCGAGGTCGCTGTCGAACCCACGGTCCCAGGCGCCCGCTGGAATGGCGGGTTCGGCGTCACTGCGCTCTGCCACGTCGGCGACCCCGCTGACGTGGTCTGCGTGGACGTGCGTGTCGATCGCGTACCGTAGCTCCGCACCCGATTCCGCTGCGTGGTCGGGGTAGCGATCCGCGAAGGCGCCGAGCGGATCGACCACGGCCGCTTCCTCGCCGTCGACGACGAGGTAGCCGAGACAGCCAGTCGCGGGGCGCTGGTACTGCATGATCTCCGCGCCGTCGGGCGCGTCGAGGGATCGCGCGAGGAGGACGTCGGCCCAGGCCTCCATGCCGCCCGTGAGGTTCATCGCGTCGAGGCCAGCGTCGCGAAGCAACTCCGCGGCGTGATCGCTGGCCTCGCCGATCGCGCAGACCGTGACGATCGGTTCGGGGACGTCGGCGACGAGGTCGGCGGCACCGCCGCGGACCTGGGCCTGGAGGAACTGCGCGTGGGGGATCTGTGAAACCTCGGCCGCGGGCCCCTCGACGTGCCACTCCTCGAACTCCTCGCGGTTACGCACGTCGACGATCCCGATCCGCTCGCCGCGCGCGATGCGTTCGGCGAGGTCGACCGGTTCGATGGACTCGGCCATGCACCTGCGTACGCCCGGCGAGGGGGTAAATGTGCGGTGGCGGTCGATCCTCCAGTTCGAGCGCAAACTGCTCAGTTCCGTCCGAACGCTCAATGCAGTCCCGAAGCAACAACTGCGCATGGACGGCGAGGCCTTCCGCGAGCGAGTCACGGACGAGAAAGCCACCGAACTCGACCGCCTGGGATCGGAGAAGCTCCTGATCGCGCTGACGGACGCCGACCTCAGCGAGGAGGGAGTCCTCGAAGCCGCAGCGGCGAGCGAGCACTCCGCCCGCAACACCTTCGAGCAGTGGGCCGACTCCGAGGACGACGAGCGGGCCCGCGAGGTCTTCGCCGACGTCGCCGAGCAGGAGGCCGAGCACTACGAACGCGTCGCCGAGCACCTCCCCGAGGACTTCGAGCCGGCCGACGGCGGACCGCTGCACGCGCACCTTCGCCAGCAGGACGACGCGATCGCCCGGGCGGCCGGACTCGTCGGTCGGGGGCTCGTCAGCGATCGCACACACCTGCAGGTGATCAGCTTCTTCGTCAACGAGGGGGATCGACGGCGTGCGAACCTGTTCCGGGACCTCCGCGAGGACACCGACGGCTCGCTCCAGTCGGGGCTCGACCTCCTCGAATCGCTCTGTGAGACCGACGAGGACTGGGAGACGGCGGCGGGCGTCACCGAGTACACGATCCAGGTCGCGTACGACGACTACGCCGACGCCCTCGACGGAATGGGGATGGATCCGAAACCGATCTGCTAGGAGGGAAAGTCCGATTGCTCAATCGTCGTCGGCCAGCGGCGCTTCCGCCGGCGTTCCGGCGACCTCGGGATAGGCGTCGACGCCCGCGTAATCGACCAGTTGCGCCCCGAGTTCGCGAACGCGAGATTCGATGTCCGGATCCTCGATGCCGTCGTCGCCGACCGTGTCGTACGCCGCGGGAATCCCGACCTCCAGCGGGAGGGTCCAGGCGTTGAGCGTCCGCGCGACCGTCCGGAGGTGCATCATCGCCGACTTCGGGTAGTCGCCGCCCGCGACTTCCAGCAGGCCGACGGTCGAGCCAGCGAGTTCGTCGCGGCCGCAGTAATCGAGTGCGTTCTTCAGCGGCGCCGAGAAGGAGCCGTGGTAGTTCGGCGTGCCGAAGACGACCGCGTCGGCCCGCTCGACCGTCCGCTTGAGGTCCGGCGCGTCGCCCGCGTCCCGGTCGTCGGCGTCGAAGACCGGGAGGTCGTACTCGCGGAGGTCGATCAGTTCCGTCTCGGCGCCCGCATCGCTCGCGGCGTCGAGGACCTCACGTAACGCGATTCTCGTCTTGCTCGCGTCGCGAAGACTGCCGCAGATCGCGACCACAGTCGGTGAACCGTCGGATTGCATTATTCGATTCGAAACACCCCAGCACCGTAAGGGCTCGCTGAACTGGTTTCCTGTTTCGTGAGCGAGAGATCAGACGATGCCGCTGATCGTCGGGGCGCACGGTGGGACTAACAGGAGCCGGTGCCCTCACAGTGCAACGGTCTCACCTGCCTCAACGTCGCCGAGCGATGAGGGGACCTCTACCCTGACAACCCGCTGGGCGTCGGTGTCGGGCGCCAGCGTCAGTTGGGCAGCGGTACCCGGCTCGAGCCGGCGGAGCGCCGGATACTCCCCCGCCGCGTCCCCGAGTGGAACCACGATCTCGTACTCGTCCGACGCCGATTCGAGGACTGCGTCGTGCTCGTCCTCGGCCGAGACCGCCCGGGTGCCGAACGCCGGTTCGCCGTCCGTCGACGTGCTCTGGTGGGCCAGTGTCACCGAGGCGTCGTGGGCAACGTACTGGATTGTCATCGCCGAGAGGTCGACCTGCTCGGAGCCTTGCGCGAGCTGGACGGCCATCTGGACCCGGCCGATCGAGGCGCCGCCCGATGCAACCCGTCCCCTGGTCTCCCCGACGGCGACGGTATCGACGGTCTGGGTTTCGGCCTCCTCACCGGCGTCGGCGACGACAGGGCCGTGCCCGTCGTCGGATCCGCCGTCGGATCCGTCGTCGTCCGACAGCGCCGAACAGCCGGCGAGGCCTGCGAGGCCGGAGACGGCGGCGAGAAGCTGTCGACGGCCGACGGACGTCCGAATCCTGTGCGACTTGTCGAACTCGCGTGCAGCATCGGATCCGCTCATCAGTAAGTATCTCATCGGCACTCAGCTCGTCGTACAAGGTAAAGATAGGGAGCCGATTATCTATCGAGAGAATCGCGGCCAGTCGGGCGCTTGTCTCGTTCGCCGTGGACGGTCACGGTCCGCTTGACACAGGATCGTCGAACGCCGAAGGAGTAGCAACGCTCGGCCCCTCCGTCGACGAGACGTCACGAGGCTGCACCTCGTCGATGGCCGCGAATCGAAGCGTCGGGAGTTCGATCCGGATTCGCTTCGCTCGTCCAGCGAGCTCGATCCTGCTTACGCAGGATCGAACAACGCTGAGCTAAGCTCAGCGAGTTTGACGAAGCTCCACTCCGTTACGCTTCGTCAAACAGCGTCTCGCCCTCGACCATGTGCTCCGCGACGGCGTCCTCGTCCAGCGTGAGGCCCAGACCGGGCTCCTCTGGAATCTCGATGTAGCCCTCCTCGATGACGTCCTCCTCGACGAGGTCCTCCCACCAGCCGAGTTCGTAGGAGTGGTACTCGACGGCGAGGGAGTTCGGGATGGCGGCGCCGACGTGGGCGCTCGCCATCGTCGCGACCGGCGAGGAGACGTTGTGCATCGCGACCGGCACGTAGTACTGGTTCGCCACGTCGGCGACCTTCCGGGTCTCGCGCATCCCGCCGACCTTCGGCATGTCCGGCGCGACGATGTCGACGGCCTGGTTCTCGATCAGGCGGCGCTCCTCGGTGACGCGGTAGCGGTTCTCGCCGACGGTGATCGGCGTCGTGGTGGACTTCGTGACCTCCTCCTGCACCTCGAGGTTCTCCGGGGGCACGGGATCCTCGAGCCACCAGACGTCGTAGTCCTCGATGGCCTCGGCGAGGCGCTTCGCGGAGCCACCGGAGAACGTCCAGTGGCAGTCGAAGGCGACGTCGGCCTCGTCCTTGACCTCCTCCGTGACGGCCTCGACGATCTCGGCCTTGTGCCGGATCTCGCCGGGTCGGAGGTGACGGTTGGCGCGGTCCTTCTCGTGGCCGCTCGGCACGTCGAGGTCGAACTTCAGGGCGTCGTAGCCGAGTTCGTCGACGACGCGGCGGGCCTCCTCGGCGCAGGCCTGGGGGTCGGCCTCCTCCTCGGTGTGGCAGTCGCAGTACACGCGCATCTCGTCGCGGTACTTGCCGCCCAGGAGCTGGTAGGCCGGGACCTCGAGGATCTTCCCGGCGAGGTCGTGCAGGGCGACCTCGATGCCGGCGATCGCGGTGACGGTGATGCCCTCGACGGAGCCCTCGCCGGACATCTTCTGGATGAGATGCTCGTAGAGTCGGTCGATGTCCAGCGGATTCTCGCCGACGACGAACGGCTTCATCCGTTCGATCACTTCGGGGACGCCTGCGCCCCAGTAGGCCTCGCCGGTGCCGACGATGCCCGCGTCGGTGTAGATCCGGACGAGCGTCCACGGGAAGTTCCCGTCGACCATCGTCGTCTGGACGTCCGTGATCTCGACGTCGCGACCGCCGCCGCGCTTCGCCGTCACGCCCATCGTCTCCGCGGAGAGATCGCGCATCGTGTACTCCGCGTTCGGGTCGTGCAGGTCCGTGTAGTCGATGTCGTTGCTCATCTGGCAGCGATTTTTTCGGGCGCGGGTAACTGTGTTGCGGTCTTCGCGTGCGCGACGGTGCTCGCAGTCGCGGGCTCCGCGCAGCGATGTTCGCGATTTGGCAGTCCCCGCTCGGAGGTGCTCCCGATTCGGCGGTCACAACGCGACGGTTCGCGCGAATCGGCGGGTTCCGCGGCGCAAACGACTATGCGGTACGGTTGCAAACGAACGATCATGCGAGTCATCGACGCAGATCTGCTCGTCACCGGACGCGACGCGCCACCGATCGAGGACGGACGGATCGTGATCGACGAGGAGGACGGAACGATCGACGAGGTCGGAACGCAGGAGGACGTGAGCGCAACCGGCGATGCCGCTCACGAGGCGCATCCCGTCGTCACCCCCGGACTGATCGACGCGCACCTGCACCTCACTGGCGCGCGCTCTATGGACCCGATGCAGTGGGTAATCGAGTCTTCGGAACTGGGCGCGGCCCGAGCGACCGCGGACCTCCGCGACCTCCTCGCGGCGGGGTTCACCTCGGTTCGCGACGTCGGATCGCAAACGGGGCTCGGGCTCCGGGACGCCGTCGCGGAAGGCTCGATCCCGGGCCCGCGAATCTACACCAGCGCGCAGTCGATCAGCCAGACCGCCGGCCACGGCGACAGCCACTTCCTACCCTACGAGTGGGTCTCCGGGGGCGAGCGAGGCATCGGCACGCTCGCCGACGGCCCCGACGAGTGCCGGAAGGAGGCCAGGAAGCGGATCCGCGACGGCGTCGACGTCCTCAAGATCATGACGACCGGGGGCGTGCTGAGCGAGAAGGACGCCCCCGACCAGAGCCAGTTCACCGACGCGGAGGTCCAGGCCTTCGTCGAGGAGGCCCACCGCGTCGGCATTCCGGTCGCCTCCCACGCCCAGGGCGCACCCGGTATCAAGACCGCACTCCGGAACGGCGTCGACACCATCGAGCACGGCTTCTACCTCGACGAGGAGTGCCTCGACCTCTTCGAGGAGACCGGCGCGACCTTCGTCCCGACGCTCGCGATCATGTACCGCCTGATCGAGCACGGTGCCGACCACGGCGTCCCGGAGTACGGACTCGAGAAGTCCCGCGAGGCCAGCGAGTCGCACTTCGATGCCGTCGAGCGCGCCTACGACGCCGGGATTCCGATCGCCACGGGCACGGACTTCCTCGGCCCCGAACTCGTCCCCCACGGCGAGAACGCACTCGAACTCGAACTGCTCGCCGACGAGGTCGGAATGGACGAACACGACGTGCTTCAGTCGGCGACCCGGATCGCGGCGCGGACGGTCCCGGACGACGACGTCGGCACGCTGGAAGCCGGCAACCGCGCCGACGTGCTCGCGCTCGGGAGCGACCCGCTCGAGGATATTTCGGCAGTGCGGGACGTCGAAGCGGTCTGGACGGACGGCGCAGCCGTCGAGTTCTAGTGCAGTGCGGGGGCGGCGCCCCTCGATCCGAGCAGTCACGGCGAATCGATCGGATGGACGCGACGTGCTTCGCCTCAGCATTCAATACGATCGGGCGCCACCGACTGAAGCGTACGCATGAACATCGAACTCACGCACCAGCCCTCCTACACCCACGTCGTCGCCGACCTCGAGATGGGCGAGACCATCCTCGCGGAGCCAGGCGCGATGGTGAGCCACACGTCGACCGTCGCCGTCGACACCACGACGAGTCGAGACGGCCTGCTCTCCTCCGCCAAGTCGATGCTCGGCGGCGAGTCGGCGTTCGCCAACGAGTTCACTGCCGAGGACGGCCCTGGCACCGTCACGCTCGCGCCGCCGACCCCCGGCGACGTGAAGCACTTCCAGCTCGCCGAGGAGACGCTCTACGCCGTCGACGGCAGCTACCTCGCGTCCGATCCGGCGATCGACATCGACTCCGAACTCGGCGGGCTGAAGACCATGCTCGGGGGCGCGGGCCTCACCCCGCTCGCGCTCAAGGGCACGGGCGACGTCCTGATCGAGGCCTTCGGCGGCATCGAGTCAGTGGAGCTATCGGCCGACGAGACGTACACCATCGACAACGAGCACCTGGTCGCCTGGGAGGGCTCGGTCGACTTCGACGTTCGCCGCGTCGGCGGCCTCAAGTCCACGATCCTCAGCGGGGAAGGCCTCGTGCTCGACTTCTCGGGGCCGGGACGCGTCTGGTACCAGACCCGCGGCCTCGACTCCTTCATCGCCGCGATCGGCGAGAACGTGACGGCGGAGGGCCAGGACGGGCAGGGGAGTCCCGACATGGACTTCTTTTGAACGTGTCGCCCACGGCGCTCGATACACGGCTCCAGCCAGTGACCGGGCGCCTGCCGGATGGCCGCGTTTAAGCCACCGGCCGTCGCAACGACGAACATGGTCAACGACACGCTCCAGCGGATCGAGGAGGCCGGCGTCGTCGCCGTCCTGCGCGGCGTCGAACCCGACACGGTCGAGCAGGTCGCAGAAGCGATCGTCGAGGGGGGCGTCACCGCACTCGAGGTCACCGCCGACTCGCACGACGCGATGGACATGATCGAGACGCTCACCGAGACCGTCGGCGACGACGCGCTCGTCGGCGTCGGGACGGTGCTCGATTCGGAGACGACCCGTGCCGCGATCGCCGCCGGCGCCGAGTTCGTCGTCTGCCCGACCTTCGATCGCGGCGTCGTCGAAACGTGCAACCGCTACGGCGTGCCCGTCGCGCCTGGCGTCTTCACCCCGACCGAGGCCCAGCAGGCCTACGAGGCCGGCGCGGACGTCGTCAAGGTGTTCCCCGCGAAGTCCGGGGGTCCCGGGCACGTCTCCGCACTCAAGGGCCCGCTTGGCCACCTGAACGTGATCCCGACGGGTGGCGTCGGGCCGAGCAACGCTGGCGAGTACGTCGAGGCAGGTGCGATGGCCGTGGGTGCGGGCGGCGCGATCCTGGACCACGACGCCGTCGACGCAGGCGACTACGAGCAACTGACCGAGAACGCGGCCGCACTGGTTCGGGCCGTCGAGGACGCGCGGAACTGAGACTTTTGGAGCGCCGGCACCGTAGCGTGACGCCGTCACCGAGTAGCACGCGCGTACCGGCGTGGACCCAACGGGCTCCGTTCGCTTCGCCACGCCGTTGTTGCCACGTACTGAGAGACGGAGGGGATTTTATGCGCCTGCCCGCAGAAGGATCACTCCCGGAGCGTCGAACCGGGTGTCCCCATGTCTACCGAGCCAGCCCCCACAGATCTCACGATTGCCTGTCACGTCCGTCCGACGCTCGTCCTCGAACCGATCGACGCGAAGATCGAGACGCTCCGCCAGTGTGAGCGCGACGGCACCATCGACTCCCTGCTCCTCCGGAGCTGGCCCGGCGAGGTGGCGATGCTCGAGGACACGCCACACCCCGAGGTCCTCGACCAGTACGACCGCTTCACCGACTGGGCCGATCGCGCCGACGTGAGCATCCACCCGCCGTTCCAGACCCGGGAGACGACCTCCATCGCGTCCGAGCGCACCATCGACCGCCTCGTCACGCCGACGATCTGTCTCGCCGTCTACGACCGCGACCGGCTGGTCGGCGTCTTCCCCCACAGCGACGGCGAGACGACCTACACCGTCCCGGAAGCCATCGCGTCGCTCCGGACCGGCGAACTCCCGGAAGCACTGCTCCGACGCGGCGGCGTCGCCGAGCGGACCACCCCGCGGCCGGCAACGGCGCCACCGAGCGGCGACCTGCCCTCGTGGAACCGCCCCACGATGGCTGCGGGCGAATCGCGACCCGCCTGCCCGGACTGTGGCGACGACCTGACGAACGTGCAGGGGATCCTCGATTGCGACGGCTGCGAGTGGATCGGTGCGGACCGAACCATCCCGCTCGTCACCGGGCGCTGATCGCTCCCTTCTCGACCGATTACCACCGACGCGTCCGGCTCGTCCATTCAGGTGGTGGTTAGCTCTGCATCCTCATCGAGGAGGAGTTCCAGAATCGTCACCGTGAGTCCCAGCACGACCGGGCCCACGAACAGGCCCATGAAGCCGAAGACGGCGACGCCGCCGAAGATGCCCAGCACGAGCAGGCCGGAGTTGAGGCCGGCGCCCCGTTGCATCGCGAGCGGCCTGACGACGTTGTCCGAGCCGCTGACGATCACCGCGCCGTAGACGCCGAGTGCGAGCGCGGCAGTCGGTCGGCCCTCCGCCGCGAGCAGGAGCGTCGCCGGAATCCAGACGATCGAGGCGCCGATCAACGGGAGCAAGGAGAGGAAGAAGGTCACGACGCCCCAGAAGACGAGGTCGTCGAACCCCAGTACCAGGAAGCCGAGGACCGTGAGCACCGCCTGGAGACCGGCGACGACGATGGTTCCCACGACCGCCGACCAGAGCAGGTCGTCGGTGCGGGCGACGAGGTGGTCGGTCGTCGCCGCGTCCAGCGGCAGCGTCTCGCGGATCCACGCCACGAGCCGGTCGCCGTCCCTGAGGAAGTAAAAGAGCGCGAAGGTGAACACGAAGGCGTTGACGAGGAGGGCCGGGATGCCGGCGAGAAACCCGTACAGGCCACCGACGAGGCCGGAGAAGGCTCGCCGTGCCACCTCGCCCAGTTGCTGTTCAAACGACGAGAGGTCGCGCTCGACGCCGAGGTAGTCCCGGAGGAGGGTCTCGAGGAACGCGTCGTCCGGAATCGACGCCGTCTCCGCCAGCGCGACCGCCTGTTCGATGGCGATTCGCAGGACCAGCACGACCGGCACGAGCACGAGGAGCAACAGGAGGAACACCGTCACGAGCGCGCCCGCTGTCGGCCCCAGCCGACGAGAGAGCCGGTCGCTGACTGGCACGAGGAGAAACGCCAGCAGGCCCGCCGCGAGAATCGCCTGGAAGAAGGGGAACACGAGCGCCACGGACAGCAGGCCGAAGACGACGAAGAGGAGCAGGAGAACGGCGTTCTCGGAGAGCCACTCGAAGTCGGTCATCGCGACCGGCCCTCCTGCACGGCACGGGCCCGCGAGGCGGCCGCTGGGCGGATTCGGGGCGCTGCCGGCCGGTCCGGGAGATGACCGTCGATCGCCCGAGCATCGACGGTATCCATGCCGTGAGCCAGGGCGAATGCGGGCTTCGTTACTCGGAGATTTCCCGGCGGAAGCGACGGCGAGTCCGCTGAACGGCGTCACGGACGCCGAGCAATCGGTGGCTATCGACCGCCGGCAGAATCGGTTCTGACGTCGGCGCGTCGGCTGCCGGCCACCCGCTACCGACCAGACCGACTACCGGCCCAGTTCCTCGTGGGCAGAAGAGAGGTGCCGCGAGGCCAGCGCGGCGAGCAGGGAGAGTTCGCCCGCCAGCGCACCCGCTGCGATGACCTCGGCGAGGGCGTCGCCGTTCGATCCCGGCGGATCGCCACCGCCGCCGAAGCCCAGCACCTCGAGGGCCTCGGACTGGGTCGCGAGGTTGGTCCCACCGCCGACGGTTCCGACTTCGAGGCTCGCCAGCGAGACGCTCGCGTAGAGTTCGTCGCCGCGGTCCTCGATCGTCGTGATCGCGTTCGAGCCCTCGACGACCTGGGCGGCGTCCTGGCCCGTCGCGAGGTACGCCGCGGCGACGACGTTCGCGGCGTGGGCGTTGAACCCGAGCGCGCCGGCCTTCGCCGAGCCGATCAGGTTCTTCCGGGTGTTCGCCTCCTCGATCGCGGCGGGCGTCGTGCCGAGGCGCTCCTCGACGAGTTCGGTGGGGATGGTCACGTCCGCGACGACCGTGCGGCCACGGCCCTCCACTGCGTTGATCGCGGCAGGCTTCTTGTCCGAACAGAGGTTCCCCGAGAGCGCGACGAGGTCGGCCGGGGTCTCGTCCTCGACGAGTCCGGCGGCCTCGCGCGTCGCGATCGTCGCCATGTTCATCCCCATCGCGTCTTTGGTGTCGTAGACGAATCGCAGGAAGACGGAGTCGCCCACGACGTAGGGGTCGACCGCGGTGAGTTCACCGTGGCTCGTGGTGGATTCGGCGGCCTCCCGCAGGTCGGCTTCGTGCTCGTCGACCCACTCGACGACCTGCTCGGCCTCGGCGATCCCTGCGACGCGGAACACCGGTGCGCGCGTCATTCCGTTCTCAACGACGCGGGCGTCTGCACCGCCGGACTCAGTAATGACGCTGGCGCCGCGATTGACCGAGGCGACCAGCGCGCCCTCCGTCGTCGCGAGCGGAAGGTAGTGTTCCGGTGGGCCGTTCGGGTCGTCCACGGCGTCGGTCGCCGCCGCGCTCGCGGCACCGCCGTCGACCGCGAGTGGCCCGACGACGCCCATCGGGACCTGCGCTGCGCCGAGCATGTTCTCGATGTTCGGCTCGGCCTGCCCGGCCGGGAAGGCGTACTCGCCGACGGCCTCGAGGTCGGCGCCGGTCTCGGCCTCGATCACCAGCCGGCGGGCCGTCGCGGCCGCGTCGGCGTCGGCCTGGTCATCGAGTTCGTAGAGTCGGAGCTCACCGTCGAGCACGCGGTCGGCGAGGTCCTGGGGGTCTGTCATGGGCGATGCGTCGGTGGCCCGGGGCCTAAGGGTTGCTCTTCCGGGTAGCAGGCTCGGAATCGCTGGAATCGATCGCCGGGCGGGCCGGGCCTCGATGCTACGTTTCGGTTTCCTCGTGGTCGTCGCCCGACGGATCGTCTGACTCGGGGAACGCCTCGTGGTCAACGTCGTCGGCGAACCGTGCGAGGATCCCGAGCATCCGTTCGACGGGGAACTGCTCGAAGAGCTCCAGCGAGACGGCGAACTGCCGATAGAGCGACTGGAGGTCGCGCACCCGTTCGAGATTGTCGGCGATCGTTGCCGCGCGCTCGGGGTCGGCGGCTCGCTCCGCGGCGTCGAGAGCGGCTTCGAGTTCGCGTTCCGACTCGCTCAGCGTCCGGCGCATCAGTTCCACCTCCCGGCGGCCGGCGTCCTGCATCGCCTGCCGCATCGCGTACCAGATGTCTCGCTCGGCCTCGAAGTAGGACTTCCTGCCGCCGCCGGCACCGCTCACGCGGCGCGCGAAGTAGATTTCCTCGAGGCTGTTGGTGACGTCGCTGACCGTCGACTTCGCGTACCCGCTTCGCTCGGCGAGCACGTCCAGCGAGAGCGGCTCCTCCGCGAAGTAGAGCAGTCCGTAGATCCGCCCCGCACTTCGCGGGAGGCCGTACATCGTGGCGGCCTGTTCCATCGCGGCGATGACGTCGTTGCGGGCGTTCGCGACCGCCTCGTCGACGTCCTCGCCGCCCTCGCAGGCCGGTCCCGGCTCCGCCAGCGCGTCGTCCTCGCTCATACGCACACAACGACCGAAAGCAGTAAAAACCGCACGTTCGGAACGTTCGGTAAATGCCGAATATAGATGCTCGAGTTGCGGTGGCCGACGGCGGATCGGCGTCTGACGGCGGAGCAGCGTCCGACAACGACGACCTCGCGATCCGAGCGAGTGGCATCGACAAGGCCTACGACTCCTGGTTCCCCTGGGAGCCCACCGTCGAGGTGCTCGACGACGCCGCGATCGAGATCGAGCGCGGTGAACTGGTCGGCATCGTCGGCGAGAACGGCTCCGGCAAGTCCACGCTGATGCAGATCCTCGTCGGCGCGCTCGCCCCCGACGCGGGGACCGTCGAACGGGGCGGCACCGTCGGCTGGTGTCCACAGGACCCGCTCCTGTACGACAGGCTGACGGTCCGGGAGACGATGCGCCTCTTCGGGGAAGCCTACGGACTCGACGAGGACCGACGGAGGGAGCGCGTCGACTGGCTCACCGACCGTCTCGACTTCGCGAAGTACCTCGACACCAGGATCGACCGACTGAGCGGCGGGAACCGCCAGAAAGTGAACCTCTCGGTGGCGCTGCTGCACGATCCGGACGTCCTCCTGCTGGACGAGCCCTACACCGGCTTCGACTGGGAGACGTACCTCGCGTTCTGGGAGCTGACGGACGAACTGGCGGCGGCGGGCACCGCAATCGCGATCATCAGTCACTTCGTCGAGGACCGGGACCGCTTCGACGCGATCTACGAACTCCGGGACGGTGGGCTCCGCGAGGACGGACGGAAGGACGGCCGGGAGGAGGCGGCCGAGCACGCCGACTCGGCAGTCCCGGGCAGTGCCGGCGACGCAGCACAGGTCGATCGGTCGTCGGAGGTGACGGACTGATGGGCGCCGTCGGTCGCCAGCGAGCGGCCGTCGCCGCCGGCATCCGCTCGACGCTCCGGGAGCCGACGACGGTCGTCCTCCTGCTCGCGCTGCCGCCGCTCGTCGTCGCCGTCTTCGACGTCGCGCTGGCGACCTACGGCGCGGCCCCGGGCATCGAGGTCGGCGCGACGGAGGCCGAGCGGGGCGGCGCGCTGTTCTCGACGGCGTTCCTCGCCGGACTGCTCGGCGTCTTCCAGATCGTCGGGGCCGCGGAGGCCGACGGCCGCCTCGTCGTCTGTGGCTACCGCCCCGCAGAGGTCGTCGGGGCCCGTCTCGTCGCGATCGGGCTTGCGAGCCTGCTCGTCACCGGGATCACGTACGCCACGTTCGCGTGGATGAGCCCGGAGGCGATCGCCGCGCCAGGCCTCGCGATCCTCGCCCTCTTCCTGGCCGCCACGACCTACGCACTCGTCGGCGTGATCGTCGGGACGGTGATCGGCCGGGAGCTGGAGGGCTCCCTGCTCCTCGTGTTCGTCGCCGACTTCGACTCGTTCACCTCGCTGGGCGTGATCCCGACCGAGTCCGAACTCCTCGAGTATACGCCGCTGGAGCGACCCGCGCGGTTGCTCGCCGACGCCGTCACGAGGGGGACGATCCAGACCGGCGACCTGCTCGGTGCGATCGCGTACCTCGTGGTGTTGCTCGGGATCGCAGTCGCCGTCGTCGAGTTCCGGGGTGACCTGGTGTGAGCGCGGACGCCGACGCCTCCTCGGGCGCGGCGACGGGTCGGCCGGGGGGCGAAACGGGCCGCCCGGGGGACGAAACTGCGGCTGACTCACTCCGGCGTACGGGATTCGCGGCCTGGATCGAGGCGGTGCAGGTCCGTCGGGATCCCCTGTTGCTCGTCCTCCTCGTCGCGTTGCCGGCCTACTTCGTTGGCGCGTGGGGCGTGATCGTCCCCGACGCGACGATGACCGCGTCGATTCCCTCGGGCGAGGGAGCCCAGACGGTCCAGGCCTCGATGCCGGAGCTGATCGTCGCGATCATCGCGCCGGTGGCCGGCGCGCTGGTGGTCGGAATCACCGCGCTGTTCGTCGTCCAGCGCTCCCGCGACGTCGACGGTCGGCTCCAGATCGCTGGCTACCGACCGGTCGAACTGCTCGCGGCCCGCCTGTCGCTCCTCGGCGGGATCGCCGTGCTCGTCACCGTCGTCACCATCGCTGCGAGCTGGATCCACCTCGTCCCCGAACACCCGCTCTGGTTCGGCCTCGCCGTGATGCTGGCAGGGGGCATCTACGGCGCGATCGGTGCAATGCTCGGGCTCGTGCTCGATCGGATGCCCGGCGTCTACTCCCTGCTGTTCGCACCGATCATCGACGTGATGATCCTCCAGAGTCCGCTCTCCGAGCAGCCCTGGTGGACGGCGTGGCTACCGGGCCACCACCCGGCGCAGCTCGCGGCGAGCGCCGCCCTCGCCGACTCCGTTGCAATCGAGCACGCCGCCGGGGGACTCGCGGCGCTGCTCGTGCTGGTCGGCGTCGTCGGGGTCGTGACGACCTATCGGATGCGCTGAGCGGGACAACACTCGCGGGCGTCGCCGATGGGCCTCGGGTCGCCACACCGATCCAGAATTCTACAAAAATTCGCGTCCGGGAACGCCTACGTGAACGAGGCACGTAGCTTCGATCGATGGGCCGACCGTCCACGTTCGCGCTCCGCTACTACGCCTATCGCGTCACCTCGGCAGCGGGGTTTACCGCTCCGATCTGGTACCTCTACCTCTACGCCAACGGCCTGTCCTACTTCGAGGTGGCCGTCGTCAACGCCGTCTGGTGGAGCGGGCTGCTCCTCTTCGAACTCCCGACTGGCTACGTCGGCGATCGGATCGGCCGCCGAGAGAGCCTGCTACTTGGCACCGGGACCGTGACGGTCGCGACGCTCGCGATGATCCCCGCCAGCACACTCCCGGCCTTCGCCGTCGTTTTCGCGGTGTGGGCTGCCGGGCAGACGTTCCGGTCGGGCGCGGACGACGCCTGGCTCTACGACGGGCTCGACAAGGACGATTCGGACGCGACCTTCCTCCACCTACGGAGCCGCGGGACGGCCCTCGCGCTCGTGACGACCGGCGCGACCGCGCTGGTCGGCGGCTGGCTCGCCGAGGCGAACATCGAGTACACCTTCCTCGCGGCGGCGATCGTCTCGGCACTCGGATTGCCGATCCTCTGGACGTTCCCGGCGAGTCGCGATCCCGACGACGAGACGCTCGGGACGTTCGAGGCGCTGCCCGTCCTCCGCGAGGAACTCGGCCGGCCCGGCGTCCGGTCGTTCGTCCTGCTGATCGGCCTCTTCACGGGCGTCCACTGGGGCGTGAACTTCTTCGTCCAGCCGGTGTCGGTGGACCTCGGCGTCTCTAGAACCGGACTCGGCGTGCTCTACGCCGGCTTCACCGGACTCGGAGCGCTCGGGAGCTACCGGGCGGAGTGGATCGCGGAGCGAATCGGGATCGACACCTGGTTCCGGGCCATCCCGGTCGGTCTCGCGGCGTTGCTGGTCGCCGTCGCGTTCCTGCCCGCACTCGCGATTCCGGCCTTCGTCGCGATTCGAACGGCCAAGAGCACCGCCACGCCGCTGGCCGCCGACTGGCTCAACGACCGGATCGGCAGCGTGGGTCGTGCGACCGTGCTCTCGGCGCAGGGGATGGTCGCGACGGCGCTGACCGTACCCTTCGAACTGGGTGCGGGCAGCGTCGCCGAACTACTCGGCCCGCTCTCGACGGTCGCCCTGTTCGGCGCGGTGCTGGGCAGCTTGACGGTCGGGATTCTCGCACTCGGTCGGCCGTTCGCACGGTCCGTCGGGACGGATTCGTCGTGCAGTGAGAACCCAGCCGACGGCGGCGGCATCGCTGGGCGTTCGGGATAGCGGCAACGTCGAGTACGCGACCAGAATAGCGGCCGCGTCGAGTACGCGAGCAGAAAAGCGGGATAGCTGCCACGTCGAGTACGCGAGCAGGAACGCGACTCCAGACTCAGTTCTGGAGCGGGAAGCTGCCGAGTTCCACCGTTCGCTCGACCCGCTCGGTGCCGGTCGCCGTCTCGGTACTGGCGAGCACCTCGAAACTGGCCGGCCGCTCGCCGGCCGGCATGCGCCAGGTGTGGTCGAGCGTCTGGGGCTCGCCCGGCGCGAGCCGTTCCGTGGCTACCGGGTCCGCGATGCGCTTCCCCTCGTCCGTGCGGAGTGCGCTCACGCGGAACGTGTAGGGGTCCTCGCCGGTGTTCTCGACGCGAATCCTCGCCTGGAACTCCCAGACGTTCTCGCCCGACACCACCACTGCACGACGCAGGATCTCGGGCGGGGGCGTCTCCGGCAGGATTTCGTCACCGATCTCCACTGCCGTGTCGGGATCGCCACCACTGTCGGATTCGTTGCCGCCCCCACCACCGCCGCCCAGCAGGAACGAGCGAAGCATCCGTAGCAAGGTCGCGCCCTCGACGAGGATCGGGATTCCGATCCCCAGCGCGACGAGGAGGCGGATGAGCCAGCGGCGATTGACGTCGTCCTGGCCCGCCGGTGCGACCGTGGTAGGTGCCGCTGACTCGTCCTCGCCGGCTGTGGAATCTGCTCGCGTCGCTCCAGTATCGGCGTCTGACTCGTCGTCGGGCTCAGTGGGTGTGTCGGGCATCGATGGAAACGGGAACGCGAATCGGTTCGCTACGGGCGTCGCAGCTCAGGTCGGGACCGGTGCGGAACCGGGTGAGAGCAGGCCGTCGGCGACCATGCTCCACAGCGGGACGCCGTAGGCGATCAAGACGAGCAGGACGGCGATCGCCGCCCAGAGCGTCAGGTTGTCGAGAACCCGTGGACTGTCCTCGGGTCCGGAGAGCGCCTCGGGCAGGTCGCCGTTGACCCGGAGCGCCCCCTCGCGCGGCC
This sequence comes from Salinarchaeum sp. Harcht-Bsk1, assembly GCF_000403645.1. Classification (NCBI taxonomy): domain Archaea; kingdom Methanobacteriati; phylum Methanobacteriota; class Halobacteria; order Halobacteriales; family Natronoarchaeaceae; genus Salinarchaeum; species Salinarchaeum sp. Harcht-Bsk1. The sequence goes on from NC_021313.1 coordinate 738,113, forward strand.
GGGAGAGCCAGGTACCGGTGACGACCACCAGGAACAGCGCGAGCGAGGTCGTCAGCAACGTCGCGCCGAGCGCGATCTGGAACTGGATCTCCGCGATGGTACCGAAGACCGGGGCGAACGCGTCGGCGCCGCTCGCGTTCGCCAGCGGCTCGGCGGTCCGGCGCGGCAGTCCCGCGAGACCGCCGCGGTGCATCGCGTTCGACATCAGCGTCATGCCGATGAACCAGAGGTACGGCTGGATCAGCGCGAGCGTCCGGTGCTGGAGGCGCTTGCCCGTCAGTTGCGGGTAGAGCCAGTAGGTCGTCGCCATCGCGGTGAGCGCGAACGCCGTTCCCACGGTGAGGTGGAAGTGGCCAGGCACCCAGAGCGTGTTGTGGATGAGGTAGTTGATGTTCATCCCGGCGTTGATCATCCCGGAGAACCCGCCGGCGGCGAACATCAGGCCGGCCAGCGCCATCCCCGCGAACGCCGGATCACCCCAGGGGAGCGATCGGAGCCACTTCAGGAAGCCCTTCCCGCCGTTCCGTCTCGCGCCGTACTCCATCGACGCGACGACGGTGAACGCCGTCAGGAACGACGGTAACAGCAACATCATCGTGTTCGTCATGGCGATCGTCTTGAACCCCTCAGCGATCCCGGGGTCGACGTACTGGTGGTGGAAGCCCACCGGCGTCGACAGCAGGACGAAGAGCACGAAGACGACCCTGGCGAGCGGATCGGAGAGCAACCGACCGCCCGCGAGCTTCGGCAGGATCGTGTACCAGGCGACGTAGCCGGGCAGCAGCCAGAAGTACACGACCGGGTGGCCGAAGAACCAGAACAGCGATCGCGTGAGCAGCGGATCGACCGTCTCGATCCAGCCGAAGGACCACGGGATCAGGAAGAAGACGACCTCGACGGCGACCCCGAGGGTCGCGAGGTACCACATGATCCACGTGGTGAGGACCATGAAGGCCTGCAGCGGGATGCGCGCGCCGGGATTGTCCGCGCGCCACTCCCGGAACGTGAGGAAGTAGTCGGCCCCGACGATCCAGGAGCCGACGATCAGCAGCGCTGCGCCGACGTAGAACGCCGGGTGCGCCTTCATCGGCGAGTAGAACGTGTAGAGCACGTCCGAAGATCCGAAGGGCAGGCCAGGTGCGAACCCGTTGAGGATCGCGATCGTCGCGAGGACGGTGCCGATCAGCATCGAGAGGAAGCCAGTCCAGACGATCCTGGCGTCGTGAAGCTCCCTGTCGAAGCTCCGCGTGAGCGCCCACACGAACATGCCACAGATGAAGAAGGTCGTGAACACGAGCGCGAGCAGGACGCCGTGGCCAGTCAGGACGGTGTAGTACTCCTGGGCGGTGATCGGAAGCGCGTCGCGGAAGTAGCCGGTCCGGAACAGCGCCTGGATTAGCCCGAATGCGCCACCGAGTCCCAGCGCGATGAACGCGACGCCCCAGTGCCACCGGACGATCTTCGCCTCGGTCGGGAACTCGTCGACGTAGGTCATTCGCCGCTCACCCCGTTACCGTCGAAGTTCGACTGCGAGACGACTTCGACCGTTCCCCGCATGGTGTGATGACTGGCGCCACAGTACTCGTGACAGACGATGTGGTGGTCGCCGGTCTCGTCGAACTCGACCGTTATCTCGGCGACCTGTCCTGGAATAATCATAGTGTTGACGTTCGTCCCTGGCAGGTAGAAGCCGTGCGTGACGTCACCGCTCGTGACGTAGAAGGTGACCTCCGTGTCGGCTGGCACCTGGATCGGCTCCGTGGAGCCTGGACTGAAGAGGAACTGCCGCGCGATGACGTACACCTCGACGTCGCCGTCCTCGGTCGTGTAGACGCCTGGTTCGCGGAAGTTGTCAGACGCGGTCGGGTCGTCCGGATCGACCGTTCCGCCGCTGTCGTCGACCATCGCGACGCCGGCGCCGAGGGCGCCGTAGACGATCGTACCGATGAACGCGACGATCAGTAGTAGTGCTGCGACGAGCCAGAGTTTCTCGAATCGATGAATCTCCATGCGTTAGATCACCCGATCACCGTGGGTCCCTTGCCCAGGAACTCGACGAAGTACATGAACACCCACATCCCGAGCAGGATGAGCGCGTAGACGACGATCAGTGCCGCCGTCCCCATCGGGTCGTACTCGTCGTGACCGATCTCCTCGACCGGTTCGGGCTCGGCCGCTTCGGGAATCGGTTCGCCGGCGGGAATCCCTGCCGCCCTGCCGGCTTCGGTACCCCTGCCTCGTTCGTCTCGATCCCAGTAGCGATAGTAGCTCACGAGGATCGGCGCGAGCAGCGCGGCGACGATACCGCCGGCGAGCCCAGTCACCCAGAACGGTGGGCCACCACCACCAGCGGTCGCACCGGGCTGGCCGCCGTTGCCAGCGGGCGCCGCTCCGACGACGATCGCACCCTTCATCCCCAGCGAGAGGTGGGGTTCGCAGAAGTACGTGTAGGTCCCCTCTGTCTCGAAAGTGTGCGTGAAGGAGAACCCGGTGTCCTCGATCGGTTCGTGACCCTCCCAGCCGGCGCCCTCCGGCTGGGACTCCACGATCACGTTGTGGGTGTCCGACACCCACTCGAAGGTGACCGTCGTCCCCGGTGAGATCCGGAGCGCCGGTGGGTCGAACGCGAACGTCCCGCCGTTGCCGTCCGCGCCGACGGTGACGGAGACCTCGGACTGACCGGTCTGGTCGGCCGTGGTCCCGTCGTAGTTCTGGACCTCGCCGCCGCGGGCGTCGCTCGTGAACCAGTTGCCGTACTCGGCCGGGACGCCCTCGCCACCGCCGCTACCGGCGGGCGCCGGTCCGACGACGATGCCCCCTTTCATCCCCAGCGAGAGGTGGGGTTCGCAGAAGTACGTGTAGGTCCCCTCGGTCTCGAAAGTGTGCGTGAAGGAGAACCCGGTGTCCTCGATCGGATCGTGGCCCTCCCAGCCGGCGCCCTCCGGCTGGGACTCCACGATCACGTTGTGGGTGTCCGACACCCACTCGAAGGTGACCGTCGTCCCCGGCGAGATCCGGAGCGCCGGCGGGTCGAACGCGAAGGTTCCACCGTTGCCGTCCGCGCCGACGGTGACGGTGATCTCCGACTCGCCGGTCCGGTCGACGGTCGTTCCGTCGTAGTTCTGGACCTCACCGCCGCGGGCGTCGCCCGTGAACCAGTTGCCGAACTCCGCAGGGACGCCCTCACCGCCGTCCTCGTCCTGGGCAGCGGCGGTTCCCGTTGCGGCAGCGCCCGCCGCCGCTGCGGCCGCGGTGCCGGCGGCGGTCTGCAAGACCCGTCGTCTGGATAGCTGTCCCGCGCGATCCGTCACGGAGACCACCCGCCCCGATCGGTCGAGACGATCGTCCTCGGACACGTATCGTCCGTACACTGCGTGGGCCAGTTCCGGCGACCCGCACCGTGACCGAGACGGTGACCCTCCGTCTCTCGACGTTCCGTGCGCGTTAGCGATGACACGGGCGGCCCTTCGAGCGAGCGTATGTAAAGGCTACCCCTGAATGCCACCGATTTGGAATCGGCGTTACCGATCATACTATGCACGGGCAACCCATTAGCACGCGCATGGATCTTCGATACGTCGCAGGCGTGCTCTTGCTCGCAATGGTACCGATGGCACTGTACGCAACCGGGCAGACGATGGTCGCTGCCGTCTCGCTCGTCAACATAGTGATCATCTACGCTAGCCTGTACGTCATGTTCGGCCCCGCGGAGAGCCCGCACGGGCATTCGACGCACTGAACGGGACCGACAGCACACCGTGACCCGAACATGATCCCCAGCGACGCCGGCCTCGTCGTGTTCTTCCTCGTCGGCTTCTTCGGAGGCGCGCACTGCCTCGGCATGTGTGGGCCGCTCGTGACGATGTACGCCGAGCGCTTCGAGAGCGACGGCAGAGGACCGACGACGAGCGCGCTCCGACAGCACCTCCTGTTCAACGCAGGACGGACGGCGAGTTACACCGTCATCGGTGCGTTCCTCGGACTCCTCGGGGGACTGCTCTTCGACGCAGGCGCGCTGGTCTCGGCCGCCAACGGCGTCCGCGGGGTGGTCGGCATCTTCGTCGGCACCTTCATCGTCGCGGCGGGCATCGGCTACATCACGCGTGGCCAGCCAAGGTTCACGGCAGGATCGATCCCCGGCGTCGGCGGCCTCTTCGCGACCGTCAGCGGCAGCCTCCACGCACGGATCGACGACTGGGCCGCCGGCCCGGGCATCGTCGGCCTCGGCGCGATCCACGGGCTCTTGCCCTGTCCGTTGCTCTACCCCGCTTTCCTCTACGCCGCGGCCTCGGGCTCGCCGATCCACGGCGGTCTCGCACTCGCCGCGCTCGGACTCGGGACCGTTCCTGCCCTGTTCGTCTACGGCACCGTTCTCGACACTGCCAGCCCGACCGTCCGGGGTCGACTGCACCGCGCCCTCGGCGTCGTCTTCGTCGTCGCGGGAACGATCCCGCTCGCGAAGGGACTCGGCGCGCTTGGGTACGCGGTTCCCCACGTTCCCCTCCCGATGCCGCCAATGATGGGGTGATCCTCCATGACAGACGCCGCTCCATGCAGCCGATCGACGAGGCGCGATCCGGCGTGAGCGACGCGGACGCTTGCACGCTGTGTGACCTCCCGACGCCCGAGCCACCGATCACAGACGAGGAGGTGCCGGGAACGTACTGCTGCCGGGGCTGTCTCGAGGTCTCGCGGACGCTCGACGATCCAGCGAGCGCGGACGCCGACGCCGCTGCGGAAGCCCTCGGCGCCGGGAGCGAGGCGGGCGGCGGGACCAGTTCCGGGGACGTCGACCGGGACGAGGACGAGATCGACGGCGAGACGGCCTACCTCTCCGTCTCTGGGATGCACTGTGCGACCTGCGAGGCGTTCCTCGAGTCCCGGGCGACGAGCGCGGACGGCGTCGCTGCCGCCGCAGCGAGCTACCCCACCGAGACGCTGAAGGTGACCTACGATCCCGAAGCGGTCGAGCGGGACGCGCTTCCCGGCGTCGTCGACGCCCTGGGCTACGAGGCGAGCCACCGGGAACTCGACGACGATCGCGACGACCAGGCGGACGTCGGCCGGCTGCTCGTCGGTGGTTTCTTCGGGATGATGACGATGCTGTGGTACGTTCTCTTCCTCTACCCAGTCTACGTCGGCGTCCCCGCGGACTCCCTCCTGGTCGACCTCACCGGCTCGGCGGGCACCTACCTGCTCGTCAACGTCTGGCTGATGGCGACCGTCGTGCTCGGCTACACGGGCTACCCGCTCTTTCGCGGCGCCTACGTCAGCCTCCGGGCAGGCCACCCGAACATGGACCTCCTCGTCGCGATCGCGGCGGCTGCCGCCTACACCTACAGCAGTGCGGTCGCGCTCACCGGCGGCACCGACGTCTACTTCGACGTCGCGATCGTCGTGGTCATGGCCGTCACGATCGGCAACTTCTACGAGGACCGCACGAAACGCCGCGCCGCCGGCCGACTCGCCGACCTCACGACCGAGCGGGTCGACGAGGCCCGCAGACGGATCGGTGCCGAGCGCCGGAGTAACGGGGCCACCGCGAGCACGGCCGAGACCGAGACCGTCGGCGTCGACGCCCTCGAACCCGGCGACGAACTGGTCGTGAAGCCCGGCGAGCGCGTGCCGATCGACGGCCCCATCGTCGAGGGCGACGGGATCCTCGACGAGTCGCTCGTCACCGGCGAGTCCCGCCCGGTGAACAAGACGGCTGGCGACGAGGCGATCGGCGGCTCCGTCCTGCGCGACGGGCGACTCGTCGTTCGCGTCGAGGCCGACGCGCAGAGCACGCTCGATCGGGTCGTCGAGGTGCTCTGGGACGTGCAGAGCGCCCGCCCGGGAGCCCAGCGCATCGCGGACCGCATCGCCGCGGTGTTCGTCCCGCTCGTGTTCGTGCTCGCGGCCGTCGCTGGCGCCGTCCACCTCGGTCTCGGCGCGGGGTTCGAGGGTGCCCTGCTGATCGCCCTCTCCGTCCTGGTCGTCTCCTGTCCCTGCGCACTGGGACTCGCGACGCCGCTCGCGGTCGCCCGCGGCGTCCGGGAATCCCTGGCGGACGGGGTCGTCGTGACGGACGTCTCCACGTTCGAGGCCGCCCACGAGGCCGACGTGGTCGCCTTCGACAAGACCGGGACGCTCACGACCGCCGAGATGCAGGTCCACGAGGTCGCGAGCAGCGACGACGTCGAGGAGGCGACCCTCCTCTCGCGCGCCGCAGCCCTCGAACAGTACGCCGATCACCCGGTCGCCGCGGCGATCGTCGAGGCCGCTGACGGCCCCGTGGACACCGTCGATCAGTTCGAACGCGTCCCCGGAAGCGGCGTCGGCGGCATGATCGTCGCCACACCCGACGGCGGTGCGCGAGCGGCGACCGGGGAACCGGGGACGACCGACGAGGCGACAGTAGGAATCGAGGTCCTCGTCGGTCGACTCGGTCTCTTCGAGGAGCGCGGCTGGTCGATTCCGGACGCGTTCGCCGATCGCGCCGAGTCGGCCCGCGCCGCCGGGAACGTCCCCGTGCTCGTCGGCTGGAACGGGCGCGTCGAAGGGGTGATCGTCGCCGGGGACGAGCCCAGGACGGAGTGGGAGCGCGTCGTCGAGGACCTCGCCGCGGAGCGCCGGGTCGTCGTGCTCACCGGCGACGACGCCTCGACAGAGCGCTTCGACGAGCACGCCGGCGTCGACGAGGTGTACGCCGGCCTCCCGCCGGAGGGCAAGACGGAGGTCGTCCGTCGGCTGCAGGCCCAGGAGACCGTCGCGATGGTCGGCGACGGGGTCAACGACGCACCGGCGCTCGCTGCAGCGGACGTGGCAATCGCGCTCGACCACACTGCACTCGCCGCGGACGCCGCCGGAGCGGTCGTTACGACCGACGACCTGCGCGCCGTCCCGCGGATCTTCGAGCGCACCCGGGCGACGAACGGCCGGATCAAGCAGAACCTCGGCTGGGCGTTCCTGTACAACGCCATCGCCCTCCCGCTCGCGGTCGCAGGGCTGCTGAACCCGCTGTTCGCCGCCGTCGCCATGGCGTCGAGCAGTCTGCTCGTGGTCGCGAACTCCTCGCGTGCGCTGGTCGAGACCTCCTCGAGAACGCTGCCCGAGAACGATCGCGACGGCGAGCATGCAGGGCACGACGTCGAATGGGACGGCAAGCACGGGGAGCGGGACGACTCATCCGGGGAGCTGATGGAGCCGGATCGCGAACCCGAGCCAGAGGTGCAATCCGAATGAACGTGGAGCGGTTGCGGCGCTACGAACCGGAGCCACGAGAGGTGACGGCGCTCGCCGCACTCCTCTTCGCGGAGGCCGCCCTGCTCGTCGGCTACCTCCAGACGACGCAGGCCACGGTCACCGCGCCGCGCTACCTCGTCTATCCGTTCGCCTGGATCAACGCCGGCGTGCTCGCGATCTGGATCGTTCGACGGCGCCGGGTGTCCCGGCCGTCCAACGACGCACAGCCGCCGGGGGCCTCCCGCCGCCGTATCGCCGGCGTCGGCGTCGCAGTCGGGTACTTCCTCGCGCTCACCTGGATCGGGGGCGCGATCGCGTTCGGCGACGTCAGCGGCGTGACCGTCCACTGGGATCTGCCGCCGGGATGGGGGCCGATGGTGATCGCCGGCCTCGGCCCGATTCGCATCGCGCCGATTCCCTACCGCATCTTCGGGTACGGCGTCCTCGCGTACCTGATCTACGTCGCCGCGCTGGACGCCGAGGCCACGCCCCTGAGCGCGATCGTCGGCGTGTTCTCCTGCGTGAGCTGTACGCTGCCCGTGCTCGCCCTGATCCTCTCGAGCACCGTCGGCGGCGCCGCGGGTGCCGCCGCCTCGACGGCCTACTCCTACGACCTCGCGGTGCTGGTCTACCTCGCGGCGCTCGGACTCCTGACCTGGCGTCCCGACGTGACGCTGCTACGCTGGCTGCGATGAGCAGTCCCATCGACCGAGCGGCGGACCAGTAGCGCCGACGATCGCCTCGGCGACCCGTAGCTGTAAGGCGATAGCGACTCGCAGCATACGCATGACCGATCCGGCCGACCTCGTACTCACCAACGGCCGCGTCCACCGACTCGCCGTCCCCGACCCCGGCGATCCGCGGACGTGGCGAGGCGCGCTGGCTCCCGACGCACCGAACGACGAACCGCCCGAGCCCGACGGGTCGGCGATTGCGATCCGCGACGGCGAAATCGTCGCGATCGGGAGCGACCGTGCCGTGCAGTGGCTCGTGGGCATCGAGACCGCCGAAATCGATCTCGAGGGCGCGACGATACTCCCGGGCTTTATCGACGCGCACACTCACCTCGTCCAGGCCGGCCTCGCGCTCGTCCACGCCGACCTGAGCGTCGCGGAGGATCGCGAGGCCGCGCTCGAACTGCTCGCCGAGCAGGCAGGCGGCGACGCCGACGGAGCGGCGGATTGGTCCGACGTCGACGAAGCGGCGGAATCGTCCGACATCGACCAAGCGGCGGAATCGTCTCCCACCCACGAACCGGGGGATTCATCCGACGTCGACGAAGCGGCGGAATCTTCTCCCACCCACGAACCGGAGGATTCGTCTGACGACTGGATCGTCGGCGTCCGTTACGACGAGAGCGACTGGCCCTCCGGCGACCACCCGACTCGCGCCGACCTCGACCGGATCGCCGACGATCGACCGGTCGCAGCCGTTCGCGTCGACCTCCACACTGCCGTCCTGAACTCGGCCGCGCTGGACCTGCTCGACGACCCCGATCCCGACGACGTCGAGACCGACGACGCGGGCGAACCGACCGGCCTCGTGCGCGAGGACGCCGTCGGCGTCGTCGAACCGGTGTACGATCCCGGCCGCGAGGCGACCGATCGAGCCGTCAGGGCTGCGATCGACGAAGCGACGCGGCGCGGGATCACGGGCGTCCACGACAAGGTGCGCAACTCCCACGCCCCCCGCGTCTATCGCGACCTCGACCGAGCCGACGACCTCGACTGCCGGATCCGGATCGACTACTGGGCGGACCACCGCGAGGCGCTCGCGGAACTGGGGCTCCGAACCGGCGACGGGACGGAACTGGTACAGGTCGGCTCGCTGAAGACGTTCACCGACGGGTCGATCGGGGGTCGGAGCGCGAAGCTCCGAGCGCCCTACGCCGACGCTGCGGGGGATACTGGCGCGGCTGCCGGGACGGAGAGCGACGGTGAGGCCGAGGACGAACGCGGGACCTGGGTCGTGCCACCCGCGGAACTCCGGGAGATCGTCGACGACGCGACCGACGCCAGACTCCAGGTGCAGGCCCACGCGATCGGGGACGAGGCGATCGGCGAGACGATCGACGCACTCGAAGCCAGCGGCACGCCCGCGGAACTCGCCGACGCCCGCCACCGGATCGAGCACGCCGAACTCGCGACCGACGCCCAGATCGAGCGCATGGCGGCGAGCGGAATCGTCGCCTCGATGCAGCCGAACTTCCACCGCTGGGCGCGCGCCGGGGGACTCTACGAGACGGCGCTCGGACCGGAGCGGACGGCCCGGAGCAACCGCCTGCAGACCGTCACAGACGCCGGCGTGCCGCTGGCCTTCGGGAGCGACGGGATGCCGATGGATCCGCTGTTCGGCGTCGAGCAGGCCGTGACCGCACCGACCGATGCACAGTCGCTGTCGGTCGGCGCCGCGCTCGTGGCCTACACCGGCGGCGCCGCGTTCGCGGGATTCGACGAGGACCGGATCGGCTCGATCGAGGTCGGCAAGCAGGCAGCCCTCGTGGCACTGGCAGATTCCCCGTGGGAAGAGCCGGAATCGATCGCCGATACGCACGTCGCGCTGACCGTCGTCGAGGGCCGGGTGGTCTACGACGGACGGTAGGTGGCGTCCGAGCGGTCTACGACGGACGGCAACCTCGGCATCGACGAGTTCGAACGCCACGTCGAGGACCTCGACCGCGACCGGGTCGAGATTCTCGATTGCTCCGGCAACGACGGGTTGGGCGCCGCACGCGGCGCGAACCAGCACGTGTCGACGCCCGCGGACCTCACGGGGATCAGCATCGGGATGGCGAAGCAGTTCAAAGCGCTACCGACCCACCGACTGGACGGGCTCCGGTACGGGCTCGACTCCGTCTCGACGCTCCTGCAGTTCCTCGACGTCCAGACGGTGTTCAAGTTTCTGCACGTCTACACCGCTCGCGTCGAGGACACCGACGGGCTCGGGGTCGTCACCTTCACCGGCGAGGCCCACGACGCCCAGGCGCGAAACACCATCCTCGGCCAGTTCGACGCGGTCATCCGGCTCCGCGAGACCGACGCCGGCGATCGCGAGGTCCAGATCAGGGGTGACGGCGTGGCGCCGACGGGCTGGATCCCGTTCCCCTACGGGAGCCCCACTGCGTAGCAGTACCCCGTTGGACCGTACGGTGCAACCTGACCGTTCAGTGACTGACGGGGTCGGGAACCGATGGTTCACTCGGGCTCCTCAGTCGCACCGACGTTGTACTTCAGGAAGAAGAAGACGAGACCGATGACCGATCCCAGGGCCGCCATCAGCCCGATCGCGAGGGAGAGCGCGTCGTCAGTAACCTCCGGTGGGCCGGCTGCACCGCCGCCGTCGCCGCCACCACCGCCCGCCGCGACCGTGAGTGTCGCGACCATCCCGTTGGCCTCGTGTGGGATGCAGAAGTAGCCGTACTCGCCCTCGACGTCGAAGGTTCGCTCGTAGCTGTCGCCGCCCACGATCTCACCGTCGGGATACGACGAACGGGCATCCTGTTCGTTCTCGAAGCCGCCGCTGGCGAAGTACTCGGCCTCTTCGGGAATCTCGTCCTCGTAGGCGGTGACGCTGTGGGGGATCTGACCGACGTTCTCCCAGACCACGGTGGTGCCAGGTGCGACGGTGACGCTGTCCGGAGCGAACACGAGGTCGTCGGTCATGTCGATGACCGTCTGCTCCTGGGCCTCGACGTCGTCGGTTGCGATCGCGCCCCCCGCGAGCGCGGTCGCAGCGGCCGTCAGTGCCTCCCGTCGTGACACGGTCGACGAACGAGTCTCGTTCACACAGCCAGCATGATCGCGTATCGAGAAAGGAAGGCGCCGGATTCGACGGGACCCGTCGGTGGTAAGCGGATCGTACCACCCGCAGGTTGCCAGGACTCGAGCTATTGACGGGACCGGACGTGAGCAGGCAGCGAAACGGCGCCACGATTTCGGCGGACCGCCATGCTTTGTGCGAGCACGCCACGGTACCCGGGGGCACGCCGCGACCCCTCCCACGGTCGCGACGTGGAAAAGCCGCCCACACCGAAAGTTGGGACGTACTTCCAGAATTCGACGTCGAGCGGGCGTGCTGCGGCGGTCGAACGGTGGAAAGGCCCGGACGCCTCCCAGAAATTTTGTATCGCGGCATGTGATTTATGACTCCTATGGATGGTCATATTGGAGACGCAGGATCGCCCGAGAGGACGGCGATTGCCGGATATTAGTTAGATATTCTATACTAATGGGGCAAGACAGCAATTTCGACGCGGCGGCCGGGGGCGACACAGACTCGAACAGCCGGACAGGCTGATTCAACCAGCCACTGGCAGGAGGAGCAACGAGAGAATCGAGGAGCGGGACGGCAGGACCGGTCAGAACGGCCTCAGGCGATCGTTCGACCGATGCCGGTGTCGGCGTGCACGACGTCGGAGAATACGAACCGTGCTCCACCGGCGTCGCTCTCGGTGGCGGAAATGCTCCAGCCGTGTGCCTCCGCGATGCTCTCGACGATCGCCAATCCGAAGCCAGTGCCGTCGCCGCTCGTGGTGAAGCCCCGTTCGAAGACGCGTTCGGCTTCGTCGGGCGAGATTCCGACGCCGTCGTCCTCGACGGCAAACTCGTGGTCGCCGCTGGTCACGGTGATCGTCAGGCCCTCCGTGGCGGTCCCGGGACGACCGTGCTCGATCGCGTTCCGGAAGAGGTTCTCGAGCAATCGGCGCAGGCGCGCTCGATCGGCACTGAGCTGCAGGTCGCCGTCGAACTCGAGGGACGTTTCGCCTGTCTCGACGGTCGTCCACGCCTCGCGTGCCACAGCGCGGAGATCGACCGCCTCGGGCTCCTCGACGAGGCGGCCCTCCAGGACGAAGGCCCGTATCTCCTCGATCAGCGACTCCATCCGGGCGAGGGCGTTGGCCACTTCCTCGATCGCAGTCTGATCGTCGGTCGCTTCGAGGACGTCGAGGTAGCCGTTGGCGACGTTCAGCGGGTTGCGCAGGTCGTGCGTGAGAACCTCCGCGAACTCGTTGAGCCGCTCGTTCTGGCGCTCGAGTTCCTCGCGCTGGGTCACCCGCTCGGTGACGTCGATGGTGACGCCGACGAGCCCGACGACGTCGCCGTCCGCGTCGTAGCGAGGCACCTTGGTCGTGGACGTGTAGAGAGGCTCACCGAGGTTCGTCGTGCCCGATTCGATGTGGTTGACGATTCGTTCCTCGTCCTCGATAACGCGCATGTCGTCTTCGTACGTCTGCTCGGCGAAGGACGGCGCGTAGAGGTCGAAGTCCGTCTTGCCGATGACGTCGTCCGAATGGGGGTGGACCTTCCCCTCGTCGTTCCTGATGTACTCGTCCGGATCGGTCTGCGTGATGTTGTCGCTGACGCGCTCGTGGCGGCCGAGTTCGTCCTTGAAATAGATCGACATCGGGATGTTCTGGAGTAACGAGTCCAGCTGGGCTGCCGCTTCGGCCATGGCAGCGCGCTCGTGCTCGTCGTCGGTCACGTCGCGGGCGGTGCCGACGATCGCCCCGTCGATCGGCGAGCGACGAAGCCGGAGTTCGGTCGTCCGGTGGCGATCGCCGAGTGGGGTCACCCGCAGACTCGTCGCTTTGGCCCCGACGGACCGGAGAACGTCACCCAGCCCGTCGCGATCCGCGTCGGCGACGAGGGACGTGATCTCGACGCCCACGAGTTCGTCGGCGACGAAACACGACTCGAGGTCGTCGGCCGCGACTGCGATCCGTCCTTTACGAAGGAGGAAACCCGGGTCCGGTGCATCGATCGGCACGCGGGCACGATCGAGCGACGCCTCGTACTCGGCGGCAGTCCGTTCGACGACCTCGACCACCGCAGAGGCGTCGGCGTCCGGATCGAACTGGACGTACTCGTCGACGCCCGCTCCGACGACGTCGGCGGCGATGGCAGCGAGCGGCCGTTCGCCGGCGAGGACGCGGGGCGGCCGCGGGACGGCATCGGTGGCCGGAACGTCCAGATCGACGTCGCGATCGTCGTCGATCCAGCCGACGACGCAGTGAATCGGAGCGCCGTCGCGGAGCTCGTGGAGTCGATCGGTGGCCTCGTCGATCGAGCCCACGGACTCCACGTCGATCCCAGCGTCGAGCAGATCGGCCCTCGTCCTGTCGGGGACGCCGATCAACAACGCTCGCACGGTCTGCACGATAGTCGTGGTACGCAAGCGCAACCCAAAGCGATTGTGGCCCTCCAGGTCGGGCAGCGAGCCGACCCCCGACGCTCAGGTCTGGAGCTGCGTCGCCAGGACGTCGTCCACGACTGAGACGAACTCGTCCGTCGAATCCGGCGGGATAGTCGCCCCCGCGGCGACCGTGTGACCGCCGCCGCTCCCGTCGACGGCGGACGCTGCCGTCGCCATGGCCTCGGAGAGGTCGACGCCGCGCCGGACGAGTCCGCCGGTCGCTCGGGCCGAGACCTTCACTTCGTCGCCGTCCTCGGCGAAGGCGACGATCGGGATCGACGGATCGACGCCGTCGGCGCCGACGGCCATCCCGGCGACGATGCCGACGATCGTCGCCGGAATCTCGCTGCCGGCGTCGAACCACTGGCAGTGGGACTCGATCGTCACGCCGTGGTCCTCGACCCACCGCACGCCGCGGGAGAGGTTGCGCCGGTGCTCGGCCAGTAGATCGGTTGCCTCCTCGAGTGCACCGTCGCGGTCGCCGAGCAGCACGGCGAGGCCGACCGCCGAGCGCTCGTAGCGAGCGGTCGCGTTGAGCAGGGTCGCGAACTCGCTGGCGTCCCGGAGCTGCGTCGCTGGTTCCTCGCCGGAGAGGGTGTAGGCGGTGCCGACCATCTCGTCGATGCGCTCGGCCGGGACGCCTCGCTGGATGGCACGCTGGCAGAGTCCGCTGGCCACGGTCTGGCGCTCCTCGCCGGTGAGTTCTGCCCACCGTCGCCACTCGCCGTCGGTGCGGAGTTTCAGGTCGAGTCCGTCCAGGAATCGTGCGGCGGCGTTCCGGTCGGTCGCGACGCCGGGAACCCTGATCTCGTCGGCGTGGGCGAGCAGCTCGGGGAGCGGTTTGGTCTGCGTGCCGTACGCCCCGAGGTCCGTCTCGGTTGTCAGGACCCCGGCCGCCTCGCCCTCGGCGGCGATCGCGACGTTCGCGCCGACGAGTTCGCCGTCCTCGCGCTGTCGGTCGCCGACCGCGCCGACGATAGCGAGCGCCGCGAGGTCGCGGTTCCGCGGATCGGGGTCGCTGCCGGGCTGGATCGCGTGCTCGGGGCCGAGTGCCGCTGGCGGGTCGCGCTCTGCGATGGCGCGGGCGACGGCGTACGTCGCCCCCGCCCCGGAGCACTCACGGGCGCCGTCCAGCCCGACCAGTAGCGGATTGACGTGGTAGGGCGCGTCGGCGTACTCCGCCGTCGCTGGCGCGCCCGCCGGGACCGCATCGGGCGACAGCGGCTGGTGATGATCCGCGACGATCGTGGCCTCGGGGTCGAGATGGGCGTACACGTCGTCGAGCTGGCCGCTCCCGAAGTCTGTCAGGAAGACGACGTCCTCGCGACCGGACGCGAGGCGCTGGATCGTCGCCTCGTCGAGCTGGTCGGCGAACTGCACGTCGTGGGGGATCCCGGCACGCTCGAGCGCCGCCGCACCGACCGCCGCGCTGGCCAGCCCGTCCGCGTCGGCGTGAGAGGCCAACAGGACGTGATCGGCCGCGGCCAGCCGCTCGGCTGCGCGGTTCGCGCGGTCGGTCAGCGCCGGAATCGGCCCGGTCATCGATCCAGGGTAGGATCGGTTTCGAGGTTAAAGGTGTGGTCCCGGCGGATCTGGTGCCGTCTGCCCGTGGCGCCCGACGGAGCCGCTGAGCGGTGAGGTCCTGAAGGACGATGCAGCCGTCTCACTCCGTTGGGGAGAGCACGAGGACCAGCCGGCGATGCTCGTCGAACGTGAGCGTGGAGCAACTCACGGTGAAGCGCCTGGGGGAGCCGTCGGCCCTGGCGATCGGCAGTTCCAGATCGGCTTCCCCGGCGCTCGTGAGATCGGCCAGCGCCGTTTCCGCGGCCGACAACAGCGCTTTGGGGTCGCTCCCCACGAGTTCGCCCTCCGGGTAGCCCGTGAGGTCGGCAGCGGCGGCGTTGGTCTCGAGGACCTCCCCGGCTTCGAGGTCGACGACGAACACGCCGTCGGTCACCTGCTGGAGCACCGCCCGCTGCGTCGCTGAGACCGTTCGAAGCGCACGTTCGTTGCGTTCGCGAGCCGTGACGTCGGTGATGAACCCCTCGAGTACGGTGACGTCGGCGGACTCGCCGTCGTCGATCGCCCGGCCCTGCTCCCAGACGATCCGTTCTTCGCCGTCCTTGCGAGTGATGCGGTAGGTCACCTCGAACGGCTCACCCTGCTCGACGGCCGTCTCCACCGTCCGCCGAGCAGGGACCCGATCCTCGGGAATGATCACGTCCGTCTCCCAGTCGACCGTCCCGCTGGTCAATTGCGCCGCTTCGTACCCTGTGACCGCCCGACAGCCCTCGCTGACGAACGACATCGGCCAGCCCGGCTCGGTCGTCGCGCGATACGCCATGCCCGGGAGGTTGGCGAGTAAGGTCTCGTGGCGTCTACGGGTCTCTGCGAGTTCGCTCTCGGCGCGGTATCGACGGACGGACTCCTCGATCCGGTTCGCGAGGACGGCGTACTGGTCAGTTCCGGTCTCCTTCTGGAGGTAGTCAGTGACACCACGAGAGATCGCCTCGCTCGCGATCTCCTCGCTCCCTTTGCCCGTAAAGAGGATAAACGGGAGATCCGGATAGTCCTCCCGGACGGCAGCGAGGAACTCGAGACCGTCGGTGCCGGGCATGTCGTAGTCGCTGACGACGGCGTCGATCGAATTGTCCTCGAGGCGATCGAGCCCGGTCTCCGCGTCGGTCGCGGTCGTGACCGCGAGCCCCTCGCGTTCGAGGAAGGTCGCAGCGAGGTCGACGAGCCCGTGCTCGTCGTCGACGTGGAGGACGTGCGGGGCCTCCACGCCGCGCGCGTTTGCGGCCCCGACGGGTGTCATTCTCTGGTGTAAGGACAGGCGTGGTAAAAAGTATCATGGCCGTGGAGATCGCGCGATCGCAGCGACCCGACAGTCGCAACCGACCGATGCCGCCGCGACTGCAGTCAATTCCGAGGAACGTCGATCGAGTGCCACGGCCAGTCCCGATGCGGCCCGGCGTCAGTCGAGGCGTGCCTCGATCGCTGCCGCGACGTCGTCGACGAGCACGTCGACGTCGGCCGTCGCCGGGATCACGTCCACGGCGATCCCCCGTTCGCGAAGCGTCTCTGCCGTCGGTTCGCCGATGGCACCGACGACGGCTGTCTCGAGCCCCCCTCGCGCCGCCGCCTCGAGCCCGCGGTCGGCAGCCGCGGCGAGGAAGTGCTCGACGGTCAACGACGACGTGAAACAGGCGCCGTCCAGGGACCCCTCGGCCGCGAGTTCGGTCGACTCGCCGGCGTCCGCCGGTCGCCGGAGTTCGTAGAGCACCGTCTCCTGCACCGTGGCGCCGGCCGCCGCGAGCCCGTCGAGCAGCACGTCGCTCCCGTGGTCGGAGCGGGCGACCTCGATCGACTCGACCTCGCCGCGCTCGATCGCCGACGTGAGCGCGTCGACGAGGCCGCGAGAGGAATACTCCTCGGGCACGAGATCCACTTCGTAGCCTGCGTCCCGGAGCGCTGTCTCAGTAGCGTCGCCGATGGCGGCGATCGTCGCGTCGGTCGGCGGCGACCAGCCGGCCTCGGCGACGAGTTCGACGCCAGTCTTGCTCGTGAAGATCACGACGTCGGCCGCCTCCACGCGTGGAATCGCACCGGTCGGCTCGATCGCGAGCATCGGATCGGCGACCGGGTCGAGCCCCGCCTCGGTGAGCGCTGTCACCGCCTCGTCGATGCGTTCGTCGTCGGGACGGAACACGGCGACCGTCGGCGTGGAAGTCATTCCTCGGCCTCCGGGGATCGATCGGTGCCGTAGGGCGATCGGAGCGCGTCGAGCACCTGCTCCCGGGTCGCCGCGACCTCGCCGATCACCGTGACCGCGGGCGGTTCGATTCCCGCTTCGTCCCGCACTGTCTCGATGGTGTCGAGCGTCCCGGTCGCGACCTGCTGATCGGCCCAGGTCGCGCGCTCGACCAGTGCGACCGGCGTGTCGGCGTCCATTCCAGCCTCGCGGAGCGCCGCGACGTACTCGGGGAGCTTCCCGACGCCCATCAGTACGACCAGCGTTCCGCCGGTCGCGGCGAGGGCGTCCCAGTCGACCGCCGACTCCTCCTTCGTCGGATCCTCGTGGCCGGTGACGAGCGTCACCGAGGAGGCGTGGTCGCGGTGCGTCGCCGGGATCCCCGCGACGGCGGGCCCGCCGATCGGCGAGGTGACGCCGGGGACGACCTCCACCGGGACACCGTGGTCGGCCAGGTACTGGAGTTCCTCGCCGCCGCGCCCGAACACGAACGGGTCGCCGCCCTTCAGCCGGACGACGTCCCGGCCGGCCTGGGCGTGTTCGACGAGTCGTTCGTTGATCTCGGACTGGGGCGTGCGCTCGCCGCCGGCGCGCTTGCCCACGTCCTCGCGCTTCTCGGGTGGGATCGCCTCGATGATCTCCGGCCCTGGAAGCTTGTCGTGGAGGACGACGTCGGCCGACTCAAGGAGCCGCTTCGCGCGGACCGTGAGAAGTTCCGGATCGCCGGGGCCGCTCCCGACCAGATAGACGGTGCCGAGGGCGGCGTCGTCACGGTCGTTGGCTGGAACGTCCTCGGCCGATCCGCCGGCGTCGTCGCTCATTCCTCCTCACCCGTCGCGCTCGCGGCGGCGTCCTCGGCGGCCTCGACGCTGGCGTCTCGCTTCGCCTCCTCGATCAGTTCGGCAGCGCCGGCGTCGGCGACCTCGCGAGCGAAGGATCGGGCCGCCGAGGCGTAGGATTCGGCCGGCAGATCGCGGTTCATCTCGACGGACTCGCTGCCGTCACGACTGTAGGCTGCGACGGTTACGCGGACGTGGGCGCCCTGGAGAGTCGCGTGGACGCCGAGCGGTGCGACGCAGCCACCGCCGAGTTCGGCGAGGACGATGCGCTCGGCAGTCGTCGCGATCCGGGTCGGCCGGTGGTCCAGCGAGGTGCGGAGGAGGTCGACCACGTCGCTGCCCGCGGCCGCCGTGATCGCCAGCGCGCCCTGTCCAGGGGCGGGGACGAACGTATTCCGGGGAAGGTGCTGGACCTGCAGTTCGTCGAGGAGCCCGACGCGCTCGAGCCCGGCAGCCGCGAGGACGATCGCGTCGTACTCCGTTTCGATCGGTCGGTCGAGCGCCCGGTCCTCCAGCGCGGAGCGGTTCGCGAGCCAGTCCTCGAAGGCGGCGCGTTCGGTCTCGCCGGCGTCCTCGGCCTGTGCGGCCTCCTTCCGCCGTTCGCGCTCGGCCTGGAGCGAGGGAGCGAGGAGCTTCTCGACGCGAGTGTCGACGTTCCCCCGGAGCGGTTCGATCTCGAGATCCGATCGCTCGGCCTGGAGCTGTGCGCCGCGTCGGAGGCTGGAGGTACCGACCGTCGCTCCCTCCGGCAGGTCCTCGAGCGTTCGGCCGTCGGGGGTCACCAGCACGTCGTTGGCCGACGCCCGCTCTGGCACTGCCGCGACGACGAGGTCGTCGGGTTGCTCCGTCGGCATATCCTTCATCGAGTGAACGGCGGCGTCGACCGATCCGTCGAGCACCTCCTCGTCGAGGGCGCGGACGAAGGCCCCGGTCTTGCCGAGGCGGTGGATCAGCTCGTCGCGGAGCCGGTCGCCCGTCGTCTCGACGGTGACCAGCTCCGCGTCGCGACGGCGCCGCTCGAGCGCGTCCTGCACCGAGCCGGCCTGGGTTCGCGCGAGGTCCGAGCCCCGCGTCGCGAGCCGGATCGGTGGCGTGGAAGTCATACCTCCGGGTCTGGGTCCGACGGGGAAAAACGCCGCGTTCGGCCGCGACGTGCGGGGGATTCACCCACGGCGTGAGAGCGTCCGCGACCGGTTACCGTCCGCTGGCTGCCGACCCGTTCGCCAGTTCGGGGCATGATTCCGCTGGCTCGGCGGTCCGCTGGAGCACGAGGATCCGCGGGTTGCCGACGTTCTTCGCGGGCGGCTGGAGCCGGAGCGCGTTCTCGACCATCCCCGCGGCGTCGTTGTTCCGGTTGACGTCGGGCCCGAACGTCCGCA
Organism: Salinarchaeum sp. Harcht-Bsk1; assembly: GCF_000403645.1. Classification (NCBI taxonomy): domain Archaea; kingdom Methanobacteriati; phylum Methanobacteriota; class Halobacteria; order Halobacteriales; family Natronoarchaeaceae; genus Salinarchaeum; species Salinarchaeum sp. Harcht-Bsk1. The sequence goes on from NC_021313.1 coordinate 757,504, forward strand.
CGATCTCGTAGTCCTCCTCGTTCAGCAGGGATCGGTAGGTCTCGGCGACCTCCGGGAGCACGGTCGGGTCCTGGAAGTGACGGGTGTACTGGAAGCTGGTGAGCACGAGGTATTCGTGCTGGTTGCACCGGACCCGGGCGAGGCCCTCCTGCCACGTCGCCGGATCGTTCTCCATCAGGATCTCGGTGCGAGAGACGTTCGTTTCCTCGGGGAAGGCGGGGAGGTAGATCCGCTGACCGATGACGGCGACGTCGGTGTCGGCGTCGAAGTTGGCGTGGGTCCACTCCGTCGCCTCGGCGCGGGACTGGTTGAAGGATGCGACGCCGATACCGGTGTAGACCAGCGAGAGCAGGAGGACGACCGCGAGCACCGGGGCAGCGATCCGGCGGACGGTGAGGCCTCGGACGCCAGACCGACCGAGGACTGGACGATCCAGCGACAGGAGCCACGCGCCGAAGACGCCGACGAAGACGGCGAGCAGCGGCGTGAGCAGTAGCGCCCGGTTGTACTGGACGTTCTGCCAGGAGGTGATGATCAGGAAGTAGGGGACGACGAAGGTGACGGGTGCGAGCGCGGTCCGGTCGATCCGGTCGGTGGCGGCGAGGGCGACGACGCCCACGAGCGAGACGACCGCCAGCAGGAAGAGCGGCACCCCCATCGCGCCGATCAGGTTCCCCGTGTGGGAAACGAGTCCGGAGTCGGGACTCGCGTAGAAGGTGGACTCACCCGACACCTTCCCGAAGTAGCGCCCCAGTTCGCCAAGCCAGGCTCCGGGATGGAGAAACAGCGAGGGCGTCGTGACGACGTACGTCGCGATCGCCGCCGCCGGGTACCGCCCGATCGCACGGCCGAAGGATCGGCGCCCGTCGCTGCTCCCGAGGTCGAAGGATCGCGGGTCGTGGCGGGCGAACGCGTAGGCGCCGATCGGGAGCGCAGTCAGGCCGTTCGTCGCCTTCGCGGAGATCGCGAGCCCCGCGACCGCGGAGGCGAGGAGGAGTTGCCGATCGGTTCGCAGGTCGGTGTAGCGGGCGACGAATACGAACGTCCACGCGAGGAGCGCGCCCGCCAGGACGTCCTCCGTCGCGTAGTGTGCGGTGAGGACGTACCCCATCGTCGTCGCGAGCGCTGCGCCGGCGAGCAGGCCGGCCCGGTCGTCGTCAGCCAGCCGGCGAGCGAGCAACGCGACGCCGAGGACGCCGAGCAGCCCCGCGAGCGCGGAGGCGAACCGGCCCGCCACGACGATCGCGAAGAACGGATCCTGGATCGACGCCGGCGCGGCCCAGAGGTCCTCGTAGGTCTGGAACGTCTGTGCGGTGTCGAGCACCGAGCCGAGCTTTCCCGTCGCGGCGTAGTAGGCGACGAAGGCGACGATGACGGGAATATAGAACAGGGCGAGAATCCAGACGTGGAGGTTACCGCCCTTCTCGAAATCGGAGATACCGGGGCCGCCGTGGACGAGCAGGAGCGGGCGCATGATCGCGCCGCGCTCGTCGGGGATCATCTGGTAGAGTTGAGCGCGCCAGATGCCGTAGAGGAAGAGCGGCGCGCCGAGCACGAGGAGGAGCGCGAGACGGGGGTTGGCGCGGATCGCGGCGCGGAGCCGATCGCGGAGATCCCCTGGCGAAGCGTTGTCGAGGAGCAGGTCGGGGACCAGTCGCATCGACGCTGGATTTGCCAACGCGCAGGAAAAGGACACCGGTCCCGACTCGCTGGATTGGATACGCTGGCCACAGCGGTTCGACTGCCGAGACACCCAGAGAGGCCGGACTATCTTGCCGGTTTCTCCGCCTCGATCGTCGCCGACACGAGGAACTCCTCGAGATTCCGCTCGTCGTCCCACTCGCTGATGAACGCCTCGCTGTCGTCTTTCGGCGCAATCGCGATCGATTCGAACCCTGCCGCCGCGAGCATCGACTCCAGGTCGTCGACGGTCGCCGCGCCGGAGACGCAGCCAGACAGCGAGTCGGGGTCGAGCCGCACGTCCTCGGGGAACGGCGCGGTCTGGACGACGTCCGAGACCGCGAGTCGGCCGCCGGGACGCAGGGCACGGAACGCCTCGGCGAAGACCTGCTCCTTCGCCGGCGAGAGGTTGATCACGCAGTTCGAGATGATCACGTCGGCAGTCCCGTCCGCGACTGGGAGGTGCTCGATCTCGCCGAGGCGAAACTCGACGTTCGACGCATCGTTCTTCGCGACGTTCTCGCGGGCCTTCGCGACCATCTCTGGGGTCATGTCCACGCCGATCACGTGCCCGGCGTCGCCGACCTCATCTGCGGCGAGGAAGCAGTCGAAGCCGGCGCCAGAGCCGAGGTCGAGGACGGTTTCGCCGACCGAGAGGTCGGCGAGCGCCTTCGGGTTGCCACAGCCCAGTCCGAGGTCTGCGCCGTCGGCGACCGACGCGACGTCTTCGTCGTCGTAGCCGAGTTGCTCGCTGTCGGTGCCGCCGACGTCGTCGCTGCCGTCGGGCGCGCCGGTAGCGTCGTCGCCACAGGTGTCGGCGTCACCGGAGCCGTCGCCGCAGCCGTCGTCGGCACAGCAGCCCGAATCGCTGTCCTCGGCGATGCCGGCGTAGCGCTCGCGGACGATTCGGCGCTGCTCGTCTGGATCGCGGTCCGTCGGGGCGACCTCCTCACTCATCGGACGCCACCTCGTCCGGTTCCGTCGCTGCTCGCAGGTCGTCGAGCGTGTCAAGCAGCGCCTCGGCGACTGGCGTCGTGCCGTAGTAGCGCCAGGAACCCTCCTTCCGGCGCGTGACGAGCCCCGCCGCGGAGAGCCGGGACAGGGCCTGGCTCACCGCGCTCTGGCTCACGCCGACGGCGGCTTCGAGGTCGCAGACGCAGACGTCCGTCTCGGCGCCAGCGATCCGACGGAGCAGTTCGTAGCGCGTGTCGTTGCCGGCCGCAGAGAGCAACTGGACGTCCGCGAGGACGGCGTCCTCGTCGACCGACCCTGGCGGCGTACAGCACGGTTCGGACCGGGGATCGGCTCCGGTCGCAGTCGCGTCGTCGGATGCCATATTAACAATACCAAATATTAGGATCTGATGATATAGCTCTTTCCCTCGTGTACCGTTCGCGCACTCCCGGGAGAGGTTTAGGCAATCTCGCGGTCCAGCCGCAGACGAATGGCAGCAACCGGTACTTGCGACGGAACCGACGCCCGTACAGCCCTCGCCGACCTTCCACCGAGTGCGAAACTCGTAGCCACGGTGCTCGCCCACGAGGGCGAACTCACGCAGGCACAGCTGGCCGAAGAGACGCTGTTACCGCCGCGAACGGTTCGATCGGGACTCTCCGAACTCGATTCGGCCGGACTCGTCGACTCGCGGATCTCCTTCGTGGACGCCCGACAGCGCATCTACGACCTCGACGGAACGCTCCATTGCTGAGGACTGGGCGGCGCGCTACTGTCGCTCCAGCCGCCGACCGCACCGAAGATGACGTGACGATGGGACCGCTGTACAGCGGAGAGTGGCTGCAGCCGCCTGAGGCCGCTGCAGCCGCTAGGGGCCTGCAGCCGCGCGGGGCCACTGTAGCCACGTGGGGTCACTACAGGTGTGGACGAAGAGCGAACGTCCAGTCCCAGGCGGCGAGAATTGGACCGTCACCACTTTACTGTGAACGGCCTAGTGACGACACAGCACGAAAATCGCTGGCGGAGAGACTTCCATGCCAATGCCGAGACACACCCACTGCACCGACCACGCGCACAGCACGGACGACGAGGGGCGGACCAGCGACGCGCCCGCGGGCAGCGAGGGCGACGGTATCACGCGACGGCGCGTCCTCCACGGTGCTGGGGCAGTCGCCGTCGCCGGCCTCGCGGGCTGCATCGGCGGCGACGGCGGTGGCGACGGCGACGACGCACCGGCGGCGATCACGGTTCCCGACGGCGCGACCTGCGACGTCTGTGGCATGGTGATCGTCCAGCACCCCGGGCCGACGTCCCTGATCTTCTACGAGGACGAGCAGCCCGCGGGCCACGACAATCCTGCGCGGTTCGACAGCACCTGGGAAGCCTTCCAGTTCGACTTCGAGCGCTCGGGCTGGTCGCGCCAGGCCTTCTACGTCACCGACTACTCCGCGGTCGACTACGAGATCCGGAGCGACGACGGCCAGCAACTCATCTCCCGGCACGCGGCGGCCGGCGACTTCGCCGACGCGAACGACGTCACGTTCGTCGTCGGTTCGGAGGTCCTGGGCACGATGGGCCGGGACCTGATCGCGTTCTCCGAGGAGAGCGACGCCGAGTCGTTCGCCGACGAGTACGGCGGCGACCTGGGGACGATCGACGACGTGACGCCGGAGCTGATCTCGTCGCTCGGGATGTGACCGCTGGATGATCGGCCGACTCCTCGCACTCGCGGTGGTCGGCGTCCTCGTCCTGTTGAGCTTCTCGCTCGTCGTCCCGATCGGCGGGAGCCAGCCGCCCGATGCCGCGGCCTTCGGGGACACCTTCGAACTCGGCCTCACCGACACGACGGTCCGGGAGGCCGAGGAGCGCGGGTACGCGATCCCGCGCGTCCAGGTCTACTACTCCGGCTACCAGTACGTGGTCGGGTTCAACGGGCTCGAGGCGTTCGTCGCCGAACAGGACCGAACCGGCCACAGCAGGCAGTTCGGCCGACCCGTCGAGATCTTCGTCACCGACTTCGGGAACGCCAATCCATCGCTCACCGACGACGGCTTCCTGCAGACCGAGGACACGCCGAACTTCGTGTCGGCGACAGGCACACACGTCGTCGTCGATAGCGAGGCACGCCTGCCGAGTGGCCCCGTCGCCGTGCCCTTCGACGATCGCGACGCGGCCGAGCAGTTCGCCGACCAGTACGGCGGGCGAGTGATCGACTGGGAGGACCTCCCTGACCACGTCAGTCCCCAGCAAGCGCTCACCCGCGAGCGCTTCCAGCGCGACGTTCGGGAACGATCTGCGTGGGCGAACGCGAGTTCCAGGGACGCCGAGCAGCTTCGCGATCGCCCGACGTCGATCGTCGTCGGTGAGGACGTTCCGACGCTCGAGGCCGCGGTCGGAGCGGCGCCGTCGAACACGACGATCGAACTGCCCGCTGGCACCTACGAGACCGACGGCCTCGTCGTGAACCGGTCGGTCACGATCGAGGGGCAGGGCGCGGCGACGCAGCTTCACGGCGACGGCAACGGCTCCGTCCTCGCCTTCACCGCGCCGCGAACAGGGCTCGTGAACCTGTCCATCGACGGCGTCGGCCCCGTCGGCAGCCGGGGCACGACCGTGAACGGCTCCGAACCCGAGGACATCGGCTGGTCGGAGCGGATCGAACTCGCCTACGGACGCGGGGACGCCGCCGTCAAACTGGTCGACGCCAACGGCTCGCTGGTCGCCGACGTCCGGATCGAGTCGCCGTCCTCGGGCGTGATCGTGACCGACAGCGCCGGTGCGACGCTCCGCGGACTGAACGTCACCATCACGCGAGGCGTCGACGACGGGTTCATGGGCGTCGTCGGGATGTACGACCCGATCGTCGTCGAGGACAGCCGGTTCCGGGGTGGTCGCGACGGCGTCTACACCCACCGCGCCGACGGCATCGTCGTCCGCGACAGCGAGTTCCGGGACGGCCGCTTCGGCGTCCACGAGATGTACACCTCGAACGCACTGGTCACGAACAACACGGCCCGAAACGTGCAGATCGGCGTCATCGTCATGACGCACCCGGTCGGAAACCTGATCGTGGGCAACGACGTGCGATCCTCCAGGGTCGGCATCTCGACGGCGGGGTCGAACGCCTACTACGCCGAGAACGTCCTCGTCGACAACGAGCGTGGCATCGACGTGCTCGGCTACCAGTCGCTGATCGAGCGGAACACGATCGTTCGGAACGGGGCCGGTTTCCGGACGAGCCTCGGTCCGCCGACGAACCTCGTCACCGCGAACGACGTGGTAGCTAACGAGCAGGCGAGCAGTTCGAGCCAGGGCGTCCTCCGCGTGTGGACGGTCCGCGGCGCGGGGAACTTCTGGGGACCGATGCCGAGCGCCGACGACGACGGCGACGGCCACTACGACCGCACGTTCCGGCCGACGGGCAGCGTCGACGGACAGATCCACGACGCCAACGGCGCCTGGACGCTCGCACGCTCGCCGGCGTTCCAGCTCGTCCGGAGCGTCCAGGACAACGTACCGGGGCTCCGCTCCGGCGGCGTCGTGGACACCGCGCCGCGCACCGCGCCGGCTCGCCCTGACGTCCTCGCCGCAGCGCTGAATCGGACGGCCACGACGGAGGGATCGACGTGAGCGCCGACGACGATGGAACCACGATGAACCCCGAGACAGACGACGAGCGGAGTACCGAGCGATCGCCCAGCGACGCTGGCGACGACGACTCGACGCTGTCCCTTCGGGAGGTCTCCTTCGCGTTCGGGTCGGTGACCGTCCTCGAGGACGCGACGCTCGACCTCGACGCCGGGACGCTGACCGCGCTCGTGGGGCCGAACGGCAGCGGGAAGACGACCGTCCTCGAACTTCTGGCGGGCCTCCGGTCACCGAACTCGGGGTCGGTCTCGCGCCCCGGGGGCACGGCGCGGTCGGTCGCCTACCTGCCACAGACGCCCCAGTTCCGGAGCGGCTTCACCGCGAGGGAGACGCTCTCCTTCTACATGGACCTCGTCGACGACGAGCGGTCGCCGACGGACCTGCTCGAGCGGGTTGGTCTGGAGGGCGCCGCGGATCGCCGGGTCGAGGCGCTCTCCGGCGGGATGACCAGATTGCTCGGGGTCGCGCAGGCGCTCGTCGGCGATCCGCCGGTCGTCGTCCTCGACGAGCCGACGAGCGGCCTCGATCCCGACGTCGCGGACCACATCTTCGCCACGGTCGAGGCGATCGCCAGGGACGGGCGAACCGTCGTCATCGCGAGCCACGACCTCGAAGCGATCGAGGAAACCGCGGATCGCGTCGTGACGCTGGTCGACGGCAGATTCGTTCAGGACGGGGCACCCGCAGACGTCGTCGAAGCGACCGGCGCATCGACGCTTCGTGCCGCCTTCTCCGACGCGGTACAGGGCGCCGAGCGCAAAGCTGTGCAACTCGACGCGCCACCCACGGGAGGTGATTCGTGATGGGGCCCGTCGACCGCGTCTTCGTCGTCGTCGATCGCGAACTCCGCACGCTGGTCCGGAACCGGGCGCTCGTCGCCGTGGCCGTCGCGTTCTTCGCGGTCGTCGTCGGGCTCGGCGCGCTCTCCCGGGACGCGGCGGGCGGCTACGTCTCCCTGACATACGACCTGCTGCTCGTAGTGGAGGTGCTCGTCCCCACGATCGCTTTCGCGTTCGTCTTTCGATCGATCCGCGGCGACGACGAACGGGGCGAACTCGACGTGATCCGGACCTACCCGATCACCCGACTGGAGTACGTCCTCGGCGTGTTCGTCGGGCGCGTGCTCGGCCTCCTCGTGGTCGTGCTCGCGGCCTTCGGCATCGCCGGCGCGCTCGCCAGCGGCAGCGGCGGCGCACCGCAGACGTTCCTCGCGACCCACGACGCCGGGGACACGGTGCTCGTGTACGTGCGATTCGTCCTGCTTACCGCGATCTACACGCTCGTCGTGGCCGCGCTCGCTCTCGCCGTCTCCGCGGGGACGCGGACGACGCGAGGCGCACTCGCCGCGGCGATCGGCGGCGTGCTCGTGATCGCGATCGGACTGGACCTCGCGTTGCTGACGCTGGTGTCGAGCGGCGCGATCGGCGGCAACGCGATCGCGCTCTTCGAGGGGCTGAGCCCGGCGAGCGCGTTCCGCGGGCTCGTCTTCGAACTCGCGCTCGGGCCGGCGCTCGCCTCGGAGCCGGGCGACGGGATGGCCTCGCCGCTCGTCGCCAGCCTGTCGCTGCTCGTGTGGCTCGCACTCGGACTCGGGATGGCGACGGTCGCGGTCTGGCAGGAGTCGGCCTGAGCGGAGACCGGTGCGAGCCGACGCGTCAGTTCCGGGGGTACCTGCCGGGCGCGAACGGCCGTCACGCTGGAGCTTTTCCCCGTCCGGCCCCAGGTCGCTGGCATGAGCGACGATTCCGACCAGCTGCTCGTGTACGCCGACTACGTCTGCCCGTTCTGCTACCTCGGCCGCGAGTCGCTGGCACAGTACCAGGACGACCGCGTGGAACCTCTGTCCGTCGCGTGGCACCCCTTCGACCTCCGATCCCAGAAGCGGGGCCCCGACGGCGAAATCGACGACAGCGTCGACGACGGGAAGGACGACGCCTACTTCGACACGGTCCGCGACAACGTCGCCCGGCTCCGGGACCAGTACGATGCCGACCAGATGCTCGGCATCGACGAGGTGCCCGACGTCGACTCCCTCGACGCCCAGGTCGCGTCGCTGTTCGTCCAGCGCGAGTACCCCGAGGAGTGGCCGGCCTTCGACGACGCACTGTATCGGGCACTCTGGGAGGGGGGCGAGCCGATCGACGACCCAGACGTGCTTGCAGACCTCGCCGAGGACGTCGGGGTCGATGGCGAGGAAGTTCGAGACGCTATCGAAGACGACGAACGCCGGGCCGAGGTGTTCGAGCAGTTCGAGGCCGCCACGCAGGAGGGCGTGACGGGGGTCCCGACGTTCGCGTACGAGGGGTATGCCGCACGCGGTGCGGTCCCACCCGAGCAGCTCCGCCGACTCGTCGAAGGGGAGTAAGGCTCAAGCGCTGGTCCGCGGAGCGGTAGCGAAGCGCTTGCGGTCGCGCTATCGTCCGTAGAACGAATCCGGACCGTGGGCGTCCTGCCAGGCGAACGCGTAGAGATGGCGAGCGACGACGCGCTCGAGCTGTCGGCCGTCCTCGCTCTCCCCGGTGGCGGGATCCCAGGTAGTACCGTCGCCGCGGAGGCCACCGTCGCGGCGCTCGACGGAGAATCCGGGATCCAGAAAGGCGTGGAGGCGACCGTCCGCGGCGACCACGATGATCGACTCGCTGCCGACCGAATCGCGGAGTACACCGTCCGCGTCCTCGACGACCGGAAGCGGGTAGCCGACAGCTACGTCGCCGCGGTCGATACCAATGACGGGCGTCTTGGGCCCGAAATCGCTCCGATCCCACGACCGCTCGGTACCTTCGCCACGCATGGCCCGGAGTCCGAAGTCGTCGGCGAGGTGGTAGCCGCGGTAGCGTTTCGACTCGTACGTCGTTCGAAGCGCCTCCGCCGGATCGCCCTGGACCCTGTGGGGTTGCAGGACCTCCCCGTCGGGGTGCTCCTCGAGGAACTCGCCGACCGGCATCACCGCGACGGAGAGCGCGTCGAGCGTCGTCCCCTCGAGGTCGCCAGCGATCGCCTCGCCGGTCGTCTGGCGCCACTCGCTCTCCGTCTCGCGGTCGTACATGACGAGCGCGTCGTCGACGAGCACGCCGGAGACGCCGAACGTGAGGGTTCGATCGCCGACGCGACGGTCGTAGACGGCGCCGCTGGCACAGATCGGACACCAGGTGACCGCGATCGGAACGGCCGATCCACCGGTGCCGCTCCCGGCGTCGACGGCGTCGTGATCGGCCACCCCGCTGTGCACGTCGTTGACGATTTCGTGCCCGTCGAGGATCCGGGTCGGATAGGCTCGCGGGGGATCGCCGTCGACGACGAACGCCTCGTCGGTGGGATCGCCGTGGTGGACGGACGCGAACGTCGGGTCGTCGATACTCCGGATCGCGTCGCGAGGAAGGACGTCGGTGCGGGTCATGGCTCAGCCATTGCGTCTCACTCGCCGTAGCAGTTCCGCCGGTGTGTAACCGGCTCGCCCGTCCGTGCTCGACCGATTGACGTCGAGGGCCCACCAGCTACCGACCAAGGATCGACCAAAGACCGGCCGAGGGCTGGTTACTGGCCGACCGGGACGTCCGATTGGCCAGAACCGGGCAAGGCGGGAGTTCCTACGGTGGCGAGTCGCTCTCCCCGGGGACGCCCCGGCCCTGGTAGAAGTCGCCCGCCCAGTTCCCAACCCAGATGTCCTGGTTCGCGAGGTAGAGCGCCTCCTCCGTGTAGAACCTGTCGTCGGTGACGGTCCACTCGTCGGCCGCGGGATCGTACTCGACCGCCCCGTTGTAGACCGCGGCCTGGCCGAACTCGCCACCCGCCGCCGGTGGGAGGGGCAGCGTGTGCTCGGCGCTCTCGTCGCGAGAGGGCGGCCGCTCGGCGCGCTGGAGTTCGCCGCGGTTGAACGTCTGGTCGAAGAAGCGCGCGAACGTCTCCTGGACGTCGGAGCGCTCGAGCAGGACGTCGGCAGCGTTGAGGCCGCCGGTGAGGTCCCCCGCGTCGCGAGCGGTGATCGTGTACGTCGCGTCGTCGGTGCCGGAGGCGAAGGTGCCGGCGTTCTCGTCCCACAGCTCCTCTATGAGGAAGTCGACGACGCGATCGGCCGTGTCGGCGTGGTCGACGCCGTCCAACTGGGACGCCCAGAGCAGTCCCTGGGCGACGATGCCCTGCGTGGCGGCCTGATTCGCTGCGCCATTCTCGACCCGACCGTCGTCGGTGAGAGTGTCCTCGATCACGGACGCGAGGTCGTTGGCGTACTGCGCAGCCGCGTTGCGCTGCGCCTCGCCACCAGCCTGCGGGCCGTAGTACCCGATCGCAGCGAGCATGAGTCCGACCGAACGCGTGGACTCCTGCTCGACGATCTCCGCCGGCGTGAAGAGATCCATGGTGGTCGCGGCCACGCCGTCGGTGATCTCCTGGATGCCGACGGGTGGATCGAAGACGGCGTCGGCGCCCTCCGCTTTCGGCAGGAGCGGTCGCGGGTTCTCGTAGCCGAACCAGCCGTTCTGAGCGAGGCTGGTCATATCGGAGAGGAACCACACCATCGCGGCGTGGTGGTGGGGTCGCCGGGAATCGTCCACGATCTCACCCGCACTGGGGCGGTACTGCGAGAGGAACTCCCAGGAGTCGCCGTGGGTCAACGCGCCGTTCTCGCGGGAGCCACCCACCAGGATGGCGGCGTTGATCCCGACCTGTGCGAGCGTGCTCAGCAGCTGGGCCCGGAACTTCGGCGCCATCTCCGTCGGGAGGACGTCGAAGTGGGCCTGGAAGTTCTTCGCCCAGGTGACGCCCTTGAGGTGCGTCCATGCCACCGAGGAGGGGCTCACGACGCCGGAGGACTGGCTCTTGTCCCATCCCAGCGTGCTCGCGTCGGGCCGACCAGTGTCGTCCTCCAGGACCGGCTCCTGGGTGAAGTGGGGATCGCCCTCGGTGAAGGCGGCCAGGCTCAGGTTCGGGTTCGCGATCGGCGGCCGGTCGACGTCGGCCGCTTCGAGCATCGCAGGCATGCGCTGGTCCTGCAGTTCCTCCATCTGGTCGTTCAGCGGGAACGGGACGCCGTTGCCGCTCATCGCGATGTTCGTACTCATGTTGTACAGTGAGTACCAGTAGGCGTCCATCGACGCGGCCTGGAACCCGTACGCGCTGGCGCCGTTCTCGCCGGCACCCTCCTCGGGCTCCCCGACCACGACGGCACCCTTCATCCCCATGTCGCGGTGAGGGTTGCAGTAGTAGGTCACGATGCCCGTATCGTCGAACCTCTGGGAGAAGGTCGTTCCCGCGTCGCCCGTCGGATCGCCGCTCCGGAACTCGGCGCCGGACTCGGCGACGACGTTGTGGCTACCGCCGTCACCGGTCCACTCCCAGACGACGTCCGTACCTGGGTCGACCCAGACCGCGGGCGGCGCGAAGCCAAAGGCGCCGCCGTTGGCCTCGGCGCCGACCTGAATCGTGACGCTGCTCGCCCCGCGCTCGTCGACGGTGGTCCCGTCGTAGTTGTCGGTGTCCGCGAGCCAGCCGCCGAAGTCGAACTCGGCACCGTCGCCGCTCCCGAACCCGCTATCGCCGTCGGTGGTGCCACCGCCAGCGGAGCCGTCGACGCTGTTCGTTCCGTTGCCGGAGTCGTCGCCGTCGTTCGAGTCGCCGGTGCAGCCGGCGATCGCCGCGACCGCAGCTGCGCCGCCGATCTGCAGGAATCGCCGTCGTTCGTGGTTCATGTGCGTACAGTTGTCACGCCGGCACGGGCATGGGTGTAGCCCGGAAAATCACTGCCGCACACCACCGGGAAACCGTTATATCGGCTCGACGAAAGGTCGCTTCACGATTCGGGGGTCGTGTGGTCGTGTCGAACGGCCGCCCAACCGCAGTACTCCGTGAGAGTACTCGCCACTCAGCGATCCTGGTTTTCGATTCTATCGGAATTGATCTATAGATTATATAAAAGCGAATTTCGTGGTCGTCCAGACGGCAGAACGTTCGGTGAGATCGCCCGTTCTCTACAGACCGTTCGATCGCTGCAATCGGTGAGACGATTCGGCTTCGACGGCGTGGCGACCGTCGCCAGCCTCCCGTCCGCGCGGGCCGCGCTCGTCCAGTAGCGGATCGCCGAACGGCCGACCCGCACCGGTTACGCCAGTGTAACCGCGCACTTTTGGGTGACGAGTCGTAATCAGGTAGTGAGAGGTAACCCCTACAATGGCAGTCAGCTCCCGGAACGGCACCGACCGATCCTTCGAGACCAGCGGCGTCGACGCCGTCAGCTACGACCGGTACGACCAGATCCGCATCGACGACGGCCAGGTGCTGATCTACGACCGCGACGAGGAGGACGGTTGGCTCCAGTCGACGCTCGCCGTCGACCTCGAGGTCATGCGATGATCCCCGGAATCCATGACTGACGGCAGCGGAGGCACCGTGGACGCCCCGGAGCGCCTCGAGGTCTGGTGCGCCGGTGAGCACTGGTGTCCGGTCACCACCACCGCGACCCTGATCGGGAAGAAGTGGCACCCGGTGATCGTCCACCGGCTGCTCGACGCCGGCCCCAGCGGCTTCAGCGAGCTCCAGAACCACGTCGACGGCATCTCGAGCAAGGTGCTCTCCGAGAGCCTCGAAGACCTCGAGGAGCGTTCCCTCGTCGATCGGACCGTCGTCAGCGAGAAGCCGTTCCGGGTGGAGTACGAACTGACCGAGCACGGCGCATCGCTCGAACCGGTGATCGAAGCGATGCGCGAGTGGGGAAACGAGCACCTCCGACCGCCGGCCGAGGACGAGCGCGTCTAAGCAAGTGGCGACGGGGGCGAGCGGTCACTCGGGGGCGAACGACGAACGACCCATCCTGCCCGCGGATCTACGACCGGACCAGCCGCACGCGGAATCGACGATCGAATGGCGACTCGTACGGAATGTCGAGCGCTTCGTAGACCGCTGCCGGGAGCCCGATGTCCGCGAGCACCGGTGCGGGATCGGCGTCGAGGCCCGTTTTCGGCAGCGCGAGGGTGAGCACGGCGTCGGCGTCGACCACGGTGCCGGGCCGGTCGCCAGTCGTCGCGTCGAGTCCTGAGGGCACGTCCAGCGAGAGCGTCGGGGCGCTAGTCTCGTTGGCGAGTCCAGCGAGCGCAGCGCTGGTGCCACGCAGCGCCCCATCGACGCCGTAGCCGACCAGGGCATCGAGGATTACCGACGGAGCCACGGTTGCAGTGGCGTCGGGACCACGCTCGACGTCGATCTGCATCGACTCGAGAATCGACAGATGCGTCGCCGCAGGCCCGTCGAGCGCACCAGGATCGCGATCGAGCACGACCCGAACCGGGACGCCGCGGTTCGCGAGGTGGCGGGCCGCACAGAGGCCACCGCCACCGTTCCCGCCCGCTCCAGCGAGGACGACGACCGGCTCGTCCGGGATCGGAGCCGCCGTGTGTCGGGGCGCCCTGGGGCCGGAGCCACCGACGGAATCGCCGTCAAGGAGCGACAGCGCCTCGAGGGCGAGCCCCCGGCCGGCGTGTTCCATCATCTGCAGGACGCCGACGCCGATTGTCTCGACGGCCACGTGGTCGACGTCGCGCATCTCTGCGGCCGTCACTGCTGGGACGGTGCGACCGTCGACCGTTCGGAACGCGTCAGGAATCATAGTGGTGGAAAGAGGCTCCGTTCGTCGCCTACCGATTTGGGGAGAGCAGGACGAGTGGACGCTTCGGGAGTCGTATCGACGTCGGGCACCCGTTTCAACGTTGCTCCGAGGAGTAGGGCGTCCGTCCGGATCAGTTGGACCAGGCCCGCGAGGAGCGGGCGTACCGAGAGTCCCGGCTGCACCCCGGCGACGAAGGATCGAATCCACCGTAGCTGGCAGCCAATCCGCCTCCAGTCTTGGAATACCGATACACGCTTCCGCGTGCTACCAGGTGACGCATGTCAGACCAACACAAGTGTGAGGCCTGTGGGGCGACGTTCGAGAGCATGGACGAACTAGAAGTCCACGCCCGCGAGGAACACGGCGCCGAGACAGACCAGAGCGCCTGAGAATCGACGGTCAGACCGACTGGGAACGGTCCTGCAGACTGCGGACCCGCCGGTCGGTCGCCGGAGACGCGCCCCTCAGCAGGGAGAACCGCAAGCACTCACACGCGCCGTTCCGCTGCCGACCGTCCTATCCGTACGTGTGGAAGTCGATCGCCTGCTCCAGGAGGGCATCCGGGATCCCCGGGACCTCGTCCTCGCGAACGGGGCCCTGTTCGGCCAGGAGTTCGGAGTCTCGGGGGAACTCGCGAAGCTGGAAGTGCAGGTCGATGCCCGCCTTCGCGCCCTGGCCCATCCCGACGGGAAGCTGGTTGTGGCCGGGCGTGCAGTCGCCGACTGCGTAGACCCCGTCGACGCTCGTGCGGCCGTGGTCGTCGACGACGATCGTGCCGTCCTCGTTGATCTCGCAGCCGAGTTCCCGCGCCAGCCCGTTGTTGTACTCCGAGCCGTACATCGCGAAGCCGCCCTTGTACTCCCTGACCGTCCCGTCCTCGAACTCGAGGGACTCGAGCCAGCCGTTCTCGCCGTTGTTCACGCCGGTGACGTCCTCGTCGATCACGTCGATCGGGTGGTTCGCGAGCATCTCGGCGGTCTCGTCGCTGTAGCTGGGTTCGTCACCGCGCAGGAGGAGGTCGACCTCGTCGGTGAAGTTGAGCATGATACCGGCGACGTGGGCGGCGCTCTCGCCGTGGCCCATCACGTAGACGGACTCGCCGACGAACATGTGGGCGTCGCAGTGCAGGCAGTAGTGAAGTCCACGGCCGGTCCGGGGCAGTGGCGGCTCCGGGCGGACGTCGTTGAAGCCGGTCGCGAGCACGACGGCGTCGGCGACGTACTCTCCCTCGTTGCCGGTGAGACGGAACCGACCGTCCTCGGTCCGGGCACAGGTTCCGACGAGGTCACGGTGGCGCTCGGTGCCGTAGGCGTCGAGTTGCTCGCGGCCCACGTTCAGGAACTCTGCGCCGCTGGTGTCTTCCGTGACGCCGAGCAGATTGTGCGTCTCCTGCATCATCGCCGCCCGACCGCCGCCGCGGTCGACGAGCGCCGTCGCGTGCCCGAGTCTGGTGGTGTAGAGCGCCGCAGTCATCCCCGCCGGGCCGCCGCCGACCACGACGACCTCGTACTCGTTCGCATCGGAGTCCTCGTCCATGGCCCGAACCACGGTCAGCACGGGCATCAAACTAGGTGCAGTCGTGCGTTCGGCGTGCCAGACCACGCGGCCACAAACTGGCAAAGACACGAGTGCGCGCTCGGCGAAGACGGAGACGACGCCCTGGGCGAGGACTGTTACTATCGATCCGCTGTCGGGGAAGCGTGGCCCCAGCGGCGGGCAGTATATCGCGATCCCCGGTGCTGGCGCCGTTCCCGAACGTCGAGTTGCGATTCGCTCGCGAGCGCACTCGATCGACGCCGAAGTTCCACCCGTCCCGCCGACGACGGCAATTGTCCCGGATTTCCGACGTAGACGGCCTGAACGTGTCGATCGTCCCGTTCCTGAGTACACGCGCCCGTGGGCCATCCCCCGATATTCTCTATCGCGTTATTCGATATACTATTTAAGAACAGGGGCGTCAGCGGGCAACGCGAGGGGCTTTTCCCACCAGGACGCCACCCACGTCTATGGTCCAGAACGTCGCCGGGATCGTCGCCGAGCTCGAGCCCGAGGACGTCCACCTCCTCTCGGGCGTCGAGCACGGCATGCGATTCTCGGAGTGGGTGGCCCGGAGCAAGCTACCGGAGTTCTCTGGACTCACGCCCGAGAACGTCGACTACCGTCTCGAGCGATGCGTGGACTTCGAACTGGTGGAGCGAAAGACCATCCAGTACGAGGGGTTCAAGCTAACCTACGAGGGCTACGACGCGCTGGCACTCTACACGTTCGCCGAGCGCGAGACGATCACCGGCGTCGGTGCGAGCCTCGGCGTCGGGAAGGAAAGCGACGTGTACGAGGTGGAGTCCTACAGGCCCCTCGCCCTGAAGTACCACCGCGAGGGCGTGACCAACTTCCGGAAGGTCGCCAAGGAACGCGACTACACGTCCGACCACGAGCACGTCTCTTGGCTCTACACCGCGCGAAAGGCAGCCGAACGCGAGTACGAGGCCCTCGAAGCGCTCTACCCTGACGTCTCGGTTCCCCGGCCGATCGACCAGAACCGCCACGCCATCGTGATGGAGAAGATGGACGGGGTGGAGCTCTCGCGCACGCGTCTCGAAGACGAGCAGGTCCTGGGCGTGCTCGACCTCCTGCTCAGAGAGATCCAGACCGCCTACGCCGAGGGGTACGTTCACGGCGACATGAGCGAATACAACGTCTTCGTCGCCGAGGACGGCGTGACGATCTTCGACTGGCCCCAGTCGATCCCGACGGACCACGAGAACGCGGAGGAGTATCTCGACCGTGACGTTGGGAACGTGCTCGGGTACTTCGAGCGTAAATACCCCGGGTTCGTGGGCGACGTTTCGGCCTCCGCGATCGCCGACGCGATTCGCGAGGACGAGTTCCACGGGATCGCCGAACTGGCGTAGATCGTCGGTCCAGCCACGGGCCGACTGCCACCACGCCTCCCGATCGTGACGTTCGTTCACCGAGTAGCAGCTTCTCGACCGACGACGATCGAATCGACCGTATCGGTCGCCGCGGCGCCTGGAATCGGGAGTGACCGACGTCGAACAGTAGCATAACTGACAGCAGCGGCGACGCGCAGGGAACGTATATACCATATATCGCGATAGCAAATCGGTCCGCGACGGAAAACGGGCCAAACGAGCCGATAGCCACCGAGAACGCCGCGGGTCCGGCGAAATCGCACGCCTGGAGCGAATCGAAATCGATCCTCGGCGCCAATCGAGACACGATCGCGCGAGATAGCGGCGAATCGGATCGCCGGATCGACGGATGGAACGAACGGGTGAATCGATCAGTCGCCGCGTGATCGGCGGCCCTGATGCAGAGCCAGGCCGCCGATCACCGAATCCGGAAACTCGCGGCGGAGCAGGAGACCGTGGAGTGCCGCGAGTGCGACGTTGCTCGGCCACCAGAATCCGAGTGGCGCGACCACGAGATTGAACGCGGCACCCGCGGCGAGTCCGAGTCGTGCTCGTCGTCCCGCGAGACAGATCGCCACCCCGACGGCGAGTTCGAACGCTGCGAGCAGCGGGAGCAAGACGCCGAGGTTCGGGAGGACCAGGTCGGTCCAGACGGTGCGGTACCAGTCGAACTGCACGTACTGGGTGATGTCGGCGTAGACGCTCCGGTCGGTCGCCCAGAACAGCAGGTGGACCATCGCTCCACCGAGGTAGGTCAGGCCGAGGAGCAGTCGGGTCCCGTCTGCGAGACGGTCCACGAATCGTGGTTGCATGTGAGTACAGACGCGGTCGGAGGACAAACGTCGGGGAGCCGATTCCCGCGCCGAGGGAAGAGTATCAGTCGTCGGCGTGGAGGTCCCCGAAGAACGAGTCGAATACGGCCGCCTCGGCCTTGCGGAGGTGGGAGTGCAGCGTCGACGGCGCGACGTCGAGCGCGTCCGCGACCTCTTCGGCGGTGGAGTCGCGGGGCCAGCCGAAGTAGCCCGACCGGTAGGCGACCTCGAGGGCCTCGCGCTGTCGCTGGGTGAGGTCAGTTCGCTCCGGGACGACGACGGACTCGGGAGAGGACGGCGGCCCGGAGCGCTCGGACTTCGAGACGAGGTGAACCTCCGGGAACCGACATCGGAGCCGATCCACCAGGGACCTGACGTCGGCGTCGGACGCGACCTCGACCTGGTAGGTCGCACGACCGTTGGTTGCGCTGGCGTCGTCGAGGTGGCCACCGGATTCGACGAGCGCCGCGAGTGGCGAATCGCCGGTCATCGACCACTCGAGGAGCCAGTCTGCTCCGTCGCCCTCGCCCCGGACGCACCGCACGTCGCCCGCCGCCTCGGACTCGAACGACGACGCGACGGACGCAGGCCGCTCGCCCTCGATGGCGAGATACGCGACGTTTTGACCCTCGCCAGCGGGCACAAGGCCGTCTACGGCCATCGCCGCATCGCCGTCCGCGTTGGCTGTCGCGGCGACCAGCGGATCCGACGAGTCCTTGGAGTCAAGTTTGAGGGCGACGGTGGCGTCCGCGGAGAGCAACCGGCGCGTTTCGAGCGCGTTGATGGCGTGACCGATCGTCTCGCCGAGTTCGACGAGGACGTCGCGTTCGCGCTGTCCGACGGCCTCCCGATCGGTACAGAGGCCGAGTGCCCCGTAGACGGTCGTTCCGTAGACCAGCGGAACGACGGTCCAGGTGTCGGCAGGGTCGGGAGCGGCCGAGGATTCGCTATCGCCGGAAGCAACCCCCGAATCGGCAGGATCAGAGTCATCGGCGGCGCCGTCGGCGCTGGACTGGGTCGCACTCGCGTTCGCAGACGACGGGGCCGCACCGGACTCGACGGTCGGTTCGTACGCCCGTCGAACCGACGCACCGCCGTCGCTCCGCGCTGCTGGCGGGCGATCGAGTTCCGGGACGCGAAGCCCGGTGGGGTCTCGCGACCCGGCAACCGTCCATCGCTCGGCGTCGCCGGCCCAGGTCTGCACGTCGCCGACGACGGCAGCATCGTAGAGGTCGGGTGCTGCGAGGCGGTCACAGACCGTGCGATCGATCTCCTGACGGGTCGTCGCGGCGACGAGCGCCTGGTTGACCCCGCGGAGGATGCTGTTGAGGTCCGCGAGCCGTTCGAGTTCGTCACGCTGTTCGGCGAGCTGCCGTGTACGCCGTTCGCGCTCGGTGACGTCCCGGGCGACCACCGTGTGCCCGACCGGTTCGTCGGCTTCCGCGAAGATCGGCGAACTCCGGAGCTCGTAGATGCGGCCATCGCGCTCGTACTCCGTCGGATCGGTCGAGGGAGCGATCTCGTAGTCCTCGAGTCCGAGCACGTCCTCGATCGACTCGCCCATTGCGTCCTCGCGCTCGACCCCGAGCAGTTCGAAGGCCGCGGCGTTGGCGTCGACGACGAGTTCGCGATCGTCGAGGACGATCACGCCGTCGCGCATCTGTTCGAGCACGGCCCCGCGACCCCGACGGACCGCTACCGGCATCATCTGGCGGGTGTCGAACGTCTGCCGGAGGTACGCGATCTTGCCGTCCTCGAGGCGGCCGTCGAAGATCGTCTCGATGGTCCGGGTGTCCTCCGGCGGCGGGATGCCGAGGATCCCCCGTCGTGATTTGGCCGTCGTCCGCGTCGAGGCGACGATTCGATCGCCGTCGGCCACGGTCCACTCGATCTCGAGGTCGTACTCGTCGTAGGCGGCCATCGATTCGGAGAGGACCTCCTTGATCACCTCGCGACCCTCGTACGCCACGCCGGTGACCGCCTCGAACGTGACGTCGCCGGTCGTGACGTCGTCGAGCACCGCGACGCCCTCGTCGCCGAGCAACCCGGACAGTAACCGTTCGAGGGGTTCTGTCGAACCCTGGTCCCCCGCCATACGGGATCGCACGGTGGGACGTGGCAAAAAACTCGGGGCTCGACCGCTGGAGCAGTCAGTTTGCGAGAATCAATATTCGAAAGTGAGTGTAGCCGGTGACGGACGAATCGGGAGCCGGTCGCCTGAGACGCCAGCGTCCTAGAGATCGCTGTGCGACCGAGCGACTCACTGATCGTCCGGTCCGGACTCGAACAACGACGCGAGCAACGTCCCTTCCGCTTTCCGGAGGTGAGAGTGCAGCGTCGAGGGCGCGATCTCCATCGCCGAGGCGACCTCCTCGGCCGTCGACTCCCGCGGCCAGTCGAAGTAGCCAGCCCGGTAGGCTGCCTCGATCGCCTCCTGCTGTCTGTCCGTGAGATCGTCGATGCCATCTGCAGGCAATGCGGCCGAATCCTCGATCGAGCTGGCCCGTTCGCGTTTGGCCAGGAGTCGGACGCCGCCAAACCGACCGTCCAGCGAGTCGAGCAACGAACGTACCGCGTCGTCGGAGGCGACTTCTGCCCGATAGTCGACCCGTCCGTCCGACGCCTCGAACGACCGGAGTTGCGCACCCTGGTCGACCACGGCCCCGAGGAGGTCCGCGCCGGAGACTCGCCACTCGAGCAACCCGCCGGAGTCGTCGCCGCGGATCGATCGGACCTCGCCCTCGGTCGCGTCGGCGAGGGCGTTCTCGGCGGCCGTAACGTCACCGTCGACCCGCACGTAGGCGAGCGTCGATCGATCGCCCGCCGGGACGACGCCTGCCAGCTCGAGCTCGCAGTCGGTCCCGGCGGTCGCTGCCACGAGCGCGTCGGCGTCGGTCGTGCTCTCGAACTCGACCTCGACGACCGCCTCCGTCGAGAGGAGCTGTCGGGTGCTCACGGCGTTCATGGCGTGGCCGACGGCTTCGCCGAGTTCACCGAGCACCGAGCGCTCCCGTGCGGAGACGGTGTCGCGATCCGTCGCGAGTCCGATGGCGCCGAACACGGTCCGGCCGTACACGATCGGAACGACGACCCAGGTGTGGGCGTCCTCGGACACCGCGGGGAGGTGCGCACCTGCCGACCCGGCACCGTCGCTCACGGACGTGGTCCCCGCCCCGGACGCAGCCGGACGATCGACGTCGGCACCACCCTCGACCGTGGGGCCCTCTGTAACGTCGAGCTTCTCGGTGTCCACGGACGGGGCGTCGGCACCGCTGCTCGACCCCGCGACGGTCCAGCGTTCGGCCTCGCCGTTCCAGGTCTGCACGTCACCGACACAGGCCGTGTGGTAGAGGTCGCCCTCGACGATCCGATCGCACACTGCCCGTTCGATCCCGTCGCGTTCGTTCTCGGAGACGAGTGCCTGGACGACGCCGCGGATGAGCACGTTGAGTGCCGATAGCGTCTCGAGTTCGTCGCGCTGAGCGGCGAGGGCTCGCTCCCGGCGTTTTCGAGCGGTCACGTCGTGCGCGACGAGCGTGTGGCCGATGGTGCGGTCGTGACGGTCGGTGATCGGCGACGTTCGAACCTCGTAGACAGTTCCGTCGCGCTCGATTTCGGCGAGGCCGTCGGGGGCGTCGAAGTCGACCTCGTCGACGTCGACGAGCGAGCGTAACGGCTCGTCGAGGGCGTCCGCTGGCTCACGCCCGAGGACGGGTTCGGCGGCCGCGTTGCAGTAGACGACGCGGTGGGCCGTATCGACGATCACGATACCGGTCTCGAGTTGCCCGATCGCGGCGTTCCGGCCGAGGCGACGCGTCGCCGGCACGAGGTCGAACAGCCGGTGGCGGAACAGCGCGTAGCCGAAGGCGAGGCCGGAGACGGTGAACGCGACCGGCGTGAGGTCGACGACGGCGCCGGGTTCGAGGAGCGCGATGTCGGCGACGTTGAACCCGACTGGCGCGAGGATCCCGAAGACGAGGAGCGCCGACTGGTCGGCGTAGAGGTAATCCGAGACGAAGACGAGGCGGAGCAACAGCGCGGAGGCCAGCAAGATGATCACGTAGCTATAGAGCGTGTGTGCGAGAAAGCCGGGGCCGTAGGAGAACTGGAGGATAGCGAGGCCGTGAATCTCCATCAGGGACGTCGACCACCAGAGGTCGTGCCACTGCTGCGTCCAGATGAGTCCGACGGAGGCGATCCAGGGCAGCGAGAGCAGGCCGAGGATTCGTCTCGTCGCGAACTCGTCGTGACCGGTGTACTCGAGGGCGAACAGTAGCAAGAAGAGGTAGACGCAGGTCCCGAACCACTTTACGTTCTCGAGGACCGTTCGCGCGGCGGGGTCGTGGACCAAGAGGGCGACGACGTACGTTCCCGACCACACCGTCTCCGCGGCCATCATCCCGGCGAACCCGAGCGCACCGGGCTCCTGACGTCGCGCCATCGCGTAGCGGGCGAGGATAGCAGTGACGACGGCAGCAACTGTTAGCAAACCTATATACATCCAACCCGTCGCCGTCACTGCCATCGTGACCACCCCGGCGTTCGCTGCGCTCCGAGATGGTGGCGGGCGCCCCAGGCCCACCTGGCAGGTCCCCTCCCGTCCGGATGCACTGGTATCTGCATTAGGCAAGTGGGCTCACGGGGCAAACAAATTACGGCCGATTCAGCGATTGCGGAGTGAGACGACCGATCCCCGGCTGCGCGGTGTCGTGCGAACCAGTCGAGCGACTCGGCTCACTCGTCCCCGACGTGTGGAGCGAACGCAGTTCGCCCGGTGATCGGAGGCCGAACCGGTCGTCGACCGCCATTCGAAGCGTTTAACCACCGAACGGGCGGAGAATGGACAACTCGCTGGCAGTCGGGCTCCAGCGGGCACCCGTCTCGCGACGGGCCGGGATGTGACCCTGGCCGACGGACGCCGACGCGTTCGTCGGGAGAGGCGACGCGCGTGCCGGCACGGCACCACCGCGACGCCGATCGGGTTGAACCACCAAACGCCCGAGGAGAATACAATGGCACGAAGCTTCTACTCGCACATCCGGGACGCCTGGCGCGATCCCGGCGACGGCAAGCTCGCAGAACTGCAGTGGCAACGAAAGCAGGAGTGGCGCGACCAGGGCGCGATCGTCCGCGTCGACCGCCCCACCCGCCTCGACCGCGCTCGCGAACTCGGCTACAAGGCCAAGCAGGGCGTCGTCGTCGCCCGCGTCGCGGTTCGCAAGGGGACCGCTCGCAAGGAGCGGTTCACCGCTGGTCGGCGCTCGAAGCGCCAGGGCGTCAACCGCATCGGGCGTCGCAAGAACATCCAGCGCATCGCCGAGGAGCGCTCCTCGCGAGCGTTCCCGAACCTCCGCGTGCTCAACAGCTACTGGGTCGGTGAGGACGGCTCCCAGAAGTGGCACGAGGTCATCCTCCTGGACCCCGAGCACCCGGCGATCGAAAACGACGACGACCTCAACTGGATCTGCGAGGACTCCCAGTCCGGTCGCGCGTTCCGCGGCAAGACGTCCGCTGGGCAGTCCAACCGTGGCCTGAACAACCGCGGCAAGGGCGCCGAGTCCAACCGACCGAGCGCTTCCGAGGGCTCGGACCGCGGTCACTGATCGCGGGCCGATCCGCCGTTTTTCGTCGACGAACGCCCCAGTACCGGCAGGTCTCCGCGACGAGCGATCGTTGCTGGAGCGGCATCGCGTGCAGCACCGAGCAGTCGTCCCAGCCGTTCTCGGCCACCGAAATCAGGCGTAACCGTCCGGCGGCGTCGCGTCGGGCGTCTCCGTCTCGGGCAGCGGCCCGATCCCCTGGACCAGATCGATGTAGGCGACGATCGCCTCGTTGTCCAGGGTGCCGACGAGGCGGTCGTCCTCGAGGACGACGACGCGATCGCTTCCGGTCTCCGCCAGGCGTTCCAGGACATCGAAGGCGGGCGTCTCGATCGAGACCGTCGGTGGGTCCCGGGACATGACGTCGGCGACGGTGACCGTCGATCGATCGGCCGGCGGCACCGACCGGAGCGCCCCCAGCGACACGAGTCCCGCGAGCCGGCCGTTGGCGTCGAGCACAGGATAGCCCGTTCGACGGTCCTCGAACATCCGCTGGAGGAGGTCCTGAACGGTCGTGTCGGTGCCGACCGTCGACGAGTCGGTCTGCAAGAGGTCGTCGGCCCGCACGTCGCGGAGGAGGTCGCGGAGCGTCACGACGCGTGACTCTGCCCCGGCGGCGACGTAGACGAAGAAGCCGACGAGCGCGAGGAGTGGCGCGAAGTTCAACACGCCGACCAACACCATCGCGACGCCGAAGAACCGTCCCGTCTTCGCAGCGATGGCGGTCGCCTCGACGTAGGGACGGTTCCGTGCGAGCAGGGCGCGGAAGATTCGCCCGCCGTCCATGGGGAACGCCGGCAGCATGTTGAAGATTGCCAGCGTGAGATTGATCACCGCCAGCCACGCCACGACGAAGATCAGGACCGCGGGTGCCGACGACGGGATGGCGAACAGTGCGAGATAGCAGATTCCCGCGAGCGCGACGCTGGTCACCGGACCAGCCAGGGCGACCCAGAACTCGATCGACCAGTCCTCGGGGAGGTCCTCCATCCGGGCCAGTCCGCCGAAGATCCAGAGCGTGATCGAGGCGATGCCGATGCCGTAGCGCATCGCGGTCACGGAGTGGCCCAGTTCGTGGAGCAACACGCCGACGAAGAGTCCGACGGCGGCCACGACCCCGATGATCCAGGGCGTCTCCCCCTCGGTGAGCACCTCCGCGTCCACCGTCGTCGGGGAGACGGCGTTGACGACGTCGGCGTAGAGTTCGATCTGTCCCGCGATCAGCCAGACGAGGATCGGGAGAAACAGGAGCAACGAGACGTTGATCCGGATCGGGATGTCCAGCACGCGGCCGATCGTGAGACTGCGCATGTGGCGTATCCTATGCCTGATAGCTCCATAAGGATTGGTCCGGCGGTGAAACTACGCGCCGGGCCGGTACGGGCCGACGCCGTCGAAACACGCAGCCCGACCGGAACACCACGGATTAGTACGACCCGGTAGTAGCACACGCCATGCAAGCGCCCTCACCGACCGAGCCGCCGGTCGCACTGTCGATCGCCGGCAGCGACTCGGGCGGCGGTGCCGGGATCCAAGCCGACCTCCAGACGATGGCGGCCCACGGCGTCTACGGCACGACGGCGATCACGGCCGTGACCGCACAGAACACCCGCGGCGTCGAGGACAGCCACGTGCTCCCCGTCGAGGTCGTCGAGGCCCAGTACGACGCCGTCCTCTCGGACTTCGACGTAAAGGCGATCAAGACCGGGATGCTCGCGACGACGCCCATCGTCGAGGCCGTCGCGGATCGGGTCGCCGACGCGGGGCTCCCCGCCGTCGTCGATCCAGTCATGGTCGCGACGAGCGGCGACCGGTTGCTCACCGAGGACGCCGAGGCCGCGTACGAGGACCTGATCGCGGAGGCGACGCTCGTCACGCCCAACGCCGACGAGGCCTCCGTCCTGACGGGGACCGAAGTGACCGGCCGTGAGAGCGCCGAGCGGGCCGGCGATGCCCTCCTGGAGATGGGTGCGGACGCGGCGCTGATCAAGGGCGGCCACGTCGCCGGCGACCCGATCCGAGACGTCCTCGTCACGCCGGAGCGGACCCAGGTTTTCGAGCACGGCCGCGTCGACACCGAGGCCACCCACGGTTCGGGATGTGCGCTCTCCTCCGCGATCGCAGCCCTGCTCGCCCGCGGCGAACCGCTCGACGCGGCCGTCGGCGAGGGCACGGACTTTCTCGAACGAGCCGTGCGTCACCACTACGACGTCGGGCAGGGGCCCGGCGCCGTGAACCACCTCGTCGACCTCCGGGTTCGCACCGACGGCGACGACGGGTAGCCGATAGCCGTCGAGTCACGCAATCCGGGCATGAAAGGACCACCGCCCTGGCGTGAACCGGTCACCGATCGGCACTGAACCGGCCCCCGATCGGCGCTGAACGTCCACCGATCGACGCTGATCCGTCTCCCCATCGCCGCTGAGCCAGTGGCCGACGAAGCCGACTCAGTAGTCGCCCAGCCGCGACTGGTCGCCGACCGCCTCGCCCGCGAGTTCGGCGGCACGCTCGATGGTCTCCTCGAAGGGCTCGCGCTGACTGCGATCGTACAGCGTCGCTGCGGGGTGGACCGACAGCAGGAGTCGTTGCGGCCGGTCCCCGATCCGCGTCTCGACGAGGTCGCCTGCCTCGGCCGTGATCGCGACGTCTCGATCCAGCAGGTGTTCGGCCGGCACTTTGCCGAGAGTCACGAGGATCTCGGGATCGACGATCGACAGTTCGCGCTCGAGGTAGCCCCGGCAGTTCGCGAGTTCCCCCTGCTTCGGATCGCGGTTGTCGGGCGGCCGACAGCGCACGCAGTTCGTGATCCGGACGTCCGCTCGCGAGAGGCCGACGTCGCGCAGCACCTCGTCGAGCACGTCGCCGCTCCGACCGACGAACGGTTCGCCCTCGGCGTCCTCCTGTGCGCCGGGCGCCTCGCCGACGAAACAGAGCGCGGCGTCCTCGGGCCCGACGCCGTTGACGATTCGGCTCCGCGAGTCGACGAGTTCCGGGCAGCGCTCACAGCGCTGTACGGCGACGCCGTCCATACAGCCGTCGCCGTCGCCCGTCCCTCCCTCGACGTCCTCCATTGCCAGGGAGTAGGCCGGTCCGGGGTTTCAATGATAGGGTCCCGAGCGACGCCTCGCCTCACGAGGACGAGGGCTCCCGGCATCACTCGCGCCGGAGGTCGTCCCCCGCTCGCGCGACGAACCGCGCGACCCGAAGGGGCTCGGGCCGGCCACCCTCGGCCGTGAAGTGCTCGAGGACCCGGGCGGCCTCGGTCGGGTCGATGCCAGCCACCCGGTAGTAGCGGTCGTGCCCGTCGACGGTCGTCGCGCGTCGGTCGGGCAGCGCTCGGTACCGTTCGAGTCGCTCGGACAGCGCTTGCCCGTCGAACGCGTCCCGCAGCGACGACTCGAGTCCGCTGCTGTCCTCGAAGGTGACCGCGATCACCGGGCGGTCGACGCGCTCGGCGACCGATTCGAGTTCCAGAATGTTGTACCACGCGAGCGCGACGCCGGCGACGAGGACGTAGCTCACGTCTTCGCGATCGAGACGATCGTAGACGGTGGCGATGCCGTCGGTGAGGTCGGTGCCACCGACGGTACAGGTGGCGAATGCACAGCCGTCCACCGTCCGGTCGGCGCGACAGACGACGCCAGCCAGCGTGCTTCGATCGGCACCACGGGCGTAGGACTCCGCGACCCCGACTGCCCGGGCGCCGGACTTCATCACTCCGCCTGCTGGTCTTTGATGTCGGAGAGCCGATCGAGTAGTTCGTCGTTCGACGCGCCGATCTCGAACTCCACGTCCCCGTCGTGGTCGGTCTCCCCGCTCGCTACGTTCTCCTCGTCGAGATCAGTATCGATCTCCTGGTTCGATTGTTCGGATTCGTCGTAGCTACCGAATCCCATGTTCGTTCGTAACTATCCGTTTGACGGGCATAAATTCCACGGCAGCCCCGCAGCATGGAGGGAAATCGAACGAGCGTCGCCGGGTGAGTAGCCAGTGCCGGAGCGAGAAAGTGCCAGAACCGGAGGCGGATCGGCTACCGCGAGACGTCTTCGGCGCCGCTCTCGATGAGTTCCTCGACCTCCTCTTTCGTGACCGCGGCCACGTCGCCAGCGATCGTCCGCTTGTAGGAGGCCGTCGCCGCGGCGTACTCGAGTGCACGGCCGACGTCGTCGCCAGAGAGCCGTCGGGCGAGGAACGCGCCGACGAACGCGTCGCCGGTGCCGATCGGGTCGTACGTGTCGGCCTCGTAGACGTCGTGCTCGTGGACGACCCCGTCGTGGATCGCGAGCGCGCCATGTTCGCCACGGGTCACCACGACCGTCTGGAGGTCGTACTCGGCGATGAGGTGGTTCGCGAACTCCGTCGCGTTCCCGTCGTACCCGAGCACCGTCCGGGCGTCGCGGTTGGCCACGAAGAGGACGTCGAGCGCCGGGAAGAGCTTCGTCAGCGTCGCCTTGGCCTCTTCTGGAGTCCAGAGCTTCGAGCGGTAGTTGAGGTCCATCGCGGTCCGGAGCCCCGCCTCGCGGGCTCCCTGGAGCAGGTGGTAGGTGGTATCCCGGGCCTGCTCGGAAAGGGCGGGCGTGATCCCGCTCGTGTAGAAGAGCCGCGCATCGTCGAAGACCGCCGGGTCGAACTGGTCGGCACCGACGCTCGCGATCGGTGCGTCTGCCCGATCGTAGATCACGTTCGTGCCGCGGGGCTCCCCACCGTGTTCGACGAAGTAGAGTCCCTGGCGGCCGTCGTCCGACCAGACGATTTCGGTGTCGATGCCGTGGCTGTGTAGCTCTGCGGCGACCCGTCGGCCCAGTGGCGAGTCCGGCAGGGCCGAGAGCCACGTCGAGACCGCGCCGAGACGCTCTGCGGCGATCGCGGTGTTCGATTCCGCGCCGCCGACGTAGACGTCCAGTTCCTCGGTCCGCTCGAGACGCTCGCCCTGGGGCGCGGACAGGCGAAGCATGGTCTCGCCGAAGGTCACGAGATCGCTCATGGCGATCGCACCCCGGCGGCGTGTGGTGTCATGGTCGGGTCGTGGGGAGGGCGGCTAATAAGTCCCTGCGGTTGGTGGCGGCAGTCGAGAACGGCCCACAGGAGGCGGGGGACAGCTACCAGGCACCGCTGTCGTCGAGGGTGATCGAGCGACAGCTGGGAGGTCGTACCGACGCGAAGAACCAGTCGATCGCGAGGGAGGCCTCAGCCGACCAGCGCCTGCGCCGCGTCCGTCGCGACGTTCTCGACCGGGCCGACCGCGGCGAGCAACGCGACGGTGACGAGTGCGGCGATCAGCACAGCGACGTACAGCGACGTCGGCTTCGAGCCGAGGTCGTGGCCGCCGTGTTCTGGCTCGTCGATCCAGAGCGCCCGGATCAGGCGCCAGTAGTAGAACAGGGAGAGCGCGCTCGCGGCGAGACCGATCGCCGCGAACCACCAGAACCCGTTCTCGATGGCGCCGCCGAAGAGCATGAACTTGCTCCAGAACCCGCCGCCGACCGGGAGGCCGGCCAGGCTGAAGAGCATGACCGTCACCGCGGCGGACGCGACGGGTGCCTCCTCGCCGAGACCAGCGTAGTCCTCGAACGTCCGTCCGACGTCCCACTGCTCCGCCAGCGCGACGAACAGGAACGCGCCGGTGTTCATGAAGCCGTAGACGAACAGGTGGAGCATGCCGCCCGCGAGCACCCAGTCGTTGTACGTGCCGCCGTCCTTGAGCGCCGCGAGGGCGATCAGGACGTAGCCTGCGTGGGCTACCGAGGAGTACGCTAGCATGCGCTTGACCTCGTCCTGAGTCGCCGCTGCGAGGTTGCCCAGGAGCATCGTGAGCACCGCGAGCACGCCGAAGACGAACACCCAGTCGATGCCCGCGTCCTGCATCGGGCCGATCGGGAACGCCGTCGTGAACACGCGGAAGGCGATCAGGAAGCCGGCGGCCTTCGACGCGGAGGAGACGAACCCGGAGATCGGGGCGGGGGCGCCCTCGTACGCGTCGGGTGCCCAGAAGTGGAAGGGCACGCTGGCGATCTTGAAGCCGAAGCCGGCGACCATCAGCAGGACGCCGAGCCCGAGCACGCCCGTTTGGTCGACGCCCTCGGAGACGGCAGTGCCGACCGCCGACAGCTGGAGGGAGCCGGTCGCCGCGTAGACGAGGCTGATGCCGTAGACGAAGATCGCCGAGGAGACGGCGCCGATGAGGAAGTACTTCAGGCCCCCTTCGACGCTGCCGCGGTTGTGCTTGAGGAAGGCGACCAGCGCGTAGGACGGCAGGCTCGCCAGTTCGAGGGCGACGAACACCGTCGCCAGGGAGTTGGCGTGGGCCATCAGGACCATCCCGGTCGCCGCGAGCAGGGTGAGCGAGTAGAACTCGCCTTTGTCCGGCAGGTCGCGGATGTAGTCGTAGCTGCCGAGCACGACGAGGCTCGTGACGCTCGTCACGATCACGGTGAACAGGAGGCTGCCCTCGTCGGCGACCAGCTGATCCGCGAACAGCGTCGTTCCCGTCTCGGGTCCGAAGCCGAGCAGCAGGGCGACCGCCGATCCGAGCGCGGCGAGCGTGCCGACGATCGTCACGCCGAAGACCGCCGGGTGGTTCGTGGACTCGGGATCGATCGCGTCCACGCCGAACAGCGCGATCGCAGTCGCAATCATCAGCAGTGCGGGCGCCATGTGGAGGAACCAGTCCTCGCCGCCGAGGGTGTCCAGTGCCATTCAGGCACCACCTCCGTTCGCCGCCTCGATGATCGGTTGCGTCGCGTCTTCGACCATGTTGAACACCACGTCCGGCGCGACGCCGAGCACGACGATCAGGCCGAGCAGCACGAACAGCGGCGCGACGTCGTGGAACGGCGCGCGACCGATCTCGTAGTCGGTCGCGAGTTCGAACGGTCCGAACAGCGACTTCTGCATTGCGGCGAGCAGGTAGCCCGCTACGACGACGATACCGAACATCGCCGCCGCGGTGAAGACCGGCGAGTAGTCGAGGCCGGCGGCACCGAAGGCGCCGATGAACACGAACAGCTCCGCGGCGAACCCGGACATGAGCGGGAGGCCCATGTAGCCGAACGCGCCGGCGACGAACACCCAGGAGGCGATCGGCATCCGATCGGCCAGTCCCGACATGTCACCGACCATGCGCGTGTGCGTCGTGTTGTAGATCACGCCGACGGTCATGAACAGCAGGCCCGAGATGAGGCCGTGGGAGAGCATCTGGAAGGTCGCGCCGCCGACCCCGTAGATGGTGTAGGCGACGAGTCCGAGGATGACGTACCCCATCGAGGAGACGGAGGAGTACGCGACGATGCGCTTGAGGTCGCGCTGGGCGAGCGCGAGCATCGCGCCGTAGAGGATCGAGATCACGGCGATCACGGCGATCAGTTCGGCGTTGGCCGCGGCGACCTCCGGGAGCATCGTGAAGTTGAACCGCAGCAGCGCGTACGTCCCCATCTTCAGCAGGACGCCGGCCAGCAGCACCGACACCGGGGTCGGTGCCTCGACGTGGGCGTCCGGTAGCCAGGTGTGGACCGGCACGATCGGGACCTTCACCGCGAAACCGGCGAACATGGCGAAGAAGCTGATCGTCGCCAGTTCCTCCGCGCTGAATGGTCCGACGCTCTGGAGCTGATCTGCGTGGATCGCCTGGGAGATCTCCGGCAGGGCGAAGGAGGTGATCGACCCTTCAAGCCCGGCGAGCAGGCCCAGGAAGCCCACGAACAGCACGGCACTCGCGACGTTCGTGTAGACGAGGAACTTGATCGCGGCGTACTTCCGGCGCGGGCCGCCCCACACGCCGATCAGCAGGACCATCGGCACGAGGACGCCCTCCCAGAAGACGAACCAGACGAAGAAGTCCAGTTGGGTAAACACGCCGATCAACGCCGCCTCCATGAACAGGACGAGCGCGTAGAACTGGGACTGGCGCTCGTCGATCGGCGTCCACGCGGAGACGATCGCGAGCGTGGTGAGGATCGTCGAGAGCACGACCAGCGGCAGGCTGATGCCGTCGACGGCGGCCAGCCACTGGATGTCCCAGGGTCCCATCGAGAGGACGGTGGTGCCCGACAGCGAGGACTCGAAGCTTCGGGCCGCCGAGTCGAACATCAGGTTGCCGTCGCCGTCGAACTGCCAGAACATCCAGAGGCTGCCCAGCAGCGGGCCGAGGCTGATGCCGAACGCCAGCTTCCCGGCGAGCCGGTTCGGCGCGAGCAAGACCGCGAACCCGCCGACCAGCGCGACCGCGAGCAGCGCTTCGATAATCACAGGAACCACCCCCCGACGATCCCGACGGCGAGTACGAAGACGATGAGACTCATGACGATGACAGCGACGTAGTTGGTGACGAGACCGGACTGGACGCGACGGACGCGCTGGCCCGAGAACAGGCTCACGCTGCTGGTCGCGTTGACCGTGCCGTCGATGATCCCCTGGTCGAACGTGTTGCAGGCGCGAGCGACGGGTTCGGTGACACCGGTCGCGAGCCAGACCTGGAACTCGTCGAGGTAGTAGTTGCGCTGGAGCAGCGTGCCGGCCGAGCCGAGTCGCTCGGTCGCAGGCTCGGGGTCGGGCACGTCGTAGAGGCGCTTGGCGAGGAGCGCACCGCCGATCGCGAGGGCCAGCGAAACCGCTGCCGGCGCGTACGGTGCAAGCGACGCCTCGTGGAGGCCGGCGACCTCGTGGACGAGGTCACCGTAGTGGTGGTAGGTCAGATCGCCCATCCACGCGCCGCCGTCGGCGGCAGCGCCGTCGTCGAGCCAGTGCTCGAGGTAGAGGATGTCGTCCGAGCCCAGCACCTCCGCGATCGGTTTCATGTTGATGAGGCCGGTCACCGCGGCGAGGACGCCCAGCACCGCGAGCGGGCCCTTGGTGTTCCAGCGGAGCGGCTCGGGGTTCCGAGCGTGTTCGCTGCGTGGCTCGCCGTGGAACGTGAGGAACACCATCCGGAAGGTGTAGAAGCCGGTGAGGAACACGGCCGCGAGCCCCATCGCGTACGCGGCCATGAACAGCGGCTCTTCGAGGCCGACGAGGAGCGCGTCGTAGAGCACCTCGTCCTTGGACCAGAAGCCGGAGAACGGCACGATGCCGGCCAGCGCGAGCGACCCCGCGAGGAACGTGTAGTAGGTCACGGGCATCGACCGCTTCAGGCCGCCCAGCTTCCACATGTCCTGGTGGTGGTGCGTCGCGACGATGACCGCACCCGCGCCCAGGAACAGCAGCGCCTTGAAGAAGGCGTGGTTGAGCAGGTGGAAGCTCGCGGCGACGTATCCGCCGACGCCGAGTGCGAGCATCATGTAGCCGTACTGTGATATCGTCGAGTACGCGAGCACCTGCTTGATGTCGTCCTTGACCACGCCCATCGACGCCGCGAACAGCGCGGTGAAGCCCCCGATGAACGCGATGATCGCGAGGACCGTCGGGAGCCCGGCGTAGAAGCCGAACATCCGCGCGACGAGGTAGACGCCTGCCGCGACCATCGTCGCCGCGTGGATGAGCGCGGAGACGGGCGTCGGACCTTCCATCGCGTCGGGGAGCCACGTGTGCAGCGGGAACTGCGCGGACTTGCCGATCACGCCGCCCAGCACGAGCAGGCCGAGGATCGAGAACCACTGCTGGGTGCCGAGATCGCCCGGAACCCAGATGTGGTCGGCGCCCTCACCGGTCTCGAGGAAGTGCGCGGCGATCTGCGGGAAGCCCTCCTGTGCGAAGCCGGCGGTGCCGAACGTCGCGAGGACGCCGACGACGCCGACGAGGAAGAAGTAGTCACCGAAGCGGGTGACCAGGAACGCCTTCTTCGCCGCGCTCGGCGGTGCCTCCTCGCGGAACCAGAAGCCGATGAGGATCCACGAGCAGAGGCCGACCAGTTCGAAGAACATGAACGCCATCAGCAGGTTCGAGGCGAAGACGAAGGCGAGCATGCTCGCGGAGAACAGGCCGAGGCCTGCGTAGTACCGCGGGAAGCCGCCCTTCTCCCGGTGAAGCTCGTCGTCGTTCATGTAGCCCATCGAGAAGACGTGGACGAGGAAGGCCACGAGCGAGACGATGACGAGCATCATCGAGGAGAGCGGATCGACGAGCACGCCGAAGCTGAGTTCGAACGCGCCCGCGTCGATCCAGGTGTACAGCTCGTTGTCGTAGTGGGCGCCGTCGGCCCGGACCGTCAGGAACGCCCAGATCGAGAGGGCGAGGGAGGCCGCCGTCGCGGCGACGCCGGGGAGTGCACCCTCCTTGGGCAGCCACCGACCGACGGTGACCGCGATCACGAACGACAGGAAGGGAAGCGCTGCGATCAGCGGCACGAGATCGAATGCGTTCACCATCTTACCACCTCATCTCCGTTGGCAACGTGACGTCTGCCTCGCCGAAGTTCCGGGAGAGCACCAGGATGATGCCGATCCCGATCGCGACCTCCGCCGCCGCGAGTCCGATCGTAAACAGGGCGAACACCTGCCCGGTCGCATTCCCGTAGAAGTGGGAGAACGCGATCAGGTTGATGTTCGCAGCGTTGAGCATCAACTCGACGGAGATCAGGAAGACCAGCGCGTTTCGCCGCGTCAGAACGCCGAACAGACCACAGCTGAAGACGGCGGCAGAGAGCACGAGGTACGCCTCGATGGCCACCGTCATTCGTCGTCACCTCCGAGGGCGGTGACGGTATCGCCCTCGTCGTCCCGGCGTGCAAGGTGGATCGCACCGTCGAGCGCGGCGTCGAGGACGAGCGCGATGATGATCAGCGCGGCCATGAACCCTTCCGTCGGGATGTCCGTTTGGTTGGCGTCCATGAGCGCGTAGCCGATCGTGTCGATCACGCTCGCGCCGCCCGGGAACCCGGCCGCCTCACCGAAGGAGGCGCCCAGGAAGACCCACGCCATCACGGCGAAGAGCGCGACGGCAACGAGGCCCGGCACCATGTGACGGCCGAGCGCGAGGCGCGGCCGGCTCATCGCGATCCCCCCGGATCCGCACTCGCGTTCGTCGCGTTCGATCCCCCGGTCCCCCGGTCGGCGGTGGAGCGCGTCGGTGTACTCATGCCGACACCTC
The DNA here is from genome assembly GCF_000403645.1 of Salinarchaeum sp. Harcht-Bsk1. Lineage (NCBI taxonomy): Archaea > Methanobacteriati > Methanobacteriota > Halobacteria > Halobacteriales > Natronoarchaeaceae > Salinarchaeum > Salinarchaeum sp. Harcht-Bsk1. The sequence continues at coordinate 791,744 of NC_021313.1, forward strand.
CTCGTCCTCGCCGGCCCGGCGAGTGAGCATCACGGCGAACGTGATCAGGATGAGCACGCCACCCACGTACACGAGCACCTGGATGGCGGCGAGGAACTCCGCCGCGAGTGTCACGTACAGCGCTGCCACGGTCACGAGCGACACGCCGAGCAACAGGGCCGCGTGCCAGACGTCGCGCACCGTGACGGCGCCGAGGCTGCTCCCCACCAGGACGGCGGCGAGCAGCGCGAACGCGATCGTATCGAGTACCATTGGTGCAACCTCGTTCTGGCGCCCCTTTCAAGATTTCGAGACGGCCCTGCGAACCCGGCCGAACCTGTCAGGGACGGCCGATTCGGAGAGCGCGGAACGCGCCCGTGGTACCAGCGGATTACTACCACGAGGGAGACAGCTTCGAGCGCCACGGCTCGTCGGTTCGCTCACACGGACGGCAGTGAGGGAAAACGACGCCCAGAAACGCTACTGGTAGTCCACTTCGCCCTCGCCCTCCCACCTTTTTCTCGTCGGGATCGCTCGCTCCGCTCGCGATCCGCTCCTCGAAAAACGTGGGCGAAAAACCGCCGGGCCTCGCTTCGCTCGGCCCAGACAGAAGGTGAAAACGACTACTGGTAGTCCACTTCGCCCTCGCCCTCGCCGATCCACGCGCCCCTGTCGGGCTCGCGCGATTCGAGCGGGTCGATGTCCTTGTACCACGGGACGGACATCAACTGCTCCTTGTTGTAGACGAGGTCGTCCTTCGTGTCACCGGTGAACTCGAAGTTCTGGGTGAGCAGGATTGCGTCGACGGGGCAGACCTCCTCACAGAGCCGGCAGTAGATGCACTGCCCGATGTGGAGGTTGTACTGCTCGCCGTTGCGTTGCTCGTCCGTCACGATCTGGATGGTGTCGTTCGGGCAGACGTTCTCGCACTGCCGGCACCAGATACACCGCTCCTGGCTGAACTTGTGGACCCCGCGGAACCGGGCGGAGACGTCCGGCGTCTCCTCGGGGTACTGGACGGTGAACGTGTTGTCGCCCACCGCGCGCTTCATCGTCGTCGCCATCGCCTTGAGGACGCCAATCATGCTGTGATCACCTGGAGTGCCGCCATCGAGAGCTCGAGGTCACCTTCGAGCACCCCGACCAGGACCGCAGTCAGGATGAGGTTCGCGAAGGTGAGCACGAGCAGCCCTTTCCAGCCGATCTCGATCAGCTGGTCGATCCGGACGCGCGGGAACGTCTGGCGAGCCCACTGCGTGAACAGGAAGAACGCCCACATCTTGGCGACGAACCAGATCGGTCCCGGCAGGACCGGCCCGGCTCCCCCGCCGAGGAAGACGACCGCGGCGATGGCGCCGCCCAGGAAGATGTGGAGGAACTCCCCGAGGTAGATGAGGACGAAGTACACCGAGGAGTACTCCGTCTGGTACCCCGCGACGATCTCCGTCGGTGCCTCCGGAATGTCGAAGGGGTTCCGGCCGACCTCCGCCAGGTTCGCTGTCAGGAACAGGACGAAGGCGAAGGGGTTGACGAGGATGTACCACGCCGGGATCGGGCCGACCAGCGTCTCCTGCTGGGCGGCGACGATCTCGCTCAGCTGCAGCGAGCCGGCGAAGATCACGACCGACCCGGCCGCGAGGATGAGCGGGATCTCGTAGGCGATGTTCTGGGCGACCGCGCGCAGCGAGCCCAGCATCGAGTACTTGTTCGAGGACGCGTAGCCGCCCATCACCAGCCCGACCGAGGTGACGGAGGCGATCGCGAACACGAGCACGAGGCCGATCTCGGGGTCGGCCAGCTGGATCTGGACGCCGCCGATCTCGCCGAAGGGGATGACCGCGAAGCCGACCATCGCCGACCCGGCGACCACGATCGGTGCGAGGTCCCAGGCGGGGCGGTCGGCGCCGTCGGGAACGATGAGTTCCTTCGAGAGCATCCGGACCGCGTCCGCGACGATGATCAGGCTCCCGCCCGGGCCCATCCGGTTCGGGCCGAGCTTGCCCCAGAACGCCGCCGCGATCTTGCGCTTGAGCCACGGGCCGGCGAGCGCCGCCTGGATCAGCATGACGTTCGCGATCGCGAAGGCGGCGATCAGCGCGGCGATCGCAGTGCCGACGCCGCCGAGCCCGTCGAGGCCGAGGGCGTCGGCGAGCCACTCCGGGAGGAGGACTGCCGAGTCCCCGGTACCGTCACCGGACTGCAGGAGCGTCGGCGCGGCCGCGAGGGTCGCGAGCGCACCGGACATTATCGATCCACCTCCCCGAGTACGATGTCGAGGCTACCCAGGGCGGCGACGAGGTCGGGGATGTACTCCCCTTCGGCCATCGCGGGCAGGGACTGCAGGTTCGAGAAGCAGGGCGATCGGATCTTGAACCGGCCGGGCTTGTCCGTGCCGTCGGCGCGGATGTAGATCCCGAGTTCGCCTTTCGCGCCCTCGACCGCCCGGTAGATCTCCGTGTCGCGTTCGGGCTTGAGCGTGCGCGGGACGTTGGCCTGAATCTCGCGTTCCTCGTCGGGCCAGTCCTCGAGCAGGTCGACGCACTGGTCGATGATCTTCGCGGACTGCTCGACCTCGCGCATCCGGACGAGGAGGCGCGCGTAGTTGTCGCAGCCGTCCTCGGTGATGACGTCCCACTCGAGTTCGTCGTAGTAGCCGTACGGGTCGTCGCGGCGGAGGTCGTAGTCGATCCCCGAACCCCGGGCGACCGGGCCCGTGGTACCGAAGTCCTTGGCAGTCTCGGGGTCGATGACGCCGGTGTCGATCGTCCGGAGCTGGAAGACCTCGTTGTTCGTCAAGAGGTCGTGGAACTCCTGGGTCGCTCCCGGCAGGCCGTCGAGGAAGTCCCGCGTCTTCTCGAAGAAGTCCTCCGTCGGCGACGGGAGGTCCCACGCGACGCCGCCGAGCCGGAAGTAGTTGAACATCATCCGCTGGCCGGTCAGATCCTCGAGGATCGACTGGGCCTTCTCGCGCTCCCGGATCGCCCACATGAAGGTCGCAGTGAAGTCGCCGTTGATGTCCAGCGCGAAGGTCGCCATCGCGAGCATGTGCGAGGCGATGCGGCACAGTTCGGCAGACATCGTCCGGATGACCTGCGCGTACTCGGGGACCTCGATGTCCGCGAGGTCCTCGGCCGCGCGGGCATAGGCCCACTCGTTGAGCAGGCCGGCCGAGATGTAGTCCCACCGGTCGGGGTAGGGCATGATCTGGTGGCGGTAGGTGCCCTGCTGGCACATCTGCTCCTCGCAGCGGTGGAGGTAGCCGATGTCGGACTCGACGTCGACGACCTGCTCGCCGTCGAGCACCGTCTTCAGGTGGAGGACGCCGTGGGTGGCCGGGTGGTGCGGTCCGATGTTTAGGAACATCGTGTCGGACTCGCCCTCCTCGGCGTCACCACGGTGGTCGGGCTCCAGCGGGTTGGCGTTCTCCCGGAGCGTGACGATCTGGGGTCGGTCCTGATCGTAGTCGTCGCGAAGCGGATGGCCCTGCCACGTCTCCGGCAGGAGGATCCGGCGCAGGTCCGGGTGATCCTCGTACTCGATGCCGACGAGGTCGTAGGCCTCGCGCTCGTGCCAGTCGGCGGTCGTGTAGACCGGCGCGGCGCTCTCGCTGACGGGGTCGTCTCGCGCCGTCGGGACGACGACGCTCACCTCGTCGGTCGGGTCGGCGTACTTCTTGAGGTGGTAGATCGACTCGTACCGGTCGTCGTACTGCTGTGCGGTGACGAGTGAGCAGTGGTCGTAGCCGGCCTCCTCTTTCAGCGTCGAGAGCACCGCCTGGACGTCGTCGGGACGGATGACGATCCCGGGCGCGTTGAGGTGCTCTTCGGTGTCGAGGACGTGCTCGCCGAGCAGCGATCGGAGCTCGGTGAGCTTCGCTTCCGTCGGCTCGATGGCCTGCTCGCCCGGCTCCTCAGATTGCTCTTCGCCCGTGCTCATGGCGAATCAGCCCAGTTGTACCGCATCGCGAGGTCGTCCTCGTCGATTTCGTTCGCGAGGTGCTCGACGACCTCGTCCTGTTCCATCTCGGAGAACTGCTGGAGTTCGTAGGGCTTGACGACGACCGGCGAGGACTCGCCGTTCGCGACGCGCTCCTGCAGCTTCGCGATCCCGTAGAGCAGCGCCTCTGGGCGGGGCGGGCAGCCCGGGACGTGGATGTCGACCGGGATGACTTCCTCGGCGCCCTTGATGACATTGTACCCCTCCTGGAACGGGCCGCCGGAGATCGTACAGGAGCCCATGCCGATGACGAACTTCGGCTCGGGCATCTGGTCGTAGACCCGCTTCATCCGCGGGGCGAACTTGGAGACGATCGTCCCGGGGACGATGATGACGTCAGCCTGACGCGGCGACGCGCGGGGCACGCCGGCCCCGAAGCGATCGCTGTCGTGCTTGACGGCGAACGTGTGCATCATCTCGATCGAACAGCACGCGATCCCGAACTGGAGCAGGAACATCGAGGAGCCCCGCGCCCAGTTCATGAACTTGTCGAACTTCGTGAGGATGAACGGCGAGGAGCCGAAGGCCTCTCGCAGCTTCGAGTTGAACCGGTCGTCGACGCCCTCGCCCATGCGGGCTTCGCGCGTGTCGGTTACCGGCGCTGTACTCCCCGAAATCGCCGTACGTGGTTCGTCACTACTCATATTGGTCCTCCCTCCGTGCGCGGACCGTCGCCCGCGGCGAGCGGGCCCACTCGACGGCGCCGTTGCGCCACGCCCAGACGAGGGCGATCACCAGGATCGACAGGAAAAACAGCATCGGCACGAGGGCCCGCGCGAGCCCGACCTCGCCGATCGCCTCCCGGTAGATCGCCAGCCAGGGGAAGATGAACACCGTCTCCACGTCGAAGACGACGAACAGCAGGGCGACCATGTAGTACTGGATATTGAAACGGATCTTGGTCGTCCCCGTCGGCACCTCCCCGCTCTCGTAGGTGGCGGTCTTGTGTCGTTCCGGAACCCTCGGCCGTAGCAGGGCGGACAGCCCCATCATCCCGAGTGGGATGCCGACCGCCACGAGCGCGAGCGCCCCGATTGCGATCCAATCACTCATTACTCGGTGTCGAGCGGAGCTTTGTGAGCCTCCCATATAAGGGTTCAGAACTACGTTTTCGGCGTTTCCTCTCGTGATTTCGCTGTCGAATTTCCCAGCTTGCTCTGGGTGAGTTCGGTTCGTGGCTGGATGGCTCCGGTTCGACCACAGTTGCGGAGTTCCACCACGGCATCGTCCGGGAGCCACACCCCAACTGTGGTTGCAGGCCTCGAATCGAGGTGTGAATCTCGAACTGATGGGCGAGTTTCCGCCACCGTTGACCGATAGGGATCAACCGCTCTGACAGCGGAGCGGCCGATACACCGCTGCGAGGACAGGGCGAAAATCGGCCCTGGCGAGGGCTTCCAAGCGGGCTGGTGTCGCATCCGAGCAATTGCAGGAGGTCGCTACGCACCGAACGCGTCATCGGGTGGGGCTCGCCGGGAACGGAACGGCTAAACGGCACAGTCGGCGAGCCTCTCGCGTGTCGCTGCTGCTCTCGCTGCTCGCGATGCTGGTCCTGCTCGCGGCGGGCATCGCCGCTCGCCGCGTAGGGATCCTCGACCCCACCCGCCGCGAACGGCTCAACGCCTTCGCGTACTACGTCGCGCTCCCCGCACTGATCCTCTCCTCGACGTACGACCAGCCACTGTCAGAGGTGCTCTCCGGTCGGCTGGTGGTCGGCGTCGCCGGCACGCTCCTCGTGATCGCCGGCATCGCGACGCTCGTCTACCGTCGGGAGGTAGATCCGGGCGTCCGGAGCGTCGCCACGGTCCAGTCCTACCACTCGAACCTGGGCTACCTCGGCGTCCCGGTCGTCGCGACGACGTTCGGCGGGCTGGCGACCGCGAAGGCTGCGCTCATCCTCGGCGTCGCCGCGCTCGTCCAGATCGGCCTGACGATCACGATCCTCACGACCGCGAACGACGCCGAGGCGTCGCTCACCTCCGAACTCGGCGGCGTCGTGACGAACCCGGCGATCGTCTCGGTGATCGTCGGGCTCGCCGCCTCCGTGGCCGGGATCGCCATTCCCGAACTCGCGGACGCCGGTCTGGGCTACCTGGGCGAACTCGCCCTGCCGATCGCGCTGCTCTGCGTCGGCGCGGCGCTCACGCTCGAGGCCGACGAGATTCCCTTCGGCACTGTCAGCACCGTCGTGGTCCTCAAACTCGTCGCGATGCCGATCGTCGCGCTCGGGGCCTTCTGGCTCGTCGGCGCGAACGACTCGACGATCCGCGCGGGCGTGGTGATGATGGCGATGCCCTCCGCGGTCTCGACGTACGTCTTCGCGAGCGAACTCGGCGGCGACCGGAAACTCGCCTCGCTCAACGTCTTTGCGACCACGGTGTTCTCCGTGGGATCGCTGTTGCTCGTGGTGCAGATCGTCCGCGCGATCGTCTGAGCGGTTCCCCGATGCAATCAAGGAGAGCGTCGACCTCGGTGGCGATTCAGCCGGTGGGACCGATTCAGCTGTCCATCTGCTCGTGGTATGCCGGGGTCCCCAGTTCGTGCAGCCCGCGGGAGTCCTCGCCGACGCCCTGGCGGAGGTCGTCGTGGTACGCGACGAGGCGTTCCTCGAGTTCCTCGTGCTGGCGAGCGAGGATCTGGACCGCCGAGAGCGCGGCGTTGAACGACTTTCCGGCGTCGACGGCGGTCAGCGGCGCGCCCTGGGGCATTCCGATCACCGAATCCACGGACTTCTCCTGGACCGGCACGCCGATCGTCGGGAGCGGGTAGGCGATCGACGCGGTCATGTTGGGGAGGTCGGCGGACTTCCCGCCGGCGCCCGCAATCAGGACGTCGAGGCCGCGGTCCGCGGCGGTCTCGGCGTAGGCCGTCATCAGGTCCGGCGTTCGGTGGGCGGAGGTGACGTACGTCTCGAAAGTGAATCGGGCTTCGGGCGGTTCGTCGTAGTCGGTCTGCTCCTCGAAGCCGAGGTGGTCGACGAGGGCGTCGTAGGCGCCGGGGCGCCGCCCGCCCGTCATCATCGTCTCGAGGTCGGAATCGGAGCCCATCACGATCCCGATCTCGGGCGTCTCCTCGGTCGGTCGATCGCGTTCGGCCTCCGCGCGAAGGTCGTCGATCAGGTCGGCGACGGAATCGGTCATGATCGGGGGTTGGCGACGGGGGGCAATCAAACGCGGTGGTCCGCAGCGAGCGACCGCGGACGGACGACGGGAAACCGATTCAGGAGAAAGTCACATCGTCCCGCAGGTCGCGAACGAGGTCGAGCAGTTCGCCGCGGTCCTCGATCCCGGTGCCGTCGCCGGTCAGCGTCACGTGCCCGAGTTTGCGAAGGGGCCGGACCTCGCGCTTGCCGTACCAGTGGAGGTGCGCGCCGCCGGTGGCGAGCAGGTCGTCGACGCCGCGGACCGGTACGGCGTCCGGCGTGTCACCGACGGATTCCTGGGCGATCGGCCGCGCGCGGTCGGAGTCACCCAATAGATTCGCCATCACCGTCGGCGAGCGGACGTCGGTGTTCCCGAGTGGGAGCCCGAGCACCGCGCGGACGTGGTTCTCGAACTGCGAGGTGATCGCGCCCTCGATGGTCCAGTGCCCGGAGTTGTGCGGACGAGGGGCGATCTCGTTGACCGTGATTCGCGCGCCGTCCTCGCGCGGTTCGCTGTGCTCGAACAGTTCGATGCCGTAAACGCCGCGGCCCTCGAGCAATTCGAGCACGTCCGCGGCGACGGACTGGGCCTCCTCGAGGACGGCGTCGTCGGCACGTGCGGGCGCGACGGTCTCGCGGAGGATCTCTTCGCGGTGGACGTTCTCGCCAGCGGGGAAGGCGTCGGTCGCCTCGGCGCCAGCGACGCCGATCACGGAGAGTTCGCGCTCGAAGTCGACGAAGCGCTCGGCCATCGCCGGGCCGCCGATTTCCTCCATCGCTCGCTCGGCGTCGGCGGCGGACTCGACGGGGAAGTTCCCTCGGCCGTCGTAACCGCCGGTGCGGGCCTTGAGCATCAGCGATGCGCCGAGGTCGTCGATTGCCGCGCGGAGGTCGTCGGCGTCATCGACCTCGCGGAACTCGGGTACTGGAATCCCGGCGTCTCGCAGGCTGCGCTTCTGGACGAGTTTGTCCTCGATCGTCCGGAGCGTATCGGGCTTCGGGTGGACCGGAACGCCAGCCTCCTCGGCGGCGCGCTCCAGGCCCTCGGGATCGGTTAGCTCGATCTCGAACGTGAGCGCGTCGGAACGCTCGGCGAGTTCGGCGATCGCGTCGGCGTCGTCGAAGTCCGCGACGAGCTGGTCGCGGGCGACCGACGACGCGGGACAGTCCGGCGTCGGATCGAGCACGATCACCTCGACGCCCAGCGGCGAGGCCGCCTCGGCGAGCATTCGGCCGAGTTGCCCGCCGCCGACGATCCCCAGGGTTCGACCGGGCGGCGTCAACGAGGTCGTCATATGGGCGAGCGTTCTCCGAGCGGGCCATTAAGGATTGAGATCCGGGATCGCGATCGATGCGGTCGCAGCCGGCCGAGGCGCCAGATCGTGCGAACAGGTGGCGTGGCCAGTCCGGAGCGACAAGGTTGATACGAACGCGGGCGAAGCGAGATCCATGTCGACCGAGATCACCGTCGAAGGCATGACCTGTGAGGGCTGTGAGGAAGTCGTCGAAGAGGCACTCGAGATGGCCGACGGCGTCGAGTCCGCCGAGGCCGACCGCTACGAGGACACCGCGACCGTCGAAGGCGACGCCGACGTCGAGGTCCTCGTCGACAAGGTCGAGATGGCGGGCTACGAAGGCTCGGCCTGAACGCCGGAACGACGCCCGGATTCGAGCGGAACCGATTCCGTTTTGACGCCTCCGTAGCCTATCGAACAGCGTGCAGAACGTCACGGACCGGACGAGCAATCCCTTCGGAATGTCCCCGCCCTGCGAGCACCGCTGCTCGGCGGACGTCGAGGCCGTCTTCGGCTACGGCGACGCCAACGCGGACGTGCACGTCGTCGGTGACCACCCCGGCGTCCACGGCGGCGCCGAGACCGGCGTCCCATTCTCGGGCACGGACACGGGACTGGCCGTCCATGAGGTGCTGGAAGCCGTCGACCTCCTGTCCGACCCCGGTAACGAGCCGAGGCCCGAAGGTACCTATCTGAGCTACCTCCACATGTGCTGCCCCGCGACCGGAGAGACGCCCTCGCCCGCGGACTACGCCGACCTCGAGCCGTTCTTCGACGCCGAACTCCGCGCGATCGCCGCGCACGTCCTCGTTCCCGTCGGGGAACGCGCGACGGCCCACGTCCTCAAACACTTCACCGCCGAGCCCTACGCCGACGTCGCCCTCGACGGGACCGCCGAACGCGCCGGCTTCGACGACGTCGCTGCGGGCGAGGCCCATCTCGACATGGACGCCCTCCACGCGAGGGAGGTCAAGGGCAGTGGCTGGCTGGTCCTGCCACTCCAGGACCCCAGCGAGTGGGATGAAGAGGGTCGCGAGGCCGCGATCGACGGGTTGGAGACGCTCCTCTCGCGTGACTACCGGCAGACGACCGATCTCGGACGGTTCCTGGCGACCGACGAGTCGTATCTGGTCCGATAGTCGCCGGTTCGTCGGGGAAGCCGGCGGGGTTCAGCGGCCGGACGTGGTTGCAGCCTTCGGTAGCTGGGTTGCAGCGGGGCTGACGACGCAACGGCGCGTCGCGGGACCTGATTCAGGAAAACAGCACAGCCTTCAACTTCGGCCGTACGAATGCGCTGAGCATCATTACGACCAGTGCGCCGAAGGGAAGCAGCCCGAACAGTGCGAGTTCGGCGGTCAGCGGCACGTCAATAGTGGCGCCAGCCGCGAGCCCCGCGGCCGGTCCCAGGACGGCCACCGGGTAGAGATAGGTCGGCTTCCAGCCCGGCGAGAGCCGGGTGAGATAGACGAGCAGGAAGACGACCGTCGGGAGTAGCACGGTGCCGAGCGCGACGAGCACGCCACCGGCGAGCACCGTCGTCTCTGGCGACGAGCTCGAGACGAGCGCACCGATCGTGGCGTCGTAGACGATCGGGACGGCCTCGCGTTCGAGTGCGGCCGAGAGCGCGGTGGCGTCGGTGCCAGCGGCACTGATCCGGTCCGCGAGGGAGCCGAAGGCATCGGCGTGCTTCAGGACTACCGCAGCCAGCCCCATCGCGTACACGAGCATGACGAAGTACAGCAACGGCCAGCCGACGGCCCGGCGCGCCCAGTCGTGGCGGGCGACGAAGTCGACGATCGGATCGTCGGCGTAAGCGACGCTCCGTCTGGAGGTAGTGGCACCCGCACCGTCGGAGGCAGCACGCTGGGAGCGAGTCGAGGACGCGTTCGGCGCGCTCGTCCTCGCACTGCCGGTGCTCGACCCCGTCGAGGAGGATCGACCGGAGCCCGTGCTCGTGGCACTCGTACTCGACGTCGAGGTCGACGTGTTCGCACTGCTCGTCGACGTGCTCGAACTACCCGTCGACCTGCTCGCACTGCCCGCAGAGGTGCTCGTCGACGATCGGCTACTCCTGCTCGACGTGCTCCCCGTAGACGAGGAACCGCTCGTAGTGGACGTGGTTCCAGAACTGCTCCCCGACGAGCGACTCGATCCGCTATCGGGCGCCCACTTCTCGGGGTCCGGCAGGCCCGAGAGCCGTTTCGCGACGTAGTCGATGTGGCCCATCCGGTCGTAGGCGTTGCGCTCGACCGGATCCCCGAGCGTGTCGTAGGCCTTCTTCACCGCCGTAAACTGGGCGTTGGCGCGGGGATCGTCGTTGTGGTCGGGGTGGTACTCCCGGACCTTCTCGCGGAACGCGGTCTTGATCTCGTCCTGTGACGCGTCCCTGGGCACCTCGAGCAGGGCGTAGAAGTCATCCGCCATACGAGGTCCCCTCCATACCCTGCGGGAACGTGCCCAGGTTTATAATTATCATGGCACGGCGTCGGGGTCGTTCCTGAGAGGCGGGGGAGTCCGTAAAAAAGGATCGTCGTCCCAGACGACTCACTCGAACTCCGAGAGCGTCGTCTGATCGGGTGGCTGGCCGATCGGTTCCGGATCGGCGCGTTCGGCGGGGCCGTCGGACCAGACCCGATCGAGGACCGACTGACCTGGCTGCCCGTCGTCCGGCGATTCTGTGGATGATTCGTCCGGCGGTCCGGCGGAGGATGTGTTCGGCGATTCGGTGGGAGGTGTGTCCGGCGATTCGGTGGACTGGGTCGTGAACGACGTTGTTGACGGCGCGCCTGGCGACTCCGTGTGCGATCCCGTCGAGGATGCTGCGGGCGATTCCGCCGACGAGTCCAGTGTCGATTCCGCCGACGAGTCCAGTGTCGATTCCGTCGGCGAGTCTCCTGGCGAACCCAGCGGCGATTCCGGCGGTGATTCCATAGGCGAGTCCGCTGGCGAATCCATCGAGGAGTCCGCGGACGCGTCCGTTCCCACTTCGGCTGGTTCGACCGCTTCCCGATCGTCGGGATCGGTCGCCGTCGAGTCGCCGTCCCAGCCGCCGAGCGTCGACTGGTCGGCGTCGGCGAAGGAGAGGTTCGAGACGCGAACGCCGACTTTCCGCGGCGTCGCGTCCTCGAACTCTTCGAGGAGGTCTATCGCGACCGTCTCGACGAGGTCGGGGTCGTCGACAGGGCCCGGTAACGACTGGGCTCTCGTGTTCACGTCGAACGGCGGCGTGACGACCTTGATCCCGATCGTCCGGTAGAGGGCCTCTTTCGACCGGGCGCGCTCTGCCACGGCCTCCGCGAGCGTGCGGATTCGCTGCTCGACGGCGTCGAAGTCGTCCTCGGCGCCGCCGAGGGAGGACTCACGGGAGAGGCTCTTCGGGCGGCCTCGCGGCTCGACGCTCCGTGGATCGATCCCGCGGGCCCGTTCGTAGAGTTCGAGCCCCCGATCGCCCCACTGCTCGTGGACCCACTCCCGATCCGCGTCGGCGAGGTCGGCGACGGTCTCGATTCCGTGCTCGCGGAGGGTCGACGCAGTGACCGGCCCGATCCCGTGGAGGTCGTCGATCGGCAACGGCGCGAGAAACGCCTCTACGTCGCCGGGTTCGACGACGACCAGGCCGTCGGGCTTGTCGTGGTCGGAGGCGACCTTGGCAGCGTGCATCGTCGGTGCGACGCCGACGCTCGCGGTCAGGCCCACCTCTCGGTCGATCCGCTGCTTGACGTGGCGGGCGTAGCCCTCGACGACCGACCACTCGGTGCGATCTGTGACGTCGAGATACGCCTCGTCGATCGACACTTCGCGGACGGTCTCCGCGCAGTTGTGGAGGATTTCCTTGATCTCCGCCGCGATCTCCTGGTAGTATGCCATGTCGACGGGGCGGTAGTAGCCGACTGCGTCGGGACCGTCGCTCTCCGCCTCGATTCCATCCGGGTGATCGGCCGCCCGCGGGAGCCGCTCCAGCGCAGTCGAGATGGCTTGCGCGCTCTCGACGCCGTGCTCGCGAGCCTCGTAGCTCGCCGTGGCGACGGCGCCGTCGGGCTGTCCTCCCTCGTAGCCCATGCCAACGACGAGGGGCTTTCCCGCCAGCTTCGGCTCCCGGAGGCGCTCACAGGCCGCGTAGAAGCAGTCGAGATCGACGTGGAGAACGATGCGGTCCTCGTCGTCGCCGGTCTCGACGCCCGGGAGCGTCGGCCCCTGCTGCACGGTCGAGTCTTCGTAGTACGCCCCGGTTACTCTGTCGGTCACCCGGAGAACCCGGAGCGAGCGCTCCCGGGGATCCGGGTATCACCACTACGTCTATCGATTCCCAATTTTTGGGTACACCTAGAACATCTTCGGGCCCCGGCCCGGGGTTCGAGAAACTGCATGACCCGTATATCTACGGGAGCCTCCAGATTGACCTGTAGAGGTGACCACCCATGGAATTCCCAGACAGCTCCCGACGGGGGATCATGACGGCACTCGGTGCTGGCGCAGCACTCGGACTGGCAGGGTGTATTTCCACGCCGGCTGACGGCGAAGTGAGCGCGAACGAGAGCGATCCCGTGACCCAGCAGGAGGAAGAGTCGCTCGACGCCGCGAAGGAGACCGACCTCGACCGCATCGCCGCGGACCCCGAGGACATCCCGGACCCGGTGGACTGGTCCACCCCGCGCAGGCACGAGATCAGCATGACGACCACCGAACGGACCGCAGAGATCGAACCCGGCGTCACGTTCGACTACATGACCTTCGACGATCGGGTGCCGGGGCCGATGGTCCGGGTCCGCCGCGGGGACACGGTGCACCTGACCCTCGAGAACGCCGAGGAGAACGCCATGCCGCACAACGTCGACTTCCACGCGGTCTACGGCCCCGGCGGCGGTGCGGACGACACCACCATCAGCCCGGGTGAGACCGCCGAGATCGAGTTCACGGCGATGTACCCCGGCGTCCACGTATACCACTGCGCGGTCCCGAACATGGACCACCACATCAGCGCCGGGATGTACGGCGCGATCCTGGTCGAGCCGGAGGACGGCCTCCCCGAGGTCGACCGCGAGCTGTACTTCGGACAGAACGAGATCTACACGAACGGTGCGCCGGGCGAAGAGGGTCACCACAGCTTCGATTACGAGGCGATGAAGGCCGAGGAGCCGACCTACGTGACCCTCAACGGCGAAGCGTACGCATTCACCGGGGACGGGTACGGTCCCGTCACCGTGGACAAGGGCGAGCGCGTCCGGATCTTCCACGCCAGCGGCGGACCCAACCTCACCAGCTCCTGGCACGCGATCGGGAACGTCTGGGAGACGTACTACCCCAACGGCGCGCTGGCGTCCGATCCCGACCACTACGTCGAGACGGGGCCCGTCGTGCCAGGCTCCGTCGGCGCGGCCGTGATCGACACGCCGGTGCCCGGTCCTATCAAGCTCGTCGACCACGCGCTCTCCCGCGTCGTCCACCGGGGGATGCTCGGAGTGATCCAGGTCGAAGGCGAACCCGAACCCGAGATCTTCAATCCCGATCCCTGAGACAGGGGCCGGGCGGTCGCCGTCCGCGACCCGGACCAATCCAAGACGAAAACACGGATAACGGGGGCCCTCGAAGCTCCTCGCGTGTGGTCGTCGATCAAGCGAGACGCCGCTAGCGGGCTCATCGTCTTGACGCCCCTGTTCGCGACCATCTACACCCTCTGGTGGGTGTTCAACTTCGTCGCTGGCGTCCCGCTGATGGGCACCATCGCGCAGCGGATCACCGTGCTCCACGTCCTCGATCCCGCAGTCGCACGAGTGCTCCTCACGATCGGCGTGCTCCTCGGCTCGCTCCTGCTCGCCTCCTGGTTGATGCGCACGAAGCTCGGCCCCTTCCTCGACGATCGGATCGAGGCGAGCGTCAACACCCTCCCCGGCTTTCGCGTCGTCTACAACGCCTCGAAGATCGCGATCGAGACCGTCGTCGACGAGGACGTCGACCTCAACTCGCCCGCGAAGGTCGAACTGTGGAACGACGCCCGGATGACGGCGTTTCCGACCGGCCGGGAAGCCGACGACGGCCGAACGACCGTGTACGTTCCTGCCTCCCCGGTCATCTTCGTCGGCTGGGTCATCGAACTCGAGGAATCCCGCGTGATCCCCGCCGACGAGTCCGTCGAGGACGCGCTCATTCGCGTTATCTCCGCGGGGTTCGCCGATCGCTCCGAGCCGCCCAGTGAGGCGAAGGCGCGGTCGCTGGAGGCCAGCGGGGAATCGCGTCACGGGAAGTGAGCAGTACGGGGTCTCGGGCTGCCTGGACGGGACCGTTCAGGACTCGAGGAACACTTCGACGTTGCGCTTCGTCGGGAGCGCTTCCATCGCCCCTCGTTCGGTGGTCGACATGGCAGCCACCGCGTTCGCGAACGCGAGGGCGTCTCCGAGCGACGCCGTCGATGGATCGTCGCGACGGGTCACTCGATCGAGCGCGTCGATCAGCCCGGCAGAGAACGCGTCGCCCGCGCCGGTGTCGTCGACGGCGTCGATCGCGTACCCCTCGTGGCGCTCCGTCGCTGGCCCCCAGGGGGCGTCCCCCGTGGCCAGCGCGAGCGCACCGACCTCGCCCATCGTCAGGACGACCGTATGCGGGCCGTCCTCCGCCGCCGCGCTGGCGAGCGTCTCCGGGTCGTCGCCCTCGTACCCGAGCGTCTCGAGCTCGTCGGGCGTCGCGATCAAGACGTCCGTCTCCTCGATCGCCCAGCCACAGATCGTCGCGAGTTCGGCGTCGTTGGCCCAGAGTTCGGGGCGGACGTTCGGATCGAACGAGACCGTACAGTCGGCGGCAGTGGCGCGGTCGAGGAGGTCGAGCGTCGCGCTCCGGGCCGGTTCGTCCGCGAGGGCGACGCCACCGGCGTGAACCAAGGGCGAGGAGTCGAGGGCCTCGTCGGGCACGGTACCGTCCTGGAGCCGAGTGTCGGCGGTGCCGTCGCGGTAGAAGGAGAATCGAGGGCCCTCGTCGGCGCCGCTGACGAAGGCAAGCGTGGTGGCAGCCTCGTCGTCGCGCTCGACGAACCGCTCGGGGATGCCTTCCTCGGCGAGACGGTCGGCGAGGAAGTCGCCGAAGGGGTCGGCGCCGACCCGCGTCCAGAACTGTGGCGTCCGGCCCAGGCGTGCGAGTCCGACCGCGACGTTGGCGGGCGCGCCGCCGGCGCGGCGATCGAAGCGCTCGACGGCCGCGAGTGGCTCGGCGGTCTCGGGCACGAAGTCGATCAGCGTCTCGCCCGCGACGAGCGGCGGCGTCTCGGTCATGGCGCGACCTGTGTCGCGCCCGGGTATGAATCGCACGCCACCGGTAGGCCAGGCGGACCCGCCGGCGCGGTCAGGTAACGACGTCTTTCCACGGACTGGAGCGGGGTGAGCGGGTGGCAGATGTTTGTAGAATTGTAAACTTATCTTCGAGTAGCACGAACTTCCCTTTCGAAGACGTGAATCTTTAAGTGGGATGCCGGCGTAGTTGGGAACGCAATGAGCACCCAGAAGACCGTCCGTCAGGAAGCAGGCACCGTCGAGGGCAGCGACGCGCTCCGGATGCCCGCTGACAAGGCCGAGGAGATCGTCGAGGCCCTCCAGACCGACCTCGCCGACACGTACGTCCTCTACCACCAGCTGAAGAAGCACCACTGGATCGTCGAAGGCGCCGAGTTCCTCGACCTGCACCTGTTCCTCGGAGAGGCTGCGGAGGACGCAGAGGAGGCCGCCGACGTCCTCGCCGAGCGCGTCCAGGCGCTCGGCGGCGTCCCGCACTCCGGCGGCGCCACCTTCGAGGAACACGCCACGATCGAGCCCGAGGACGAGGACGCCTACGACATCCGCACCTCGCTCGAGCACGACATGGAGTGCTACGGCGACGTCATCGAGTCCCTCCGCGAGCACATCGCGCTCGCGAACAACCTCGGCGACTACACGACCGAGGAGGAGCTCCGCGAGATCCTCGAGGAGACCGAGGAACACGCTCACCACATCGAGCACTACCTCGAGGACGACACCCTCGTCTTCGAGGGCGCGATGGAATAGTCGGCAGCGAGATTTCGGTCGGCGATTCGTTTTTCGAGTTGGGGTCCCACGAGGAGCGTTCAGCACGCGAGTCGAATACTGGGTAATGGAAGCAAACTTCCGACGGCAACTACACAGCATCAGCCTCGGAAGCCCCCTCCCGCTCGCCGCACCTAACTCGCTGTGCTCCTCGCTCCCATCGGAAGCCTCGCTTCGCTCTTCTTCCGAGCCCTGCCTCGCTCCGCTCGGCAGGATTCCGGTCGCTGCGGTGCTAGCTTCGTTACGCGCGGCGAGCGGTCGGCCCCTTCCAGTCCCACCCGGCGGATATTTTGCAGTATCCCGATCCCCTGTGGATCATGTCGGCGCGCGCTGGCGCTGGCTGCGAGCCGCTTCCCGGCGAGCAGCCAGCCGCGCGACACCGTGCGAGGGCCGAGCAACGCAGCGAGCGGAGCGACGCGAGTAGCGCAGAAGGCTGGGGAGGAGTGAGGCGTCTGGGTGGGCTTCGAAAGGGGCCGATCGCTCCGGGAAGCCGGACGAAGTAAGCACTGGAGCGAGCGAAGCGAGTGAAGCGCGCAGCGAGGCCCGCGACTGGAGCGATCGGGGGCTTTCGGAAACGACTGCTTCGCTAGCTTTCGAGCATCGCTCCAGTAACCAGCATTCGACGCACGAAATTCAGAAGAGACTGGAAGCTGCAGTAAAAAAGAAATCCCGCCGCTATCGCTCGATCTCGACGACGAGATCGGTCCCGATCCAGCCGTCGGGGTTACCCGACTCGGAGAAGACGGTGCGCCCCGGGCGGCTCTGAGCGATACAGATCTCTGCGTCCTGGTCCTCGGCTTCGGCCGCCGATTCGTTCGCGTCCGCGGATGCCATCGATACCAGATCTTAGGCGAGCCTAAAGCAAAAAGGGTTTTGGTCCGCCTAAGATCCGCGTGCTTCCGTGCGGTTCGGTAGCGCGAGTCAAACAGTAGTCAGCACCGAGGATCCGCGGATCAGGCCAGGAAGACGTGGCGCGGGCGGTCCGCGAGCACGTCGCGGCCCCACTCGACGGTGTCCGCGAAGGCGTCGGAGCGGAAGAATTCCATCGCGTCGTCCTTGCTCGCCCACTGCGAGGCGATGAACATGTCGTTGGGATCCTCGCGGTTGGCGTACAGCGTCGTCTCGCGGTGGCCGTCCATGTCGCCGAGCAGGTCGCCGACGACGTCGAACTGCTCGGTGAAGTCCTCACGGTGCTCTGGCTTGACGGTATAGAACATTCCCATCGTGCCGAAGCCCTCGCCCTCGCCGGCTTCCCGGACGATGCCCGGCAAGTCGGAGAGGTAGTCGCTAGCCGTGCCGGCGGCGTCCTCGGTGTCCCAGAGGGAGACGACGGCTGGCTGGGCGTCGCGCCCGGCATCGTCGCGGCCCTCGTCGGTGGCCTCGTAGACCTCGGTGCCGCGGTGGGTGTCGTAGCGGTCGAAGCCGTCCGCGAGGTCCTCGACCTCCGCGGCCAGTTCGTCGACGTCGGCCTCGGAGTAACACACGAGCGCGAACACGTCCTCGCCGTGGGGCGTGCCGGCGTAGATGCCCTGCTCCTCGAGGTCGGCGCGGATGCCCGGATCGGTGGACGCTGCGGTGCCACCGTCGCCCTGCGCGTCGGCGTCTCCTGCAGCGGCGTCGCTGGCCGCATCCGATTCCTCCTCCCCGTCCGCTACCGCGTCACCGACCGGTCCGACCTGGGTCTCGACGGCGCCGGCAATCTCCGCGAGGAACCCGCTGGCGGTGTCGGCCGCCGACGAGGTCTCCCAGACGGAGACGACCGCCGCGCCGTCGTCCGTCGGGTGGACCTCGGTGCCGCGGTGGGTGTCGTAGTGCTCGAAGTTGCCACGGAGTCCGTCCACCTCCTCCTGGACGGCCTCGGCGTCGGCCTCGGACGTGACGAGGACGGCGTGGCCGTCCGCGGGCGGCTCGACCTCGAGGTCGGCGAGGGCCTCGTCGAGCGCGGATCGACCGGCGTCGCCGTCCTCGGCCGAAGGATCTGTCGTCGGCACGCGCTCCCCGGCAAGGAAGGGCTCCAGGTCGGCGGGCAGGAACTGTCGGCCGGAGTAGAACGGGCCGAACTCCGCGAACCGCGAACTGGAGGGATCGAAGCGCATCTCGTAGAGCAGGTCCTTCACGTCCGTCGGGTCGTCGGCGAACAGCGTGATGCCCCACTCGAAGTCGTCGAGACCGACGGAGCCGGAGATGATCTGGCTGACCTTGCCCGCGTAGGAGCGGCCGATGTCGCCGTGAGCGTCCATGTACTCCGCGCGCTCCTCGAAGGAGAGGTCGTACCAGTTCTGCTCTGGCTCGCGGCGCTTGTCCATCGGATAGAAACTCACGAACTCCGAGTCGGGAATCTCGGGGTAGAGCCGCGACTCGATGTAGTTCCGGATGCCCGGATCCGCCTCGGCGTCGGGATCGAAGTAGTCCTCCGCGCCAGTGTAGCCGGAGGCCTCCGTGACGGAGACGTAGGACGCCGTGCGCTCGGTGTAGCCCGCGAGCGCGGTCTGGGCGAACTGTCGCTCGAGGTAGTCCAGGTCGTCGAGGGTCGGCCGGAGGTGGACGACCATGAGGTCCGCCTCGTGGCCAAGCACGGCGAACACGGCTGAGTCGCCACCGTCGGCGTCCGCGACGGCGACTGCGTCTTCGAGATACTCGCGGCCCTCGGCGATCGCGCGGTCGCGCTCCCGTTCGGGCGCCTCGCGCCAGGCGTCCCAGTCGACCGTCCGTAGGTCGTGGAGCACGTACCAGCCCTCGTCGGTTTCGGGCGGTCGTGGCATGGGAGGGCCTTCGCGGTCGGGGCCTTTGTCCCTTGCGAGTCGCCGCTCGCTGGCGTCCGCAAGGGACCCCACAGTGAGGGGTTCGTGCAATTGCGATCCGCTATCGAGCACCTCCCGACACATTTTTTGCTAAAATTGGAAATATTCTCGACGGGCTGGACTCCGCAGGCTCGGGGTCCTGCCTGGACGTTCGGACAGTATGGACCGGCTTCGCTTCCACGAATGTAAGCGGTACAGGAACCGAAACCCCTTTTCTCGCGCGCAAACGACGAGTGACAAATGGAGCACAGTGGGCCACCGAAGGGCCTCGTTTCTTACCTCGTGTTGGAGCTACTCGAAGAGAAGCCGCGCTACGGCTACGAGATTCTAAAAGAAATCGAGGCGATCAGCGGTGGCCACTGGGAGCCCTCCTACGGCTCCGTCTACCCCGTCCTCTACAAGTTCGAAGAGGAAGGGTGGGCAGAGCGCATCGAGCGCGAAGACGAGCCGGATCGCAAGTACTTCCAGCTCACCGCCGATGGCGAGGACGAACTCGCTGACCGCCGCGAGGAGAGCGCCGGCAAGGCCCACGACTTCGCGGACACCATCCTCGGGTTCTACCACGTCTACGTCGCGCTCGCCCGCGACGAGCGCCTCGACGTTCCCTGCAAGCCCGACGCCTGGTGCTTCGACGAGGAGTTCAGCGCCTGGATGATCGAGCAGATGATTCGCCACCACGAGCGGGACTTCGGCGAGTTCGAGCGTATCGACGCCACCCCCGAGGAGTTCTACGCGGCCCACGGCGTCGAGATGGACGACTGAGTGTCGAGGGCTGCGGTGGGGACCACCGACGGCGACCGCCGCCCTGCGATCGACGACCCGCGACCGCCGCCCGCGACTGACGGCCTGTGATCGACGACCAGAAACAGGTGACCCGCCACCGATGACCCGCGAGAGAGGAGCCGCAACCGCCGACACGCAAGAGGTCACCCGCGACCGACGAGCCACCCGTTCCAGGTGGCCGCCGCTCGCCTACAGGAAGTACCGCGGCCCGAAGATCATCACGACTAGCCCGAGGCCCATCAGCAGGCCGACGGAGACCGTGATCACCTTCGTCAGCGCGAAGTCCGCCTCGACCGGCAACCGGGAGACGATCGACTCCGCGCCGGTCCGGAGGATGTGGCCGCCGTCCAGCGGGAAAGCCGGGATGCAGTTGAAGAAGCCGAGGTTGATGTTGATCCACCCGATCCAGAACAGCGCCGTCGCGAGCAGGAACACGCCGTCGCCGAGGAACGCCAGTGGCCCCTCGACGACGTAGAACGACTGGATCTGGTCGGTGAAGCCGGCGAAGTTGAACGGGAGGGCGTTGCCACCCGCGAAGCCCGCGATCGGCAGGAAGACGGCGTAGAACGTCTTGCCGACGAAAGAGTCGGTCGGGAGCCCATCGACGGAGCCGTCCCCGCCGAGGACGGCGAGGTAGTTCCCGGCGGGGTAGTACCGCACCCCGAGGTCGTCCACGGTGAGGCCGTCGATGCCCGGATAGCCACGCACACCGAGGTACGCCTCGCCGTCGTCTCGGCCCATCTCCACGTCGAAGGTCTGGCGGTCGCCCTCGACGTAGCCGACGACCGTGACGGTCTCGCCGGGCTCCAGCCCGTCGATGGCTTCGCCGATGTCCTCCTGATCGACGATCCGTTCCTCGCCCATCGAGACGATGGTCAGGTCGTCGTTTCGGGACGCCCCGGCGTCCGCGAGCGGACCGTCGGGAACGACGACGACCCGAGCACCGACGGTGATCGCCACGTCGTGGGTCGCAGTGTCGTTCTCGACCGTCAGCGTGGCGCGATCGCCTGCCGCCCGGAGCTGCTCACGGAAGGCCGGGGTCGTGCTGACGGCGGTGCCGTCGACCGCGACCACCTCGCTGCCCGCGTCGACGCCGCTGTCCTCGAGCGCACCGGTGACGATCAAGCGCCGGTCGACGCTGAGGCGCTCGCCGTCGCCGGTCTCGATCGTGATCCGGCGGTCGGACTCGTTGGCGAGGACGGCCTGGAGTTCCTCGTTCGTCTCGACGGACTGGTTCTCGACCGCGACGATGCGATCCCCGCCACTGATGCCGGCCTCGTCGGCGGGGGAGCCCGAGAGCGCACCGCCGACGCCCGCGCCGGCGGCGAGCCCGATCGAGCCGATCACCGGCCCGAAGAGGAGCGCGAACGCCAGCACCGTGATCAGGAAGTTGTTGGTGACGCCGGCGGCGAACATCCGCGAGCGGCCGCCGCGATTGGCCTTCCGCTGGCTCTCCTCGTCCGGTTCGACGAACGCGCCCATCGGAATAATCGACAGCAGCGCCAGCCCCATCGACTCGATCTCGATGTCCTCGACCCGACAGAGCAGGCCGTGACCTCCCTCGTGCACGACCAGCCCGACGAGCAAGCCCAGCAGGATCTCGGGGGCGACCTCCAGCGGTAGAAAGTCGTTGAATCCCGGAATCACGACGACGTTCCGTGGCTCCGTGACCTGGGAGGCGGAGCCGGGGTTCTGGATCGTGAGGATCGCCGAGAGAATCACGAAGAGGAAGGACAGGACCATCACGACGAGCGCGATCCCGAGGCCGACGTTGGCCCACGCACGCCAGAACCGCTTGGGCCGCGCGAGCCAGTCGAGGACGTCCTTGCCTCGCTGGGTGTGCAGCGTCAGGAGCGGACCACTGACGTGGACCCACTCTGGCAGGACCCCCTGGCGATCGAGCGTCACCGCCAGCAACCAGTAGGCGAGGATCCCGACGACGATCCACAGCACGAGGTTCATTGATCACTGGTCGGGGGCGTGCTGTCAAAGGGTTGGCGGAGCCGACCGACGGACGGGGTCCGGCCGCGCTGGATCGAGACGACTACCCCTCCCGTCGCAGCCGCCGCAGGACGAACGCCTCGTCGAGCTTCGCGAGAAAATTGCCGAGCTGCGGGCCCTCCTCCTGGTCGAAGAAGAGCCGGTACCCCGTCGCGAAGAACTCGCCGACGTCGAGGTCGTGGCGCTTGGCGGCCTCGTAGACCTCGCCCTGGATCGCGTCGGGATCGTCGTTCGCGGCGATGAAATCGGCGAGGTCGTCGAGCGCCGCCTCGGTGTCGGCATCGATGTCGATATCGGGCATCGACTCGCGCTTGAGTTCGTAGTTGTACTCGTTGTCCGTGCTGCGGGCCCACTCCCGGGCGCGTTCGACGCGGTCCAGGGCCTCCTCGACGGCCCACTCCGGAGCGTCGTCTGGGACGTGGCCTTCTCGCCGGGCGATCTCCTCGCGGAGTTCCGGATCGTCGGTCATGCCGAGCACGGCGGCGAAGGGATAGGGGATGCGGATCCGTTCCTCGCGCACTTCGTCGACGAGGAATGGGTAGACGCGCTCCGCGAACGCCACCTCGGCCTCTGTCGCGTCGAGGGAGTCGGCGGTGGCGCCCTCCGCCGCGGCGAAGTACAGCCGCTCGATGCGGTCGAACTCGGCGACCAGCTGGTCGAGGTGCTCGATCGAGAAGTCCCGGGCCTTCGACGGGTCCTTCGCGAAGAAGTATCGGACGACCTCCGGCTCGATCAACTCGAGGACCTCCGAGACCAGGACGACGTGACCGCCCGAGGAGGAGAAGGGCTCGCCGTCGAGCGTGAACCACTCGTAGACCATGGGGAGCGGCGGCTCGATTTCGAAGACCGTCTCCGCGACGTCGACGCCGCTCGGCCAGGAGCCCTCGGCGTGATCCTTGCCGAACGGTTCGAAGTCGACGCCGAGTTCCGCCCACTGGGCGACCCACTCGAAGCGCCAGGGCAGCTTCCCCTCGCGGAGCGTCGCGGTGCCCTCGTGCCCGCAGCCCTCGATCGTGTCGTCGCCGGCGTCGAGGTCCGTACAGCGGTAGTCGACGGTGCCGATCGGCGTGGCACTGGCATCGTCAGAGTCGGTCTCGGCCGTCGGGTCGTCGGCCCCGGGGACGGGGCCGCCAGCATCGAGATCGACTGACGTGACCGTCTCGGTGAGCTTCCCGCACTCCTCGCAGATCGGGTTGAACGGGACGTAGTCCTCGTCGACCTTGTCCTGGTACTGCGCAAGCGTTTCGCGAGCGAGGTCCTCCCGTTCGAGGACGAGTCGTGTCTGGTCGTCGAGCGCCCCCGATTCGTACAGCTCCGTGTTCGAGACCACGTCGACCGGCACCTGCAGTTGCTCGGCGATGCCGGCGATCAGCGTCGAGAAGTGGGCGCCGTAGGAGTCACAGCAGCCGAACGGATCGGGAATGTCGGTGTAGGGTTTGCCGAGGTTCTGTCCGAGTGCGGCGGCGTCGACGTCGCCCAGCCCGACGATCTCGCCGTCGAGGTCCGCGAGTTTGCGGGGGAGTCCGCGGAGCGGGTCGCGGTCGTCCGTCGTGAAGATCTGGCGCACCTCGAACCCGCGCTCCCGGAGGACCTCGGCGACGAAGTAGGGGAGGACGATCTCGTTGGCGTTGCCGAGGTGGGGGATGCCCGACGGCGAGATGCCGCCCTTGATCACGATCGGTTCCTCGGGGTCCCGGGCCTCAATCTGATCCGCTATCTCGTCCGCCCAGAAGGAGTGGTACCCGGCGTCGGCGTCCTGGGTCTGTTCGGCGTCCTCGCCGCCGGTCGCCTGCAGGGTGTAGGGATCCGCGTCGTCGCTGGCGGAGAGGTCGTCGTCGCTCCCGGTGGCGGGAGCGCCGGTCGTCGATCGCTCGCCCGCGTCGTCGTCAGTGCTCATTCGTCCCCGCCGGCGGCGTCGGTCACCGAGCCAGTGCTCCAGTCGTCGGGGTCGGCGCCGCCGTTTTCCGGCAGCACGTCGGTTCCGTCGTGCTCGCCGGTCTCGACGGCCCGCTGGATCCGCTCCGGTTCGGTGCCGTCGAGGACGATCGTCCGGAGACCCGAGCGCTGGATCACCTTCGCGGCGAGCAAGTCGACCGGCGCGGCGGCGCCCGCGTTCATCTCGATGCCAGCGATGCGCTCGACGAGGTCGGCGGCGGAGATCTCGGGGATGTGCTCGGCGTCGGGATCTTTCTTCGGATCGGCGGTGTAGACGCCCGAGACGCTCGTACCGTAGACGAGGAGGTCGGCGTCGACGTACTCCGCGAGTGCGGCGCTGACGGCGTCGGTCGTCTGGGCCGGCGCGACGCCACCCATCACCGCGACGTCGCCGCGGCGGAGCGCCACGCTGGCCTCGTCGTAGGTCTCCGGCGGCGTCTGGACGGCGGCCTCGCCGATCGCTTCGATCAGGAGCCGCGCGTTCAGCCGCGTCGCCGCGATCCCGATGTCGTCGAGCTTCATCTCGTTGGCGCCAAGCTCGCGGGCGACCTCGATGTACTCGAGCGCGGTCGATCCGCCGCCGACCACGACCGACACCTCGTGGCCGGCGTCGTGCAGCGCTTCGACGACTGCCGCGTGGGCTGCGACGCGCTCGGGATCCCCCGGCGAGAGCACGCTTCCACCCACCGAAACGACGACGTTCATGTTGGCAACGGCTACCCGGAGCCCGCTCTTAAGGATTGTCAAGGCTGGATGGGGTCGAATCGCGGTCGCCAGTGTCGGACAGGCGTTCAGGACCAGACGAACATGTAGGAGTACGAGAGGAAGAAGTACAGCAGGATGATGACGACGGTCAGCTTCACGTGCAGCGTGAACAGGTCGTGGCTCTCCTCGTCGTACTCCTCCTCGTAGCGCTCGCGCTGGGCGGGGTCCATCGCTTCGGGGTGCTCGACGCCCACGTGGAGGATCCAGAGCCGCTCGGTCTGCAGTGGGTACTCACAGTAGGGGCAGCGATAGATCTCCGCGCCGTCGGGCACGTCGAGGTCGGCGTCGTCGGGGACGTGCCCGCCGACCTCGTCGGGGAGCGGGGTCTCGGCGGTGGCCATTGCCTGAACGTTACGACCCCGAGCCAAAGTGTCCTGCGTTCGGCCCGAACCCGCTCGTGACGACGGGGACCCGCACGAATCCCCCGCGGTATGCCAACTCACCACCCGGAACCGGTATCCGGGCCGGATGCCAACAACAGGTGTGGCGAGTCCCCTCCGATTCCGGTACGATCCCGCAGGCTGGTCCGACAAGCGGGTACGCCGGGAACTGTATGCTTCTCTCGACGACTACGCCGGCGTGACCTGGGTCGAACCCGAGCACGACCTCCACGGCTGGGAGGCCGCGCGATTCGAACTCGACAACGGCGACCTCGCGCTGTTCGTCTGGCGCGACGGCGAGGCCTACTGGCTCGGCAACACCGAGACGCCGAGCGCGCTCTGGCGGACGAACAAGCACGGCTGGGAGGAGGTCCCCTTCGAGCTGGCCCGCTGGGCGCGCAAGGAGCTCCTCGTCGATCTCTACGATCGAGCGCCGTGGCTCGAGAACTACGAGTACCTCACCTGGTTCTTCCTCCCCGTCCTGATGAGCAAGGACGGCACGGAGACCGCGCTGAAGTTCTTCAAAGAGCACGCTGCGGGGTTCCCGAACGCCTCCCGCGAAGCCGGCCTGGAATTCTACGACGAGTTCCTCAAATCCGGCGTCTTCGAGGACGACCGCGAGACGATGGCCGGGAAGCTCGGTACCAGCGGCCGGCTGGACCTCACGCGGATGCGCGCCGCGATGGGCGAGTTCACCGTCGGCAAGGTGCTCCACGACGCCGGCTATGTCTTCGAGCCAGAGATCGAACTCGGCAGCGGCTACGCGCTGGACTACCGCGTCGACGACACCCTCGTGGAGGTCGCCCGGCCGCAGCCGCCTGCCAAGCGCTCGAACGCGAACACCCCGATCGCGGCGGTCAAGGAGACCGCTCGCTCGAAGGGTCGCGGGCAGCTGGACACCCACGCTGGCGCCCTGCTCGTCGTGGACTGTACCAGCTTCCCCGACGACGCGTGGCGGTCGCTCCGCGCCGAGCAGCCCAACCTCCCCTACCAACCGACGCTCGTGATCCGCGCGAGGCCGGAGGGTCGGATCGAGGGCTTCGAGGTCGGGAAGGTCCCAATCGACGTCGCGGACGCGGTCGACCTCCCGAACTGAGCGACTGTTCGTCTCCAGGTCCCGATTTCCCCGTCAGCGCCGCACAACGCTTTTGCTCGCCGGCAGGGAACCCGGGTGCATGACCGAGGAGTCGTCCGGCGACGCGGACGAGCGGGACGCCGACGAGGGGCCAGCCGACGACGAGGAGCACGCAGACGACGAGTTCCTCGACGAGCGCGGCCTCGCACCCGCCAGGAGCGAGGAGGAACCGGACGTCGAAGCAGCGAAGGCCGAACTCGAGGCCGTGGGCACCGGGCCGGACGACGAGGATGAGGACCCTGATCGCGACGACGGCGAAGTGTCAGCGCACGATGGCGACGAAGGGTCAGCGCACGACGAGGGCCGAGAGGTGGAGCACGACGACGGCGTAGGGGCTGAACAAGGCCTGGGCGTAGGGCCAGAGCGCGACGACGGCGAAGCGCTCGGGCGCGACGACGATGTCGAAGGCGAAGGACCCGACGCCGACGATTCGCCGGCGATCGAGATCGTCGACGAGTCGGACGAGGGAGACGACGACCCGACGCCCGAGTCAGGGACCGACGCCGAGGCACCCAAAGCAGCCGGGGAGCCAGCAGCCGCCGGGGAGTCGACAGCCGCCGAGGCACCGGACGACGGAGCCGAGGACGAAACGGAGGGCGACGACGATCCGAACCCCGAGGATCTGGTTCGCGACCCCGACGAGCCACAGGTTACCAGTTCGCTCGAAGACGAAGTCGATACCGACGAGCGAGCAGCGGACGACGATGCGACCGACGACGCCGACGCTGCTGACGAGGAGGCTGCTGCCGAGTCGGCGGCCCCAGCCGGAGCGACGGCGGACGCGGCGCAGGCCGAACCCGACACCGAAGCCGCCGAGGAAGAAACGGACGCGTCCGACGACTCGGCAGCAGCCGACGAACCCGACCACCAGCCCGGCGTCCCCTCCGACGTCCAGAAGTACGATCGCTTCAAGAAGGTCGACGGCTCGCAGTACGACCGCGTCAACGAGTTCCTCCGCGATCGGACCTACATCACCGCCCGCGAGTGGGCGATCGCCCGGCTGTGCTCGGACTTCCGCACGGAGACCGGCGTGGAGATGACGAAGATCGGCGAGAACCTGCCCGAACTCGTCCCCTTCATGACCGACACGTACACGCCCCAGGCCGTGAACCAGGCCCGCTCTTCGTTCGAGGACAAGGTCCGGACCGCCGGGGCGACCTTCCTCTACGGTGCGATGAGCGACTTCTTCACCGCCGAGGAACTCGACGACGTGATGTACGAGGCCACCGAGGTCGCGAAGTTCCTGCTGGAGGTCGAGGGCGTGGAACTCTCGGTCGAGGACGAACTCGAGGCAGAGGACCGCATCTCCGCGGTGATGCGGGAGGTCAGGTCGTCGAGCGCGGAACTCCGGCACGAGCGGTGTCCGGAGTGCGGCGCGGAGCTGTCCGGCGGGGACTGAGTCGACGCGGCCAAGAGGCGAGACGGGGCATTGCCCCAGGCGAGTTTCGTGGCGTTTCTCGGCAGGAAACGGTGCGCCCGGCTATAGGCAACCCACCGTCGAAGGGAATCGTATGCCCTCCCACGGCAACCGCAGCAGACGGACGGTACTACTCGCAGCAGGCGGAACGCTCGCAAGTGCACTCGCAGGGTGCGCTGACGTCGCCTCGAAACTCCCCGGAGACGACGGCGACGACAGCACAGAGTCGACACTCCGGGCTCGCATCGAGGACTACTTCGCGGCGGTCGAAGGAGAGAACCCCGACGCACTGGCAGAGGTCGTACACCCCTCCAGTCCGATGCACCCGGACTACTGGGACGACAACGACGACTGGGAGTTCCAGGGCTACGCCACCGAGGACGGCGCGACGAACGTGGACTACGAAATCGACGCGGTTCAGACGGACGCGACGGTGGCGGACGTCCGGACGCTCGAGTACGCCGAGTTCTGGTTCGAGGGCGACGAACTCGAGACGATTCTCGACGGCGAGGACGTCGCGATCGTCGAACTGGACTCCGACGTCCTCGAGGCCAACGAGCAGGATCACTGGGTCTTCGCGACCGCCGACGGCGAATGGCGGCTCTTCTTGGCCAGCACCGAATCGTCGGTCCCGACCGACCCCGAGGACGCCTTCCAAGAGCCGATCCACGACCAGGCGAACGACGTCGTCGACCGGATCGACTGGGACTACGAGCCGTCGTCCGACGGCGAGGGGCGCGAGCAAAACACCGAGTGGGCTCGCGTCGTGCTCACCGACGACCCGGGTATCGACGCCGACACGATTCGCGTCGAGTCGACGATCGCCGACGCCGAGGCCGAGTTCTACAGCGAGCAGAACGGCCCAGTGTCATCCACCTGGGCGGGGAGTTGGGCGTCGATCCCGCTGCATCCCGAGGGCGACCAGATCGTCGTGACCGCGATCGACGACGGCGAGGAGACAGTAGTACACCGCGTGCACTACGAGGGCTGAGCAGTCCGCCCACGCCACCCTCCACCACGGCGATCCCGCTGACGCTGCTTCCGACCCTCCGACCCCGGTGCACGCCGTCACCCGTCGTATGGACTGCCAGGAAGCGTCTCCCACTGCAGCCAGTAAGATGTAGCTATGCGCGCGCGGGACGTTTTTCGAGGATCACGTCGAATCACCTGTCATGACGGAGCATCCTGACGGGCCACCCGAGGTCCCGGTAGTCGGGGACGGCCTGACGCACGAGCGATCGTTCACCACCGAGGAGGTCCTCGAATACGGTCGACTCACGGGCGACGACCAGCCGATCCACACCGAACCCGACGAGGACGGACGGCTCGTCGTCCAGGGGCTGCTCACCGGCTCGCTCGCCACGAAGATCGGTGGCGACCTGAACTACGTCGCGCGGACGATGGAGTTCGAGTTCCGGAAACCAGTGTACACCGGCGAGCGGATCACCTGCGAGTGCACGGTCGAGTCCCGGTCGGAGCAGGAAGACCGCTACCTGCTGGAGATCGACGTCGAATACCGGAACGACGGCGGCGACGTCGTCGCCGCGGGAGCGACATCGGGAGTCATCTGGAAGCAGAACGCTCAGTAATCCGCGTAGGCGCGCCCGTTGCTTTCAGGACGTCAGCGCTCCCGTAGCACGGACCGATCGAGCCCTTCGATCGACGACTGACCGGCAAGACCGAGCGTCAGATCGAGATCCGCGAGGAAGTTCTGCCCGACGGCCCGGACGCCGTCGGCGCCGTCGAGTGCGAGGCCGTAGACGTACGGCCGGCCGAGCATGACGGCATCGGCGCCGAGCGCCAGCGCGACGATGGCGTCCGAGCCCCGCCGGATCCCGCTGTCGAAGAGCACCGACGCGTCCTCGCCAATCCGATCGACGACCTCCGGGAGCATCTCCAGTGCCGGCACCGCCCGGTCGACCTGCCGACCGCCGTGATTCGAGACGATCACGCCGTCGGCACCGCGGTCGACGGCCTCCGCGGCGTCGTCGGGATGGAGGATACCCTTCACGACGACCGGGAGGTCCGTCTCGCCCACGAGCAGTTCGAGGTCGTCCCAGGTCAGGGAGGGATCGCCGAAGACGTCGACGAACTCGCGGATTGCAGCGAGTTCGTTCTCGGCCGGATCGACGTCGAGCCGATCGAGGAAGGCGGGATCGGCGAAGTAGTTCGCGAGCCCCTCGCCGTCGAGGAAGGGGAGGTAGGCCTCCTCGATATCCCGTTCCCGCCAGCTCAGGAGGGGCGTGTCGAGCGTCACGACCAGCGCCTCGAAGCCGGCGTCCTCGGCGCGCTCGACCAGGCTCTCCGTGACCGCACGGTCGCTGCTCCAGTAGAGCTGGAACCAGCCGCGGCCGTCCTCGTGGGAGAGCGTCTCGGCGACCTGCTCCAGCCGGAAGGAGGAGACGGTGCTCAGACACATCGGCAGGTCGAGATCCGCAGCGGCCTCCGCCACGGCGATCTCGGCGTCCTCGTGAACGATCGAGAGCACGCCGATCGGCGCGAGCAGGACCGGCGCAGCGAACTCCTGGCCCAGTACCTCGACGGAGAGATCACGGTCCTCGACGTCGCGGAGCATCCGCGGGACGATCCGCCACTCGGTGAACGCCTCGCGGTTTGCGTCCATCGTCTCCTCGCCGCCCGCGCCGCCGGCGACGTAGCCCGCTGCGCCGTCGTCGAGTGCGTCGAGCGCTGTGGCTTCGAGGTCCTCGTAGCGAACGGGGAGGTCGGGCGTGACGTCCGCCAGCCCTTGCATGTAGATATTTCGCTGGCGGGTGGGGCCTGGCGGCTCCGGATCGTCGTCTGGCATGACCGGAGGTACCGCGGGGCACGCCAAAGAAGTTCCTGCGGATCGACCGCGCGCTGGTCGTGCCGAACGGCCTCAGGCCGCTGCCACCCAGAGCGTAATCGCACTCCCACCGTTGGGCCGGTCGGTGTACTCGACGGAGCCGCCGTAGGCAGTCACGATCCAGCGGACGAGCCAGAGCCCCAGTCCGTTGCCGTGGTCGAGTGGCGTCAGTTCGAGATCGCCAGTAAGCAGTCGACGCTCGCGCTCTGGCAGACCGGGACCGTCGTCGGCGACCGTGAGCCCGACGCGATCGGCCGAGGCCGACGCCGAAATGGCGACGCATGGGGTCGGCGCCTCCGAGTGCCGGACGGCGTTGTCGAGCAGTGCGGCGATGGCACGATCGAGGTGGCCGCCGGTCAGCGCCGGCGGCGCGTCGGCGACGTCGACGGCGACCGTAGCGCGCTCGGTCAGCGGTACCGCGTCGCGGGCTGCGGCGACGACTGGACCGAGCTCCGTCGGTTCCAGGTCCGGATCCGCGTCGAGCACCCGCTCGATGTCCCGCGCCTCGTCGCCGAGCCGTGAGAGCGTGAGCGCGCTGTCCCGGATCGTCTCCGCAGCGGCTTCGATCGCCGGCGAGTCGGCCGTCTCGAGCAGCTCCTCGGCGTTACCGGCGAGGACGTTCACCTCGTTCCTGAGGTTGTGCCGCAAGACGCGGTTCAGGACGGCGAGCTGTCGTTCCTGTCGAATCTCGTCGGTGAGATCGGTGTAGATCGCGAGCCCGCGGTCGCCGTCGGCGTACGGGACGCCGCGGTAGAGGACGGTCTTGACACCGTTTTTCGTCTGCCGATCGACGACGGCGTGGTTGTGTTCGCCGCTGGCGGTTCGTTCGTCGAACTCGTCGCTCTCGCCGGCGAGCCAGCTGGGGACGATCAAATCGTTGAGCGACTCGCCGATGATCGCCGGCGATTCGTAGCCGAAGAGGTCGACGAAGGCGTCGTTGACCTCTCGAATGATCGGCTCGTCGTCGACGAACTCGAAGTCGACGATGGCGTCCTGGACGTGTTCGAAGAGGTGGCGAAACCGTTCTGCGTCGAGGGCGTTTGCGGCGGTCTCCCGCTGGGCAGTCATCGATGTCGCCTCGGCCGCGGCGCCCAATAACACTTACCGAGCAGTAACTTTACTCGCCTAAAGGAGCTTCAACATCCACTAATACATTAGATAGCACGGCATTCGAACGGTTAGCTGTCCCTACAGTCAAATATCGTCCAATTTTGTCGGCGGCGGACGGCGAACG
The DNA here is from genome assembly GCF_000403645.1 of Salinarchaeum sp. Harcht-Bsk1. Taxonomy (NCBI): domain Archaea; kingdom Methanobacteriati; phylum Methanobacteriota; class Halobacteria; order Halobacteriales; family Natronoarchaeaceae; genus Salinarchaeum; species Salinarchaeum sp. Harcht-Bsk1. The sequence continues at coordinate 823,494 of NC_021313.1, forward strand.
CGCCCTGGCAACTGTGTCGAACGTGCAGTGCTCGGGGAGTCGGCCCGTAGCGAGGTCGACGGACGCTCGATCACGCTCGCCATAGGGTACGAGGCGATCGAGTGGACGGCAGGAAGAAGACTGGAACCGTTACAGCACGTCGTCGTAGCTCTCGTGGCCGTGGATCTCGACGCCTTCGTCGGTGACCTCGGCGACGTAGATACCGTTGCCGGAGCCGGTGTCGCGCTCGGTGGCGCTCTGGATGCCCTGAGCGGCGACGCCGATGGCCTCCTCGTTGGACATGCCGTCCTCGTACTCCTGTTCGAGGGTGCCGTAAGCGAGTTGCATCCCGCTGCCGGTCACGGTGTAGTCGTCGCCCATGACGCCGCCCGCGGGGTCGATCGTGAAGACGTGGGCGCCCTCCTCGTCGACGCCCCCGAGGATGGGGTTGATCGCGAAGAACGGACCGCCGCGGATGAAGTTGCCCGCGAGCGTCGAGAGCGCCTGCATGCTCATCGACTCGCCACGGCGGGCCTCGTAGAGGTTCGCCTCGGCGCGGAGACTGGAGATGAAGGACTGGGCGCCGCCGACGGAGCCGACCATCGTGAGCGCGGCCGTCGGGTGAACCTGCTCGACCTTCTGGACGTCCTTGTTGGCGACGAAGCGGCCCGCGAGCGAGGCACGCTGGTCGGTCGCGATCACGACGCCGTCCTCGGTCGTGATACCGATCGTCGTGGTACCCGTCTTGGCGACGGAGTCGAGGTCCTCCTGACCGGTGTCGGGGAGGGAACCGAGGCGTGGCGCGAAGGGGTCCTCGGGACCGTCGTCGATTCCGGCGGGCGTCTGCGGGGCGGTCGGTGGCTGTCGCATTGACCGGTGGTTCTGGCCCCGAGCATAAAAAGGCGTCCGGTCGCGGTGAGCGCGGGCGGTGTCGAAACGGATCGGATCGACCCAGGCGCCAGTGGCAACGCTGACGTCAGTCGGAATGGACACTCGCCGAACCGAGCGAGGGCTCGAGGGGTAGAGAACGACGAAAACGTGCGGTCAGTGCCTGTTCAGCGTCCGGTGGCTGCCTCGTACTTGTTGCCGAGGCCCTCGACGACGCGGTGGACGGGGAGCCGCAGGCCGACGCGGTTGGCCGCCATCGCGAGCGGGAGCATGACGATGCCCAGCGCGATCGAGAGCTGGTACAGTGCGAACAGGGTTGCGCGGTGTGCGCGGTCGATCATCGGGTGTGCTTCGTCGATGGTTCCCGGGTAGTATATAAGAATTACTGCTCGCTCGCCGATAGCTCGGACGATCGTGACGAATTACCCCGCTCTCGTCGTGCGATTCAAGCTGAGTTGTTTTCGTCTCAACCGGATGGGGGTTCGGGGCGCTGTGACGCCGAAGTAAACGCTCCATGAGCCGCTGGCGAGGCATAACTTATGGCGATAATGGAGTGATCGTGCGCATCGTTCAACGGGTCGTCTGCGCGCCCTGGCCGACGCCATCGACGGCGGCCAGATCGGGAGCGCCCGGCAGTCGCGGCGCGTCCGAACCACAAGGTATCACTCCCTTCGGCCCGCAAGCCGCTGTATGAGCAACTACCTCGTCGTGATGGAGGCAGCGTGGCTCGTGCGAGACGTGGAGTCGATCGACGACGCCATCGGGGTCGCCGTGAGCGAGGCGGGCAAACGCCTCAACGACAAGGACATGGACTACGTCGAGGTCGACGTCGGCGCGACCGGCTGTCCGGCCTGTGGCGAGCCGTTCGACTCGGCCTTTATCGCCGCTGAGACCGCGCTCGTCGGCCTCGTCCTCGAGATGGAGATCTTCAACGCCGACAGCGAGGAGCACGCCCAGCGCATCGCCAAGAGCGAGGTCGGCGGCGCGCTGCGCGACGTGCCCCTCGACGTGGTCGAGACGATCGAGCGCGAGGGCGACGCGGACGACGAGGACGAACGCTGACCGCGGCCAGGAGCGCTCGGTATACGGGACCCTTTGACGGGGTGCGGGTAACACGGCGGCTACCGTTCGGCGCACGGCGCGACGGACCAGCTACGCCGGATATCGCGCGAGCCGCGGTGCCGGCGCGAAGCACGTAGCTACCTGACAGCGGGTGGGGAGACTCACTCACGTCCGAATCTATTTCGTGCATGAACGTTCACAACATTCTTTGTCGCGCTCGGACTGGGAACGCGTACAGATGGGCCTCAGATGGCTGGACGACGTCCGGGCCGACGACGGAGCGAGCGTCGGCGGGAAAGGCGCCTCGCTGGGCGAACTGACCGCCGCAGGACTCCCCGTTCCCCCGGGCTTCGTCGTCACGGCCGACACCTACCGATCGTTCCTCCAGGCAGCAGACCTCGAAGCCGACCTCGACGCGGCAGTGTCGGTAGACGCTGACGACCCGAGCGAACTCGCCGGCGCCGCCGAGCGCGCGCAGACGATGATTCGTGACGCGTCCGTACCCGACTCCTTCCGCGAGGAGCTCCTCGGCGCCTACGACGACCTCGGCGCGGGAATGGCGAGCGAGCCATTCGTGGCGGTCCGCTCTTCGGCGACCGCAGAGGATCAGCCGGACGCGAGTTTCGCCGGTCAGCAGGAGACCTTCCTCAACGTCGACCGCGACGGGCTGCTCGAGGCGGTTCGGGAGTGCTGGGCGTCGCTGTTCACCCAGCGCGCGATCTACTACCGCCAGCAGCAGGGCTACCCCGCCAGCGACGTCGACATCGCCGTCGTCGTCCAGTTGATGGTCGACGCCGACGCCAGCGGCGTGATGTTCACCAGTCACCCCTCCACTGGCGACGGGCGGATGATCCTCGAGGCGGCGTGGGGACTCGGCGAGGCCGTCGTCGCGGGCGAGGTCTCCCCCGACAACTACGTCGTCGACCGGGAGCGCGAGACGGTGAGCGACGTCGCCGTCGCGGACAAGCGCATCCAGTACGTCCGCGATCCCGACACCGGCGAGACGATCGAGGAGCCGGTGCCAGACGACCGGCGCGAGCAGCGCGTTCTCGACGAGGAGGCGCTGGATCGGCTCCGCGAGATCGGCGAGCGCGTGGAGTCCCACTACGGGACCCCACAGGACGTCGAGTGGGCCCTCGTCCAGCACGAGGCGGGCCAGGCGCCCGTCAGCGGCGTCGACGCCGGCGCGGGCCTCGACGACGCGACGGTGTACCTGCTGCAGTCTCGCCCGATCACGACGCTCCCCGACGACGCGACCCCGACCGACACCGCCAGCGACGTGCGAAGCGAGACCGCGGCCGAGACCGCAAGCAACGCGGCGAGCGCAGGCGGCCCGGACCCGACGACGGCCGTCGGCGACCAGGACGGCGACCCCGAGCGATCGACCGAGAGCGACGCAGCGAGCGCCGACGGCGGGAGCCAGGCGATGGCGAGCGAGGAGCTACTCGTCACCGGCCTCGGCGCGTCGCCGGGCACCGCCGCCGGCCCGGCGCGGATCGTCGAGAAGCTCGACGAACTCGACAAGGTCGAGGCCGGCGACGTAATCGTGACGAAGATGACGACCCCGGACATGGTGCCCGCGATGCAGCGCGCGTCGGGCATCGTCACCGACGAGGGCGGGATGACCAGCCACGCCTCGATCGTCTCCCGCGAACTCGGCGTGCCGGCCGTCGTGGGGACGGGGAGCGCGACGAACGAGATCGAAGACGGCCAGGCCATCGCGATCGACGGCGAGACCGGCCGGGTGACGACTGGCGACGAAGCCGAGTTCCAGGCTGGCGAGGCGGACACACCCGACAGCGGATCGGGAGCGGAGAGTGCCGGACCGAGCGCAACCGCGACCGCGGCCGGAGCGGGCTCGCAGGCCACCGATCGCGTCCCGCCCGCGACCGCCACGGAGGTCAAGGTCAACGTCTCGATCCCGGAGGCCGCCGAGCGCGCGGCCGCGACTGGCGCCGACGGCGTCGGCCTCCTCCGGATGGAGCACGTCGTGCTCTCGACGGGCCAGACGCCGGAGCATATGATCGCTCGGGACGGCGAGGACGCCTTCGTCGACGTCGTGGCCGACGGGATCCAGCCCGTCGCGGAGGCGTTCTACCCCCGACCGGTCCGCGTCCGGACGCTGGACGCCCCGACCGACGAGTTCCGGACGCTCGAAGGCGGTGCCGACGAACCCGAGGAGCACAACCCGATGCTCGGCTACCGGGGCATCCGTCGCTCGCTCGATCGGACGGACCCGTTCCGGGCCGAACTGGCTGCCGTCGCGAAGTGCCACGAACTCGGCTACGACAACGTCGAGTTGATGCTCCCGCTCGTCACCGACGCCGAGGACGTCCGGGCGGCGAAAGAGCACATGCGAGCGGCCGGACTCGATCCGCGCCACACGACCTGGGGCGTGATGGTGGAGACGCCAGCGAGCGCGCTCTGCGTCGAGGGAATTTGCGAGGAGGGCGTCGACTTCGTCTCCTTCGGCACGAACGACCTCACGCAGTACACGCTCGCCGTCGATCGGAACAACGAGCGGGTGGCCGACCGCTTCGACGAACTCCACCCCGCGGTGCTCGAACTGATCGGCGACGTCATCGAGACCTGCCGCGCACACGACGTGCGGACGAGCATCTGCGGGCAGGCTGGCTCCAAGCCGGCGATGGTCCGGCACCTCGTCGACGCCGGCATCACCTCCATCTCCGCGAACGTCGACGCGGTCGCGGACGTCCAGCGCGAGGTCGAGCGCGTCGAGCAGCGACTGCTGCTCGAGTCGGTGCGGGAGGAGCAAGCCTAGCTGCAACTCCTCGTCGACTCGGCCCCGGTGGCCCGCCGGTGTCGCTACGTCGTCGAGTCGCCCCTCGTCCGTTCGAACGCCTGAATCTGCCCCTCGCGATCGACGACGATGGTGAGGTGATCCGCGGCCAGTTCGATCGTCACCTCGAACAGATCGGACGACGAACCCTCCAGCTCGGCCGTCGCGTCCTCGAGCGCGTTCCGTTCGCTGAGCATGGCGTCCTCCGGCCCGAGGCCGTGCTCGTGGTAGAAGGCGACGACGGGCGGAGACTGCGCCACGAAGATCGGCAGTGGCACCGTGTACGCGAGCCAGCATCGCTCGCACTCGACGTCGACCCGCGGCCAGTCCGTACCGAGTTCCTCGAACGTGCCGTCGGGATCGACGACGCGAGCGTCGATCGTCCCCCAGCACCGGTGGCACAGCCCGTTCCGGGCCAGTTCGACGTTGGCGCCGGTGCGACGGACGGTCACGTCGAGGAGTTCGTCCATCGACCGGTCCGTCGCGGCGCCGGCTGGCACCGGGTAGGCAAACCACGTGTGTTCGTCGTCGCACTCGATACGGACGGACTCGTCTTCGTAGCGCGCGTAGAGTGGGTCCTCACACACGGGACACTCGTACTCGGTCTCCGTCGGTTCGACGTCCGCGCTGCTGCCGAACCGGCCCGCGTGGATCGACGAGGCGACGTTGAGGCCCGCGAAGGTGGGCCGGTAGCCGTCCTCCGTCTTCTTGACGAACGTGTCCTGGAGTTTGTCGAGGTGGTAGTTGAACCGCCCCGCGTCGTCGACGCTCACCGCCCGGCGGAGTTCGGAGAAGGCGTACGGTTCGGCGGACGCGTCGGGCTGGGACCGCTCCGCGAGCTCGAGCAGGATTCGGAGTCGCGTCTCGTCGCCCAGCACCGAGAACACCGCCTCGGAGTCGTCGCTGAGCGAATCGGTATCCTCCTCGGTCATACCCGAACGTTCGTCGCATCGACCGTATCGATTGTGGTCGGTGAGCGGACGGGACCGGCCCGGTCCGACGGACTCGGCACACCGGCTACCACGCCGTAACTATCAGAATTCGAACTGAACGACCGTTCTGGGAACTTTTAGGGCCGATCCTGCCCTGGAACTGTCCAGATGACAGGTGATCACGACTCCAGGGCGCCGGCGCTCCGCGTCGAGGGCCTCGCGAAGACGTTCGGCGAGGGCGAGGGAGCCGTCCGGGCGGTCGACGGCATCTCGCTGTCGGTCGACCACGGCGAAGTCGTCGGCGTGCTCGGCCCCAACGGCGCCGGCAAGACGACCACGATCAAGTCGATGCTCGGCCTCGTCCTGCCCGACGACGGGACGGTCGAGGTCTGTGGCATCGACGTCCACGACGAACCTGCCGCGGCGTACCGCCACGTCGACGCGATGCTCGAAGGTGCGCGGAACGTCTACTGGCGGCTCACCGTCGAAGAGAACCTTCGCTACTTCGCGGGCCTGGGTGGCGACGATCCCGACGATCTCACCGACCGCCACGAGCGGCTGCTCGAGTCGCTCGGGCTCGCTGACGAGGCCGACACCGTCGTCAACGACCTTTCGCGCGGGATGAAACAGAAGGTCTCGCTGGCCTCGACGCTCGCCCGCGACGTGGACGTCGTCTTCCTCGACGAGCCGACGCTCGGGCTGGACGTGGAGTCCTCGATCGAACTCCGCTCGGAACTCCGGCGACTCGCCGAGCGCGAGAACGTGACGATCGTGCTCTGTAGCCACGACATGAACGTGATCGAGGCGGTCTGTGACCGCATCGTCATCCTCCAGGACGGGCGCGTGATCGCCGACGACCCGATGGCCGACCTGGTGGACGTGCTCCGGGAGAAGCGCTTCAGCGTGGTGACGGACGGTCCGATCGACGAGGACCTGGAACGCGACCTCGCGGACCGCTTCGGCGCGACGATCCGCGAGTCCGACCCATCGGAACGCGGTGGGGACACCGAGGTGGGCCAGTCCGTGACGATCGACGCCACTGGAATCGGTGCCGAGGATGCGGCGGCGCTGCTGGACGCGGTTCGCGACGCGGGCCATTCGCTGCAGGACGTCGAGACGGCGGAGCCGACGCTCGAAGACGTGTTCCTGCGCGTCACCGGCACCGGTGACGGTGGAGACGGCGATGGCTCGGAACCCGGCGGGAACGCCCACCCCAGCGGCAGCAGGAGCGGCGACGCCAACGGCAGCGGGAGCGGCGACGCCAACGGCGGCAGGAGCGGTGACGGCAGCGGCGACGAATCAGCGGCCACGAACGACGATCCGGAGCCGGCAGCCGCTGGCACGGGGGTGATCGCCGATGGCGACCGCTGAGGAGCCCGCCCCGGCGGTCGGCGAGTCCGACGGCGCCGGCGCTCGTTCCGATCGCACTGGCGCCCCGTCGTTGCTCGCGCTGGTGCGGGTCGTCCTCCACAAGCAGGTCCTCCTGCTCGTGCGCTACCCAGTGAACACGTTCAGCCAGTTCGCGACGATCTTCGCCTTCTTCCTCGCCATCTTCTACGGGGGCCAGGCCGTCGCGGGCGCGGCGTTGACCGACTCGCTGGACGGCCTCATCGTCGGGTTCTTCCTCTGGACGATGGCGATCGTGGCGTACTCCGGGCTCTCCTGGAACGTCACGCGCGAGGCCCAGTGGGGGACCCTCGAGCGACTGTTCATGTCGCCACACGGCTTCGGCCGCGTCATGACGGTCAAGACCGCCGTGAACGTCCTGATGAGCTTCCTCTGGGGCACGCTCATGCTCGCGTTCATGATGGCCGTGTCGGGGCGAGTCGTGACGCTCGATCCGGTGACGATCCTGCCGCTCCTCCTGCTCACGCTGGGATCCGTCGTCGGGATCGGGTTCGCCATCGCGGGGCTTGCGTTGCTCTACAAGCGCGTCGAGAACCTCTTCCAGCTCGTCCAGTTCGTCTTCATCGGCCTGATCGCCGCACCGGTCGAGGGCGTCCCGGCGCTTCGCCTGTTGCCGATGAGCCACGGGAGCTACCTCACAGGAGAGGCGATGGCAGAGGGGACTGCGATCTGGGCGATGCCCGCCTGGGAGCTCGGGCTCCTGCTCGTGACCTCGACGGCCTACCTGCTCGCGGGCTACGCCTGCTTCCAGTACGCTCAGCGGCGGGCGCGTCGCCAGGGACTGCTCGGGCAGTACTGAGCGCCGTCGTGGGGGACCGCTGGGGCGTTCACTGAACGCCCGAACAGTTGGCTGCGGCTCCGCGAATCGGCCCCTGGGGCTCGGCCGGTCCGCGTTCCAGCGGTCGACGAATCGGCCGCCTCGGCACCAGCGACACCGATCCCGGTCGGCGGGTAGCGCGATCGTTCACTCCTGTAGGTGTCCGTACAACGACGCACCAGTTGTCGCGCTTCGGGAAGCGCAACCCCTAACATCGCCGCTACCGTCGTCGGTCCTGTATGCGTGCCGAGCCGCAGTCGTTCGACCGGGTGCTGTCCTCGATGTGCACGGAGCCACATCCGGCAGCGCGCGAGGCCGCCGAAACCTTCCTCGCGACCAACCCCGGCGATCCGGCGACCTATCCCGCCATCGCCGACCTCGAAGCGGACGTCGTCGACCGGCTCGGCGAGATTACGTCGCTCGCAGACCCCCACGGCTTCGTCGCCAGCGGGGGCACGGAGGCGAACATCCAGGCGGTCCGGGCCGCTCGCGATCGCTCTGACTCACGGGACCCCAACGTCGTCGCCCCGGAAACGGTCCACTTCTCGGTCCGGAAGGCCGCCGACGTGCTCGGCGTCGAGTTGCGAACCACGCCCGTCGACGCGGACTACCGGGCGGAACCAGCCGCCATCGACGCGGCGACCGACGCCGACACCGCGTTGATCGTCGGCGTCGCCGGCTCGACGGAGTACGGCCGGGTCGATCCGATTCCGGCGCTCGGCGAGGTCGCGACCGACACCGGCGCCATGCTACACGTCGACGCGGCGTGGGGCGGTTTTGTCCTCCCCTTCACCGACTACGAGTGGGACTTCGCGGTCGAAGCCGTGGACACGCTGACGATCGATCCCCACAAACTCGGGCAGGCCGCGATCCCCGCCGGCGGGCTGCTCGCCCGCGAGAAGGCGACCGTCGACGCACTCGCCGTCGAGACGCCGTACCTCGAATCGACGACGCAGGCGACGCTGACGGGGACCCGCTCCGGCGCGGGCGTCGCGAGCGCGGCCGCGGCCCTCGACGCGCTCTGGCCGGAGGGCTACCGCGAGACCTACGAGCGCCAGCAGGCGCTGGCGGAGTGGCTCGCTGGCGAGTTCGAGGACCTTGGCTTCGACGTCGTCGAGCCCTCCTTGCCGCTGGTCGCAGCGGACCTCGACGCCTCGCTCTTCGATTCGCTTCGCGAGGAGGGCTGGCGCGTCTCGCGAACCCGGGCCGGCGAGCTGCGGATCGTCTGCATGCCACACGTCACCCGGGAGATGCTGGAGTCGTTCCTCGCGGACGTGCGTGCACTTCAGCCGCGGGCTGCGCCTGCTGCCGACGACTGAGACGACCGGTCACGACGCCAGGCAGGCGTTCCAGCGATCCGCCTGGTGCGCGAACGGCCCACCCGTCTTTCTGATTCGTCGATAGGAGCGGAGAAAGCTGCCCGAACGGAGAATTTCGGCGCGGCGGTGCTGCTTGCGATATCGGGAGTACCGACAGGAAGCGGGTCGCGTGGCCGCCTCAGGTCCGGAGGTAGTAGACCTGCTTGCGCGCGTCGCGGAAGGAGTACCGGGAGCCGATGAGGCCGGCGTCCTCGAGGCGGTTGAGGGCGTAGCGAACGGTGCGGTCCGGCAGCAGGGACTCCTCCGCGAGCTGCCCCTGGGAGAGCGGGGTGTCGCTCTCGAGTACCTTCGCGACCAGTTTCGCGCTCGGCGGGAGCTCGCGAAGCCTGTCACGATATTCGGTTTCAGAGAGAGTTTCTGCCTCGTCCGCCCGTTCTTCCGCCGTCGTCGTGCTCATACGTCCACTACAGGATTCAGCCAATGGTAAAACTTAGTATACTGGTGTTCATACAATAAATAGAATATAAGGTGTTTAATTCGCATATGGATTTCTCGGGTGTCTGGCGCTCGCTTCCCGGGACTGGACCGGCCGTTCTTCGAACTCGACCGCGCGAACGGCGGTACGGTCACTCGTAGCGGAGCGCCTCGATCGGATCGATGCGCGCCGCGCTCCAGGCGGGGTAGAGTCCCGCGATCACCCCGACGACGATCCCGACGAGAATGGCGACGGCGCCCCACGTCACCGGAAGGACGAACGGGAGGTCCAGCCACTGCGTGACGCCGTAGCCCGCGAGCATGCCGACGGCCAACCCAAGGATCGCCCCGAACAGCCCTAGCACGACCGCCTCGACCAGGAACAACTGGAGGACGTCTCGGTTCTGGAAGCCGACAGCTTTCATGATCCCGATCTCGCGGGTGCGCTCGGTGACGCTGACCAGCATGATGTTGGCGATGCCGACAGCGCCGACGACCAGCGAGATGAGCGCGATGGCGGTGACGAACCCGGTGAAGCGGTTCAACACGGTCTGGATCTGCCTGACGAACTGCTCGTTCGTCCGAACCACTGTCTCGTAGGAGCCCGGGAGGAGCTGGGCGGCGTCCGAGTCGCTCTCGAGATAGGTCGACACGCGATCGGAGACGTCGTCGACCCGGTCGTAGTCGACGGCGACGACGGTCAGCCGCGAGTAGACGCGCTGGCGCTCGCCGGTCGTCGGACTCTCGAGCGTCGTCTGGACGAACGGATCGGTCGGGCCGTACACCTGGGGAAGCGAGACGGACGGTCCGAACGCGGTGTCATCCGGTGCTTCGAGGATTCCGACCACGGTCGCAGTGACCGTCTCCCCACCGTCGCGCCTGATTTCGATTTCGTCGCCGACCGAGACGTTGGTCCGGAAGACGGTCGCCGCCTGCTGGTTGAGCACGACCTGGGCTTCGCCGGGTTCGAAGGGACCGCCGGCCGAGAAGTTCTCCTCCCCGGTCTCCTCGAAGTACGCTGGCGTCGTCGCGGTGAGCGCCGGGAGCCCGACGGTCTGGTTGGCGTAGGTGACGCCGGACAGCGAGACGGTTCCCTGCGGGACCACCGTTTCGACCCCCTGTAAGGCCCGGATCTCTTCGAGGTCGCGTTCGGTGAAGACGACCTGCCCGCCGTCGAACCCGCCGAAGCCGTCCGCCCCTTCCGGCTGGGTGAAGACGGTCATCGCCGGAGACCGGCCGGTCGTGAGTTCGCCGACGACGGCCTCCTCGAGGCTGGCACCGAGCACGACGAAGGTGATGACCGCACCGACGCCGATGACGACGCCGAGCAGCGTCAGCGCCGATCGGAGGCGGTGGCTCCCGATCGACTGCCAGGCCATCCGGAGGCTCTCGAGGACGTCCATCACTCGCCCTCCCGGTCGCCGTCACGCCGGCGGTCGTTCGATCCAGCGTCCACCGTCGGCCGTCGCGGCGATTCCACGACCTCGATGCGCTCGAGTTCGCCGTCCAGCAGGTGGAGGATCCTGTCGGCGTGCTCGCCGATCCGGCGCTCGTGAGTCACCACGAGCAGCGTGTTCCCCGCGGCGTGGAGTTCGCTGAACAGCCGCATGATCGTGTCTCCGGTGGTCGTGTCGACGTTTCCGGTCGGTTCGTCGGCGAGCAGCAACGTCGGGTCGTTGACGAGCGCCCTGGCGGTCGCGACGCGCTGGCGCTGGCCGCCCGAGAGTTCGTTCGGCAGGTGATCGAGTCGCTCGCCGAGTCCGACCTGCTCGAGGAGGCTCCGTGCCCGCTCCCGTCGCGCGGTGCGAGAGGCGTCCCTGGCGACCATCGGGAGGGCGACGTTCTGCAGGGCAGTGAGACGCGGCATCAGGTTGAACGTCTGGAAGACGAAGCCAATCTCCTCGCCCCGGAGTCGCGTCCGCTCGCGATCGGAGAGGGCAGTTACGTCCTGGCCGTCGATGACGATCGTCCCCTCCGTCGGCGTGTCGAGACACCCGATCAGGTTCATCAGCGTGCTCTTTCCGGAGCCGCTCGGCCCCATGACCGCCGTGTAGGAACCACGCGGGAGTTCGAAGGAGACGTCGTGGAGCGCGCGGACCGGCTGTGCGGTCTGGTACGTCTTGCCGACGCCCCGGAGCGACACCGCCGTATCGGTGCGGTGGGCGGCCCCGCTCTCGGTCGAGCCGCTCATGCTCCCCCCTGACGAGCGCCTGGAGACTGGGCCGCGGGACCGACAGTCGAGCGAGCCATACGGAGGCATTCGACGAGCGGGCCACTGTTATACGGGCGTTACGAGACGCCGTCGACGCCGACCGCCCCGATAGCGAGAGGATACCGCCAGAGCGGCGTGGACGACCCTCACGCCCGAACCCGGCCCGAATCGCCGGCAAACCACGCGAGGAGCCGTCGAACACTTCCCGTTCGCACGCCGAGGACGAGCCATGGCAGCGATTCCACCCGAGTTCCAGGACCTCTTCGAGAAGCAGACCCTCGCCCACGTGGCGACGATGCTCCCGAATGGACTGCCCCACGTCACGCCGGTCTGGATCGATTACGATCCGGAGCGCGACCACCTGCTCTTCAACACCGCCCGCGGGCGTCGGAAGGAGCGCAACGTCCGAGCGAACCCCGCCGTCGGCGTCTCCATGTGCGACCCGGACGATCCCTATCGCTACTGCTCGGCGTGGGGTGAAGTCGTCGAGGTCACGGAGGACGGCGCCGTCGAGCACATCGACGAACTCGCACGGCGGTACATGGACGTCGACGAGTACCCCAACAAGGGCGACGAGGAGGGCGCACGCGTGATCGTCCGGATCGAAGCCGACGAGGTCGTGACCGGCGGAGAGTGACTGGAGCGGAGTGATCGACGCGGAGCGAACGCGGAAATGGCCAACGGAGGCTGATCGCCTCGGACGTCGGTGCTCCCAGACGAGGCGATCGGCGACCACGTGCGCGACGAGCATTCAGTACTATTTTATCATCGGAGTGTCGATCCGCACCACAGCGTGAAGGGACAGGAGTGGTACCAGGAGCACGACGTCGCCGAGGCCTACGAAGACAAGCGGTTCTCCGGCGGCGGCCGGCTCATCGACCGACGCGAGAAAGAGGCCGTGCTCGACGCGCTCGGGCCCGTCGAGGACAAGCGCGTGCTCGAGATCGCGTGTGGCACCGGCCGCTTTACCGTGATGCTCGCCGAGCGTGGCGCGGACGTCGTCGGCCTCGACATCTCGAACGCCATGCTCGCCCAGGGCCGCGAGAAGGCCCGCGCCGCGGGCGTCCAGGACAGTCTCGACTTCCTGCGCGGCGACGCCGGCCGACTGCCCTTCCCCGACGATCACTTCGACGCAGTCCTCGCGATGCGCTTCTTCCACCTCGCGGATACGCCGGAGGCCTTCCTCTCGGAGATGGAGCGGGTCACGAAGGATCTCGTCGTCTTCGACACCTTCCGGCGCTTCTCGACCCGGTCGATCTACAACTGGGCGCTCCCGATGGGGTCGCGCCTCTACTCCCGGTCGGAAGTCGACGGCCTCCTCGAATCGGCCGACCTCGAACTCCGTCAGGCCTGGCACGACTGGGTGTTCCCCTACGGCTTCTACCGACAGCTCCCCGGTGCGGTCGCCAGACCGTTCCGGATTCTCGACGGCACGCTCGGGTCGCTCCCCGGCGGGAACGCACTCGCGTCGGTCTCCTACTGGCAGACGTCGGTGGAGTGAACGAGCGGGGTTCACTGTAGCCGCCTTCTCAATTGGTCGACGAAGCAGCGCCGCGGCGCCGACTACTCGTGGCCCGACACCCGGACCGGCTCGTAGGGCTCCTCGAGGTAGGCCTGGTCGCTCTCGGAGAGGTCGATCTCCAGCGCCTCGACGGCCTGTTCGAGGTGCTCGACGCTCGTGGTGCCCACGATCGGTGCGTCGACGGCGTCCTGGTGGAGTAACCACGACAGGGCGATCTGAGCCATCGTCACGCCCTTCTCCGCGGCGAGTTCCGCGACGCGCTCGTTGATCTCCTGCCCACCGCCCTCGCGGTAGGGGTGTTCGTACATGTGCTCCTCCGTCTCGCCCCGCGTGGTGGCGTCGATGTCCTCGTGCGGCCGCGTGAGGTAGCCACGCGCCATCGGACTCCACGGGATCACGCCGACGCCCTCCCGTTCACAGAGGGGCAGCATCTCGCGTTCCTCCTCGCGGTAGACGAGGTTGTAGTGGTTCTGCATCGTCGCGAAGCGGTCGAGACCGAGCCGGTCGCTGGTGTGCAGGGCGTCGGCGAACTGGTGGGCCCACATCGAGGACGCGCCAGCGTGACGGATCTGGCCGCGGCGGACCGCGTCGTCGAGCGCGCGGAGCGTCTGCTCCATCGGCGTGTCGTAGTCGTAGCGGTGGATCTGGTAGAGGTCGATGGTGTCCATGCCCAGGCGCTCCAGGGAGTTCGACAGCTCCTGCTCGATGGCCTTCCGGGAGAGACCGCCGGAGTTCGGATTGTCCTCGTCCATCTGGAAGAAGCCCTTCGTCGCGACGACCTGCTCGTCGCGGTCGTAGTCGGCGAGGACGTTCCCCAGGACCCGCTCGGACTCGCCCAGCGAGTACATGTTCGCGGTGTCGAAGAAGTTGATCCCCAGATCGATGGCGCGCTCGATGATCTCGCGGGACTCCTCCTCGTCGAGAACCCACTCGCGCCAGTCGCTCGTCCCGAAACTCATGCAGCCGAGGCAGATTCGGCTGACCTCCATGCCCGTCGAACCGAGAGTGGTGTACTCCATGTGCGGAGCAACCACCCCGTGGACCAAAACGCTCGGGGCATCGGCACGCCGCGCGGCGGGGCCGCCGGAATCCAGCACAGCCCGCCGGGGGACGTCCGATCGGATCCGCTTCGTCGAGGGACACGCTCATTGTGCCGCCGGGCGACGCGGCTGTATGGCCGACTATCGCCCCGTCACCGACGACCGCCGGGCGAGGTACCACGCGATCATGCAGCAGGCGTTCGACGCCGAGAGCGGCCCGGCGCCGAGTTACGCGGACGGCGACGCCGACGAGGACCCGGAGGACTGGCCCCCTGACCTCTCCGATCCCCGGGGCCTCGTCGCCGACGACGAAGTCGTTTCCACCTGCAAGCTGTACTACCTGGACGCGACGGTTCGCGGCGAGTGGACCGAGATCGGCGGCCTGGGCGGCGTCGCCACGCCACCCGAGCACCGCCGGAAAGGGTACTCCCGCGAGACGCTCCAGGGTGCACTGACGGAGTACCGCGAGCAGGGCGTCGACCTCGTCGCACTGTGGCCCTCCACCGTCCGCTTCTACCGCGGCCTCGGCTGGGGCGTCGCGAACCGGACGCAGCGGGCGCGAGTCCCACCGGCACAGCTCGTGGAGATCGAGGGGCCGGAACCGGCCGGCGGCGACGATGGCCGATTCCGACAGCTCGACGCCGACGACTGGGAACGCCTGCGAAGCGTGGAAGTCGAGCGCGCCCAGCGGTTCGGACTCTCGCTCCGACGCACCGAGGAGTGGTGGCGCACACGGACGCTCGCCGCGTGGCCGAGTGGCCCCGGACCGTACGTCTACGGCGACGAGGTCGACGGCGACCTCCGGGGGTACGTACTCACGCACGTCCGGGAGGGCGAGGACGGGAAGGAGCTGAAAGTGCAGGATCTCGCCGGCGTCGATCACGCCGCAGAACGAACCCTGCTCGGCTTCCTCGCGAACTACGATTCCCAGGTCGAGACGGTGGTGCTCGACGGTCCGCTCGCCGGCGACCTGCCGGAACTGGTGCCCGATCCCGGCGAACTGGACGTGACGGAATCGGTCGGGACGATGATCCGGCTAACTGACGTGCAGCGGTGGCTCGAAGGATACGAGTGGCCCGCCAGCGTGGAGGATCGGTTCGTCCTCGACGTCGCGGATCCGCTCCTCGATCGCAACGCCGACCAGTTCCTCGTGCACGTCGCGGACGGCGAGGCGACCGTCGAGTCTGCAGGGGGCGACCTCGCCGGGGACGCGACGCTCGGGATCGGCACGCTCTCGCGGCTAGCGATCGGTGCGATCGACGTCGACCGTGCGGAGCGACTCCGGGACCTCCAGGTACACGACGATGCCTCCCGGGAGACCCTCGAAACCGCGTTCCCCGCCGAGCCGGTGTATCTCCGGGAGTTCTTCTGACCGCACCCGGCGCGATCCGTCGGCACCCCGTTCGAACGTTCGGCCAGTTGCCTCGTTCGGGGGTTCGACTGGTTGCATCGTTCGGACGTGCGATCGGTTGCCTCGTTCGACCGTGCGACCTCTCGCCCGCGCAGCGAAGCGCTTTAGCGACGCCACGCCGAATCCGCGGACAATGAGTACGCAGGCCGCCGCGACGGAGGAACTCGCGGTCGTCATCGGGCTGGAGGTCCACGTCCAGCTCGAGACGGACACGAAGATCTTCTGTGGCTGCTCGACCGAACCGGCCGACGAGCCCAACACCCGCACCTGCCCCACCTGCCTGGGGCTCCCCGGCGCGCTCCCGGTCCTCAACGAGGGCGCCGTCGAGGCGGCGGTGAAGGTCGGGAAGGCCATCGACGCGACGATCCCCGAGACCACCCGGTTTCACCGGAAGAACTACTTCTACCCCGACCTGCCGAAGAACTTCCAGATCACGCAGTACGACGAGCCGATCTGCCAGGACGGCGAACTGGAGATCAGCCACGAGGGCGAGCGCCGCGTCGTCGGCATCGAGCGCGCCCACCTCGAGGAGGACCCCGGCTCGCTGCGGCACGTCGGCGGCTCCATCGACACGGCGGAGTACACGCTCGTCGACTACAACCGGGCGGGAACCCCGCTGCTGGAGATCGTCACGGAGCCGGACTTCCGCGCGCCCCAGGAGGTCCGGGCCTTCCTCGCGAAGCTGACGGAGGTGCTGGAGTACCTCGGCGTGTTCGACGCCGAGCGCGACGGTTCGCTGCGCGTCGACGCCAACATCTCGATCGTCGACGCCGAGGAGGTCGACGACGAGACGGGCGAGATTTCGATCGAGACGCTCGAGGCCGCCAACCGTACCGAGGTCAAGAACATCTCCTCGCACAAGGCCGCCGAACAGGCGCTGGCCTACGAGGTCACTCGCCAGAAGAACGCCATCTCGCGGGGCCGGGAGGTCGAACAGGAGACCCGTCACTGGGACGAGGGCAAGGGCGTCACCGTCTCGATGCGCTCCAAGGAGGCCGAGAAGGACTACCGGTACTTCGAGGAGGCCGATCTCCCGCCGCTGGAGGTCGCCGACTGGAAGGAAGAGATCGACATCCCGGAGCTCCCCGACGCCCGCCGCGAGCGCTTCCGCGAGGAGTATGGGCTCGGGCAGGAGGCCGCGGACAAGCTGACCTCCACGAAGCAGGTCGCGGACTTCTACGAACGGGTCGCCGCCGACTTCGAGCCCGACCTCGCGGCGACGTGGGTCGCCGACGAACTGCTCGGCGAACTCAACTACCGCGACATGGCAATCACCGACGTGGAGGGCCGTCTCGACGAGTTCCACCGGCTCGTCGAACTCGTCGCTGCCGAGGAGATCACGGCGAAAAACGCCAGCGAGGTCGTCCTCCGCACGATGCTCGACGAGGGCGACGAGACTGGCGAGGGGCCAGGCCCGGACGCGATCGTCGAGGCCGAAGACCTCGGCAAGACCGACGAGGGCGAGGTCGAAGCCGCGGTCGAGGCCGCGATCGACGAGAACCCCGACGCCGTGGCGGACTACCACGACGGCGACGACGGCGCGATCAACTTCCTCGTCGGGCAAGTCATGCAGGCGACCGGCGGGAGTGCGGATCCCGGGACGGTGAACCAGCTACTGCGCGAGGAACTGGAATCCTGAGCCGTGCTGTTGGAGTCCTGAGTCGAGCTATCGGAGTCCTGAGGCGTGCTGTAACCCGACGCCAGCCTGCCCGTACCGAGCAACCTGCGAAGTGGGAACGCTTTTTCAGCAGGCACCACTCTCGTCCGTAGATGCTCTGGCTCGCGATCGTCGTCGGGCTGTTCGCGGCAGGCCTCTCCCTCGTCCTCCTCGCGTACGCGCCGCGGCTGGGGTACTCTCTCCGTGAACCGAGCGAGACGGAGGCCGAGCGGATCGAACAGCTACTCGAGGACGTGGGCGCACCGGACGTCGAGACGGCAGTGCGGACCACCACCCGAGACGGGGCGATCGAGTGTGATCTCCTCGGCCTGCCGGGCGATCGGACGCTGGTCGTCGCCGACGCCGCGTTCGAGGGGCTCGAGGACGAATCGCTCCGCGCGCTGGTCGCCGTCGAAGTCGAACGGGCCCGCTCCCGGATCGAGATTCCGCAGGCGCTTGCTTCGGGCGTCGCAGTGGCCGTCGTCGCGGCCGCCTACGTGACGTCGCTCCCAGTCCTGCCGACGTTTCTCGTCGGATGGGCGATCGTCCTCGGTGGAATCGCGCTGGTTCGCCGCCAGTACTACGCAGCAGACGACGCTGCGGGCGAACTGGTCGGCCGCACGGTCCTCTGCGACGCGATCGAACGAGCCGCACGGCGTCGCGGGGCCTCGCTGGAGACCGGACGACGCTGGCACGCACTCGTCGACGTCGAGCCGTCCGTCGGCGCACGGATCGAGCGGCTGCGGACGACGCCGAACCCGCAGCCGACCGAACCGCCTAATTGACGCCCCGCTGTAGCGATCCCAAATGGCCCCGGGCGCAGTCGACGTCGCGATCCTCGTCGACCTGATCGACGTGTTCATCATCGCGGCGGCGGTCGGGATCTTCGTCGCGAAAGTCGGCGACTTCCCGTACACGATCGCGCTCCTGCTGGCCGGAATCGCGGCGTCGGTCATCGGCATCGAGGTCGCGATCGAACTCTCCCACGACCTGATCCTCCTCGTCTTGCTCCCGCCACTGCTGTTCGAGGGTGCGGCGACGACGGACTTCGAGCGGCTCCGGCGCAACCTCCTGCCGATCCTCTCGCTGGCGGTGGTCGGGCTGGTCGGCTCGATCGTCCTGCTCGGCGCGGCCGGACAGTACGTCTTCGGCTTCGACCTCCTGCTCGCCCTGCTGTTCGCGGCGATGATCCTCCCGACGGACCCCGTCTCCGTGCTCGCGCTGTTCGAGGACCTCGGCGCGCCCGACCGACTGGCCGTCCTGGTCGAGGGCGAGAGCCTGATCAACGACGGCGTCGGCGTCGTGCTCTTCTCCGCGTTGCTCGCCCGCGTAAGCGCCGAGGCGGCCGGCGACGCCACCGGACCGGCACTCACGACGCTCGACGGACTGGGCGACGTGGGATTGAACGTCCTCGTGGTCAGTGGCGGCGGCCTGCTCGTCGGCCTCGCGGCGGGCTTCGCGACCTACTCCGTCATGCGCGGGCTCGACGATCACATGACAGAGATCGTGCTCACGATCGTGCTGGCGTACGGCGCGTTCGTCCTCGCCGAGCACTATTTCCACGTGTCGGGGGTCATCGCGACCGTCGTCGCCGGGCTGTTCATCGGCAACCGCGGCGCGGAGTACGCGATGAGCCCGCAGACGAAGATCGCGATCTTCACCACCTGGGAGACCGGCGCGTTCATCGTCAACACGTTCATCTTCCTGATGATCGGCGTGACCGTGCCGATCAGTTCCGTGGTCGAGCACGGGTGGGCGATCTTGCTGGCGATCCCCCTGGTGCTCCTCGCCCGGGCGGTAATGGTGTATCCGATCATCGCGACGACCAACCGGGCGACGCGACCCAGCGTCCCGCTGGCCTACCAGCACGTCTGGGTCTGGGGCGGGCTCCACGGCTCGATTCCGATCGCGCTCGTCCTCGGCCTTCCACCTGGGACGCCCGAGCGGGAGATGCTCCGGGCGATGGTGTTCGGCGTCGCGGCGTTCTCGCTGGTCGTCCAGGGACTGACGATGGGGCCGCTACTCGACTCGCTGGGGGTCGTCACGCGCAGCGACGCGGAGGAGCTCTTCGAGCTACTGATCGGCCGAGCGCGGGCCGTCGACGCCGCGCTCGAGGCAGCCGAGGACCTCAACGAGCGCGGCGACATCCCCCAGCAAGCGTACGAGGAGTTCACCGCGGAGTACGAGCGGGAGAAGGCAGCGCTCGCGGGCGCGATTCGGGAACTCCTCGCGGAGACGCCCGAACTGCGCCACGAGCAGATTCTGGCCGGCGAGCGGCGGCTCCTCCAGCGTGAGAAGAGCGCGCTCATCGACGCGGCTCGCAGCGGCGTCGTCGCCGACGACGTCGGCGAGCGCCTGCTCGAAGAGGTCGACCTCAAACTCGACTACGTCCACGACGGCCAGTCGACGGTCGCCAGCGACGAGGAGGCGTTCGAGGAGTTCTGGCGCCAGCGCGCTGACGAGTACGGCCTCGACGTCGATCGCCAGCACCTGGACGACGCTGGGACGGAGGACACCCCAGGGAGCGAGAGCGCCGGAGAGTAACGCCCGACTCACCACGCCGCGTCGAGCACGGCTTCCAGCGACGGCGCGGTCGGCTCGTAGTCCGCCGGACCGTTCGCGACGAACCGATGATCGGCGACGGCGGCGGCGATCTCCGGGAGATCCTCGCGATCGATGCCCGGGACGTCGCGGAGGGCGGTGGTGACGCCGAGGGCGTCGCGCACCGCTACGAGTTCGTCGACGATCGAGGTCTCGGGATCCGCCCCATCTGCCACGCCGAACGCGTTCGCGACGAGTCCGATCCGGACGGCTGCGGTTTCGAGGAGGTGCTCCAGGAGGTGAGGGGCGCAGATGGCGTGGGCGACGCCCTGCTGCACGTCGCCGCGCGCGGAGACCGCCTGGCCGGCCGCGTGGATCACCGACATCGTGGTGCAGTCCGTCCGCGAGATGCCGTACTGCGCGAGGAGCAGTCCCTCGACGGCGGCCGGAACACCGTCGTGGTAGTCCCCGGAGCCAGCCTCCCCGAACGCGAGGAGGCCCTCCCGGAACCGACGGACGCCCCGCGTCGCCGTCGCGTCGGTGATCGCCGTCGCGTGGCGGGAGTAGAGCGTCTCGATCGCCTTGTCGAAGCCGTTCATCGCGGAGCCGGCCAGGATCGACCGCGGCGTCGTCGCGACGACCTCGGGATCGTACACGGCCTCGACCGGACCGAGTTGGGTCCCACCGAGCCCGCCAGCGACCTCGGCGTCGACCAGGTCCCCTGCCGCCGGCGAGGCCGAGAGGCCTGCCCCGATCGTGAAGTCGGCCCCGGCGAAGGTCGTGGGAACGGCGACGATCGGCAGGGGATCGTCCGGGACGGTGAGCGTCTGCCGCTCGGCGAACTCCGCGCCGAGTGCCTGGGGGTCGTCGTCCCGTGTCCGGACCGTGGCGATCGCCTTCGCGGTGTCGATGCTGCTCCCGCCGCCGACGGCGACGAGCACGTCCGCGTCGCGCTCGCGAGCGGCAGCGGCCCCCGCGACCGCCGTCGAGAGGCGCTTCTCGGGCGTCGTCTCCGCGAAGACGCCGGCGAGTCGGTCGCCGAGTCCAGAACTGACCGGGTCCATCACGGCCGCCGTCTCGCCGATCGTGGTGCCGGTGACCACGAGCGCGCGGTCGAAGCCCATCTCGGCGAGGTCGTCGGACAGCGAGGCCGTGGCGCCCGCACCGTAGCGGATCGCGCCGGGGTCGTAGTCGAGCCGGAACGGGCCCGAGCCCTCCAGGAGCACTGCGTCGGTCACGTCCACCCGTTGTGGGCAGGGAGCCAAAAGCGCTCGCTGCAACCGATTCCCGTTGGAGGATCGACTGGATCGGTCTGGCCGATCGCCCGGACCTACTCGTCCACGTCGCCGTCGGTCTCGCCGTCGACGCCGACGTCGGTCTCCTGGTCCGCGTCGAGGTTGGTCTCCTCGTCCGCGTCGCCGTCGGGCACTCCGTCGACATCGACGTCGACCCCGCCGTCGGCGACCGTCGCGTCGGCGAGCGCTCGCCGATTGCGGGACTCCTTCGCGGTGTCTGCCGACCGTCGGGCGACCGCCTCGATCGTCCCCGGAAGCGAGTCCGGATCGGTCCGGAGGGCGCCCTCGACGGGGACGGGTCCCTCGCCGACTGCGACCAGCGGCGTGTCGGTGCCGGTGACACAGCGTCGCCAGGCCTCCGGGAGGTCCGTGGCGGCGAGGACGACGGCGTCGGCCTCGGCCGCGAGGTCGAGGGCGCGCTCGATCGCCCCGCCGTCGGCTGGGGCGAACGGCGGAACCGTCACGGGCTCGGCGTCGACGGCCTCGGCGGTCGAGACGGCGCGGTCGCCTGCCGGGACCGGGCCGAGCGAGAGCGACGCGCCCGCCTCCCCGAGTCGGCCGAGAGCGGAGGCTGCGCGCTCACCGCCGCCGACGACGTGGACGCGCCGGTCGAGTTCGGGGTCGGCCAGCGCACGTACCGTCACGCCGCCGTCCAGCGGCGAGTGCTCGACCGCGATCCGGGCGTCGAAAGCCGCCTCGAGGATGTCTGCCTCGAGGACGTCCTCGGGCGGTCCGGCGGCGACGATCGCTCCGCCGGCGAGCACGAGGATGCGATCGCAGAAGCGCGCAGCGAGTTCGAGGTCGTGAATCGCCGCGAGTGCCGCGGCGTCGTCCTCGTCCACGAGGTCCCTGACCATGGCCATCGTCTCGACCGCGTGGTGCAGGTCCAGACTGGCCGTGGGTTCGTCGAGGAGGAGGACGGGCGCGTCCTGGGCGATCGCACGGGCGAGCAGCACGCGCTGGCGCTCGCCGCCGCTGACGTCTTCGATCGAGCGGTCGGCGAAGCGGGCGGTATCGGTGCGCTCCATGGCCGCCTCGACCAGCGCGCGATCCTCGCGGCTCGGTGGGTCGAACCGCGAGCGGTGTGGGTGGCGGCCCATCTCGACGAGTTCGCGCACGGAGAAGGCGAAGGAGAGGTGCGTGGTCTGGGGGACGACGGCGATACGGCGGCTCGCGGCGGCCGAGGAGAGCGCCGCGATCGAATCGCCGACGACCCGGATCTCGCCGTCGTCGGGAGCCAGCGCGCCGCTGATCGTCCGCAGGAACGTGGTCTTCCCGGCGCCGTTTGGGCCGACCAGGCCGACGAGTTCGCCCCTGGCGACGGTCGCGGAGACGTCCTCGAGGACGGACTCCGCGCCAAAGGACGCGACGACGTCGTTGGCCTGGATCCCGGGGGGTCCGTCCGACTCGCTCGCCGTGGAAACCTCCTCACCGGTCACAGTCCGTGCACCTCCCGTTCCCGGAGTAGGTAGAGGAAGAACGGACCGCCGGCGGCAGCGGTCACGATGCCGACCGGCAGTACCTCCGGCGTCGTCCTGGCGAGCGTGTCCGCGGCGACGAGGAAGGTGCCGCCGGCGAGCGCGCTCGTCGGCAGGAGGACGCGGTGGTCCGGACCGACGAGCAGGCGGAGGACGTGCGGGACGATCAGGCCGACGAAGCCGATGACGCCGGCGACGGCGACGCCCGCGGCGGTGACGACCGTCGCGAGGCCCAGCAGCAGCCGCTTGGTTCGCTCGACCTCGATCCCGAGGTGGTGGGCATCCTCCTCGCCGAGCAGCAAGACGTTCATGTCGGGGCTGAACGCCCAGAGTGCAAGCGTGCCGGCGACGACGATGGGCAGCGCGAACTCGACGTCGCTCCACTGCGCGGCGTGGAGGTTCCCCATCAGCCAGTAGACGACCTCCTCCATGCTCCGGCCGCTGTTGATCATCAGAAAGGAGATCACCGCGCCGAGCAGTGCCTGGATCGCCACGCCAGCGAGCAACAGCGTGGCGACCGGCGTCCGGCCGTTCTCGGTCGCGATCCAGTAGACGCCGAAGGCGGTCAACAGGCCGGTGACGAACGCCATCGGCTGCAGGCCGAGCGGGACGAGCGCGGGCAACGTGATCGCGGCGACCGCACCGACCGCGGCGCCGGTCGAGACGCCGATGATCGAGGGATCCGCGAGCGGGTTCCGGAACAGTCCCTGCATGACGGTGCCGGCGGCGGCGAGTCCCACGCCGACCGTGGCCGCGAGCAAGACGCGAGGGAGGCGCAGATCCACGACGATCGTCTCGTCGGTCCCGGCGACGTCGAACGCGAAGGGCTGCCAGTAGCTAGCGTCCAGCGACGGGACGGGAAGGGCGGCGTCGACGAACGGGAGTCCGACCGTCGTCGTCGAGACGCCGACGGCGGTCGGGATCGCGAACTGATTTGCCACCGCGGCGACGACGGCTCCCGGAGCGACGTGGACCGTGCCGATCGCGGCGCTGGCCAGCACCGTCGCGACCAGCACCGCGAGCAGCCCGGAGGAGTACGTCGCCGCGCGCCGGTGGGCGTGCATGGGTCGTTCATCCGATTTGTGTTTCCTAAAGTCTGGTGGTTCAGTGTATTTCCGGGCAGTAGCGAGCCGCTCGAAGCCATCTGGAACCTGCCAGGCGGCCATGAACGGAAGTAAAGTTGGCTTGAAGTAGATACATTTTTATTGCTCCCGTGGCCTCGCTCTGACGATGACGCGCACAAGCAAGGCACTCGTCGCCGCGCTGGTCGTGGTGGCCGCGCTCGTGGGGGGCGTCGGCCACGTGGCCGCAGCGGACGCGGTCGGCCCGACGACCGCGGAGGCGGCGCTCGCCCAGGAGAACTGCTCGTTCCCGGTGACGCTCACCGACGCGTCGGGAACAGACGTGACGCTCGATGAATCGCCGGAGGACGTCGTGGTCCTCGGCGCCAGTAGCGCCCAGACCGTCTGGGAACTCGGCGAGCAAGACCGCGTCGTCGGGATGCCCGTCGGTCCGAGCACGGCGTATCTCGACGGCTCGCAGGATCGAACGCACGTGCTCGACGGCATCCGGGTCCAGACGGAGACCGTCGTCGACCTCGATCCCGACGTCGTGATCGCACCGGGCGGTATTATCGCCCCCGAAGACGTCCAGGCGCTGCGCGACGCAGGGCTCACGGTGTACGTCACGAACGACGGGAACTCGATTCAGGACGTCCGGGATCGCGTCACGAGCACTGGCCGACTGCTCGGTGCCTGCGACGCAGCCGACGACACCGTCTCCTGGATGGACGAACGCCTGGCTGTGGTCAACGAGACCACGCAGGGCGTCGATCGGCCGAGCGTCTTCTACTGGCTCGGTGGCGGCTACACGGCCGGCTCGGGCACCTTCCAGGGCGAACTCCTCCAGCTCGCTGGCGCCGACAACGCCGCCGCGAACATGGGCATCTCCGGCTGGGCCGCAGCCGAACCCGAAGCCATCGTCGCCGAGGACCCCGACTACATCCTCGTCTCCGAAGGCACCACGCTACCCGAGGACCATCCGGTCCAGCAGACCACCGCGGTCCAGGAGGGCAACGTGATCACCGTGAACGGTAACTACTGGAACCAGCCTGCGCCGCGGATCGTCCTCGCCGTCGAGGAGGTCACCCAACAGCTACACAACGAGTCCTACCAGGAGGCGACGAGCGACTCGGAAGGTAGTTCGGGCGACGCGCTGCCTGGCTTCGGCGTCGGTGCTGCGGCCATCGCGCTGCTCGGTACCGTGCTCGCGCTCCAGCGCCGGGAGTAGCTCCGACAGTCGGCCGGCAGGCCACCAGCGACGCGAGGCCACGGCCTCACAGGAAATTGCTCCCGACGATCGCGACGAAGAAGAGGAGGACGACCTCGTTGACGATCCAGGCGTTGTCGTTCATCCACTCACGGACTCGGGGCAGGAACGCCTCCGCCCGCTCGCTGAACGCCAGGACGGTGAGCGACGGGAGGGCCAGCAACGTGAGCGTGACCGCGAGGAAGCCGAGGGCGTCCGTGAGTGGGGCTTCCTGCGCCGCGAGGAAGGAACCCACGGAGACGGACGTGATGACGTCCGTCGGAAAGAACCCGAGCAGGAGGACGCCGAGGCGAAAGGAGAAGCGCGGCGAGGCGGTCGTCAACTTCCCCATCCACTCCGGCGGTTCGGATTCCTCCCTGTTCAGGTACACCCGAACCATCGCCAGAAGCAGCAACCCGAGGATAACCGCGTCGAGGACGCCGCTCGATCCGGTCTGGTCGCGCACGCCTCCACCGAGGAGGTAGGCGGCGGTCACCACGGCCGAAATCGAGAGCGCTGCGCCGGCGACGAAGGCCAGGGAGTTCGCTCGCCACCGATCGGTCGTCGCGAGGAAGATGGCACTCAGGAACTGGGGACCCGCGACCATCACGATCGCCAGCGGGAGGACCTGGAGGAGGCTCACGGGCGGTTGGAGGTGCAATCGGCCCACCGCGTCGTAGTAATGCCCGGGTTACCGGATCCGAGGGGTCGGCTACCGTCCACCGATCCGCCGCGTCGTGCTCCCGACAGAGTGCCCGATTCGATCGGCGCTCGTCGACAGCACGGACTGGTAGGACGGTGCCGAGCGCCGGTGGCGCCGCTGGGTGGGGCGCCCCCGAAGAAAGACCGCCTCCCGCTGCCGACTGCGGGCGACTGCTGCTTCGTGACAGCCCGCGGCCGGATGGGAGTCATGCCGTCTGTGGGTCGTGCGTTCCGTTCAGATCTCCGCGAGGATCGCGTCCAGCAGCGTGTGGTTCCAGTCCTGGGACAGCTCCCAGAACATCACGCCCTGCATGCCGCGCTCCTTGGCGAAGCTGACCTTCTCGGCGATCGACTGCGCGTCGTCGTAGCTGATGATCGTCTCCTCGCTCTCGTTGACGATGTAGGGCACCGCGCCGGGGTCGTGGCGGGACTTGTTCCAGCCACTGGCGCCCTCCATGTTCTCCTCGATGTCGCCGTAGTCGAACGCGCCGGTCGGATCGGCGCCGTCCTCGAGTGCGCTGTGCCAGGTACCTTCCGGCAGTCCGGAGTAGCTGCCGTACATCTCGGTGCCGTTGAAGCCACGGCCGTAGAACGGCAGGCCGAGGACGAGCTCGTTGTACTCCGCCGGCGGTGCGGGCGGGTACTCCCACTGGCCGGGCCAGTAGCCGGTCTCGTCGTGCTCGCCACCGTAGAGCTTGTCGACGGCGTACTCGACGTAGTACTGATTCTGGTACTGCGTCCCGTACTCGGTCGTCTCCAGCGGGTGCTGGGTGCCATAGAGCGGCGCGTTCTGACCGACCTGATCCATCCAGGAGCCCGTGAAGTCGTAGGCCATGATCGAGGTGTAATCACACACCTCGCCGATCTCGCCGTGGCGCAGGCCGCCGGCGTTCCAGTCGGAGCCACCGTTCGCGACGGAGAGGTGGTACTGCTTGCCGTCCTCCTGGCCGGCCGCGTCGAGCGCGTCGCGGATCGCCTGCAACAGGTCGACGTGCGTCTCGTAGTCCTCGTTGGAGCCACACTGACACTTGCCCTGCGAACTGCCGGGGTGCTCCCAGTCGATGTCGATACCGTCCAGATCGTACTGGCGCAGGATCTCGACGCAGCGGTCCGCGAAAGACTGGCGCTTGCTCGAGCTACCGGCGATCTGACTGAAGCCTTCGGAGTCCTCCCAGCCACCGATGGAGAGGGTGACCCGCGTGTCCGAGGCGGGCCCGGACTTGAGCTCCTTGAACGTCTGCAGGTTCTCCTCGTCTCGCGTGCTCATGATCGTCGGCTCGCCCGCCGATGCGTCGACGCCGAGGAACGCGTACTGCACGTCGGTGACCTTGTCCCACGGGATGTCCTCGGGGTAGTAGTCGTAGGGCGAGGACGCCTTCCAGCCGGGGTAGTAGCCGATGACTTTGAACTCGTCGGAGGGGCCGGTCGTCACGCTGACGTCGGTCGTCGTCGTGCCGGTCGCGCCGTCGTCGTCGGTGACGGTCAGCGTGACCGAATAGGTCCCCTCGCTCGCGAACGTGTGGTCGACGGTCTGGCCGGTCGCCGTGGTGCCGTCGCCGAACTCCCACTCGTAGCTGGCGATCGAACCGTCCGAGTCGCCGGAGCCGCTGGCGTCGAACGTCGCCGTCTGGCCGGGTTCTGGCGAGGCCGGATCGTTGGTGAACGACGCGGTCGGAGCGGCGTTCGGATCGCCGATCGTCACGTCCTGGGTGGTGCTCGCGGTCTCGCCACCGTCGTCTGTGACGGTCAGCGTGACCGTGACGACCTGGGCGGCGTCGTAGGTGTGAGTCGTCGACTCGCCGCTGCCGCTCGTGCCGTCGCCGAACTCCCAGGAGTAGGACGAGATGGTGCCGTCCGGGTCCGACGAACCGCTCGCGTCGAAGGTGACGGACTCGCCTGGGGCGGGGTTCGAGGGGCTGACGGTGAACGATGCGGTCGGGGCCTCGTTGGTCGTGCAGGCGCCCTCGAGCGTCCAGACGGCCTCGCTCTCCGCGGGCTCGGTGCCCTGGGTCCACCACTCGGCGGTCCAGAGCTGGCCGTCGTGAGTGACCTGGTCGCCGCCGTTGTAGGCGGTCGAGGAGTCCCAGGCGGAGACGCCGGAACAGTCGGTCTCGCTGCCGCCACCGCCACCACTGCCGTCACAGGCGCCCTCGTTCGTCCAGACTGACTTGCTGCCGTCTGGTTCCTCGCCCTTCGTCCACCACTCGGCGGTGAACAGGTCGCCGTCGTGAGTGACCTGATCGCCGCCGTTGTAGGCTGTGGTGGAGTCCCACTCCGAGACGCCGCTACAGTCCGCTGCCGATGCTGTTGCACTCGCGCCGACCGCCAGCGCGGAGAGTGCCGATGCCTTCCGTAGGATGCTGCGTCGTGATTCGTTCATGAGTCGTGTGTCGTGTGGTGATTCGCGTCGTGTGCTGGTTCGCGTCGTAGGGAGCGTGCTGGTCCGTGTGCTCTGGAGTAGCTGCAGACGAGGGTGATCAGTCCTCGTCGTCCTCGAACTGATAGAAGATGTCAGCCTGCGCGTTCGCGCTGGACTTGTACATGGCCCAGAAGGAGAGCAGGCCCATGTCATGCTGCTCGGCGTAGTCCACGAGCCACTGCCCGTCGCTCTCGGTGAAGTTGCTCTCGCCGACGTTCGGCGTCACGCCGAGCATCTCCCAGCGCTCGGCCTCGGTCTTGTTCGGGAAGGGGTTCGCGAGCCAGTCGACGGTGCCCTGGGCGGCGCCGGAGATGAAGCTCGTGTAGTCGCCGGAGTAGCCCATCGTCATGACGTTGACGTAGGACAGGTCGACGCCCTGCGCGACGGCGTCGGCGACCATGTCCTTCGCGGGCGAGTAGTTCCGGTTCTCGATGCCGCCGGAGCCCGCCGGCACCGTGTAGGAGATCTTCACCTCGGGCCGCTCGTCCTGGAGCATCGCGAGCGCCTCGTTGCGGATCCGGTAGACGCTGCCGTCGCGACCCGCCTCGTTGGCGTTCTCGTCGTCGATGTCGAGGTGCGTGACGCCGAGCGTGTCGAGGATCTCCGCGTAGGCGTCCTTGAGCACGGTCGCGTCGGTCGCGTCGCGTGCGACCGTCCGGCCGTCCCAGCCGCCGATGGCGACCCAGACCTCGACGCCGTTGTCCTGCAGGGTCTGGATCTCGCCGGCGAAGTCCGAGAGCGGGCGCTGGCCACCGGATGTGAGCCAGCCGGGGTTGACGCCGTCGCCGTCGGTCGCGTCGCCGACGAACGACAGCACCACGCGATCGGTGTTCGCGTTCAGCGTCGCGTTCGGGACGTCGCCCCAGGTGCCCTGGTAGGGCGCGAACACGTCGTCCTCCTTGCTACCGCCACCGCCGCCACCGTCGTCGCCGACGGAGATCGTGATCGAGTCGGTGTCGGTCGCGCCGGCGTCGTCCGTGACCGTGAGCGTCGCGGTGTAGTCGCCTTTCGAGCCGTAGCTGTGACTGGCAGTCTGGCCCGTCGCCGACGCGCCGTTGCCGAATGCCCAGCTGTAGGAGCTGATCGTGCCGTCCTGATCCGAGGAGCCCGAGCCGTCGAACTCGACCGTCGCGCCGACGGCCGGGTTCGTCGGGGTCGCCGAGGCGACCGCCGTGGGCGAGAAGTTCCCGCAGTTGCCCTCGAGCGTCCAGACGTTCTCGCTCTCGGCGGGCTCGGTCCCGCGCGTCCACCACTCGGCGGTCCAGAGCTTGCCGTCGTGGACGACCTGGTCGCCGCCAGTGTAGGCCACGTCGGATTCCCAGACGGACACGCCGTCACAGGAGGCGCCGTCGCCGCCACCGCCGCCACCGCCGCCCCCGCCACCGCCGTCGCCATCGCAGGAGCCCTCTGCGGTCCAGACGGACTTCGAGTCGTCCGGCGTGGAGCCGCGGGTCCACCACTCCGCGGTGTAGAGGGTCCCGTCGTAGGTCACCTGATCGCCGCCGTTGTAGGCCGTGTCGGGATCCCACGCCGGGACGCCCGAACAGTCCGCTGCCGATGCAGTCGCGCTCGCGCCGAGAGCGAGCGCTGACAGTGCCGATGCCTTCCGTAGGATGCTGCGTCGAGTTTCGTTCATGGTTGGGATCGAATGCCGCGTCGCCGCAATTCCCGCGTCGACTCGCAGGCCGCCTCGCCGCCACGGCCGCGTGGGCTCGAACGCCGCGTCGGCCCTCGACCGGGCCGCGAGCCGTGCCGCGTGTGCGGCCCACGCGTGGCTGCTCGCTCGTTATCCGTTTAGCGCGTTCCAGAGCGCGGTGATGAGCGTGCCTTCCTTCGTATCTGCGCCGATCGCCCAGAGCATCGTCCCACCGTAGGGCGAATTCGACAGCCAGCTGCCCTTGGCTTCCATCGACTGCGTCGTCGGGTGCGTGATCATCAGCCGGCTCTCGGCGTTGAAGCTCCAGGAGGAGGCGGCGTCCTCATCGAAGTAGGTCTCCCAGTTGGCGCCGTCGAGGTTGACGGGGTTGGAGCCCGTCCGACCGTCACCGACGAGGTCGAAGGCGTCCCAGACGCCACCGAGGCTGGTGCCCTGCTGGCCCGGGCCGGGGTAGGAGCCCTCGCCGCTCGCGTCCTCGTCCTCGCCCTGGAACGGCTGGTGCAGCCCGTCGTCGACAGACGAGCCGACGCCGCTCTCGGGCTGCTGGACGTCGGTCCAGCTGCGGCCGTAGAACGGCACGGCCATGTTGAGCTGCTGGGGGTCCCAGCCCTGGTCGACGTAGTACTGGAGCGCCGAGGACGCGTTCCAGGTGTCGGCCTTCGGAAGCGGCGAGTCGGGATCCGCGTCCAGCGGCGACTGGTGTCCCGTGTAGTCACTCCAGATGCCGCGATAGTCGAAGGTCATGACCGAGACGAAGTCGAGGACGTCCGAGAGCTTCCCGTGCTCGAGGCCGTCGAGTTTGCCGGGGTCTGCGCTCTGGGCGGCAGTGAGCACGTACGGCTCGTTGCGATCGGGATTGTTCGCCTGCGCCTCGTCGAGCGCGGCGCGGATCTCCTCGAGGAGGAGGGTGTACTTCTCCTGGTCGCCGGGCTGTGAGATGTTGTCGATGTCACAGACCGGGGAGTCGGCAGTACAGCCGCCACCGCCGGGATACTCCCAGTCGATGTCGACGCCGTCGATGCCCGTCTTCGTCACGAGGTCCGCACACTCCTGGGCGAACTTCTCGCGCTTGGCCGGGTCCTGGGCGACCGGCGAGAAGTACTCGGAGTCGCCCCAGCCCCCGATCGAGAGCAGGAAGGTGACGTCGTCGCGCTCGCGGGCGTAACCGCTGAACGTCTTCCCGCGATCGGGGCCCTGCCAGTCCTCCTCGGCGTAGAAGACCTGCTGACCGTAGCTGTCGCCGACGAGGTTCAGCGATCCGTCCTTCTCGGGTCGCCCGAACGCGTACTGGGCGTGGGTGATCTCGTCGAAAGGAATGTCCGCCGGCAGGTACTCCCGCTCGTACTGGGACCACTGCCGGTAGTAGGCGACCACGCGCTGGTCGCCCGTGGCGACGCCGACGCCGACGGTCGTCTCGGCAGTCGCAGTCGCGCCGTCGGCGTCCGTCACAGTGAGCGTGACCGTGTACTGTCCCTCGCTGCTGTAGGTGTGATCGACCGTCGCGCCGCTGCCGGTCGAACCGTCGCCGAAGTCCCACTCGTAGGACGAGATGGAACCGTCGGGATCCGAGGATCCCGATCCGTCGAAGCTGGCGACTTCGCCGGGGTTCACGAAGTCCGGCGCGTCGATCGACGCCGAGGGCAGGAGGTTCGGGTCGCCGACCGTGATCTCCTGACTCGTCGTCGCCGACGTACCGCTGTCGTCCGTGACGGTGAGCTCGACCGTATAGAAGCCAGCGCTCTGGAACGTCTCCGTCACCGTCTGTCCACTCGCGGAGGTGCCGTCGATGGTCCACTCGTAGGACGATATCGAGCCGTCAGGATCCGAGGAGTCCGACGCGTCGAAGGTAGCGGACTCGCCGGGTGCCGGGTTCGACGGGCTGACAGCGAACGATGGCGTCGGCCCCTCGTTACAGGCTCCCTCCAGCGTCCAGACGTTCTCGCTCTCTGCAGGTTCGGTGCCCTGGGTCCACCACTCTGCCGTCCAGAGCGAGGTCTCGTGGGTCACCTGATCGCCGCCCGTGTACGCCGCGCTGGAATCGTACGCTGGGACGCCGCTACAGTCGGCCTGATCGCCGCCTCCACCACCGCCACCGCCGCCACCGCCGTCACAGGGGCCCTCGTTGGTCCAGACGGACTTCGATCCGTCCGGCGTGGAGCCCTTCGTCCACCACTCGGCGGTGAACAGGTCGCCGTCGTAGGTGACCTGGTCGCCGCCGTTGTAGGCGGTGTCGGGATCCCACTCGGAGACGCCGCTACAGTCCGCTGCCGATGCTGTGGCACTCGCCCCGAGGGCCAGTGCGCCAAGTGCCGATGCTTTGCGTAGGATGCTGCGTCGAGTTTCGTTCATAGGTTCGATGATAGTCCGGCGATTACAGCGTGTTTCCACCAGTGTGCCGCCGACCCCCTGTCGATCGGCAGCACTCCCCCGCTCAGTGACCACCAGCGTGCAGTGGTCACTGATCGGCCCGCGCGAGACCAGCCACCTCGTCTGACGCCACCAATCGAACCGCGGTAGCGTGTAGCAGGGATCACGACCAACAGAATTCCGAAAACGAGTTCACCCATATATCCGCTTCGATCATTTCACCCCTATAATACGGCATCCAACGTCGTGGATGGCGGTATAGAACACTAATGATACCACAGTGGATCGGATCTTTGTGTGAATAATCCTAATATATCACGAACCTCTGATGCAATTTTGAAACTCCGTTCGATTAACCGACCCTGGCCTTTAACTATAATAACTACAACAATTATTTTTACAAATTGTAGGAAATGGGCCAGTACTATCGGCGACACCTGCCGGGACGTGCAAGGCATTGATACGCAGGTGAAGAACGATCCGGCAGCAACTGACAATATTTTCCGGCAAAAGTGACCCGGTTTGCTCGGGCGCGCGCTACCATGTGACACGTGAGCTGCGGGGCGCCACCAAGAACGCCCCGAGTTGAGAGCGGCCACGAGGACACCGAGTGTAGCGGGGTCAGGAGCACACTGCGTTCAGAGCGGTCAGGAACACACTGCGTTCAGAACAGTCAGGAGCACCTCGGGAACGGCCAGGAGTTCCCGAGAACGGGTCGGGAGTCTTCGGGAACGCTGAGGACTTCAGGAAACTGGGAGGAACCACGTGGACGGCCAGGCGTTCGTGTGAAACGATCCAGGCAGTGACGAACGGTTGGTTGGAAGGCAACGGGGGAACGGGCGCTCCCGTCCGCGAGCGATTCCTACTCGTCGGGGACGTCCGTCTCGGTAGTCCTCGCGGGGTCAGTTCCCGACCGGGTGTCACCCGCCGTCCCGCCGCTCGCTGTCGAGTCCGTCGGCACCTCGTCAGCACGGTCGATGACGCCCTCCGTCCAGGTACCCCGGAGGAACCAGACGAGTCCGAGGGCGAAGGAGGCGATCGCACCGACGGCGTAGGCCCACCACAGCCCCACCGCACCCCAATCGAGCGCGGCGATCTCGACGCCGAGCAGCGGAATCGTGATCGCCCAGCCGAAGGCCAGGCCCACTGCCAGCGGAATACGGAAGAGCCACCGCGAGCACAGCGAGAGCGCCATCGCGATCCGGGTCGAGCCGGCGCCGCGGAACGCACCCTGGAGGACCATCAGCCCGCCGAAGAAGCCCCAGGCGATCGTGACGATCCGGAGGAAGCGAACGCCTTCGTCGACGACGGCCGGATCGTCGACGAAGATTCGCATCGCCGTCGCCGGCACGAGCCAGACGAGCCCGCCGGCCGCGAACAGCAGCGCCATCGTCGCAGCCGTCGCTCGGTAGGCGACGGAGGCCGCGCGATCGGGGGACTCCGCCCCGAGGTTCTGGCCGACGCCGGTGGCCGTCGCCTGCCCGACCGCTCCAGACACCGTCCACGTCACGGACATATACCGGATCCCGATGCCGTAGGCCGCGGTCGCCGCCTCGCCGAAGCGTGCGACGAGGCCCGCCATTGCCACGGCGGCGAAGGAACGCGCCCAGCCGTCGAGCGTAGAGGGATAGCCGACGTCGACGAGTTTGGCGAGCAGTTCCCGATCGGGGCGGAGGTCTCCGGGGTGGAGTTTGATGCCCCAGTCGCCCCGGAGAAGGATGTAGACGCCGACCGCGGCGGCCAGTCCGCGAGCGCCGAACGTCGCCCAGGCCGCACCGCGGACGCCCATCGCAGGCAGCGGGCCGACGCCGAGGATCACGAACGGATCCACGACCGCGTTCGCGACGGCGGAGATCGCGACGAGCCACATCGCGGTTTTCGTGTCGCCGGCGCCCTGGAGCGCGGCGCGGAAGGCGATGAAGAGGAAGGTGAGCGGCAGGGAGAGGAAGATCACCTCGATGTAGCGCAGGGCCTCGACGCGGACGTCACCGCGTGCGCCGATCAGGTACATGAGTTCGTGACGGCCGAGGTAGCCGGCGATCGCAAGGGCCGAGGCGACGGCGACCGCGAGGAGCATCGTCTGGCCGACGACGGCGTCCGCGCGGCGGTCGTTCCCCGCGCCGACGTGCTGGGAGACCATCGCGATCGTCGCGGCGGAGAGCCCCATCGCCGTCGAGACGAACAGCCAGGAGAGCGGGAACATCAGGGAGACCGCGGCGACGGCCTCCGAGCTGACCCGCCCGACCCAGAACATATCGGCGAGGTTGTAGAGCGTCTGGAGGAGGTTGCCGACGACGAGGGGCCACGCGAGGTAGAAGAGTCTGGACGTGATCGGCCCCGTCGTCATGTCCACGCGGCTGTCCGCCGACACTGCACACGGCTCCAGCCGCCGCGGTCGTAGACCTTGCGGCATCGGTCGGCGCGTACCGAACGGCCGTCGGGCTGGCCAGGGACACACGATGTGACCAGGTCATCTGTATCCCGCAACCGCCCGGCCAAGCCACGGTCGTTCGGGCGCTCGCGCGCGAAAGTGCGCGTGCGTCGGCCGCGGCCGCCCACCCGCTAGCGCGCACCCGCACACTCCCGCCGGCGGGCGCGCACACCCGCGCCTTCTTGCGATTCCGGAAGCTTTAGGAGCACATTTGCCGTAGGTGGTAGCGACCGAATGGACCTGATCGTCACCGAGAAGGACAACGCGGCCCGCCGCATCGCGGAGATCCTGAGCGACGGGAGCGCCGACGTCGATCGCCGGGGTGACGTCGCCGTCTACCGGTGGGGCGACCGCGCCTGCGTCGGCCTCTCCGGGCACGTCGTCGGCGTCGACTTCCCGCCGGAGTACTCCGACTGGCGCGACGTCGAACCAGTCGAACTGATCGACGCTCCGATCGAGAAGCGCGCGACCCAGGAGGGGATCGTGAGCACGCTCAAATCGCTCGCGAAAAAAGCCGATCGCGTCACGATCGCCACTGACTACGACCGCGAGGGCGAGTTGATCGGGAAGGAGGCTTACGAACTGGTGCGGGACGTCAACGAGGACGTCCCGATCGACCGCGTGCGCTTCTCCTCGATCACGCAAACGGAGGTCCGCACCGCGTTCAACGATCCCGACGAGATCGACTTCGACCTCGCAGCGGCCGGCGAGGCCCGGCAGGTCATCGACCTGATCTGGGGCGCCGCACTCACCCGGTTCCTCTCGCTGTCATCGCGCCAGCTCGGCGAGGACTTCATCTCCGTCGGGCGGGTCCAGACGCCGACCCTCAAGCTCCTCGTGGATCGCGAGCGGGAGATCCGCGCGTTCGACCCCGAGGACTACTGGGAGCTGTTCGCCGACCTGGAGAAGCGGGAGGACGGAGACACGTCGGCGACGTTCGAGTCGCAGTACTTCTACCTGGACGCCGAGGACACCGAGGCCGAGCGCGTCTGGGACGAGGAAGCTGCCGAAGCAGTCGAGCAGGTGCTCGCTGCCGACGCCGCGGCCGCGACCGTCGAGGACGTCAACCGTCGCACCCGCACCGACGCCCCGCCCGCACCCTTCAACACCACCGCGTTCATCCGCGCCGCCGGCGCCGTGGGCTACGGCGCCCAGCGCGCGATGTCGATCGCCGAGGACCTCTACACGGCCGGGTTCATCACCTACCCGCGGACGGACAACACGGTCTATCCCGACGACCTCGACCCCGAGGAGCTGGTGTCGGCCTACGAGGGCCACCCCACACTCGGCGAAGACGCCGAAGCGCTGCTCGAGGCGGGCCTGAACGACCCCACGGAGGGCGACGACGAGACGACCGACCACCCGCCGATCCACCCGACCGGCGAGTGGCCCGACCGGGGCGAACTCTCCGACGACGAGTGGGAGGTCTTCGAACTCGTCGTCCGGCGCTTCTTCGCGACCGTCGCCGACCCCGCACGCTGGGAGCACCTCCGCGTCACCGCGGCGGTGCCCGCCGGCGACGCTCTCTCCGATCCCGCAGCAGTCCTGCCCGACGGCGGCACCGAGGTCAGCCTGAAGGCCAACGGGAAGCGCCTGCTCGAAGCGGGCTACCACGACGTCTATCCGTACTTCTCCACCAGCGAGAACTTCGTCCCCGACGTGAGCGAGGGCGAGGTCCTCCCGATCGACGACTCGCGGCTCGAGGCCAAGCAGACCCAGCCGCCCCGGCGGTACGGCCAGTCCCGGCTCATCGAGACGATGGAGGACATGGGCATCGGGACGAAGTCCACCCGCCACAACACCATCGAGAAGCTCTACGACCGCGGCTACATCGAGGGCGATCCGCCGCGGCCCACCGAACTGGCGATGGCCGTCGTCGAGGCCGCCGAGGAGTACGCGGATACCGTGGTCAGCGAGGACATGACCGCCCAGCTCGAAGCGGACATGACCGCGATCGCGGAGGGCGAGATCGACCTCGACGAGGTCACCGAGGAGTCCCGCGAGATGCTCGATACCGTCTTCGAGGAGCTCGTCGAGTCCCGCGAGGAGATCGGCGACCTCCTGCGGGAGTCGCTCAAGGCCGACAAGGCCCTCGGCGAGTGCCCCGAGTGCGGCGAGGACCTCCTCCTCCGGGAGTCCCGCTACGGCGGCTCCTTCGTCGGCTGCGACGGCTACCCCGACTGCGAGTACACGCTGCCGCTGCCGGACTCCGGCGAGCCCCTCTTGCTCGAAGAACGCTGTGAGACCCACGGCCTCCGCCACGTCAAGATGCTCGCCGGGCGCAACACGTTCGTCCACGGCTGCCCGCTCTGCCGGAAGGAAGAGGCCGGCGAGGGCGAGATTCTGGGCGACTGTCCCGAGTGCGGAACCGCTCACGGCGGGGAGCTCGCTATCAAGACCCTGGAGAACGGATCGCGGCTGGTGGGCTGTACGCGCTATCCCGACTGCGACTACTCGCTGCCGTTGCCCCGAAACGGCGAGATCGAGGTGACCGACGAGACGTGCGACCAGCACGGGCTCCCGGAGCTACTGGTCAAAGACGACGAGGACGACGACGAGCCCTGGGAGCTCGGCTGCCCGATCTGCAACTACCGCGAGTACCAGGCCCGGGAGTCCGAGTCCGGAAGCGACCTCGAAGCGCTGGACGGCGTCGGCGCGGCGACGGCTGAGAAGCTGATGGACGCCGGCGTCGAGAGCATCGAGGACCTCGTGGACGCCGACGCGGATCGCATCGCCGCGGACGTCGACGGCGTGAGCGCGGATAGATTGCGCGAGTGGAAGGCGAAGGCCTGAGCGGGGACCAATAGCACGTATTCCGTCGCCGGAGCGGCCAAATCGGGCCATTCGCCCTTCCGGAGCCTTTTTCCGGGCCGCAAGACCACGCTGGCGTAATGACCGCGCCGTGGACGGAGTGGGATCACATCCTGAAGATCGATCCCGACAAGGAACTCGTCGATGGCGAGACCTTCGCCGACGTCTGCCAGACCGGTACGGACGCCCTGGAGATCGGCGGCACGCTCGACATCACCAGCGAGAAGATGAGCCGCGTGATCGAGGCCTGTGCCGAGTACGACGTGCCGCTCTATCAGGAGCCGAGCAACCCCGCGGTCGTCGTCGACGACGAGGCCGTGGACGGCTTCCTCGTGCCCGTCGTGTTCAACGCCGGCGACATGGCCTGGATGACCGGCTTCCACAAGGAGTGGGTCAAGACCGACCACGTCGACTGGGCTCGGACGACGACGGAGGGTTACATCATCCTGAATCCGGATTCCAGCGTCGGCCAGCTCACCGAGGCGGACTGCGATCTCGACGCCGAGGACGTCGCGGCCTACGCCGAGATCGCAGAGGAGATGTTCGGCCAGGAGATCGTCTACCTCGAGTACTCGGGCATGCTCGGCGACCCCGAGAAGGTCCGGGCAGCTGCAGACGTACTCGAGGAGACGACGCTGTTCTACGGCGGCGGCATCCACGACTACGACTCGGCGCACACGATGGCCAGCGAGGCCGACGTCGTGATCGTCGGCGACCTCGTCCACGAGGAGGGCGTCGACGCCGTTCAGGAAACGGTGCAGGGCGCGAAGGACGCCTGAAACCGGGCGCTGCCTGCACGCGCGACGCTACTGATACAGCTCAAGACCGGCGGGACCGCTCCGCGCGACGTGTCTGAGTTCGTCGCCCTCCTCGCCGACGTGGTGCTCGACCCAGACCGCCATCTCGCGTTCCAGTTCGGCGGCGACCTCCGGGTGCTCATCGATCAGGTTCTCCTGCTCCCAGGGATCCTCGCGCATGTCGAACAGCGCCCGTTCGGGCAGGTCCCACTCGCCGTCGTCGTAGGTGCGGACGAACTTCCAGCGGTCGGTCCGGACGGCACGCTGGGCAGTGTAGAGGCCGTGATCGACGACGATCCGGTCGCGCCAGTCGGTCTCGGGGTCCTCGAGGACCGGGCGGAGCGAGGCGCCCTGCCACGCGCCGGAGGCGTCGAGATCGGCGTAGTCGGCGATCGTCGCAGCGTAGTCGACGTTCGTGACGAGGGCGTCGCGCGATTCGCCGGCAGCGGACGCTGCTGCCGCGTCGGCGTCCGAGGCACCGGCGGAATCCGCTGGCGGCTTTACGAGCAGCGGGACCCGCTGGGTGCCGTCGTGGGTGCTCCAGTGCTCGCGATACAGGCCGTGCTCGCCGAACTCCTCGCCGTGGTCGGCGGTGAG
Organism: Salinarchaeum sp. Harcht-Bsk1; assembly: GCF_000403645.1. NCBI lineage: Archaea > Methanobacteriati > Methanobacteriota > Halobacteria > Halobacteriales > Natronoarchaeaceae > Salinarchaeum > Salinarchaeum sp. Harcht-Bsk1. The sequence continues at coordinate 862,416 of NC_021313.1, forward strand.
GACGATCAGCGAGTCGGCGTACAGGTCGCGGGATCGGAGTTCGTCGAGGAATCGGCCGACCTGTTCGTCGACGTAGCTGATCTCGGCGTCGTAGTGGGCGATCAGTTCGCCGAGTGCCTCGCGATTTTCGACCTCGTCGTACACGGAGTGCCGGAGCGAGTGTTCGAAGGCCGGGTCCGCCGCGCTGCGCCAGCGATCCCACTCGCGGTGGGTCTCGATCTGCTCCTGCGTGGGGTAGGGCGGTAGCTCGCCGTCGCGGAACGGCTCGACCGCCTCGTCGCTCCGGAGGTAGGGCGCGTGGGGATCCCAGTACTGCAGGTAACAGAGGCCGTCGCCGCCGCGGCGGTCGAGGTCGTCGAGCGCGTCGATGGCGAGGTCGGTGACGGTCGAGCCACGTGGCGTCTGGAAGTTCTCGAGGCGGCTGGGATCGGTCGTCTCGCCCGGACCGCCGGTCGTGGGCTCGCGCGGGTGGTGGAAGTCAGTCCAGAGCTGGTAGAACCACGGCGAGGGATGGCGCGGGAACGAGGAGACCGCGACCGCGGCCTCGCCGGCGTCGAAGAAGACCTCCGGAAGCGTGCGATACTGCGGCGCGGCGTCGAAGATGTCGCCATCGTAGTCCGTCCAGGAATCGGGCGAGGAGAGGACCTGCGAGCGCGGCCCGTGCGTCTCGATGCCGTTCGAGACGCCGTGGCGACCCGAGAGCAGTGCCGCGCGGGAGGGCATGCACGGCGAGTTCGCGACGTAGGCACGGTCGAAGCGAATCGCGTCCTCCGCGAAGTCGTCGATGTTCGGAGACGTGGGCTTGTCGTAGCCGTAGATGCCGAGGTGGTCCGGCCGGAGCGAGTCGACGTCGATGACGAAGACGTTCACGCGCGAGGGGTTGGCTCGTGGTGTGGTAAAGGTTCGGCGCGAGGAAAATTGCGGGCTGTAACCGCATACGGAAGCCCCTCCCGGAGATCCACCCTCTGGTTAGCTCAGGCCAGCCGAAACCCCGGTGGGATGCGGTGGCGCGCGTTTCGCAGCTGCCACGCGGCCGCGTAGCGTGCGAGGTCCTCGTGAGCGTAGTGAACGAGGGCTCGGAAGACGAGCAAAGCGAGTCTTCCGGTGGACGACCGAGCGTAGTCCTCGTGAGCGAAGCGAACGAGGGCCCGGAAGTCGCAGCCCGCGAGCGAAGCGAGCAGGAACGTCTTGCGGCGCGAGGGAGGAGGCTGGGGAGGATTGAGGATGCGGTTGTGGGGTGGGACTTCGAAAGGGGCCGGACGGTCGGTCGTTCCCGGGTGAAGCAAGCACCGCAACCGAGCGAAGCGAGGTGAGGAGTACAGCGAGCCCCGGAATGTCGAGCGTTCGGGGGCTTTCGGGGCTCCTTGAAACGGAAGCAGGTCAACTACCGACAGCAACCACAACGTTCCCTAGACGAATCGACGGGGTTTACAGGCCAGCCTTCGCACCGGACCGTATGGACGACCGAACGTATGCTGCAGAGGCCGAACCCGGCCAGACCGCCACGATCGCCGGGTGGGTCCACGAGGTCCGGGACCTCGGGGGCATCGCCTTCGTGATCGTGCGAGACGCGACCGGACGCATCCAGGTGAAGGTCGAGAAGGGCGAGATCGACGAGGACCTCGAGGAACTGGCAACGGAAGTCACCCGCGAGAGCGTCGTCGAAGTCACCGGCCCCGTCGAGGAGGAGGAGCGCGCGCCGACCGGCGTCGAGATGACCATCGATTCCTTCGAGGTCGTCGCCGAGGCCGAACCCGAACTGCCGCTGGACCCCTCCGGCAAGGTCGACGCGGAGCTTCCGACGCGACTCGACAACCGGACGCTCGACACTCGAAAGCCCGAAGTGAAGGCGATCTTCGAGATCCGCTCGACGGTCCTCGAAGCGGTCCGCGAGGAGTTCCGTAACCTCCGCTGTACGGAGATCACGACGCCGAAGATCGTCGCGACCGGGACCGAGGGCGGCACGGAGCTGTTCCCGATCACGTACTTCGGCCAGGAGGCGTTCATGAACCAGAGCCCGCAGCTGTTCAAGCAGCTCGCCGCGGGCGGCGGCTTCGAGCGCGTCTTCGAGATCGGCCCGATCTTCCGCGCCGAGGAGCACAACACGCCGCGGCACCTCAACGAGGCGACGTCGATCGACTTCGAGGGCGCGTTCTGTGATGCCGGCGACGCGATGGACGTCGCGGAGGCGATCGTCACGGCGGCCTACGAGGCAGTGTCCGAGCAGAACCAGCGCGAGCTCGAGCTGCTCGACCTCGAGGAGGAGTTCGCCCCGCCGGAGGGCGACTTCCCCCGACTGACCTACGAGGAGGCCATCGAGCGCGTCAACGCGACCGGCGCCCTCGACGAGCAGCTCGTGTGGGGCGACGACCTCTCGACGGAGGCCGAGAAGGCCCTCGGCGAGGACGTCGGCCGGCACTACTTCATCACGAACTGGCCCAGCGAGGTCAAGCCCTTCTACATCAAGGACACCGACGAGGACCCCCAGGAGTCCACCGGCTTCGACCTCATGCACCCCGTCATGGAGCTCGTTTCCGGCGGCCAGCGCGAACACCGCCACGAGCAACTGGTGGAGGGCTTCGAACAGCAGGGCCTCGACCCCGCGCAGTTCGAGTACTACACGAAGATGTTCAAGTACGGCATGCCGCCCCACGCTGGCTTCGGCCTCGGCGCCGAGCGCCTGGTGATGACGATGCTGGACCTGGACAACATCCGCGAGACTGTTCTGTTCCCGCGAGACCGGCAGCGGCTGAGCCCGTAAGGGCGAGGACGCAACGTGTCGAGCGGGAGCTCGTCACGAGCGAAGCGAAGTGACGGCGTTATCCGTCGAGTGGGAGCTCGATTGTCGCAGCCTGAACAGCGATCGAACCGCGTCTCGCCAGAGCGGCGACGCTCCCGGACGTCGGGAAGGCCGACGGCGAACGAGGACGGCGTTCAGAAGTGCGTGCCGACGGCCCAGTAGCACCGGGAGGCGCCGTTTCGATGTCCAGCGATCGCAGCGATTCCGGTGAGCCAGTCCCAGCGACTTTATCCCGCCGGACCGCCGACGAGGGTCTATGCCCGACGCGGCGGATTTCACCTTCAGCGGAGGCAAGGTCGAGCCAGGCGACACCGCCAACCTCCGCTTTACCGTTAGCGAGACGTACCTCGGCGACCCGGTGCGGATCCCTGTCACGATCGTCAACGGCGCCCACCCCGGCCCGACGGTCTCGCTCACGGCCGCGGCCCACGGCGACGAACTCAACGGAATCGAGGTCGTCCGCGAGGTCGCCCACGACTGGAACCACGACGACCTCCACGGCACGCTCGTCTGCCTGCCTGTCCTGAACGTCCCGGGATTCCTCGCCCAGCAGCGCTACCTCCCGATCTACGACCGCGACATCAACCGGTCCTTCCCCGGCGACGCCGAGTCCACGAGCGCCAAGCGGATCGCCGACTCCATCTTCCGGAACTTCATCGACCCCTGCGACCTCGGGATCGACTTCCACACCTCGACGCGCGGCCGGACCAACATGCTCCACGTCCGCGCGGACATGGCGGACGAGTCCGTGAGCCGGGTGGCCCGGGGCTTCGCCTCCAACGTCATCATCGACTCGGAGGGGCCGAGTGGCTCGCTGCGCCGGGAGGCGAGCGAAGCGGGCGTGCCGACGATCACCGTCGAGATGGGCGAGGCTCACCGCTTCCAGCGCGGACTCATCGACCGCGCGCTCACCGGCGTCGCGAGCGTCTTCGCCGAGTTCGGTCTCCACCCCGACGCTCCCGTCAAGTGGCCCGGCTGGCGGACCGTCATCGAGGAGAGCGCCAACAAGACGTGGCTCCGCGCCGACGTCGGCGGCATCGTCGACATGCACGCCAAAGTGGGCGGCCTCGTCCGGGAGGGCGAGTCGATCTGTACGATCACGAGCCCGTTCAAGATGGAGGACGAGGTCGTCGAAGCGCCGTTCACCGGGTTGCTCGTGGGCGTGCTCGAGAACCCCGTCGTCTATCCAGGGAACCCGCTGTGTCACGTCGTGAAGCTGACCGGCGACACGTTACGGGCCCTCCAGAAACAACAGGAGGACGACATCGACGGCGACGGCGACGCGGCGGTCTGAACGGAGCCTCGATGGGTGCACGCGACCGTTCATGCTGGCCCGAGCAGTGACCGGAGACCAGCCTTTGAATAGGACCGCCGCCGAACGTCAGGGCATGCCACCGACCCAGGAAGTCGCCTGCGAGAACGACGACTGCTTCCTCGACATGTTCGAGAACCACTACACCTACGACGTCCCCGAGGACTACGGGATCGACGAGCTGGCCTGTCCCGTCTGTCAGGGGACAGACCTCAGGGCGATCGAGCTGTGATCAGGGAGTTCGGCGAGTCCGTCGGCGAGGCGGTACTCAAGCGGACCGGCCGGGCCGCCGCGGGCGTCCAGGAGCGGCGACCGCTTCCCGCGGACCTGCTGGAGAGCGACGACGCCTACCTCGCGGTCTTCGACGTGCCGGGCGCCGCCGCGAGCGACGTGCAGGTCCGGTACAGCGACGGCCGAGTGCTCGTGCGCGTCGACCGATTCCGCTCGTTCCACGACGGCTTCACGATGCAATTCCCGGGCCGGGGGCTCTCGCTCGACGGCGAGGTCGACCTGCCCGACGACGCCGTCGTCACCGCCGACGAGGCGAGCGCGACGCTGACCGATCGTGGGACCCTGGAGGTCCGCCTGCCGAAGGTCGCGACCGCAGAGGTCGACGTGGGCCTGGAGGGCGAGGGAGAGATGGTCGCCGACGAGGGTGAAATGGACGAGGAGGAAACCGAGACGGCCGACGCCGACACGGACGACGGCGGCCAAAACGACGACGCGGACGACGCTGCCTGAATCCCCACGGACACCCTGCTGCGATCGGGAGCTATTAGCCGCGGTGGGCCGATGGCCCGAGCATGGCCCGTACGGCGCTCCGGAGCGTCAGCGACGCGATCGAGGCGACCCGGTCCTTCCTGCTGCCGTTCTCGGTCGGACGGTTCGCGAAACTCGTCCTCGTCGCACTGTTCCTGGGGACCCCCGGAACGCCGCTCCCGGCGAGTCCGCAGTTCGCGGATCCGACGTACTGGCGTTACTCGAGCCCAGGTGACGCCGCGAACGGCGACGTCGACCCCGGGACGATCGGCGGCGTCGCGGTCGCCTCCCCCGACGCGTGGCCAGCGTGGCTGCTCGCGGCGGTCGGGATCGGACTCTTCCTCGTCGTCGCCTACGGCTTCCTCGGCGTCGTCATGCGGTTCGTCCTCGTCGAGACCCTCGGGTCGGACGAGGTCCGGATCCGACGGGACGCGGGACGACACCTCCGTGGATCGCTCGGCGTGCTCGCGGTGCGGATCGTCCTCTGGTCGCTCGTGTTCCCGGTGGTCGTACTCGCCGCGCTCTCGACGGCCGGGGTGGGCCCGCTGGACCTCGGCGGCGTCGGCACCCTCGCGCTGGCGGCCCTCGCCACGGTGGCGCTCGTGCTCGCCTGGGCGATCGAGGTGCTCACGCTCCAGTTCGTCGTGCCGACGATGATCGCGGCGGATCGGGGGGTGCTCGCCGGCTGGCGACGGTTCTGGCCGACGTTACGCAGCCAGCCCGTGGAGTACGCGCTCTACGGCGTGGTCCGGGTGGCCCTCGGCGTCGCGGTCGGGATCGCCGCCGGGATCGGCGTGGCGGTGGTGCTCGCACTCGCAGGGGTCGTGCTCGGGACGATCGGCGCGATTGTCGTGGTCGCCGCCGGAGGGTTCGGTTCGATCGGGCCGGGGTCGCTGGCTGTGCTGGGACTGCTCGTCGCGATCTTCGCGCTCGTCGGGATCGTCGCCTCGGCCGCCGTCGCGGTTCCCTTCCAGTGTTACCTCTGGATCTACGCGCTGTTCGTGCTCGGGGACACGGACCCGGGACTCGACCTCGTGCCGGACCTTCGGGAAGCGACGCGGGGCCAGGGAGCGGCGCTCGGGTGACTCAGGTGGATTCGCGGCGGAACCTCGATAGCCACGAATCGATTGCGAAACGATAGTGAAACACCGTCCGGCCAATATCGGGAGCCTGGGCCCCCGAGCCGTTCAGTTTCACTTTCACTGTCGGGCGATCCCTTAGGTCCCCTCGGACCGAAGTAGAGGTATGAGCCAGTCAACGCTCGCTGACGACGACCTCTTCGGCGAGGCCGCCTCCGAGATGCGCGCCGACGTCGAGGACTCCCTGGAACAGGCCCGCGGCGCCCTCCCCGCCGCCGACGACGTCTGGGACGTCGACGCGGACAACACGTTGGGCGTGCTCAACGGGTTGAAGACCGCCCTCGACGTGGGGGACGCCGTCGACCACCTCCGCGACGCCAAGAAGTGGTACACGATGGGCGAGCGCGCCGACGCCTTCGAGGACGCCGAGGACCTCGAAGCCGAGATCGAGTCCGTCGAGGAGCTGATCGAGACCGTCGACGCCGCACACGAGGACGTCGGCAACCTGACGTCGACGATCCCCGAACTCCGTGGCTCGCTGGAGGAAGCGGCTGCGGCGGCGGGCGACGCGACCGACGCCGACGGCGGCGACGAGACGGTCGAGGCCGAGTAATCGCTCGGGAACGATCGAGCGAGCAGCGAGTCGGTCGGAGGAAGAAGTCGTCGGATGGAACCGGTGGCAGCGACACGAGGTCGAGCGCGATGTGCAGCGACGCTGATTACTGTGGCTCGTACAGCGAGTACGCGATGACGAGCATGCCAGCGAGTACCAGGAGACTCTCCACGAGCACTCCGACCGCGAGCGTCTGCTCGAGCAACTCCGAGGAGAACCCGGCCATCAACACGCCGAACGTGATCAGGCCGAACCCGGTCGCGAGCATCCCAAGCGAGCGATCCTGTGTCCGCGCGTAGGCACGGTAGGCGAAGAACGTCACGGCGCCGCCGGTCAACAGGAGCAGCGTCTTGACGATCGCGATTGCGAACTGTACCTCCGTTCCGGCGGTTGCGTGTGGGCTCATAGTTCCTTCTGTACCTCCGACCACATGCGGGCCAGCCGCTCGTCGGCCGACCGCGTCGGTCGCGTGATCTCGACGGTAAACTCCCTGTCCTCGTCGAGACCGACCTCGACGTTCTCGAACGCGAGTGCGTACCGCGTCGTGTGTCGGCCGTCCGAGCGAATCTCGGTGAGTTCCTCCAGCAGCGACGCCTCCGAGAGCTGGTCGAGCTTGCGGTAGGTCGTCGACTGGGGGATCCCCGTTTCCTCGGAGAGCTCCGCGGCCGTCATCGGGCTGTCGATCGCGCTGAGGAGCTCCCGGCAGTCCGGATCACTCAGCGCGTCGAGGAGGGCGGCGAGGTCGGTCGCGTCGGCCTCCTCGAACGGATCCCGAACCATCGATCGGATACCGGCAGGCACGCATCATAAAACGTCCGACACGGGGCCGACGCTGCCGGGCGCGGCCCGTGCGATAGCGGAGCACACGCAGCCCACGCGCTGGCCATTCGAGGAACCCGTCGGCGACGCCGCCAGACGGCCTACGTGGGGCGGTCGACCGGGGGCCGTCCGGCCGTCGCCGACTCGGCGAGTTCGCCGCCCTCTCGGAGGACGTCGAGCGCGGCCATCAGGTCGCTCCGCGAGAGCAGGCCGACGAGCATCCCGTCGTCGACGACGAGCAGGCGCCCGACGCCGTGTTCCTGCATCCGGGTCAGCGCGGTCATCGCCTCGCCGTCGGGCGCGATCGTCACGAGGTCCGTGCTCATGATCTCGCGGACCTCGTAGGCATCGCGCTCGACCTCGCGGACCTCCCGGGCGTCCCCGAGCGTCACGACGCCGACCGGCTCCCCGTTCTCGATCACGGGGTAGCCGGTGTGGCGCTCGCGGACCATCCGCTGGAGGAGTTCCGTGACCGAGACGTCCGGAGAGACCACGTGAAGCCGATCGACGGGCGTCATGACGTCCTGGACCTGCACGCCCTCGAAGGCGGCCTTGGTGATGACCTGCTGGGCCTCGCCGGCGGCCGCGATGTAGACGAAGAAGGCGATCCCGACGAGGATGATGTCGAGCCGAAAGAGGCCGAGCAGGCCCATCAGGATCGCGAGCCACTTCCCGACGTTGGCGGCGATGCGCGTTGCCTCCGCGAACGAGCGCGTGCGACCCAGCAGCGCTCGCAGCACCCGGCCGCCGTCCATCGGAAACGCGGGCAGGAGGTTGAACACCGCGAGCGCGACGTTCAACACGCCCAGGTACAGCAGGACGTACGTGACCTGGTCGTTGCCGGCGGGCACGACCGTCGAGAGTGCGTAGGCGCCGATCCCGATCGCGACGCTGACCGCGGGCCCGGCGATCGCGATCTGGAGCTCCTGCTTCCAGTCCTCGGGCAGTTCCGAGAGCGAGGCGATCCCGCCGAAGATCCAGAGCGTGATCGAGTCGATCGGGAAGCCGTAGTGCATCGCCACCAGCGAGTGACCGAACTCGTGGGCGAGCACGCAGGCGAAGAGCCCGACCGCGGCGACGACCCCGATGAGCCACGGCGTCGCTCCGCCGGTGAGCGCGTTCACGGAGAGCCCCGCGCCGAGGACGTCGTTGAACAGTTCGGCCGTCGACTCGATGCGGGAGCCGATGATGTACGCGAACAGCGGCAGGACGAGCAGGAACGTGAGATCGAGCTTGACGGGGACCCCGAAGGCCGATCCGATCCGAAAGCTCGGCATGGCAGGCCGTTCGGGCGGCGTCGACTTAACGTAGTGCCCTCCGGCAGGGAGAAATAGTCGCCTGCGATCGGGTCGGCGGCGACGGGCGCTCTCAGCCGGACGTCGCGAGTGCCTCGGGCGGCCCGCCCGGAAGGTCGTCGCGATCGTGTGGCGCCGCGAAGTCGAGGTCCGGCCCCATCGGAACGATGCGCTTCGGACTCACGTCCGGGTGGGTCGTGTAGTAGTGTTCCTCGATGTGGTTCATCTCGACCGTCTCGGCCACGCCCGGCGTCTGGTAGAGATCCCGAAGGTAGGGCCAGAGGTTGTCGTACTCGCTGATCAGCCTGTGGTTGCACATGAAGTGCGTGTGGTAGACCCGATCGAAACGAACCAGCGTCGTGAACATGCAGAGGTCGGCTTCGGTGAGTCGGTCGCCCGCGAGGTAGCGCTGGTCGGCGAGGACGGCGTTCCAGTGGTCGAGCGCGTCGAACAGTTCGTGGACGGCCTCGTCGTAGGCCTGCTGTGAGTTGGCGAAGCCGGTGCGATAGACGCCGTCGTTGATCGGGTCGTAGATTTCCTCGATTATCCGGTCGACGTCGTCGCGATATCCCTCGGGATAGAGGTCCACGTCACGAGTCGCGATCGAGTCGAACTCGACGTCGAGCATCCGAAGGATCTCCTTCGATTCGTTGTTGACGATCGTGTCTTCCTGCTTGTCCCAGAGGACGGGCACGGTCACGCGGCAGGTCGCCTCGGGATCGGCCTCGACGTAGACCTCCCGGAGGTACTCGGTACCGTTGACGGTATCGGGCGTGCAGCCGTCCTTCGCGGGCGTGAACTGCCAGCCGTCCTCGGCGCGGAACGGATCGACGACGTCGACGCTGATCGCGTCCTCGAGGCCCTTCAGCGAGCGGGCGAGCAGCGTCCGGTGCGCCCAGGGGCAGGCGTAGGACACGTAGAGGTGGTAGCGACCGGGTTCGACCGGGTGGTCGGCGTCGGGAGCGTCCTCGACGCGGTCCCGGAAGGTCGTGGACTGACGCTGGAAAGCACCGGTCTCGTCCGTGTACTCGCCCGCGTCGGTCGTCCACTCGCCGTCGACGAGCATGTTCATCTGTGGGCCCGGGTAGCAGTGCTGGCCCGAAAGCCTCGTCGCCACCCCACGGAACGGCCGGCGTCTGTGACGATGAACAGACTGCCGTGAACGGACGGAAGAAGAGCCGCAGACCACATCGCGGCGTCCGATCAGGGATACGGGTGGTGCTCGCGGTCGAGCCACGACTCGAACCCGAGCGATTCCGGTACGGACTCGGCCCGCTCACCGAACCGGGCGGTCCCCGTGAAGAGCGGCTGCGCGGATGGTACGAGCACGCGAACCGCCTCGAAGCCGAGCGCCGCCAGATCGCGGGTGGTCAGGCGGGCTGCGTAGGCATCCTGCCCGGCGTCGTCGAGCGCAGCGAGGAGCGCGTCGAGCGCCGCCTCGCCCTCGGGCGGCTCCGCCGGGCCAACGTCGCTCGCCGGGACGGCCGACTCGACGTCGACGAACTCGCGTGCCGAGTCGGGCAGGTCGGCGAAGTGACCGATGGCGTCCTGGCGGTCCAGGGCCTGCTCCCGCCCGATCGAACGGAGTTCCATCCAGTTCTGGATGGCCTCCTCCAGTGCGCCCGTCGCGGCCGCCGTCGGATCAAGGCCCGCCGCGGAGCCGACGGCGAAACGGGGCCACGGGTCCTCCCGGTGGACCGCGACCGAGACGACGGGCACGTCGACGTCCTGGGTGACCAGCAGCGGCGTGACGGTGAGCCCCTCGCTCCGGGCGCGTTTCGCGAGTCGCTCGAACGCCTCGTCCTCGACGGAGAGCCCGAGCGGCTCGAACGTCGAGTACCACGCCAGCATCGTCGCGTCGCGCTCGATCGTTTCGGTCAGGCCGGCGAGCAGCGCGCCGACGCCGGAGGAGCCGAGGCCGAGGCCGGTCGTGATGCTGGGGAGGACGCGGGGCTCCGGCGGCGGGAAGTGGACGGCGGCGGCAGGGAGCCAGACGTCCTCGGATTCGTTCTGGGCGCTCTCGGAATTCGACAGCGTCTCCCCGCGGACCCAGGGAAGCGATCGGTCTGCGTCGGCACCCGGCGCGTCCTCGCCCGCGCCGGCGAAGGCCGCGGGCAGCACTGCGTCGTCGAGTTCGCCGGAGGCAGCGGTGCGGAATGCGGCGTCGCGATACAGCGCCCCATCGTACCGTTCCAGCGCCTCGCCGACGCCCTTCGCGAGCGCGGCGTTCCAGTCGTCGGCGACGCCGGCGGCCTGCCGGGGCGCGTCGCCGTCGCTGATCCCGGTCGTGTCCGCGAGCGTCGCGAGGTAGTACGGCGCGGGGAAGGACTCGGCCTCGCCGATCTCCGCGACGATCCCGATCCGCGGGTCGATCGAGCGGTCCATCCGCGCGACCGTCTCCTCGAGCGGCCGGTCCTCGAACGAACGGGGTACCCGATCGTCCAGCGACGGCCCGCGGATCTCGCCGTCACCGCAGTCACAGCCGGGGACCGGCACTAGCTCTCGCTCGGCGTGTGGCACCTCGATCACGCGGCCCGAGAGGCGGTCCTCGCCCGCCAGCGCGCGGACCACCTCCCGGCCCGCGATCGCACCGGCCATCCGCACGGCGCTCCGATCCGCGCTCGGGGCGTCGGCTGTCTCGGGGCCGTTGGCCGCGACGCGTTGCTGGAGACAGCGATAGCACGGCCCGTCGGCAGCGAAGCCGGCGATCGCGGCGTCGATCCCCTCGATCGGAACGCCGCCGATCCCACCGATTTCGACGGCGATCCAGCGGTCGATCGACGCCGAGTTGGCGACGATTTCGGTGGCACGCTCGAACCGATCGTCGCCGGCAGTGCCCGAGACGACGCCGAGCGTCGCGTCGGCGAGGCCTTCGAGGCCACCGCGCTCGACGCGAACGTCGACGTCGCCCAGCGCCGCGGCGACGGCCTCGGTCGCAGGTCCCTCGCCCACCAGTCGAACGGTCATGGTAGCACCGTCGCGCGGCCGGGGGAAAAGCCACCGGGATCGGGCACTCGGAGATGGTTCTTCGCCGTGCTCATTTTCTGTTCTCTTACAGTCTCGAGCGTGCGAGCGATCGACCGATGTCGACAACTGCGACGGATAGGGCATCCCCAGGGCGGCGCCCGTAGGGTCATGTTCCGAGTTGGATGCACCTTTTTACCCTCGACGACCCCATGTCATGCAATAGCGGAGCACACGCGTACGCTGGACTTCCGGGTCGCCTACGCGATCGGGCTCGGGACGATGATCGCGGCCGGGATCTTCTCGCTCTCCGGAACGGCCGTCGCAGAGATCGGTGCGAGTGCTGTGATCGCGTTCGTGCTCGCAGCAGTGATCGCGGGGATCACCGCCGCGAGCTACTCGGAGTTCGCGTCGATCTACTCCGAGAACGGCGGTGGCTACCTCTTCACGTCCCGCACGTTCGACGGCCGCGACCTGCTGACCTACGGCATCGGGATGTCGCTGTTCCTCGGCTACACCGGAACGACGGCGTTCTACCTCGCGACGATGGACGAGTGGTTCGTTCGCTTCATCATTCCCGAACAGCTCTCCTTCCTGCCCCACGGGACCAGCGGCGTCACCGCGGCGGTCCTGCTCGGCGTCCTGAACGCCCGCGGGACCGAAGAGTCGGGTACCTTCCAGGTGATCGTTACCGGCGCGAAGGTCGCCGTCCTCATCGCCTTCATCGCCGGCGCGTTCTCCTATGCCGGCCCGGCGGACGCGACGACGACGTTCAGTTCCCAGTTCAGCACAGACGTCGGCGGTATCGTGTCGATCGCCGCGCTGGCGTTCATCACGTTCTTTGGCTTCTCAGCGATCGCGGCGAGCGCGGGCGAGATCATCGAGCCGCGGAAGACGGTCCCGAAGGCGATCGCGGCGAGCATCGTCACGGTCACGATCCTCTACGCGTTCGTCATCGTCGCGATGACGAACTCGCCGGTGCCCGCGGAAGTCGTCGCCCAGGAAGGAGAGACGGCGATGGGCCGGGTCGCGGAGGGCTTCCTCGGCCCGATCGGCCAGTCGCTGATCGTCGCCGGCGCGGTCTTCTCGATGATCTCGGCCTCGAACGCGTCGATCCTCGCGGCCTCGGGCATCGGTTCGTTGATGGGGCGACAGGGGCAGGCGCCCCGTTCGATGACCCGGATCCACCCCGACTTCGGTACGCCCTTCTGGAGCGTGACGACGGCGACGGCGACGATCGTCGCGATGATCGTCGGCTTCATCGTCGTCTTCCCGGCCCACGGCGGCCCGACGCCACTGGACCTCGGACTGGAGGCGCTCACCGGATTCGCCACGTTCAACCTCCTGCTGCCACTGGCAGTCGTCAACACGGCGTTGATCCTCCACCGCCGGAAGTTCCCGGACATCGAGCGGGGCTTTCGGGTGCCCGGGGTGCCGGTCGTTCCGATCCTCGGGATCCTCGCGAACCTCGCCTTGATCACCAATCTGCCGGTGAAAGGCGTCGGAACAGGGGTCGCGCTGACGCTATCGCTCGTGCTCGTCTACCTCGCGTGGGGCGGACGACCGGACGTCGAGGAGCTATTCCAGCGCGTGCGCGAACCTACGGCCACGCCGGCCTCGACGAGTACCGGGGGAGATAGCCACGTGGAGGCGAGTGCAGGACGGGCAGGCGCCGAGGAACAATCCGACCTCGAAGCGCCCGAATCTGCCGCTTCAGGGACGGCGGACGAGGACCGGTTCCGGATCCTCGTCCCCATCGCCAGACCCGAAGACGCCTCCAAGTACGTCGCGCTCGCAGAGCACCTCGCCCAGGGGCGAGACCGGACCCCGATCGTGCAGGTGCTGACCGTCACGAAGATTCCCGATCAGACGCCCCACGAGATGGTGTCCGACACGGCGAGGCTGCGCGCGGATCGCATCGAGGACATCCTCGCCGAAGACGAGCACTCCATCGAGTACACCGTCGAGGGCCACACCTGTCGAGACGTCGCGTTCGACATCATTCAGACGGCCAGGAATGACGAGGTTAACCTGATCCTCATGGGGTATCCCGAGGAGAGCGGCGGGGTGACCGAAACCGTCGCGTATCAGGCACCCTGCGATGTCGTCTTCGCCAGCGGGTTCGTCGGCGACGAGACGTTCGAGACGGTCGCCATCGGTGCTGGGGGCGGCCCCCACCATGGCGGCGCGATGCCGATGGTCCGTGCGCTCGGCGAGCAGGGTGCTGCGGTGGACGTCGTCTCGGTCGATCCAATGGGCCCCGGAACCCCAGAGGATCCCGAAGGGACCGTGGAGCAGCTACCCGACCTCCAGGAGCTGGAAGTGCACACCGTGGACGCGCCGACGGTCGAAGAGGGTCTCGTGGACGTCGCGAGACGGGAAGGCGCGGTCCTCGTGATCGGAGCGTCGCGGGATCGTCGACTCAGCCAGTGGGTGTTCGGGAGCACGCCGGATCGGGTCGTCCGCCGCGCGGACGAGGTCGACGTTCCGGTACTGGTCTACGCCCAGCCCTCGGGCGTACCCGAGCGCATCGAGGATTCCCTGTTCCCGGTGTACCGGTACGTTCGCTACCAACTCCTTCGGTGAGCGATCGCCGAACCCCTCTCGAGCGATAGCGGCCCCGAGTCGCCCACCCGAACGCTTTAGTATTACCTTCGGTTATCTTTTCCCATGGAGCTACCGACGCCGGAGGATCTCAAGCAGCGCCGGAAGTCCGACGAGATCGACCTCACGCAGGCAGAGCTGGCCGACGCCGCGGACGTCTCACAGCCGCTGATCGCCCGCATCGAGGGCGGTGACGTCGATCCGCGACTCTCGACGCTGCGCCGGATCGTCCAGGCACTCGACGAGGAGGAGACCGGGGTGACGCGGGCTGCGGACCTGATGACGGAGGACGTCGCGACCGTCGCGCCCGACGACTCCGTCCAGGAGGCGGAAGACCGGATGGACGAGGCGGGCTTCTCACAGCTACCCGTCGTCCGCGACGAGTCGCCGGAGGGGCTGATCTCCCACACTGCGATCCGCGAGGCGAGTTCGGAGACGGACTCGCCGGTCGGCGAACTGCCCGTGAGCGAGGTCATGGACGAGTCGATCAGCCAGAAGGGGCTGGACGCGACGCTCGACGAGATCGACAGCTCGCTCGATCACAACAAGGCCGTGATGGTCGTCTCGAAGGGGAAGCTCCAGGGACTGATCACCGAGGCCGACATCGCCGCGCAGGTCTCCTGAGGACGCAGAGCGATTTGGGTGGTCTCCAGAGGGCGCAGGTCGGTCGAGAGGACTTCTGAAGCGCCGAACGAACGAGAGCAGCACGCGTGGGCGACCGGGTGCTTTCTTGATGGACGCTTCCGTACGCGAGAGCACATGCGGCGGACCGTCGGCGGTTCGAGGTTCGGACCAGTGCGAGGGTGGCACCCGCCATGACCGTCACCGAGACGTTCGTCGACCTCGTCGGCACAGACCCCGTCGTCCAGGGGCTCGTCGGTGGCCTCGTGATCGCTGGAATGAATCTGGTCGGCGCGTCGCTCGTCATGGTCTGGCGGGATCCCTCCGATCGCGCCCTCGACGCGGCGCTGGGCTTCGCTGCCGGCGTCATGCTCGCCGCCGCCTTCACGAGCCTGATCATCCCGGGCATCGAGGACTACGCTGGCGGCGATCCGATCCCAGTGCTCGTCGGGATCGCACTCGGCGCTGCCTTCCTCGACCAGGCCGACGGCCTCGTTCCCCACGCCCACTACCTCCTGACCGGTAGCCGTCGGACGGACGCCGCGAACCCGTCCGAGACGCTGCCGCTCGACGAGGAGCGCCTCGCGCCGGTCGTCCTCTTCATCCTCGCGATCACGCTGCACAACATGCCCGAGGGGCTGGCCGTCGGCGTCGGCTTCGGCTCCGGCGACGTGGACACCGGCATCTCGCTGATGATCGCGATCGGCATCCAGAACATTCCGGAGGGCCTGGCCGTCTCCGTCGCCGCGATCAACGCCGGACTCGATCGGAACTTCTACGCCGCCTTCGCCGGCGTGCGGGCCGGCGTCGTCGAGATTCCGCTCGCGGTGCTGGGCGCAGTGGCCGTCTCGCAGGTCGAACCCCTGCTCCCCTACGCGATGGGCTTCGCCGCCGGTGCCATGCTGTTCGTCATCTCCGATGAGATCATCCCGGAGACCCACATCAGGGGCCACGAACGGCTCGCGACGCTCGGCCTGATGGCCGGCACGATCGTCATGCTCTTTCTCGACGTAAGTCTCGGGTAGATCGAAGGAGGAAGGACCGAGTTGGCGCGCTGGCCGGCCTTCGGACGGGTACTCGCCGCCCAGTTCCGGACTGTTACTCGCCGCCCAGTTCCGGACTGTTACTCGCCGCCCAGTTCCAGGTCGCGAATGGAGACGCCGCTGCCGGCCTCGACGTGGCCGATGACGCGCCCGTCGACGGCCTCTGCGAGGTCGTCGGCGCGCTCGGCCGGGAGCGCCGCGACGAAGCCGGTGCCCATGTTGAACGTGCGGTACATCTCTTTCTCGGAGACGTTGCCGGCGTCCTGGACGAACTCGAAGACCGGCTGGGGGTCGAAGGCGTCCTCGATCTCGTAACGGTGCTCGCCCATCCGTTCGAGGTTCGTCCAGCCGCCGCCGGTGACGTGGGCCGCGGCGCGCACCCCGTGCTCGCGCATCGGTTCGAGGAGGTCAGAGTAGAGCGCCGTCGGCTCGAGGAGCACCTCGCCGATCGTCCTGTCGGGGTCCGGCGGGAAGGGATCGGTGTACTCGTGGTCGAGCGTCGCGGCCTCGCGGGCGAGCGTGAGACCGTTGGAGTGAATCCCGCTCGATCGAACGCCGACGAGCGCGTCGCCCGGTTCGGCCTCGCCCGGGAACACGGCGTCCTGGTCGGCCATCCCGACGCAGGCGCCGGCGAGGTCGAAGCCCGTGACGACCTCCGGGAGGACGGCGGTCTCGCCACCCAGGAGGGCGATGCCCGTCTCCTCCGCTGCATCGGCGAGTCCCTGGCCGATCTCGTTGGCGAGCGTCTCGCCGGGCTCGTCGACCGCGAGGTAGTCCACGAACGCCAGCGGCTCGACGCCCGCCGCGACGAGGTCGTTGACGTTCATCGCGACGCAGTCGATGCCGATCGTGGTGTAGTCCTCGATCGCCTCGGCGACCATGAGTTTCGTTCCGACGCCGTCGGTCGCCAGTGCGAGATACTGGTCGCCCACTTCGAGCATGCCGGCGTACTCGGTGTCGACGACGTTGCCCACGGCGTCGAGCAACGCTGCAGTCGCGGCCTCGCTCTCGCCGATGTCGACGCCCGCCTCGGAGTAGGTGAGTCCCTCCTCGGCGTCCGGCTCGTCGCCGTGCGGGTGGTCCGGTCCGTCCGCGCCAGCGTCCCCGTCCTCGGTCATGTATCAGATGGCTGCCGTCGCGAGCAAAAACGCTCCGGTCCGGGCGGGCTTACGTAGTCTCCAGTTCCTCGATCTTCCCGAGGATACGCGCATACAGATTCGGCGCACAGTACCATCCGGCCTCGACCATCTCGTCGACGATCGTCCGGGTCGCTTCAGCGTCGAGGATCCCCTCCCGTAGCAGTCGAAGGACCAGAAACGCAGTGCCGCGCGTCCGGATCCCTTCGGCATCCGCGACGTCGCGACCGTACTGCTCGTCCATAACTGCGACCGCATTGTTGGTATCGGCGATCGCGAGCACTGCGGCATCCGCGTCGGTCAACTGCTGATTCCGTGCGATCCGACCGAATACGTCGTTACCCGACGCCGAAACGACTCGCAGGCTCCCGGTATCGACCACTCGTTCGATGCGGCGAGCATCGGCGTGTCCTTCCTCGTTCCCGCGCACTACGACTTCCTCGTGTACTCGCTCTGGGAGCACGGCATCGTCCACGTGCTCGAGGACGAGTGAGAGTCGTTCGACCGTGGCGAGATAGATCAACGGCGTGGCGTCGAAGACGTACATCCCTCAGAGATCGTCGAGATCGTCGGCGAGGTGGTCACCACCGACCCACGTCACGTCACGCTCCTCGGCGAGCCGGGCGAAGTCCCACACGGAGAGATCGGCGATCTCGGCTGCCCTGTTGAAGGAGACGTCCCCGGATTCCAGGAGGTCGAGGGCGTGCTCCTTCCGCCAGGAATCGAGCCCATCAGCGAGCAGCTTCCGGACAGCAGTACTGCGGTCGAACTGCTCGGCCTCGAGGTAGGCTTCGAGTTGCTCCTCGAGATCGTCGGGCACGCGGGCCGAGATGGTTCCCATGGCGTATGCTATGTTTACTTTGTATACAAGCCTTACGGACGTCTCGATCTGGTACCGTGCTCGCAGTCGCTTGGTATTGAGTTTGAAATTGATGAGTAGCCAGAGTACGAGGAGTTGGTGCGTTCGTATTGCGTATTGGATTCAAGCGGTAGCAAATCGACGCCCACCGACCACTTCCACTCCGGGAGGCGAATCGTCTTACCCCTCGAACCCCGAACGCGTCTCGATGGACTGGCGGGAGGGCTTCGCGGCCGCGACCGGGTTCGATCCCGAGGAGCACCGCATCTCCGACGCGGACGTCCTCGACCGCCTCGACCCCGCGATCCGGGAGTGGTGGATCCAGGAGTTCGGCGAGTACGTCCCCGAGAACGGCGGCTTCTTCACGCCGCCACAGGAGGAGGCGATTCCGCACGTCCTCGACGGCAAGAACGCGCTGGTCTGTGCGCCAACTGGATCAGGCAAGACGTTAGCGAGCTTCTCAGCCGTCATCGACGACCTCGTCCGGAAGGGCCGCGCCGACGACCTCGACAACGAGGTGTACTGCCTCTACGTCTCGCCGCTCAAGTCGCTGGCAAACGACATCCACCGGAACCTCACCGAGCCACTGGAGGGGATCCAGTCGGTGATGGCATCGCAGGGAGACGACGACCCCGTCGAGATCCGCCACGCGATCCGCCACGGCGACACCGACGACGCCGAGCGCCAGGCGATGCTGGAGACGACTCCGCACATCCTGAACACGACGCCGGAGACGCTCGCAATCCTCCTCAACTCGCCGAAGTTCAAGGAGAAACTCCGCTCCGTGGAGTACGTCATCGTCGACGAGATTCACGCGCTCGCCGACGGGAAGCGGGGCACCCACCTCTCCGTCTCCCTGGAACGCCTGGAGCACCTCGCGAACGCTTCGCCGACCCGCATCGGCTGCTCGGCGACGATCGAGCCACTCGAGGACGTCGGCGAGTTCCTCGTCGGGCAGCAGGAGCCAGGCGGGGTCCTCGCGAGCGGCGGGAGCGAGGGCTCGGGAGACGAGCGGAGCGAGTCTGCCGGTGACCACCGCGACGTCGAGATCGTCGACACCCGCTTCGCTCGCGAGTTCGACCTCGCGCTGGAGTGTCCGACCGAGGACCTGATCAACACGCCCAGGGACGCCGTCACCGGCCGCTTCTACGACCGACTCCACGAACTCGTCCAGGCCAATACGAACACGATCGTCTTCACGAACACTCGCTCGGGCGCCGAGCGGGTCCTCCACACGCTCCGGGAGCGCTACGACGAGTACGACGAGGAGACCTCGGGCTGTCACCACGGTAGCCTCTCCAGAGAGCGCCGGGAGGACATCGAGCAGGGGCTCAAAGACGGCGACCTCGACGTGGTGACCTCCTCGACGAGTCTCGCGCTCGGCATCGACATGCCCCACGTCGACATGGTCGTCCAGGTCGGCTCGCCGAAGTCCGTCGCGGAGCTGCTCCAGCGCGTGGGGCGGGCCGGCCACCGCGTCGGCCAGACCGTGACCGGCCGGGTGATCGCGCTCGACCGCGACGAGTTGATCGAGTGTGCGGTCATGCTGAAGAAGGCAGAGGAGGGGTTCGTCGACGCCGTGTCGATCCCCGAGGGCGCCCAGGACGTTGCCGCCCAGCACGTCTACGGCATGGCGATCAACGGGCCACGGCCGGAATCGGAGGTCGTCGGGATCCTCCGGCGTGCGTACCCCTACCGGGACTACGACGACGCCCAGTGGGAGCAACTCGTCCGCTACCTCCGCGCCGAGTACGACAACCTCGAGGAGAAGAACGTCTACGCGAAGATCTGGCGCGACGAGAACGATCCCCCCAGCGGACGCCACCACTACGAGGACTACGACGTCGGGCAGCAGCTGATCGGCAAGCGGGGCCGCCTCGCCCGGGTCATCTACATGACCAACATCGGGACGATCCCCGATTCCTTCACCTGCCAGGTAGTCACCCGCTCTGGCGACGAGTGGGTCGGCCAACTCGACGAGGGGTACCTCGACACGCTCGAACCCGGCGACGTGTTCGTCCTCGGCGGCGACCGCTTCGCGTACCGCTACCGACGCGGGTCGAAGGTGTACGTCGACCGGACGAGCGCGCGGCCGACCGTGCCCTCCTGGTACTCCGAGCGCCTCCCGCTCTCCTTCGACCTCGGGAAGGAGATCCTCGCGTTCCAGCAGGAACTCGTCGAGGTCCTCGCGAACCGCGGTCCGGCGGCCGCCCGTACCTGGCTCAGGCAGTTCCCCCTCGACGACAACACCGTTCGAGCGCTCGTGCGCTTCTTCGAGACGCAACTGGAGTTCGCGGGGACCGAGAGCGTGAGCACGCCCGACCGACTCGTCGTCGAGGTCGAGCGCGACCACGACGAGTACAAGCGCCACTACCACGTCCGCTCGGCGTACGGCCGCCGGTTCAACGACGGCATGTCGCGCCTGCTGGCCTATCGCTGCGCCCGGGAGACCGGCGCGAACGTCTCGGTGGCGGTCGCGGACACCGGGTTCACGCTCTCGATGCCGCTCAACCGGAAGATCGATCTCGCGGGCATCCTCGAGGACCTCGATCCCGCCGACGTCCGGGCGGATCTCCGGAGCGCGCTCGACGGCACCGACCTCCTCCAGCGGTACTTCCGGATCAACGCGACGCGCTCGCTGCTCATCCTCAAGCGGTACAAGGGCTACGAGAAGTCCGCCAGCGAACAGCAGGTCTCCAGCGAGATGTTGCTCTCCTTCGCCGAGAGCCTCGAGGACTTCGCCGTCATCGAGGAGACCTACCGCGAGATCCTGGAGGACCGCCTCCACGTCGCCGGCATCGAGTGGGCCTGCCAGCGCGTCCAGGCCGGCGACCTCGCGGTCGAGCAGTTCACCGTCGACACGCCGTCGCCGGCGGCGTTCGGGCTCGCGACGCTGGCGGCCAGCGACGTCGTGCTCGCCGAAGACGAGAGCGCCGTGCTCCAGGAGTTCCACCAGCGCGTGATAGACGCGATCGGGGACTGAATAGAGCGGCGGCGACCGAACGGAGCGCTCTCGGACCGAACGAGCGATGGGCGACCGAACGCACGGCCTAGCGCGCGGTGGTGGCAGGTCGATCGCTGCCGGACTGCCGATCGGCGTACCGTCGCCGAGCGAGGAGTGCGATCCCGACGAGGAGCAGGGCCGCCAGACAGCCCAGGAAGAAGACGACGCCGGGTTCGGCGAGCAGTGGCGTCTCGCTCCCGGCGCTGCTGGCGGCCGTCGAGGTGGTATCCATCGTCATCGGTTGCTCGGCCGAGCCACCCGACGACCCGGTCGCGACGACGTACTCGGTCCAGAGGAACTGGACGCCGAGGCTGGCACCGCCGAGGACGCCGACGGCGCCGAGCAGTCGGGGCGCGGCGTCCCGGAGCCTGTCGGTCGCGCTCTGTTCGCTGCCACAGAGGACGACCGCAGCGTCGGTTGGCGCGTAGACGCACATCTCGTTGCCCTTCTCGGAGTAGCGAGTGTCGGCAACCTCGATCAACTCGGCGTCCTGCATCCGATCGAGGTGGTACTGGACGTTCTGGAGCGAGGTGTCGGTCTCGCCCACGAGCTGGCTGGCCGGCTTCGGTTCCTCGTAGAGCGCCGAGAGAATCGTGCGCGCGGTCGCCGAGGAGAGCGCGGAGAACACCTCGTCGGCGCGCTCGCCCGTCAGGTCGAGGACGCGCGGCGGCCCGTGGTCGGCCTCGACGGGCGCCTGGAGCTGCGCGAGGTCCTTCATCGACCGCTACTCTGTGGCGGCCCACAAATGGCATTGTGAAAACTCAAACGGGCATTTGACCGACCAGACGGCGGGCTGCAACTCGAAGCAGTGAGAACGAACGCCGGATCGTTCCTGCACAGGGGAGCCTGAACGGTGCGCTCAAAAGACGGCTGTGTCAGTCGGCGGGGACCTCCCTAGGCGTCCTCGACGCCCGTAATCTCGAATCGCGCGCCCCCTCGGCTCCCCTCCGTTACCGACACGGACCAGCCGTGGTTCTCCGCGACCTGGGCGACGATGTGGAGGCCGATGCCCGTCCCGTCGTCGTCCGTCGAGTTGCCCAGTTCGAAGACGTCGTCGCGTCGCTCCGGCGGGATGCCGGGCCCGTCGTCCTCGACGAAGAATCCGTCCTCGAGATCGCCGACGGTGATCGTCACGCCGTCGTTGTCAGATTCCACGGCGTCCTGGGGAGCTTGCGAGCCTGGGCTGGTCGAGCCGTGCTCGACCGCGTTCGCGAGCAGATTCTCCAGGAGCTGTCGGAGCTGTTGGTGATCGGCCAGAATTGTGCGCTCGGTGCGGGATTCGATCGTCGCGTCGTTCGTATCGACGACCTCCGTGCACTCCTCGAGGACGGATGGAAGCGACACCGGACGGGTCGAGAGCTTGTCCACGTCACCCCTGGCGACTGTGAGGAGTTCCTCGATGAGATCGTCCATGCGCGACAGCGCCGTTTCGACGGTCTCGAGCGCCTCGCTCTCACAGTCTTCCCTGGCGAGTTCGAGGTGACCGGTCGCGACGGTCAGTGGATTCCGGAGGTCGTGGGACACGAGGCTCGCGAACTCGTCGAGGCGCTCGTTCCGTTCCCGCAGTTGCTCCTCGTGACGGAGTCTCGTCAGCGCGGAATCGACCTGCGAGAGGAGGAGCTCCGCGAGTTCGATGTCGGTCTCGTCGAACGCGCCGGGTTCGTCGGCAACCGCCTGGAAGTTTCCGTGATCGCCGATCGGGAGGCTGATGCCCGAGCGGAAGTCCCCCTGAGGATCGGCGTCCGGCTCGTCCCGCATATCCTCGGTGAGGACCGGTTCACCGGTCCGATACGTCTTGCCAGCGACACCCTCGTCGACCGGGATCGGCCGGACAGCGTCGTCGCGCATGTGCTCCGACGTCGCTCGAATCTCGAGGACTCCGTCTTCCTCGAGGGCGATCATGGACTCGTCGAACTCCAGGATCGACGCGGCGACCCGAACCGTTTCCTCACAGACGGCGCCGACGGTATCGCACGCCGTGATGCGCGACCCGGCCTCGTGCAGCGCAGTGAGCACGTCTTCGGACCGCTTGCGTTCGGTCACGTCCCTGCTGATCACCATGAAGAGTGGCCCCTCGCCCTCGATGTCCAGTCGCTCGAGGTGCACTTCGACCGGAAACGTCGTCCCGTCCCGCCGGCGATACGATCCCTCGAGTTCGCATCGGTCGCCCGCGTCCATCTCTTCCCAGATCTGCGTGGCCGCCGCTGGATCGATGGTCTCGTCGATCTCCCAGACGTCCATCCCACACAGTTCCTCCTTCGAGTAGCCCAGCGAATCGCACAGCCGGGGATTGGCGTCGAGGATCGTGCCGTCGATGCCGTGGATGTCGACCATGTCAGGTGAGTGCTCGAAGAGCGCCTCGAGTCTGGTCGATGTCTCTCGAAGGTCCGCCTGGATCTGGAGCGTGTGTAACGCGTGGGCGACGTCGCTCCCGAGTTCTTCGAGTAATTCACGTTCGTCCGCGTCGAACGGGCGAGTCCGGTCGGCGTACACGTTCAACACGCCGAAACTGGCCGATTCGTGGAGCAGTGGAACCGCGGCGCTCGAGCGGAACTCCCGGTCGAGTGCATCTCCCCGCCAGGGGTCGTACGTCGACGACTCGCGGACGCTCTGGACGACCTGAAGGCTGCCGGTTGCGATCGCTCGTCCCGTCGGGCCACGGGCCGTCTCGCTGTCGTCGGTCGTAATCTCGACCGACGAGAGGTAGCCCTCGTCGGCTCCTGCCGAGGCCCGCGGGACGACCGTCTCCGTCTCCGGATCCTCCTGACCGATCCAGGCGAACTGGTACGGTTCGGCCTCGGCGATTACCTGGCAAACCGCTTCCTCGGCTTCCTTCCGCGTCTCCGCCCGCAAGAGCGCCTGATTGACGTCCCGGGCGACGCTGCGGATTCGATCCAGGTTCTCCGCGCGCCGCCTGGCGCTGTGTGCTTCGATCGCATTCAGGCACCGGTTGCGCAGCACCTCGTAGTGGTCGCTGCCGGAATCCTTCTGGATGTAATCCGTGACGCCCGCGGCGATCGCCTCGCTCGCGATCTCTTCGGACCCCTTGCCGGTGTACAGGATAAAGGGAAGGTCCCCGTGGCGCTCCCGGATGGCCTCGAGGAACTCGATCCCGTTTCGGCCAGGCATGTCGTAGTCGGATAGCACGCAATCGAACTGGCGCTCGGCGAGGAGGTCGAGTGCGTCGCTGGCGGCGGTTGCGGTCTCGACGGTAATCCGGTCGTCCTCACGACCGAGGTACGTAGCGACCAGGTCCGCGAACCCGGGCTCGTCGTCGACGTGAAGGATCCGAACGGATTGCGTCTGCGTAGTCACCCCACCTACACCGAGAAAACGTGGACGGACGGGACAAATAATCCCATCGGCCATGCCCATCGCATCGGCTGCCCCATGGTTTCCCCCGATCGCACGGTACGGGTCCGCAGGGACCTGCGCACCGAGACTGTCGAACTGTCGATTCGTGACGGCAGCGTGCAAGCGGGAGGGAATTCTTATTGCCATCTCTGTCGAACGTTCACACGGACCATGGCTCAACAGATAGTCGACCAGCTCGCAGTCGAGGAGTACACGCTCGGACTCGTCGGCCCCGACCAGGAGTGGGCGGGGACGGTCGCCGACGGCGGGACGGTCCGGACGCACACCCCACCGGCCTGCTGGGGGCCGATGATCACCCCGAAGTTCCGCGGCGGCCACGAGGTGACGAAACCGATCGCCGTGGAGGGCGCGGAGGTCGGCGACGCCATCGCGATCAGGATTCGCGACATCGAGGTCACGAGCGTCGCCACGAGCACCGGGTCGATGGCAGAGCGTGAAGGCGCCTTCGGCGACGATCCGTTCGTGGATCACCAGTGCCCAGAGTGCGGGGCGAAGTGGCCGGAAAGCGTCGTCGAGGGCACCGGCGAGGAGTCGATCCGCTGTGCGGAGTGTGGCGCGAACGCCTCCTCCTTCGCTTTCGAGTACGGCATCACGACCGTCTTCGACGACGATCGCGAGGTCGGCATCACCGTCGACCACGACGCGGCCCACGACCTCGCCGAGCGCGCCGAGGAGGCGGCTGCGCTCCCGGAGCACTCCCGACAGCACCCGATCTTGCTCTACGAGCCATCCGAGATGCCGGGGACGCTCGGACACCTCCGCCCGTTCATCGGGAACATCGGGACGACGCCACCGGTCGAACTGCCCGATTCCCACAACGCCGGGGACTTCGGCCAGTTCCTGATCGGCGCCGGCCACGACTGGGGCCTCGAGGACGAGGAGGAACTCGCGGCCCGCACCGACGGGCACATGGACGTCAACGCGGTTCGCGAGGGCGCGATCCTCGTCTGCCCGGTGAAGGTCGACGGTGGCGGCATCTACGTCGGCGACATGCACGCCAACCAGGGCGACGGCGAACTCGCGCTCCACACGACGGACGTCAGCGGCCACGCCGAGTTCGAGGTCGAGGTGATCGACGGTCTCGACCTCGACGGCCCGCTACTCCTCCCGAACGTGGAAGACCTGCCGCACATCGCCGAGCCCTACAGCGACGAGGACGTCGAACGAGGGCGCGAACTCGGCGAGGAGTACGGCGTCGACGTCGAGACGGACGTGGGCCCGATCCAGGTCATCGGCTCCGGCGCGACGGTCAACGACGCCACCCAGAACGCCTTCGATCGGGCCGGGGACCTGCTGGACATGAGTGAGGGCGAGGTCCGGACGCGCTGTACCTTCACGGGCGGGGTGGAGATCGGTCGGCTGCCGGGACTGGTCCAGCTCACGATGCTCGCGCCGATGGACGTCCTCGAGGAGCAGGGGATGGCCCACCTCGTCCGAGAGCAGTACGGGCTCTAGAAACGGGAGTTGCAGTGACGAGGGACGACCACCGGATCACCCGCCCTGCATCGCCGGGTGGATGCTCAGTGACGCGTCCGCCGGACAGGCGTCGCCGAGTTCCACGATGGTGCCGTCGACGGCGACCCTGACGCTCGGGTGGGGCGTCTCGTCGTCCCGGAACAGGTGCGGCTCGGCGCGAGGATACGCCGCGACGAACGCGTCGAGCACGTCGCGAACCGTCCGTCCGTCGGCGTCGACGTCGACCTGCTTCTGGCCCGTCACGGCCCTGAGCTGGCCGTACACCGTGACCTCCATGTGCAAGCGAACGGGCGCAGGACGGTTGAGTGTTCGTCCGGGAACTCGTGCGGAATACGAATCGCAGGGAAAACGAAGCCTGGCCTGCCGGAGCGAGATTACTCCACGAAGTCGATGTCGTCGCCGTCGTCGTCGACCGGAGGCTGGCTCGCGGCGGGCTCCGGCGCGCTCGCCGCGGCCATGTCGGGCTGGGTGCCACCGCCGCCGTAGATCTGGGGCGACTCGACGCCCGTGACGACGATCATCGTGCGCATCGAGCCCTCCAGGGACTCGTCGATCGAGGTCCCCCAGATGATGCGGGCGTCGGGGTCGATCCGATCGTAGATCTCCTCGACGACGC
Organism: Salinarchaeum sp. Harcht-Bsk1; assembly: GCF_000403645.1. Lineage (NCBI taxonomy): Archaea > Methanobacteriati > Methanobacteriota > Halobacteria > Halobacteriales > Natronoarchaeaceae > Salinarchaeum > Salinarchaeum sp. Harcht-Bsk1. The sequence goes on from NC_021313.1 coordinate 888,791, forward strand.
CCTCTGCCTCCTCGATGGCCATGTCGTTGCCACCGGTGACGTTGACGAGCGCGGAGTTCGCGCCGGAGATGTCCACGTCGAGCAGCGGCGAGCGGAGCGCGCTCTTGACGGAGTCCTGGGCCTTTGCCTCGGAGTCGGACTCGCCGAGGCCGATCATCGCGACGCCACCGCGCTCCATGACGGTGCGGACGTCGGCGAAGTCGAGGTTGACGAGGCCGGGCTTGGTGATCAGTTCGGTGATGCCCTTCACGGAGCGCATCAGGACCTCGTCGGAGACCTTGAACGCCTGGCGGACGGGGAGTTTGCCGACGGAGTCGAGCAGGCGATCGTTGGGGACGACGATGACGGTGTCGGAGACGTCGCGGAGGCGCTCGAGACCGGCCTCCGCGTTCGTGCGGCGGACCTCGCCCTCCGCGGTGAAGGGCGTCGTGACGATCGAGATCGTGAGGGCGCCGGACTCGCGCGCAGCCTTGGCGACGACGGGCGCCGCGCCGGTGCCGGTGCCACCGCCGAGCCCGGCGGTGACGAAGATCATGTCGGAGCCGTCGATGGCCTCGTTGATCTCCTCCTGGCTCTCGATGGCCGCCTCCTCGCCGACCTGGGGCAGGGAGCCGGCGCCGCGGCCGCCGGTCTTCTCCTCGCCGATGAGGATCTTCTCGTCGGCCTCGATCTCGACGAGGTGCTGGACGTCGGTGTTCGCGGCGACGAGTTTCGCGCCGTGGATGCCCTCCTCGAACATCCGGTTGACCGTGTTGTTGCCGGCGCCACCGCAGCCCACGACGGTGATGTTCGTCTGGAGGTCCTCGAGGACGTCCTTGAGTTCCTCGTCGGTCATGTTGCCCGTGCGATTCTCCGGGGCGACGGTGTCGTCTGCCGACCCGCCGTCGACCGGCGCGTCGGTGTGCTCGGCCTCCCCATCCTCGGCCTCTTCGATTGCCTCGTCTACGAGCGAGTCCATTTGGCGAATCGATTACGGACGAAGGGTTATTACTGTTCCCCCTCTGTCAGACGTGCGCAAGACGTCGTGCCCTCCTTCGATTTCGGCCACTTCCGATTGGCAAATCCTTATTTGCCCGATCGTTCGGCGTGATTTCCACATGAATCAGAGGTCTGGCGAGCGTCCGGCGCGGCGGTTCCTGGCCGGGTTACTCGCCACCGAGCGGGAACTCGACTCGTCGGCGCTCGTGGACGTCCTCTGGCGCGACCGTCTCGCCATCGACCGCCACCGGCTCGCCGGCCGAGAGCTTCCCGAACGCCGGCCCCTCGGGGACGCCGGCTTCGATCGCGAGCGCAGGGTCGAACGCCGTCTCCTCGGCGACGATGCGATCGGCCTCGACGGTGATCGAGTCGAAGCGCTCCCGGAGGATCGCCGCGAGGCTGCCGAGGAGCCGCTGTGGGACGTCGTGGTCCGGGAGCCCATCGCCGGGCACGAGCGCTCGATCGCCCGGCCGGTTGCCGGCCTCCGTCGTCTCGTAGGCGACGCACGCTTCGTCGATGGCGGCCATCGTCGCCTCGCGGTCGATCCCCGCCGCTACGTCGAGGAGGTCGGTAGGGAGATCGACGACCGCGAGACGGGTCGATGCCGGTTCGCCGGATCCCGTGAGCTCGCTTCCAGCACCGTACCCGCTAGCGGTGGCTCGCTCGCCGCCCCGCTCGCGGACGGGATCGCCGAAGCGAAGTCCGTCCTCGACGCCCACCAGGCGGTCCTCAGCAGTCTCGACGAGTGCGAGGGGGACGCCGGCGGTCTCGCGGAGCCACGTCTCGCCGACGATCCGGAAATCGAGGTCCGCGATCGCTGACTCCAGGGCGGGGTGGCTGCCCTCCACGACGGCGCAGTCTGCGGCGCTCTGTGCGAACGCCTGCTCGACGACGTCGGCGTTCGCGGCCGGCGATCCGAGTTCGTCGAGCGACCAGTCCGCCACGACGTGCCCGACTGCCCAGTCCGTCTCGCGAGCGATTCGGGTGAATCGCGGCGCGTAGTGGTTGCCGCCGAAGCCGACGACGTGTCGGCGGATATCGTTCTCCAACGGCGCGTCAGCGGCCACGCCAGCGACGTCGAGGATCGCTCGCGCAACCGCCTCGGCGCCCGCTGGATCGGCCCACTGTTCGGGGCCGCTGCCGAGTTCGACGAACATCGACGGCGCCCCGACGTCCGTGGGCCCGTGGTGGGTGCACTCCAGGCTGACGTCGTATGCCTCGGGCGCGTGCTCGGCGAGCGCCTCGATCACCGCCGCGAGCGCGTTCGGCGGTGCCCGGGCGAGCGAACGATCCGCCCCGCCGTACTCCGCGTCGCCGAAGTTGCCGGTCGGGTGCGCGGAGAGGAGCGGTCCGGTGTCGCCGGAGTGCCGGGAGGCGAACACGATCAGGTCGGGGTCGTCGAAGGCGTCGGCGACGCGGTCGAGTTCGAGGTGGAGGGCGTCGAAGCTGCGGAGTTCGAACGCGTCCGAACGGTGGTAGGTGCCCCCGCCCTCGGCGTTCGCCCGGTCGGGGTCGGTCCGCGCCTCGAACGACCCGAGTCGGCGCAGGTGTTCACAGACGTGTTCGGACGCCTCGTCCGCGCGACTCTCGACGATCCCGATCACGGACGAGTGCTCGCGCCGGGGGCGCTAAAACGGCTCGGAGTCGGTCGCACCGTGGTGTCGCTTGCGGGCGGACGATTACTGGTCGTCGGGCGGCCACGAGACGCCGTCGGCCACGATGTCCGCCATGTAGTCGTCGGCGCTGGCGCGGACGTGCCGGAGCCAGTCGGTGTCGTCGCTCGTGCTCTGGACCAGCAGGGCGGTCTCGACGAACGCGTAGATGGTCGCGGCGGCGCGCTCGGGGTCGACGGTATCGCGGATGAGCCCCTCGGCCTGCCCGCTTTCGATCATCGCGACCATCCGTTCGCGGCCGACGGCGTCGGCCTCGGCGATCGCGCTCTGGTAGGCAGGATCGGTGGCGGCGTGAGCGCGAAGCTGGAGGTAGACGTCGTTGATCTTGTCGCCGACGAGCGAGTCGAGCGTCGTCCCGTCCGGCCCTTCCCCGAGGATGAACAGGTCCAGCGAGCGATCGAAGAGGGTGAGCATGTCGTCCTCGGGGAGCTGGAGCACGAGCGCGTCGACGTGTTCCCGCATGAACTCCGAGACGAACGACGTGAGGAGGTCGTCCTTGCCCTCGAAGTGGTGATAGATCGTCGACTTGCCGAGGTCGGTCTGGTCGGCGATCCGCTGGATCGAGAGGTCCGTGAGCCCGTGGGCCTGGAGGGCCTCCCAGGTCGCTCGATAGATCTCCTCCTCGCTGGTCTCGGGATCGGCGAAGAGGGCGACGGGATCGCTCATTCGACCGATCATTCGGTCCACGCGGGTTTAAACGACGTGCCGACGGGCGGCGGAGACGGGTTCCACAACAGTTATTGCAGACCGAACGTTCGTTCGACACATGACCGAACGTTCGTTCGGTAAGTCAGACAGAGGTGGTGTATCGTGACGGTGAGTGACCTCGCGGAGGCGATCGTCGATCACCGCCGGCTGGTGATCGTCGCCTTCCTGCTCGTGACCACCGGCATGATCGCCGGCGCGATGCAGGTCGAAGAGCAGAGTTCCCTCGACGGGTTCCAGACGGACTCAGAGGAGGCCGAAGCGCTCGATCGGATCCAGGCGCGCTACGATCGAACCGGCGAGAACGTGACGACGGCGCAGGTAGTCGTCGAGCGCGAGAACGTCCTGAGCAAGGAGGGACTGCTCGAAGCGCTGCGGTACCAGCGTGCACTACGGCAAAACGAGACGGTCGCCGGGACGCTCGCGCACCGGCCCGGGCAGCAGGCGACCACGAGCGTGGCCTCGGCCATCGCGACGGCCGCGATCGCCCGAGAACGGCGAGTCGGGAACGCGCGTGGGCAGTCCGCTGATCGCTCCGGGGACGCCAACGGGACTGCTGCAGCGACCGGTTCCGGCGGCGTGCCGTCGATGGACGCCCAGATCGCCCAGATCGAATCGATGAGCGACGCCGAAATCGAGGCCACGATCCAGGCGGTGCTCACCGAGGACCGCGCGGAGCTGTTGATGCTCCTCCCCGCCGACTACGAGGCCGGCGAGACCACCGCCGACGCCACGATGGTACTCGTCCGCCAGGACACGCGCGGCGAGTTCGTCTCGATCGACACCGCGCCCGAGTTCCTGGTCGAGAGCCAGCAGGCGATGGCAGCCATCGGCGAGGAGCGCGGCGGGGCGACCTACCGCGTCTTCGGCGTCGGGATCACCGCCGACGAGTTCGCGACGTCGATGAACGAGAGCCTCGCGATCCTCGGGCCCTTCGCCCTGCTCTTCGTCCTCCTCGTCCTCGCCATCGCGTACCGTGACGTGGTGGACGTCCTGCTCGGGCTGACCGGGATCGGCCTCGTGCTCGTCTGGACCTTCGGCTTCATGGGCTGGGCCGGGATCGCGTTCAACCAGCTGTTCGTCGCCGTGCCGGTGTTGCTGATCGGGCTCTCGATCGACTACGCGATCCACGTGTTCATGCGATCGCGGGAGGCCCGCGACCGTGGGAGGGCCTTCGGCAGCGATGCGACCGGCACCGCGACGCCCTCAGCCGACGCGATGAAGCGAGGGCTCGCCGGCGTCGGGCTCGCGCTCGTTCTCGTCACCGTGACGACGGCCGTGGGCTTCCTCTCGAACGTCGTCAGCCCGCTCCCGCCGATTCAGGAGTTCGGGATCGTCAACGCCGCCGGGATCGTCTCCGCGCTGTTCGTGTTCACGCTGTTCGTCCCGGCGGTGAAGGTGGAACTCGACGGGTTCCTCGAATCCCACGGCTTCGATCGCCGGACCTCGGCCTTCGGCTCGTCGGGACGGCTCAACGGGCTGCTGGCAGGTGCTTCGCGGGTCGCACGTCGCGCTCCGGCGATCGTGCTCGTGCTCGCCCTGCTTGTGAGCCTCGGCGGCGCGTACGGCGCGACGCAGGTCGACTCGAGCTTCCAGACGACGGACTTCCTCGCCGACGATCCGCCGGAGTGGACGGAGTCGCTCCCCGCCGGCATGCAGCCCAGCGAGTACACCGCGATCGGCACGATGGACGTCCTCGAAGACGAGTTCGTCCGCCAGGACCTCGACGCACAACTGTTGATCGAGGGGAACGTCACCGATCCAGCGGCGCTCGAACGGATCGGCGGTGCCACGACGCGACTCGGGGACACCGAGGCGGCCGCACGGCTGCCGAACGGCCGCGCGGCGCTCACCAGTCCGACGACGGCCATGGAGCGCGTCGCGGCCACCAACGAATCGTTCAACGCGACGCTCGCCGCCAGCGACACCGACGGTGACGGGCTGCCGGATCGAAATCTCGAGGCGGTCTACGACGCACTCTACGCGGCAGATCCGGTGACGGCAGCCGGCGTGATCGACCGCACCGAATCCGGCGAGTACCGCTCGGTCCGGATCACGGTGCTGGCCGCCAGCAGCGACGAGACCGGCTCGCTCGTGTCGGCGGTCCGCGACGAGTCGGACCGGATCGAGGGGCAGGGGACCCCCGCCGACGGACCTGGCCCGAGCGTCGAGGTCACCCCGACGGGGCAGCGGACGGTCATTACCCAGCAGATCTCGAAGCAGATCCTCGACACCGTGCTCTGGAGCCTCGTCGTAACCCTCGCCGTGGTCGGCGTCCTCCTGCTCGGTGCCTACCGGCTCACGGCCGGCCGCGGGTCGCTCGGGATCGTCGCGATGGTCCCGATCCTCATGGCGCTGTCCTGGGTGCTCGGGACGATGTGGCTGATCGGGATGCCGTTCAACTCGATCACCGGGCTGATCACCAGCCTCACGATCGGGATCGGCGTCGCCTACTCGATCCACGTCTGCGAGCGCTACTACCAGGAACTCGACCGCAACGAGACGGTCGACGACGCCCTCCACGCGACGGTCGCGGGAACCGGCGGCGCACTCCTTGGGAGCGCGGCGACCACGGCCGGCGGCTTCGGCGTCCTCACGTTCGCGTTCCTGCCGGCCCTGCAGCAGTTCGGACTCATCACGGCGGTCTCGATCGGGTTCGCCTTCCTCGCGACCGTGGCCGTCCTGCCGAGCCTGCTGGTGATCTGGACGCGCTACCTCGGGCCGGAGTGGGCAAGCGAGGAGCTCGCGGCCGATCCGCCGGTGAGCGTCCCCCACACCGATCCCGCGAGCGACGACTGAGCACCCGCTGACGACCGCCGGCCCTCCGTTCGGCCCTCCAGCTACGCGACGCTGTCGGCGTCAGGTTCTCGAAGAAACCGCCCGGTGCCTCGAACGCGAGTCGCGCGTTCTCAGATGAGGTCCTGGTCTTCGAGCTGCTCGAGCACGTCGTCGACGAAGGACTCGACGTCGTCGTAGGGGAACTCGCCGCCACCGAGCTTGGTGTTGAGCTCCATCGCGGTCATCGAGAAGTCGCCGGACTCGAAGCTGGTCGAGGGACCGTCGGGGAGCGCCGGGACGAGGTCCATCGGGCTCGAGATCGGGTAGTCGGCACCTTCGAACGCGTCGATCATCTGTTCTCGGAGTTCGGCTTCGTCTGCCATGTGGACACAGTGTGAGTGCCGCGACAATAAACTTTGCTGTGATTGGAAGTTGACTCGGCTGCGCCGAGGACGCCGCTTCAGCTCTCGTGTGAGGGGTCCGAATCGCCAGCAGGCCGTGTATCGCCGGAGGAGCCGAGCCAGGAATCCGCAGCGTCGGGGTCAGTCAGCGGTCGCGAGCAGGTGAACGCTCGGCAGACGTAGGCGGTCGGGCCGTCGGCCGCGTCCCGACCTGCCCAGATTGGCGGCGCGTCGTCGAGACCGAGTCGATCGAGCCAGCCGTGGAGCCCGCCGGCGTCGGGCGGTCGCGGTGCGAGCAGCCGCCTGGGGAGGTACCGGCCGGCCAGCCACGATCGCCAGGACACGGGGATCCCCGCTGGTGGCACCTCCCCCGCGGACGCCGCTGCTGCAGGTGCCTTACCCGCAGGAGCCTCGCCTGCTGGAGCCTCTCCGCCGGACCCCTGTCCGGCGGCGATAGTGACCTCCGTCGACCCCGCCCGCGCCCGCTCGGTCGCCAGCGCGAGCGAAGGGTGCTCCAGCGGGCGCTCCGCGAGCCTGTCCTCGTGTGTCCGGAGGACGCGCCGAGCTGCCTCCTCGAAGCGGTGGTCGGACCGGAACGCGTCGAGTGCGAGCAGGAGGTCCGTCCCGACGGCGAGACTCGACGGCGTCGACTGGTCCCGGGGCTCCTGCGGGCGGGCGATGAGGTCCTCGCCACCGGCGGGCGTCGAGTAGAGCGTGCCCGCCGCGTCGTCGTAGAAGGCGTCGACGATCGCGTCGCCGAGGTCGAGCGCGAACGCGAGCGGCTCTGGATCGCCCGTCGCCTCGTAGCAGGCGAGCGCGCCACGGCCCAGGAAGGCGTAATCTTCGAGGTAGCCCCTCCCCTGGACGTCGACGTCGACAATCGCGCCGGTTTCCGACCCCGTCGCGGCCGCTTCGTCGACTGTCGGAACGTACCGCCGGGCGAGTCGCTCGCCGTCCCACAGTTGCTCGCGGACCGCGGCGAGCGCCGCCAGCGCACGCTCGGCGAGCCCCTCGTCGTCGAGCACGAGCGAGCCCTCCGCGAGGGCACGGATCGCGAGCCCGTTCCATGCGGCGATGACCTTGTCGTCGCGACGCGGTCGGGGGCGGTCCTCGCGTGCCTCCCGAAGCTGCTCGCGCGCGGCGTCGAGCCGCTCGCGCACGGTGGCCGCGTCGAGGTCGTGTTCGGCAGCGAGGTCCTCGATCGACGCGTCGATCGTCAGGACGGTCGCGCCCTCGAAGTTCCCGCGCTCGGTGATCCCGAAGCGATCGCAGACGAGCGCCGTCAGCTCCGAATCGTCGAGCACGGCGGCGACCTCCTCGGGCGTCCAGACGTAGAATTCGCCCTCCTCCTGCTCGCCCTGCTGGCCGTCCTCCGTGCGATTGTGTGGGACGGCACTCCGCGCGTCGAGCGTGGCGGCGAAGGCACCGTCAGGGTGCGCAAGTTCGCGATCGAGGAAGTCGAAGGTCTCGCGGGCGACCGTCGCGTAGCGATCGTGCCCCATGAGCTGGTGGGCGCCGAGGAGGATCCGTGGAATCTCGGCGTTGTCGTACAGCATCTTCTCGAAGTGGGGCACCGTCCAGTCCCGGTCCGTGCAGTAGCGGTGGAACCCGCCGCCGACGTGGTCGTAGAGCCCGCCGTCGACCATCGCGGCGAGGGCGGCGTTCGCGACTGCGTGGAACTCCGAGTCCTCCTGCGCGTCACCCCCGACGCTGTCGGCGGACCAGCCGGCGTCGAACAGCGCCTCGATCCGTGCGGGCTGCGGGAACTTCGGGCCCTGGCCCCAGCCGTCGTGGTCGCGGTCGGCGCTCCGAAGTGCGGCACTCGCGGCACGCTCCAGGGGGCTCGGCTCGGTCTCACCGGCGTCGTCAAGGCCGCTGGCCGCGTCGGTGTCGGTCGACGAGGCGGTCCCGGCAGCGGATGTGGCCCGCGTTGCCTCGCCGGTGTCCTCCAGTTCCTCGCGGATGTGACTCGTGATCCGACTGGCTCGCTGCTCGAACTCCTTCCGTTCCTCGGGATCCGCCCAGGAGTCGGCGACGTCCTCGAGGAGATCGAGGAAGCCGGGCATCCCCTGACGGGACTCCCGGGGGAAGTACGTCCCGACGTAGAACGGCTCGCCGTCGGGCGTCAGCCACGCCGAGAGCGGCCAGCCGCCACGGCCGGAGACGAGCTGGCAGGCGGTCTGGTAGACCGAGTCAAGGTCCGGACGCTCCTCGCGGTCGACCTTGATCGGGACGAACTTCTCGTTGAGCGTCTCGGCGACCGTCTCGTCCTCGAAGCTCTCCTCCTCCATGACGTGGCACCAGTGGCAGGCGGCGTAGCCCACCGAGAGGAAGATGGGGACGTCCCGCTCGCGAGCAGCGGCGAGCGCGGCGTCGTCCCATGGCTGCCAGTTGACGGGGTTGTCCGCGTGCTGCTGGAGGTAGGGGCTGGCCTCGGCGTCGAGCCGGTTGCGATCCGTCGGTTCGGCCATGTGTCGGGTAGGCCACTGGGGCGTAAAGTACCGGCGTTCGACCCGGTGGACGGCAACGACTACCCGCTCCGGGACCGTCTGTACAGGTATGCGAGCAGCAACCAGATTGTGGCTCCTCCGGATCGCAGCGCTGGTGCTCACGCTGCCGCTCTGGTTCCTGCTGTTCGCGCTCGCCGTCTCGCTCGACGCTGGCCCGGTCGTCGGACTCCTCGTCGTCTTCGTTCCGCTGGGGCTGCTCGCTGCCGGAATCGCGCTGTTGGTCCGGGGGCTCCGCGCTGGCGACCGGGCCAGCGACGGAAGTACTGAGCGGTCGTGAGTACGCCGCCTTGCCAGTCGTGAACGGCGGTGCGATCACCTGTGACGTGAGCGGCGATGGACGGGAGCCCCGATCGATTAGCCGTCGTCCGAATCTGGGTCGAGAATCTCCTCGAACTCCTCGCGGTCCTCCTCACTGAGCTGGTCGTCATCGTCCCCGTCGCCGCTCCCGCTGGAGCGTTGCTGTGACCGGTTCCGACCGCGTCGGCGGTGCTCGGGCTCCTGGGCCTCGTCGCGGCTGAGGAACTTCGGTCTGCCGACGGACTCCCTGGAATCGTCGGGCCGGGAGTCGATCTGGTAGCCGCCGAGGGCGTCGGGGATCCCCTGCTTCTCGTGGGCCTGGCCCTGCTCTGGCCGATCGCTGGGATCGAGCTGGGTCGTGCCCTCGACGACCTCCTCCCAGACGTCCCCCGCGTCGGCGGCGGGATCGGGGTCGATCCGGTCGGCCTTGTCCCGCCCCTCGTGGAAGGCAAGTTCGACGAAACTCCGGTCGTAGGTCGACTCGACCTGATCGCTGATGCGATCGAGTTCCCCGGGGTAGTGCTCGTCCATCCGCGCGGCGACGCCGAGGGCGAAGGCCCGGCGGACGGCTTCCTCTCGATCCTCGATCTCCTCCCAGTCGGTGCCGAAGCGTTCCTCGTACATATCAGGTGCCGGGGACCGGCGTCTGGGCCGTCATCTCACTCACCGAGGATCTGGTCGGGGTCGACGCGGAGGCCCCGGTCCGAGAACCGTGCGGCGTGGATGTTGCTGTCGATGTCGGTCCCACGCATCTTGATGATCTGGACGCCGCGTTGCATCCCGCCTTCCTCCAGGTAGTTGTGCATGAAGAAGACCCCGTGAGCGAGATAGTGCTCGTCGGAGTAGGAGGTCGGATCGGTCATCTCCGAGATGACGATCGTCGTCGCGTCCGCTCGCTTGAGCGCCGTGAGGAACTTGATGAAGTCGTCGAGGTCGTCCGAGAAGTAGTACTCGAGGAGCATCGCGGAGTCGATGACCAGCCGATCGATGTCCTTCGAGTCGACGAAGGAGACGATCTGGTTGGTCATGTTCTCGACGTTGTCGGGGAAGTCCCCGCCAGAGCGCGAGGAGGGCGCGAGCAAGCGCTTGGCCTCGCTGTCGAAGACGTTGAGGAACTTCACCCGGCCCGAGCTGACGGCCTTGTCGAAGCCGAACTCGTACCGGGACATGTCCTGGACGAGCTCCTCGCTCGTCTCGTGGAGACTGAGAAAGAGCGAGGTCTGGCCGTCGATCGCACCCTTCGTGACGAACTGCGAGGCGAACGTCGACTTCCCACTTCCCGGCGGTCCACTGACGATATAGAGCCTGTTCGTGAGCAACCCGCCCTCGACCAGCGTGTCGAAGCCGGGGACCCCAGTAGCGACGCGCATCGTTACAGAGCAGGGGCCGGGCCCGACAAGAGTGTTCTGGCAGGTTTTGCCATCGTGCGTCGTGACCCCCGGAGCCCTCCTGTGAATCCCGACACCGGTGGAATCGGCCATCGTCGACGCCTCGTGGCACGGTACCGTGTCTCGTTTACTCTGTTACGAATTGCAGTAGTTTAATGATCCTGCATGCCCTTCTCTCGAGTGATGCCCAAGATCACGGTGTCAGACTCGCTGTACAGCCAGCTCGACCAGGCGGCCGACGAGGACCTCGAAGGCGCGCTCTGGGAGATGGTGTACCTCCACCGGCGCGGCAACGACCCCTCCGAGTAACGACGGCTGGCCACGGGTTCCAGACCGATTCCTGCGGGCACCACCGTGCCGGAGCGGCTGACAGCCGACCCCGCGGCGCTTTTCTTCCCTCCCCGAGTAGCATCTCCAGTGGCCGACTCCCTCGCACTGCACGCCCGCTACGAGGGCGACGACGATCCCAAGAAGTGCACTGCGCGCCGACTCGAACGCGAGGGTGCGCTCGAACTGCACCGGAGCGACCGCGAGACGCCGTACGGGATCGTGCTCAATCCCCACTCCGAGCAGGCGCTCTCCCCCGCGGACCGCGGCCTGGCAGAGCGCCTCGTCGCGCTCGACTGCTCCTGGGAGACCGCCGAGGCCGCGCAGTTCTCCATCGCCGGCGAGCACCGCGCGTTGCCGTTTCTGGTGGCAGCCAATCCAGTGAACTTCGGCAAACCGTTCCAGCTCACGACCGCCGAGGCGCTGGCCGGCGGCCTCGCGATCCTAGGCGAGCGTCAGGCTGCGGAGGAGCTGCTGGAGATTTTCTCCTGGGGCGAGGCCTTCATCGAGATGAACGACGAGCCGCTTCGTCGGTACGCGGCCTGTGCAGATTCGAGTGAGGTAGTGGCGGTGCAGGAGGAGTACCTCGCCGATCCGGACGGCGAGGAGTAACGCGATCGCTTCTCGATCCACCTGCGAGTCGCCCGGGAGCCCCGACCCCTCGACCGCACTCGCAGAGACTGGCAAGACTTAACCGAGCGCTCGGCCAAGCGGTCCCATGCCCAAGTTCGAAGCCGCGGAAGATCGCCTGCTCAACAAGGCGATCTGCATGCGATGCAACGCACGAAACTCCCCGGACGCGGACCGCTGCCGGAAGTGCGGCCACGGCAACCTCCGACCGAAGGCCCGCGAGTCCCGCTCGGCCTAACTGCCGGCTCGTTTCTCCCTCGGCTCCACCTCGGGAGCGGCTGCTCAGACGATTCCTCCGTCGCTCAGTCGTACTTCGGCTCGTGCTTCTCCGCCCGTCCCAGCGCCGTCTCGACGACGTCCCGAACGTCGCCGTGGAACTCGTCGCCGTGCCCGGCGTACATGTGCTCCACCGAATCGGGCAACCGGTCCAGCAGGTCCTCGATGGACTCGACGAGCCGCTCGCGTGACTGGCCGGGCATGTCGGTGCGCCCGAAGCTACCGTAGTCGAACGCGCCGTCGTCGTGGACGACCACGTCGCCGGAGAACAGCGTCGAGTCGCTGACGAACGCGAGGTGGTCGTCCGCGTGACCGGGCGTGTAGACGGCCTCGAAGGACTCGTCGCCGATCTGGAGGTGGTCGCCGTCCTCGAGCACGTGCGAGCGGCGGGGATGCGCGCCGAAGGCGTAGCAGTCGGCGTCGAAGGCGTCGAGGACGGCGTCGAGTGCGTCGACGTGGTCGCCGTGCTGGTGAGTGAGCGCGACGGCGTCGAGCGAGTCGGTGTGCTCGGCGATCACGTCCTCGACGCCGTCCATCGCGCCGGCGTCGACGAGCACCGTGTGCTCGCCGGTGACGAGGTAGGCGTTGCAGGTGAACGTCTCCGCGTCCGCGGTGACGGTGTGGACGTGCATGGCCGGTCGTTCGGTCGCTCGGCGGAAAACGGTACGGCCCGCAGCAACCTCGGGTGGAGCCGGCCGGTCCTCACGCCGCGCAGTTGTTTGGCCCGAGTTCGAGTTCCGTCGCCTCGCCCTCGTCGAGGGTCGCTTTGCCAGTGTTGATGGCGATGACGCGCTCGTAGTTCGGCGGCTTCTCCGGGGCGTTCTCGGCCAACTGCTCGACGAACCGCTCGCGGTCGAGTCCGAGGAGGTCCAGAGTCGCGCGCAGGTCGCCGAGCCGGGCCACGTGGGGTTCCCCCGGCGATCCGGTCTCGTAGCGCCCGTCGTTCGCGACGCTGAGGTGGCCCGGCAGTACTTTCGCGTCGCCCGGGTGGTCGAGGACGGTCTCGTGGAGCGAGTCGTAGAGCAGTTCGGCCCCGCGGGCAGCGTCGGCCTCGCCGAACTGGAGCTCCGTCCGGCCGACGGAGTCGAGGAACAGCGTGTCGCCGGTCAAGAGCAGTTCGTCGTCGACGAGGTAGTTCGTCATCTCCGTGGTGTGCCCCGGCGTGTGGAGCGCCTCGATCTCGACGTCGCCGAGTTCGACGACCTCGCCGTCCGACAGCGGGTCGTACTCGTACTCGACGCCACGCTCCCTGGCCGCCTCGCCGAGGTGGTACGGGACGCCGATTTCGTCGGCGAGGGCCGGACCCCCGGAGAGATGGTCGGCGTGGACGTGCGTGTCGAGCACGCGCGTGATCGCGAGCCCGGCGTCCTGTGCGGCGACTGCGAACTCGTCGGTCTGTCTGGTCACGTCGACGACGACGGCCTCCTCGGCCTGCTTCGAGCCGACGACGTAGCCGAGACAGCCCTTCGCTCGACGCTGGAGCTGTCGAACGACGAGGTCGTCGTTCCGGGTCTCGATCGGGACGGTCTCGTAGACGGTGCTCCACGCTTCCATCCCGCCGGTGACGACCGAGGTGTCGTCGTACCCGTGCTCCTCCAACGCAAACGCGAACGGCGTCGAGGTCAGACCCTTCCCACAGATGGCGACGACCGGTCGGCCGTCGACGAGGGCGTTCACCTGGTTCAGCTGGTCCTCGCTCAGCCCCTCGTCGGGGTCGAACGGAACGTTCGCCGCGTCGGGGACGTGCCAGGCCTCGTAGCTGTCTTCGGGACGCGTGTCGATGAGCGCGAACTGTTCGTCGGCGTCGATCCGCTCCGCGAGCGTGGCCGGGGTGATCTTGTCCACCATTGTGTAGTCACGTGCTACCCCCGAGCTACCGCTGGCACGGTCCCCGCCTCGGTCACCGCCTAGCGCCTTCGATTACGCCCCTCAGCGGGGAAAGCGTTCCCGTCGGGTATCATCGCCGTCTCGCAGTAGGCCTCGCCGTCCTGGTAGTCGACGCCGGGCTGGACGAACGGATACGGCCCGTCCGCGGGCGTGTTCTGGGCCCGCCCTCCGTCCTCGGCCGTCTCGACGAGCCCCATCACCTCGTAGTCGACCGGCGAGTTCGCCTCGAGGTACTCGACGATGACGTCGACCGGCGTCGTCCCGTCGTCGACAGCGATGTCGCGGAACGGGAACCCGCAGTTGCCGAGGTCCCGCTCCGGGTCCCCGGGACGGCGGAACGTCGCCACCGAGTAGGTGGCCTCCGGGTCGATCGGCTCGCCGTCGACGCGCAGCCCGACGAGGCGACGGCCCCGCTTCGCGGTCGGGTCGAGGGTCACCTCGACGTTCGAGGAGAAGTTCCGGACGCGACCGTCCTCCTGGTCGTAGGGATACGGCGTGAAGTTGTCCTCGAGGAACGACTCCATGTGTGACGTGAGTTGCTGGCCGTAGGCGACGCCGCGGGCCACGGGCGTCGCCATCGGGAAGAACGTGTACAGGTCACCGAGCGTGATCTCGCCAGGCGGGATGGCCGTCCCGTACCGGAACCCGTGGGAGACCGCGAGGTCGGCGTCGAAGTGGGCGCGGAGCGCGTCGTTGAACAGGGTGTTCCACGCGCTCTCGAGGAACGACTGCCGGTATAGCGGCGTATCCGTCTCGCCCACGACCGTATCCAGCGGCTGATCGAGCGTGCCGGCGCCGCGCTCGAAGCCGGGGTCGTCGTTGAAGAACGGCGCTCGGACGCGCTCGACAGTCTCCCTCGCCGCAGGGTCCGGCTCGGGCGTGGCTTCGTTGCCCTCGATCAGGCAGTAGAGGTGGTGGCGGAACTGCAACTCGCCGTCGCGGACGCGCAGGTCCACGCGACCCAGGGCCTCGCCCATGCCGGACTCGACGACCACCGTGTCGGTCGCTTCGACGACGATCGGCTCGTAGGTGTACTCGTGAGTGTGGGCGCTGAACATGACGTCCACCGTCGGGCAGTCCGTGGCCGCCTGGACCATCCACGGGAGCCCGATCTCGGTGACGGCGACGACGACGTCCGCGCCGTCCTCGCGGGCGGCCCGGGCGGATTCCTCGAGGAGTGCGGGGTGTTTCCCGAACCGGTACTTGCCCTCGTAGAACGCCGGCGCCATCCGGTCGACGTACACGTTCGTCATCCCGACGACGCCGACGGAAATGCCACCGACGTCGAGCAGTTCGTACGCGTCGTAGATGCGCTCCCCGGTGTCCCAGTCGTAGAGATTGTTCGCGAGCACGGGCGCGTCGAGCCCGTCCATCAATTCCAGGAAGACGCCGTCTTCGGCGGCCTCGTTCGAGTAGTCCCAGTTGCCGGGGACGTAGACGTCGGGGTCGACGTGGTCGTTGACGGGGTCGAGCATCGCCCGACCGTCGGTGTACGTGGTCGCGGCCGAGCCGTGGAACGTGTCGCCGCTCATCAGCGTGCAGACGTCGTGGGCAGCGCGGAGTTCCTCGAGTGTGGCTGCGAGGAGCGGAACCCCGCCACCGCGCTCGATCGTCCGGCCCCCGGACCCGAACTCGACGGGCGGACTCGATCGTGCGTTGTCGTAGTAGACCTGGTACCGCGGTGTGAGCTGCCCGTGGAGGTCGCTGACGTGTGCGAACACGAGATCGGGCTCTCCCTCGCCGTCGCGGACTGGGTTGCCGTCGAGAGTGCGCCACTCGCCGATGGCCGCCTCGGTTGCAGTCATCGTGGCACCGTCGGGGTACGGGTTCCAGCCGGTCAAGCGTTGTGTCCACGATCCGATGATTCGCGCAGGATACCGACCCGTCGCCGGCCAGGCTGATTCTTGCATTCGCCGTGCTTGCATCGAAACGACGCGCTACTATCCAGGTACCGACCACGTCGTGTTCGTCCTTTCAAATGCCGGGGCAATCGACGTAAGCACGGAGCAAGTACCCCATCCCGATGCGTACACTGGCTCGGCGCGGAGGTGAGTGGCGTGTCGAGTGACTGGGTGACGACCGGGCTGTCCGCGCTGGTCATCCTGGTCGCGTCCGTCGTGCACGGGATCGCCGGGTTCGGCTTTGCGCAGGTCTCGATGGGCGTCATGCCACTGTTCCGGTCGGCCTCGAGTGCCTCGATCATCTTCACGGCGACCGCAGTCGTGAGCAACGGTCGGGTCTGGTGGAGCGTCCGCGACGCGTTCGACTGGCGGAAGTGGATCGTCCCCGTCGGTGGCCTCGTCGTCGGGATGCCCCTGGGCATCTACGTGTTCAGTGCGTTCAGCGAGGTCCAGCTTCGCGTCGCCATCGGTGCCGTGCTCGTGCTGGCGGTCGTCATCGTCGGCGCGACCCAGCAACTGGACGTCGTCACCGACTGGATCGAAGCGAGTGACTACAGGCCCGGGAACCTGATCGGTGCGACGGCCGGCATGCTCGCCGGGATCCTCGGCGGCGCCGTCGCTGTCCCCGGCCCGCCGATGATCGTCTACGGGGCGTTCATGTCCGCGAGCGACTTCTGGACCGACGAGGAGATGAAGGCGACGTTCACCGCCTTCTTCGGGACGCTCATGCTGTATCGGCTCGGAAGCCTCACCTACACTGGCGCGGTGACGACGCCCCTGCTGGTCGAGGCAGCGATCGCCGTTCCGATGGTGTTCCTCGGTGCCTGGGTCGGCGTCTACATCTTCGACACCATTCCGGAGCGCATCTTCCAGTGGGTCGTGCTCGCGCTGCTGAGCGTGAACGCGTTCGTCCTCCTGTTCACGTCCGTTCCGGAGCTCTGAACGCGCGAAGCGGTCTCCGGTTTGGAATTCCGTCGCCGCACGCCACTCATTCCCAGCGCTCGGATAGCGCGTTCGGTTGCTGCTGTCGTCCATTGACGAACGGCCGTCCCAGCAACCAGACGGCTGCCCTGCGGTACCGCGGTGATTACCACGGCCTCATGCCCGTCGGTTTCGGCTGACGATGACCCACATCCACACGGCCCGATCCCCGTGTCGCAACCGCTTTACGCCTCGTTGCCGTTTCGAATCGTATGGATTACGAAACCAGCCTCGACCGAGCCTACGACGATCTCCCCGAGCTCGGCACCGAGGAAGACCGCCTCGACGTCCCCGAGGCCGCCCTCGAGACGGACGGTGCGTTCGTCCGCTTTACCAACATCGAGCGCGTCGCCGACGCCCTCGACCGCGACGCCGACCACCTCCATCGTTACGTCCAGAGCGAACTGGGTACCGCCGGCACGTTCGAAGGCGGCCAGGCTCGCTACAGCGGCTCCTTCACCCGCGCGGACTTCGAGAACGCCATCGACGCGTACATCGCGGAGTTCGTCACCTGCTCTGAGTGTGGCCTCCCCGACACCAAGCTCGTCAAGGAGAATCGCACGCAGATGCTGCGCTGCACCGCCTGCGGCGCGTTCCGGCCGATCTCGAAGCGGTCGACCGCCACCTCACAGCAGCAACAGGAGGCCGTCGAGGAGGGCGGCACCTACGAGGTCGAGATCACCGGCACTGGCCGCAAGGGCGACGGCGTCGCCAACCGCGGGAAGTACACGATCTTCGTCTCGGGCGCCCGCGAGGGCGAGACCGTCCAGGCGTACGTCGAGTCGACGTCGGGCGACCTCGCGTTCGCGCGGAAGACCTGACCGGCGCGGGACGCCCGCGGACCGCGATTTTCGCAGCCACCTTGCACCGCCAGCGGCACGGCACCGTCCCCCACAGCGACGGCTCGTGCCTCGCCGGCTGGCCAAACTGTTTCACGATCCACTGCGTACCCCTGCCCATGGAAACCCGACCGCTCGGCGAGACCGGCCACGATTCGAGCGTCCTGACCTTCGGCGCGATCGCGCTGAACTTCCTCGAACAGGACGAGGCCAACGAGATGATGCAGGACGTCCTCGACGCGGGCGTCAACCACGTCGACGTCGCTCCGACGTACGGCGACGCGGAACTGAAACTCGCGCCCACGCTCGAGGACCACCGCGACGAGATCTTCCTCGGCTGCAAGACGCAGGAGCGCACCTACTACGGCGCCTGGGGTGAACTGCACAAGAGCCTCGACCGCCTCGGCGTCGACAAACTGGACCTCTACCAGTTCCACGCCGTCACGAACTACGACGAACTCCGCGCGATCACCGGCGACTACAGCCCCGAGATGGCCCAGGGCGACCACGATCCCGGCGCGCTCCAGGCGTTCGTGGAGGCGAAGGAGGAGGGCCTCATCGACCACATCGGCCTGACGAGCCACGGCGACCCGGCGCTGATCCGCTCGGCGATCGACCGGATGCCCGAACTCGAGACGGTGATGTTCCCCTACAACTACACGCTCGCCGGGAAGGAGGGGCCAGAGTACGACTACGACGCGGTCCTCGAGAAGGCCCACGAGGAGGGACTCGGGACGCTCTGCATCAAGGGATTCGCGAAGGGGCCGTGGCCCGACGACGTTCCGGAGGACGAGCGACCCTACAACACCTGGTACGAACCCTACGACGACCCCGAGGAACTCGAGGAGTGCCTGCGCTTCTCGCTGTCCCAGGGCATGACGACGATTCCGAACGCCGGCGATCCGAAGCTCGTGCCGGCGATCCTCGAGGCGGCCCAGCACTACGAGGCGCTCGACGACGAGGCCCAGGACGAACTCCGGGCGCGCGGTGCCGGCGGCGACTCGCCGGTGCCGACGACGTACATCGAGTAAGCGAGCGGCGATCCGAGTGAGCGACCAGTGATTCGAGTGAGGGAGCGACCAATCGAGTAAGCGACCCGCGATCCGAGTGAAGGATTGGGGATCCGTTTCCGGCAGTTCCGAGCCAGCGCCGCTACAGGTCCGCAGGCCAGCCCTCGTCCAGCGCGACCGGGACGGAGCGCTTGGCGACGTCGGCGGCGAAGGCGGCGGAGTCCGATCCAAGTGCGTCGAACGTGTTGTAGTGGATCGGCAGCACGAGGCCGGGATCGAGCTGCGCGGCGAGGTCAGCCGCCTCGTGGCGATCCATCGTGAACGAGCGGGCGATCGTCGGCAGGAACACGTCGACGTCGAGGCCTTCGTGCTCGGGGATCGCGTCCGAGTCCCCGGTCCAGAAGCAGCGGGTGCCGTCGACGCTGACGACGTAGCCACAGCCGAGTTCGTAGGGATGGGTGACGTCGATGTCGGGCGCCGCGTCGGGGCCACCGGGCTCGTTGTAGGCCGGGATCACGTCGACCTCGACGCCGGCAATCGTCAGGTCGTCGCCGTAGCCGACCCGTACCACGTCGTACGGCAGTTCCTCGGGTTCGACGACGTCCCGACCGCTGTTGGCGGCCACGCCGTCGGCGGAGACGCCCTCGTAGACGACGACGGTCGCGTCGTCGCTCGCGACGCGCTCGACGCCGTCGTCGCTGTAGTGGTGGTCGTGCGTGACGACGACCACGTCGGCGTCCTGCGCGTCGTACGCCGGGCCGTGCGGGTGAGCGTCGTCGAGATTCTCGGGGGCGCCGCCGTACTCGCTCTCCCAGGTGCCGTCGAGCGTGCCGTAGCGGCCGGGATCCGTGTAGACCACCGTGCCGTCGGGGGCTTCGATGCGTGCAGTCGCGTAGCCGAACCAGTCGAATCGGAGTCCGTCGTAGCGTACCGTCACTGGCCGGTCGTTCCGTTCCCACCGGTGAAAGGCCGACGCTCTCGGCAACCTGGCCGCCAGCGCCCGGCGGTTCTCAGCGGACGATCGTCACCGGAACCGCGGCCCGCTTGGCGATCGTCTCGGCGACGTTGCCGACGAGCAACCGGTGGGACGCCCGACCGCGATCGGCGCCGTGGGATCCGACGACGATCGCGTCGTAGTCCTCGGACCGATCGACGACGTTGCGGGCGGGATGCCCGACGCCGACCACGGTCTCGATCTCTCTACCGCGCTCGCTGGCGATTTCCCGGGCGCGCTCGAACACTGGGGCTGCACGCTCGTTGGCGGCAGTTTCGAGGTCGTCCTCGAAGGCGAGTGCCGTCGCCTCGCCCATCAGCATCGAGGGGACGCCGACGACGTGCAGGACGGTGACCGACGGCGCGTCAAGTTCGTCGAGTGCGAACTCGAGTGCGCGTTCGGCAGGCTCTGACTCGTCCATCGCGACGAGGACGCGTTCCATACCAGATGCTTGGGGGGCGCCACCAAAGTCACTTGCCTCGTTCGACGCCAGGGAGCGCCGGGGAGCACCCCAGGCCGGCACGCCGGGACATTGGGCACGAGAGAATGCCTGCTGCTCCGCCCGGGCCGGTAGTTCAGTTCCACGAAACACCCCGAAGCGATCCGGGGCCAGAATCAAGAGCGATCGCCCCGTGGGTCCCGTCGTGACTGGCACCGTTCACGACACCTACGTCGCCGCGATCCGGCACGACCTCGTGGACCTCCCCGAGGACGCCCGCCGGATCGGCGTCGTTCGGCGACCCACCTCGTGGTTCCACGGCGCCGTCGACGAGAACGTTCCGGCGCTCGGACCGCCCGAGGACCTGCTCGAAGATGCGAAACAGCGCGAGGAGGACCTGAAACTGCAGGGGATCTGCGACGACGACGCACAGAACGTCGCCTGGGACGAGGTCGACTTCGCGGAGCGGTATCGGGACTACCTGGAAACCGAGGAGGGATCAGTGGCCGAGGATCGGCTGGCCGAGCTGCTGCGCGAGGGGACGGACGTCGTGCTCGTCTGCTTCGAGAACACCGAGAAGAAGCGCTGTCATCGAACGATTCTGCGCGAGGTACTGGAGGAGCGAGTGGCGTGAGTCAGGTGAATCGATCGCCAACTCACCCCCGCGGATCGCCGTAGCGGAAACCGCCAAGAGTCTCCGCCGAAAACGTCCTGCTTGCACATGGAATACGTACGACTTGGAGAGACCGGACTGGAAGTATCACCGCTGTGTCTGGGTACCTGGCGCTTCGGCGAGGAGTCCGGCGACGTGGTCGAGACGGACCGCGAGGCCGCCCACGAACTGCTCGACGCCTTCGCGGAGGCAGGCGGGAACTTCATCGACACCGCGAACGGCTACGGCGGCGGTAACTCCGAGAAGTGGATCGGCGAGTGGCTCGAGGACCAGGACCGCGAGGACTTCGTCATCGCCTCGAAGTGCTACTGGTCGCAGGTCTCGCGCTTCCAGGAGAACCTCTCGCGGAAGAACGTCCGCGCGGAGGTCGAGGGTAGCCTCGAGCGCCTGGGCACGGACTACCTCGACATCCTCTATCTCCACCGCTGGGACGACGAGACGCCGATCGAGAACACGCTGCGGACGCTCGACGACCTCGTCTCCGAGGGGAAGGTCCACAACATCGGCCTCTCGACTGCCGACGGCTGGAAGCTGATGAAGGGCCTCTGGAAGGCCGACGTCAACAACTACGAGGCGTTCACGGTCACGCAGCCGATGTTCCACGCCGCGTACAAGGAGGACGTCGCGGACTACCTCGACGTCGCCGCCGACCAGGACCTCGCGGTCTGCCCCTACTCGCCGCTGGCGGGCGGCTTCCTCACGGGCAAGTACGAGCGCGTCGGTGACGGCACGTACGACGTCGACGTCCCCGAGGGCTCCCGCGGCGACATCACGGACGTCTTCGACGACTGGTACGTCTCCGAGCGCGGCTGGCACGTCCTCGACGCCATCCGCGAGGTCGCCGACGAGGAGGACGCGACGCCGGCGCAGGTCGCGCTCGCCTGGCTGATGGCCCAGGAGGACTTCACCTGCGTGCCGATCGTCGGCGCCCGGACCACGGACCAGCTCGAGGAGAACGTCGGGGCGGTCGAGGTGGACCTCTCCGACGAGCAGTTCGACCGCATCGACCAGGCCCGCTACGCCGAGGACGGCGAGGTCTACGAGAGCGACGAGTAGGACCCCACGCGGCGTAACGGAACGAGGATCGTCGGGTGGCGAGCACCCGACCACCAATTCCCATATTTCCTACAGGAACGCGTTTCAGCAGAGCTATTTGTGCCGGAAGGCCCTGTGATCGTCCATGCCCAGGCTCGACGCCGACCGCTACCTGCGGCGGATCGGCCTCGACGCAGACGCCGTCGCGGCGAGCGATCGCGACCGGGAACTGCTCGCGCGATTGCAGTCCGCTCACGCGCGCTCGGTGCCCTTCGAGACGCTTTCGATCTGTGGCCATCCCCATCCGGACGCGGGGGCCGGTTACGACGGCGAACCGATCGACCTCACGACCGAGTGGCTCTACGAGAAGCTCGTCGAGCGCGAGCGCGGCGGGTTCTGCTACGAACTGAACGGCGCGTTCGCGTGGCTGCTCGACGACCTCGGCTTCGACGTCCAGCGGTGTGACGCCCGGGTGGCCTCCGACGACGGTGGCTACGGCATCCCGGCCGACCACCTGACGCTCGTCGTCGACCTCGACGACGGCAGCAGTAGCCGCGAGGCGAGCGGCAACCGTCGCGCGGACAGCAGCCCGCACCTCGTCGACGTCGGCGTCGGTGCACCGGTCGTCCGCAGGCCGGTCCCACTCGACGGCTCGGTCGTCGACAACGGCCTCGGCGTCGAGTGGCGCCTCGTCGCGCCGCAGCGCCCGGACGCCGACTACCGGCTGGAGTATCGCGAACCGGCGAGCTGGTCGAACGAGGAAACGGAGTGGACGCCGCGATACATCCTCCAGGACGAAGCCAGGGAGCTCTCGTTCTTCGAGGCCGGTTGCGAGTACCACTCGACCGCGCCGGACTCCCACTTCACCGGCGACTCGATCGCGATGCAGGCCACCGGTGAGGGCCACGTCACGCTGTCGCCGGGGGCGCTCACGCGGACGGTCCGTGGCGAAACAGAGAAACGCGACGTCGAGCCCGAGGCGTACGATCGGTTGCTGGCCGAGGAAATCGGGATTCGCCTCGACGAGACCTGAGTAGCCGGAAATCACCAGAGTGCACTCGCCCCTCAAAGGCGCGTTTACGCTTACGTCGCTTATGTGGGCCAGTGGTCCCACGCTTCAGGTATGCAACGTCGCACGTACGTGGCAGGCATCGCGAGCGCACTGACTGCGGGACTGGCCGGCTGCTCGGCACTCGGGTCGGGTGGTGATGGTGACGACGGAAGCGACGGCAGTGGGACGGACAACACGGACGGAAACAACTCACACGGCGACGGCGGTACGGGGGACGACAGTGGCGGCGGCAACGGCACCGACCCCGGCGGCGACCCACCGAGTCCCTCGCTCGTCAACGGCTCCTTCGAGGACGGCCTCGAGGGCTGGACCGTCGGGAAGGACCTCCCGCCCAAGCCCGGCGAGGACAGCGGCACCGTCGACCACGACGTCACCACGAGCAGCGACACCGGAATCGAGGCGTCCGACGGCGAGACGGTGCTCAAGTTCACCCTCTCCGGGCGGGCCGACGACGGCACCCTCTGGGTCGAGCAGGAGGTCGACTTCGCCGACGCGGCCACCGTCGAACTCGACGTCTACAGCGAGCAGGAGTCGTTCAACGAGATCGGACAGATCGCCGTCTTCGCTGGCGAGAAGCCCGAGGGCGGCCTCGTCGAGGAGGACTTCAACCGCGAGCACCCCACAGAGAACCACCAGGGCTGGAAGACGTTCCGCTACGACGTGGCCGACCTGACCGGAACCGGCACCCTCGCCGTCGGCCTGAACATCGTCTGGGAGACCGAGATCGTGCGGCTCTACGACGACGTGCAGCTCGTGACGATCGAGGAGTAGCGAGACCGAGGCTGCTGGAGCGGGCGGAGACGGTCCGTCGAAGCGGCCGAACCGACCGAAACGGCTTTGATTCAGCTCTGCGCGACGTGTACTATCATGGTCATCTGGATCGTCGCGGGGTTCGTCGCGCTCGTCCTGCTCGTGTTGCTGGTCGCCTACACGGTCAGCATCTACAACCAGCTGGTCAGCCTCCGGGAGCGGGTCGACCAGGCCAAGCAGAACATCGACGTCCTGCTGAAGCAACGCCAGGACGAACTCACGAAGCTCATCGACGCCGCCCAGGAGTTCATGGACCACGAGGAGCAGGTCCTTACCCAGCTTACCGAGGCCCGGGAAGCCGCCGAACGTGCGTCCTCACCCGCCGAAGAGGCCGCCGCGGACCAGCAGATCCGCCAGGCGCTGATGGACTTCGAGGCGCGGGCCGAAGCCTACCCCGACCTCCGATCGCAGACGAACATGCTCCAGTTCCAGGAGCGCATCTCCGAGATCGAATCCCAGATCGCCGATCGCCGGGAGTTCTACAACGAGGCCGTCACGCAGAACAACACCCGGATCGCCCAGTTCCCCTACGTCCTCATCGCGCGGCAGTTCGGCTTCCAGGAGCGAGAGCTGTTCGAGGCGACCGAAGCGGAGAAAGCAGACGTCGACGTCGGCGCGGCGTTCTCCGAGAACTGACGATGGCCGTGACGATCGCACCGTCGACCCTCTTGGTCGACGCCACTGCCGCGTCGACGTGGGTACTCCAGTCGGGGTCGGAAGGCAGTGACGACGGCGAACTGTTCCTCTTCCTCCTGATCGGCTTTCTCGGCGGCCTCTACCTCATTTACGACGGGTTCGACACCTGGCAGCTCTCCCGCCTCGTGCAGGATACGCCGACCTCGAAGGTCCGCTCGATGTCCGTCGGGCGCGTCGAACTCGAGGGCACAGCGCACAAGCGCGACGCCAGTGTCACCCCGCCGATCGCCGACGAGGAGTGCCTCTACGTCGACTGGAAAGCGGAGAAGCGCGAGCGCCGCGTCGACGACGACGGCAACGTCCACTACGAGTGGGTGACGATCGCGTCGGGCGAGCGGACACTCGCGTTCGATCTCGAGGACGATACCGGTTCGGTGTTGATTCGCGCGGACCACGACGACCCCGAATTCGACATCAATCGCGACGGCCACCGGCGGGAGCACACGTACCATTCAGGCGAATCGGCACCGGACGAGGTCCGCCGCTTCGTCCGCGCGAAGGGCGATCCGGCGGCAGTCGCGACCACGCCAGCTGCGTCGGAGGAAGCAGACGGTTTTCTCGACGACGTCGCTGACTTCGCGAGCGACCTCGCTACCGACTCACTGGACGACACGGGGAACAGACGCCGGTACAGCGAGAACGTGCTCCCGGTGGGTAGTCACGTCTACGTCTTCGGCAGCGCCGAGCCTCGCGAGGGAGCCACCATGGAGACGTCGGAGGCTGACCTGCTCGCGGTCAGCCGCGATCCAGGCAGCGACGAGTTCCTCGTCTCGGATTCGACGGAGGAGAAACTCCAAGACAGCTACGGCACGTGGGGGCCGATCGAGGTCGGCGGCGGGCTCCTGTTGAGCGCGGGCTGTCTGTTCGTCCTGCTGTGGAAGTACCGGCTCCACGAACTGGTCGTCTGAAGGCGGCGTGCGTCGACCTGGACTGACGGTACGATGGAGAGCGAGGGAGTGCAGTGAACGGTATCGTGCAGTTTCTCGTCGATCGCGAGACGACTGGCTCTGCCGCTCACCCCCTCGCGGTGCCCGCCCCATTCGATTTCGAACTCGACACGTGAAACGGTCGTAATGCCGGCCGGCCGTCGCGTTCGGCTCCGACCTCGACCGTCTGGTGGCAGACGGTGGCATCGTCACGGACGGTCGGCGGCGGAGAGGGCGGTGTCGTCGCCGGAATCGAACGTGGCTGCGACTCGGCGAAGCGACGACGGGACTCCGCTCGACCTGGGATCCCTCCGACCGAAGGGCGCTGCGAGCATTCGGATAGCTCCTATGACACGTAAACGGGGACGCGGGGGTGTGACCGACCAGATTCGAGTCGGCCCCGAGTACCCCCGGCAGCCGATCGACGGCAGGTGAGGCAACCACTGTGGAGGTCGCGGGGATCTTTTTGTCATCGCTCGACAAATTTGGAGTCGTGAACCTCAGCAAGGGGTTTGTCCTCGCCCTCGTCGCCACCCTCCTGGTGCTCTCGGCGATGCTGATCCAGCCGTTTCTCCAGTACGTCCTCGCCGCAGTCCTCATCGCCTACCTGCTCTATCCGCTCCAGATTCGACTCGAAGCGCACGTGTCACCCGCGTTGGCCGCACTTTCGCTCGTGTTCGTGGCAGTCGCTGGATTCGTCACCCCGTTCGTGGTGATCCTTGCGACCGTCCTGGAGAGTGCCGACCGGATTCCCCGGGACCTCGACGCCGAACAGGGACAGCTCGAGGGGATCGAAACACGGATCGAGGAGCTCACCGGACTCGAGGTCGACATCGTAGGCGCACTCGTCGGCTCGGGACAGGAGTTCGGAACGATCGTGTTCGAACGGTCGATCCAGGCGATCGGGACGATTACCTTCCACCTCATCGGGATCCTGTTGGCACTCTTTCTCGTCTACTACTTGCTCAAAGACGGTGACGACCTCTTCGACTGGCTCCTGCGGACGGTTCCCCTCCCGACGGACGTCCAGCACGATCTCTACGACGAGATCGACGACGTGATGTGGGGCGTTCTCTTCGGGCACGTGTTCGTCGCCATCGTCCAGGGGGTCGTCGCCGGCATCGGATTCGCCGCTACCGGCGTTCCCAACGCGGTGTTCTGGACGGCCGTCATGATAGTTCTCGCAATGGTACCGCTCATCGGTGCGATCCCCGTCTGGGGCGGGGCGGTGGTGTACCTGTATCTCACCGGCGAACCGCTGCTCGCCGTCGGATTGTTCGTGTACAGCGTCGTCGTGGTCGGACTCACCGACGACTATCTCCGTCCATTCGCCGTCGACAGGTACGCGAAGCTCAACCCCGCCGTCATCCTCCTCGGTATTCTCGGCGGCGCCTACGCGTTCGGGATTATGGGACTGTTCTTCGGTCCCGTCGTCCTCGGGGCACTCAAAGCCACGCTTCGCGTCGGGCTGGAGAACTGGTCCCGGATCGGAGGGAGCGACGTTCGCTGACGGACCGATCGAATTCAGCGGGAGAACAGACGTCCGAGCCTCGTTCCAAGGTTCGGCGTCCCAACTCGGCGGCGAAACTCCAGGACGACCTGTCCAGCGCCGAGGGGAAGCAGGCTCATCCCGAGTACGACGAGCCAGCTTTCGGGGCCGATGGGCGTGGTGCTCAGTGCCAGCGACACGCCCGGCAGGTACAGCGTGCCGATCACCAGCGAGGCAGACAGAACGAGGGCGCCCCAGACGTACGGGTTCCTGGTAACCTCGTTCCGTACGATGCCCGACGCGAGCTCGCGCATGTTGAACACGTGCCAGAGCTGGGCGAACGCGAGCGTGAGGAACGACATGGTGACGACCGCTTCGGCGGTCCCCCGCGTTACGCTCGTCCCCTTGTAGAGCATGTTCTCTCGCTCGGCGAGGGGCGCGTCTTCCTCGAGGACCTCGCTCGTCTTTCCGACTGGAACGGACTCGCCGGTAAGCGCCGATTCGTCGGCCTGGAGCTTGGAGGGGTCGATCACCCGAAGGTCGGCCGGAACGACGTTCCCGGCGTCGAGGAGCACCACGTCTCCCGGCACCAGGTCCTCCGCGGGGACTTTCTCGACCTCCCCATCTCGACGAACGCGAGCCTCGATCTCCGTCATCTCCTGGAGGCTCTCCATCGACTTGATGGCCCGCAGCTCCGTGACGAACCCGATGAGTCCGTTGATGAGGAGGACGACGAGGATGGAGACGCCCTCGATGGTCTCGTCGAGTGCAAAGGCTGCCACTCCCGCCACCGCCAGCAGCAGGACGATGAAGCTCTTGAACTGGTCCGCCAGCACGTTCCACCAGTCCCGTCGTTCGGCCTCGCGCAGCGCATTCGGGCCGACCCGCTCGCGTCGCGTTTCGACGTCGTCCTCGCTCAGCCCCTCCTCGGCAGAAACGTCGTAGTGAGCGAGGGTCTCGGCCGAGGACTTGGCCCACGGCGTTCGAATCGGGTGTTCGTCCATCTGCGGCGGAAAAGTCCTTGCGAGTAGCTAACATCGAGAGCCGGTAAAAAACATCGTGCATAGCTTCGCCACACTGTTCACGCCCTCCTGGTCACCGGATACCACCGTCAGATGCGAGGGTTCGGTCGCAGGGACCCGAACCGTCAAAACGGGAACGGGAGTCGTGCGGAGGAGGGAGTCAGTGACGCTGCCCAGCACGTACAGATCGGGGCCAGTTCGCCTTCGCGGGCCGACGACAGATCACGTGGAGACGCCCGCCTCGGCACAGTCGAGCAGTTCGATCTCGATGACCTCGATGCAGGCATCCGCCGCCGTTCACAACAACAGCGCGACGACCGCCAGGACCACGAAGATGATCACCAGCCACTTCCCGATCGCCATGGACACGCCCGCGACGTCCCCGGCGCCCAGGACCGCGGCGACGATCGCGAGGACGAAAAACAGGATCGCCCACTCGAGGAACGCGCCGGTGAAGAACTGGGCTGGGACCGTCGTCGCAGCCGTGAGGCCGTCGCTCACCGCCGTGACTGCCGTGGTTTGGGGGAGCATCGATCTCGAAAAACGGCCGCCGGACCGGTGTCGCTGGTGCTTGCACGTGCCGGGGAGTGATACGGGACAGATCGCGGTGCCGCGGATCCGCGCCGCCGGAGTCCCGGCACCGCGATCTGCCCACTGGCCGAGTACGTTCCAACAGTGCCGAACGGTGCCGAGCGATCGACCCGTGACGAACGTCCGAACGGAGCCGAGGGTCGAACAGTTCGATAACGAAATCCTCGACGCCGCGACTACCGATCCGATCCGTCGATCTGCGCCTGGAACTCCTCCGTCGCGTCGCGCCAGGCGTCGATGATCGCGTCGTCGTTCTGGCTGTCCCAGGCGTCGACCTCGTCGTGCTCGTCGAGCCAGGAGACGGTGCGCCGGACGCCCTCCTCGAAGGAGACGGTGTACTCGAAGTCGAGGTCGCGTCGGGCCTTGCTGTTGTCGAACACCGTCGAGAACTGGAAGTGGTCCATGAGCATGTCGGTGCGATCCGGGGCGACGGCGCGGAGCTGGTCGGTCGGGACGTGCACGAGCTCGGGCTCTGGCGCGTCGAGCGCCGCGGCGACCGTCTCGTGGTACTGGTCCCAGGTGATGACCTCCTCGCTGGTGACGTGGTAGGCCTCGCCGTAGGCGGCGTCGTTGCCGACGGCGTTCACGAAGGCGTTGGCCACGTCGTCGCGGTGGCAGGGGCCCCACAGCGACTGGCCGGAACCGTGGACGAGGATCGGCTTGCCCTTTCGGATCCGGTCGACGTAGTAGGTGCCCATGCCGAGGCTGTGGAGGACCGGCCCGCTCTCGCCGTAGGTGCTCCAGGGGCGGATCACGGTCGTGGCGAATTCACCGTCGTCGTGTGCCTCCATGAACACGTCCTCGGCTGCAGCTTTGTTCGCGCCGTACTCGGAGACGGCGGGCTCGCGGGGGGCGTCCTCCTGAACGGGATTCGTCGCGAGCGGGCGGTGATAGACGTCGACCGTCGAGCAGAAGACGTACTGCTCGATCTCGCCGCCGAAGACCTCGACGGCCTCGCGGGCACGGTCGGGATGGAACAGGAACATGTCGATCACGGCGTCGGGCTCGACCGCGTCCCTGGCCGCCGCGAGGTCGCCGGGATTCTCGCGGTCGCCGTGGACGAACTCGACGGCGTCGGGCACCTGGGCGTCGGTCTCGCCGCGCGTGAAACAGGCGACGTCGTAGCCTTCGTCGACGAGCTGCCGGGTAATACCGGTACTGATCAGGCCAGTCCCGCCAATGAGGAGAACCTGCATACTCGCGGGCCGTTCGCCCGCTACAAAACACCCGCGCCCCCGGCAGTGTAGGAGACGCGAGGTGCTCGTTCCCTGCGGCTCGTGAGGACGGCGTCGGTCGAAAGGGGCAGGCGCGGTGTAGGCCGGGTGTCGCACGTTGCCGTCCGGGCGCGGCAACGAGCCGGGTGCGAGCGCCTCGAGTCGTCTGCCGGTCCGACGTGAAAAGCGTCGAAAGCCGGCAATCCCCACTTACCATCCCCCGCACTTAAACGATGCCCCGGTAGCTGCCGCGCGTCCCGCCGTCGGTCTCCACTCAGGGGTGCAACCACTCGACAGTGCTCACACCCGCCGATCGTCGAGCGCGGGGAAGTCCTCGCGAACCTCGGCCACGCGGTCGGGATCGACCGTCGCCGTGACGATCGCCGGCTCCGGACCGCTCGCCGAGATCGGCGTCCCCCACGGATCGAACACGGTCGAGCGCCCGAGCAAGGACGGGCCGTCGCGATCGACGGCCGCGCCGTTGACGGCCGCGACGTAGAGTTGGTTCTCGATCGCCCGGGCTCGCGGGAGCGTCTGCCAGTGCTCGACGCGGGGTTCCGGCCACGCGGAGGGGACGAGGATCAGCTCCACCCCCTGCTCGAGGAGGTCGCGGTACAGCTCCGGGAAGCGGAGGTCGTAGCAGGTCGTCACGCCGACGTCGATACCCTGGACGCTGGCGGTGTCGAGGCGCTCGCCCGGTACGAGCAGCTCGGCTTCCCGCGAGTCGTACCCGAAGAGGTGGTGTTTGCGATAGACCAGCTGGATCGCTCCGTCGGCGTCGAGCAGTACTGCGGTGTTCGCGAGCCCAGATTCCGCTGGCGTCTCGACCGACGCCGTCGCAGCGAGGTCCTCGACGATCGTGCCCGCGAGGACCGCGACCTCGTGCTCGATGGCAGCCGGTCGGAGCGCTTCGATCGTGGGGCCTTCCACCGGCTCCGCTGCCCGCTCGTAGGCGTCGAACGCGAAGTAGCCGGCGGTGACGATCTCGGGAAGTGCGACGAGATCCGCCCCCGCAGCCGCTGCCTCCGCGACGGCGTCGACCGCCCGCTCGCGGTTCGCGTCGATCGCGCCGTCCTCGATAGCGAGCTGGGCGAGCGCAAGCTTCATGGCTCCCGCCTCCGCGCGACCGCCATCCGCGGACGGCCAGTCGTCGAGTGCCGTTGCACGATCGACGGTCGCGTGGGAACGGGCAAAGACGTTCCGGCGCTGTAGCGGCACGTTCGCCGTGATCGCTCGCTACGGATCGCTGCGGTTCCGGCCACTGGATCGCCGCGGTTCCGCCCACTGGATCGCCTCGTCGTTTCCCGGGCGAGCGTGACCGCGTCGTGCAGCGGCGGAACGCCTAAGTACCGGTCGGGCCTCCTCTCGGGCAGTTCCGATGCTCGCCGTGCTGTGACTGGGCCTGGACTCGACAGGCCCACGGTCGATCGCCCCGATCGACAGCCGCAGCGACGCCACTCGATCGGCGGTCCGTCCTGACGTCGCTTCGAATGAGAGCGGCCCGAGCGCCTGTGTCCGTCCGTTCTGTGGAGCCGTAGCGCGAGCTAGCGACGACGCGACGATGCACGACGACTGCGAATGCGACGATCCGAACACACGTACGCCGACCGACCCACGCGCCCTTCGACGCTGCCGGAGCGGGGCGCCCAGACGCATCGCCACACGAGTACGACCGGAGCTGCAGCCGATAGCCGCGGACGCGGGGAGGGGCGTCGATGAGCGGCGACGCGAGCGAGCACTCGCGCCGGTTCACCGAGGGACCCATCGTCTGGCCCCTGCTCGCGCTCGCTGGACCGCTGACGCTGACCCAGCTCCTCCAGGTCGCCTACAACCTCACGGACACCTTCTGGGTCGGCCGCCTCGGCGCGGACCCGGTGACTGCGCTGTCGTTCGCGTGGCCGATCGTCTTCCTGCTCGTCAGCCTGGGTGCGGGGATGACGAACGCCGGGACGATCCTCGTCGCCCAGCACTCCGGCGCCGGGAACGACGACCGACTCGGGCACGTCACCGGGCAGACGATGGCGTTCAACGCGGTGCTCTCGGTGGTCGTGGCGGCGTTCGGGTTCGTCTTCGCGCCGTACCTCCTGCAGGCGATCGGCGCCACACCCGGCACCGCTGTCCACGAGCAGGCAACGACGTACCTCCGGATCGTGGTCCTCGGGATGCCGTTCACGTTCGGCTTCCACGTCTTCATGGCGGTGCTCCGGGGCTGGGGCGACACCAAGACGCCGATGTACCTGATGGTGTTCAGCGTCGGACTGAACGTCCTCCTCGATCCGTTCTTCGTGCTCGGATTCGCCGACAACCCGCTCTTCGGGTGGCTCGGCCTCCAGGGACTGCAGACGACGCTGTACGGCGCCACCGGCTTCGGCGGGCTCGGCGTCGCAGGTGCTGCCGTCGCCACAGTCCTCTCTCGGGGCCTCGCAGCGCTCGTGGGCGCGTGGCTCCTGTTCGGCGGGTACGTCGGCCTCCGACTGGCACTCGAGGACCTCGTGCCGTCGCGGGAGACGATCGAGCAGATCGTCCGGATCGGGACGCCGGGCGCGATCGATCAGAGCACCCAGTCGATCGCGGCGATCGTCATGACCGCACTCGTCGCGACCGTCGGCCAGGACGCCGTCGCTGCCTACGGCATCGGCAACCGATTCGTCTCGGTGGTCTGGCTCCCGATGGCGGCCATGGGGATGTCCGTCGAGACGATCGTCGGGCAGAACCTCGGGGGCGGCCACCGCGATCGCGCACGGCGGACCGTCTACGTCGCGATCGCGATCCTCGCCACGACGTTCGTCGTCGCGAGCGCGCTGACCGTCACCTTCGCGGACTCGATCGTCGGCGTGTTCATCACGGGCGACGGCTCGGCGGCAGTCGTCGATCACGGCGCGACCTTCCTCCGGATCGTCGCGCCGGCCTGGGCCATCATGGCCGTCTATCACATGATGAACGGGGCGTTCTACGGCGCGGGCTCCACCCGCCTCGCGATGTCGATCGGCGTGTCGTCGCTGTGGGGCGTGCGCGCCATTGCAGCGATCGTACTGGTGCTCCTGCTAGGGTTCGGCGCGACCGGCGCCTGGATCGCCATCGCGCTCTCGAACGTCACCGCAGCGCTCGTGGGTACGTACTGGTTCTTCGACGGCCGGTGGATGCATGACGTACTCGGCGATGCGGCAACCGAGCAGGACGGACCTGGAGAACGCTCGGGGGCGACCGACTGAGGGACGCGCTGCTCCATGTGGTCGAACGAACGGATCCCGCAAGGGCCGTCCGAACGGTTTAACCGCGCGACGTGCCTACGATTCGCCGGTAGAGAGAGCCCGGCTCCCGCGCGTCACAGCCGTGACCGTGAGGAAAGTCCCCCCACCGATCGGGCGGGCGACCGGGGGCAACCCCGGGGCGGGAGACCGCCGGCGCTGGAACAGACACGACACGTCTCCGCGCGACCGATGAGGTGCGCGCCTCCGAAGCGAGCAAGTCGCGGTGCGTCCGTGGGGTGACCCGCGGGCGGCCGTCGGCGATTCAAGCGACGGACTGCTGACCCACCGAGGGGCGACCGCGGAGGACCGATGGAACGGCGAACCCTCGCCGGTGCAAGTCGACGGCCCGATGGTAGCCCGATCTCCCGCGAGGGCGGTCGTCGACGCCGAGCCGAATGCCGGACGAACAGAAGGGGGCTTACTCCTCTCTGCCGAACTCGATCCGCGAGCGGCCGCACTCTTCGGGAGAACGTGACCTGGTCCGAGGATGGCCGGCAGCTAGCGTACGGTTCCGCTCGTGAGCTCCGCCAGCGTCGCGGTCCGGGTCCAGGCCGGCGTCTCCAATGTCAGGACGCTGTCGGCGTCGACATCGACGAACCGGAAGGTGACCTCGAAGCGACCGTCGGCGGCGATCTCGGCGGGTTCGCGCTGGCCGGTCGGCTCGTGGCGGAGCCTGACGAACTCGCCGGCGTACGCCGAATCGACGCGCCCGGTGATCGCGCGAGCCTCGCCGATGGTCTGCTGGACCTCGTTCGCACTCGCGACGGGGTAGCCGCGGTCGTACCACGGCCCGAACCCCTCGTCGAGCGCGTAGACGTTCTCGAAGCCCTGTTCGAGCAGGCCCGCAGCCCGACTCGATGAGAGGTGGTGCGGGCAGGTACAGTAGGTGACGATTCGGTCGGCGTTCGGCCAGTCGCTCGTGGGATCGTCGTTCCGGTAGCCCATCGGTGCCGGGCTCAAGACGGCGCCAGCGACGTGGGATCGCTCGTAGGCCGTGAGGGAGCGGGCGTCGACGATTCGCGTCTCCTGCCGGAGGTACCACGGGTACGCGACGTCGATCGGGACGAGCGGAACCTGCTGGCCACGGACTTCGAGTCGCTCGAAGGTCGACGGGTCCACGTCGGGAGCCTCGACGTCGCGGGGGTTCAGCGCGTACCCCGGACCGCCCTGGGCCGAGCCATCCTCGGGTTGTTGCTGCTCGTCGTCTCGAAAGAGACAGCCGGCGGTGAGACTCGTGGTCGCTACCGCACCGAGTCCGTTCGCGAGGAACGACCGTCTGTTCATGGACGGCGTTCAGAGTGCGCTCGGCAAAACGGTGCCGGTCCGGCAAGCGAGCAGACTCGGACGACGAGCAGGTCCACAGATCGAAGTGCCAGCGACTCGATCGTCCGATCGATGCTGGATCGCCTCGCCCGCACCGTCGGCGGCCACCCGTACGGCGACCTGTTTGGCTTCTTCGCGTTCTCACACGGCTGGACGTGGGCGTTCTGGGGCGTGAACGTTGTCGGCGGCCTCGACGCCTTCGGCGCCGGACTGCCCTTCACCGTGCTCGGTGGCGTCGGGCCGATGCTCGGCGGCATCGCGATGGCGTACGTGACCTACGGGGGAGTGGGACTCGCCGACCTCCGACGCCGTCTTACCGACACCGCCTGGCTCCGATCGTCGTGGGCGCTGCTCGTCGTCGGCCTGTTTCCCGCGCTCGTCGTCGCCACCGGGCTCGTGATCGCGATCGCGACCGACGCGAGCCAGCCACTCGACGCCTCGGAACTCGTCGCGCTCCTCGGCGATCCGGTCGCGTTGGTCGGCACGACGGTCGTCATCGTCCTCGTGGGGCCGCTGCCGGAGGAGATCGGCTGGCGAGGCTACCTCCTCGATCGGTGCCAGCGGCGGTGGTCGGCGCTCGCGTCGGGCCTGTTCGTCGGACTCGTCTGGGCGCTCTGGCACGCCCCGCTGTTCGTCATGCCCGGGTACTACGCGAACTTCGACTACTCGCCCACCCCGATCTGGTTCGCCACGAGCATCGTCCTGGGATCAGTGCTCTACACCTGGCTGTTCAACAACGTGGCACGGAGCGTGCTGGCGATGATCGTGCTCCACACGTCTGGGAACTTCGCCGGGCAAGTCACGGAGGTGCCGCCCGTCGGCGAACCGATCGGAGTGGCCGTCCGCGCTGGGCTGGTCGTCGCGGTCGTGGCCCTCTTCGGCGCTGGCTCGCTCCGCAGGACGGGTTCGGCACCGGAGCCGCCGCAGGAGCGATCGGTCGTCCACGATCCCGGAGGCTGACGCAGCCCACTGGGGAGTCGACACCGTCGGCGACCATCCCTTCGCCGAGTTGCAGAACCTGAACCACTGCCTGGGGCCTCTTTCCACCGAGACCGGTAGCTGGTGGTAGGCCTGCGCAGCGGCAGAACGCAGGGAACCATACGACCATGGACATCGAGCAGTTCACCACGGCACACGAACCGACGGACAGCGACGCGCCCTTCCAGCGCGAGAACAGCTACACCCTCGACGTGGCGGTCGACGGAACGATGATGGCCAAAGCCGGATCGATGGTCGCCTACACCGGCGAGTTCACGTTCCACGGCAAGGCCTCGGTCGAGGGCGGCATCTCCGGCTACCTGAAAGACAAGGTAACCGGGGAAGGTACCCCGATCATGGAGATCGAGGGGCAGGGTCACGCCTACCTCGCGGACACGGGCAAGAAGGTCCAGGTCCTCGACCTCGACGCCGACGACACGATTACGGTCAACGGCGAGGACATCCTCGCATTCGAGCCCGACCTGGGCTACGAGATCACGACGATCGACAGCCTCAGCGGCGCGTTCGCCGGCGGCCTCACCAATATCGAACTCAGCGGCCCCGGCCTCGTCGCACTGACGACCTACGGCGACCCGCTCGTCGTGGAGCCGCCCGTGACGACGGATCCCGCGGCCACTGTCGCCTGGAGCACCGCGAACTCGCCGTCCTTCGAGACGAACAAGGTGGTCGAGATCGGCCAGACCTCCGGCGAGAACGTCCAGATGCGCTTCGAGGGCCAGGACGGCTTCGTCGTCGTCCAGCCCTACGAGGAGCACGGGAGCGCCTGACCGCGACGACGGTCGCGACCCGCCAGTCGACCCCAGCACCGTTCGTCGTGGCTTCTGTTACAGCCGACTTCGTGGAACGGCCAGGCTCCTCGACAGGGCCCCGGTCCCGGTGCTCGCGCTCGCCGTTTCGGAGCGCAGTCAGGGGCGCCGTCGGCCAGATCGTCACGGTGGGATCGATCGCGTTCGCGCACGATTTGGAGCGATCGGCGGTCTCGCGTTCGGCACGTGAAATAAAGGAGGTGCGAAGTCGAGTAGTGTATGATCGCCACCATGTCCCGACGAGCCCCCGTCGATATGCAGATCGTATCGCGATTCCTCGCCCTCACGTACGGTATCTCGTGGAGTGGTGTGACGCTGCTATGGTTCCTCGATGTCGACCTCGGAAGTGGTGTCGGGGCGGGGGTCGGCACTGTCGTGTTCATGTGGGCGCCTGCGATCGCAGCGATTGCTGTGCTCCGTGTCCGCCACCGATCGATCCGAAACGAGTGTGGTCTCTATCTGGGACGGATTCGGTGGCTCCTGCTCGCCTGGATCGCCCCGGTAGGACTGACTGCCGTGATGATTGCCGTCGGTCTCCTCCTCCCGGACACGACGTTCGCGACCGAATACTCGGCGTTTTTGCTCGAACTGGGCATGACCGAGGAGGAAGCCGCGGAGACGGTCGTGGACCTCGAAGCGACTGGTGTTCCACTGATCGTCCTGCTTGGCGGGATGGGACTCGCCCTCGGCGGGACGCTCTTTGCCCTCGCCGCCCTGGGCGAAGAACTCGGCTGGCGAGGGCTGTTACTCACGGAACTGGCGCCGCTCGGATACTGGAAGCTGTCGCTGGTGACGGGCCTCGTATGGGGCGTGTGGCACACCCCACTCATCCTCCTTGGGCTCCAGTTCTCGGAGGGGCCAGCCATCGGGATCGTCCTGCTAACGACTGCGACGGTGGCCCTGTCGCCAGTGTACACCTATCTGACCGTCCGGGCTCGGTCGGTGCTCGCTGCGACGTTGCTTCATGGATCATTCATCCTCGGGGTGTTCACGTCCGTGTACCTCGCAAATGGGAGCGAGCGCGTGATTTCGCCGTTTGGGGTCGTTGGCATCGTGGCTGCACTTATCGGCGTTGCGACGTGCGTGGCCCACGATCGACTCTTTGCTGACGGGCACGTCACCACGGGGGAACCACTCCGTCCGTGGTCCGAGTAGGATTGCAATCGCCCCGCGAATGCCGTCCGATGCACCGTCCGCGGCGACGTGCTCGCTCCACAGTTCCCCTGGTCGCGACTGAGAACGCGGGGCAGCGACGATGCAGCGGCTTGACCGTGATACCGCTCGGCATCGTCGGGTCCAGAAAGTCCGGCCAATCATTATTCCCACGAGTGCCGTGGTGAAGTATCGGTCGACCGGTAGACGATCGTGGTGGTATCTCCGCTGCTGGCGTCGTCGGATCGTCTGACTGTGAAGGAATCCGCCGTCTGGGAACAGTCGCTACCTGCTTCTATGCCGTCGACGGACCGCGTACTGTCATACTACAGCGGTCGACTGAATCGCCGTCACCGCGTTGGATTACCAACTCTCCCGCTGACTCGCTGAACTCCCAAGCAACCGCCGGTGCCGATATTGCCTCGTCGTTCTCGTCATGGCGTTCGGAGCCAGGTCATTTCGACACAGCGGGACGGTTGCCGAACCACTACCCGCAGTGCGGTACCCCGGCCGGGAACGGCGCGGACGGAAATCCGCGGGACCCTCAGTGGGTGTGGCCGAGCGCTTCGTTGGTCATCTCGCCGAGGTCGGCGAGTTGGTGTCGGGCCCCGTCCGGGAGGGACGATTGTGGCTCCTCCAGCGCGGGCTGCCCGTGGGCATCGGGGTGACCGACGATCACGGTGCCGACCATACCGACCGCCTCGTGGGGCGAACAGAAGTAGTCGTAGACGCCTTCGGTGTCGAAGGTCCGACTCGCGGTGGCGCCCTCCTCCGAGAGCAGTTCCGTCTCCCAGGGCTCGGCGTCCTGGGGTATCCGAAGCGGCTTGTCGTTCTCGGGGTGGTAGGCCACCGAGTTGTGCTGGCCGCTCTCGTTGTGCCAGGTGACCGTGCCGCCGGGTTCGACCCAGACCACGTGCGGTGCAAAGTGTTGCTCGCTGCCCTCCGTTCGTAGCGACACCTCCACCGAGGCAGACGGCTCCTCGGGTGCCCCCACGTCGTGGTTGTGGCCGTCGTCGTGGCTACCCCCGTCATCGTGGCTGTCCTCCCCGCCGTGGCTCTCCTCACCGTCCTGGTGCTCGTCGTCGTGGCTCTCCTCACCGTCGTCCGAGCTGTCGCCCCCGTCACTCGACCCGGAACTTGTACACCCCGCGAGGCCGATCGCCACGGCACTGCCGGTCAGTTGTACCATCCGCCGGCGCGTAATTTGGGCGTCTTTTGTCATTGGTTGTTTCACCCTCCACTTCTTACTACCGGGGGTGAACACATAGCCTGGAACGCTGTTTTGCGCGAGACGCAAACCTGTCCGGTCATTAAGTACTTCCGCTCGCGTACCCCCTTCTGAGAGGCACAGCCGTGTCCACAGACGGTACCAGCGACCTACTCGACTTGCTCGGCGAAGCGCGGAACCGGGAGATTCTGGCCGCGACGAGCAGGGAGACGCTCTCGGCGAAGGAGCTGAGCGAGGAGTGTGACGTCGCCCTCTCGACGATCTACCGCCGCGTCGATGAGATGGTGGAGCACGACCTGCTCGTGGAAAGGACGCGGATCGAATCCGACGGGAGCCACCACAGCGTCTTCGACGCGAACGTCGACCGCGTCGGCGTCGACGTCGGGGACGGTACCATCGAGGTGAGCCTGCACGTTCGCGAGGACGCCGCCGAGCGCTTCTCGCGTATCTGGAGTCACATCCGGGGGACATAGACCGACCATGCACATCGAACTCGTCATCGCGAAGCTCGTCACGGTTGGATTGGGACTGTTGATCACATTCCAGGCCTACAAGGGGTATCGGGCCTACGGCAACGAGCCAATGTTGTACCTCGCGATCGGGTTTCTCTTCATCAGCGTCGGGGCGGTGATCGAGGGGGTGCTGTTCGACGTCGTCGGCCTCTCGATCTTCCTCGCTGGGACGATTCAGACCACGCTCGTCGGCTTCGGGATGATCGTCATCCTGTATTCGCTGTACGGTCGGATGCCCACATCCGCGTCCGGAGGGAACGACGGATGACTGGAGGCTGGGAGATCGTGCTGGTGATCGTCCGCGTCCTGCTACTGGGGCTCGGTGTCGCCACGACGGCGATCAGCTATCGTGCATACCGTCGGCGCCGGACGAGGTACCTCCGCAACGCCACGGTGGGCTTCGGGTTGATCACTCTCGGGGTGCTCATCGAGGGATTCCTCTATCAGCTCACCCAACTCACGCTCACGCAGGTCCACGTCGTCGAGTCCGTGGCCCTCAGCTGCGGTCTCGCGGTGCTCCTCTGGTCGTTCCTACAGTGATCACCGCTGCGCTCGTTACTGCCGGCGCTCACGGACGGGCTCCTTCCACATACTGACGAAGGCAGATCCGTTTCCCCTTCTCACACGCCAAACGTTCGTGAGGTGTAGCCACGAGATCCACCACCGCGCGTGGGCCCGCTGGGACCGAGCGAACGCGGTCTGTTCGCGAGGGTCAGCGGGCACACGAGATCGAACGAAGTGAGATCGAAGTGGGCCCGCTGGGATTCGAACCCAGGACCACCCGGTGTCCCACGGCACCGCGAATCGCGACGCCGATATGAGCCGGGCGCTATAACCGGACTAAGCTACGGGCCCTCGATTCCGAACTTTCGGAGGGCGCCACATTAGGGTATCGGGTCCGACGGCCGCCAGGAGAGGGCGCGGCGAACGATACCAGGGAACCGAAGCGGCGGTGTGCCGCGAACCCACCGCAGTTAGCCTGGGTGCCAGCGGCGAGTGCGGACGGCCAGTTCCAGCCTCCAACGCCCGGAAACCACCGGTAGTACTTTTGTCACTGACGATTGACGTGTACCGGAATGGTGGTGGAGACCGCGGCGACCTTCGAGGCGCTGGTCGACGTCTACGCCGGCGCGGTGTTCGTCGTCGACCGCGAGGGTCGCTACCGGGAGGTCATCGAGGGCAGCGAGGGGAGCGACGTGCTCTACGATCTCCCCGAGTCGTTGACGGGCCAGGAGTTCCGGGACGTGCTGCCGCCGGAGACCGCCGAGCGGTTTCACCGGGTCGTCCGGGAGGCCATCGACAGCGGAACCCCGTCGATCGTCGAGTACGAACTCGAGGTCCAGGCCGGCCATCGCTGGTTCGAGGCGACCGTGTCACCGATCGAGGACGAGGAACTGGTGGTCTGGGCAGCCCGGGACGTCACCGAACGCAAGCAGTACGAGCGGGCGCTCGCGGCCTTGCACGAGGCCGGCCCGCGGCTCACCGCCAGCGACTCCGTCGCGGACGTCTGCGAGGAGGCGATCTACGCAGCGGAGACGATCCTCGATTTCGATCAGTCGATGATCGCCCTGGAACGCGACGGCGTGCTCCAGGCGGAGGCGACGTCCGAGCAACTCCCGGCGGACGCGACGACGACCGTCCCGATCGACGACGGGATCGCTGGCCGGACGTACCGGACCGGCGAGAGCTACCTCACGCCGGACCTCGCCGAGACCGACGCCGCCCTGGACCACGTGGAGTTCCGGGCTGGACTCAGCGTCCCGATCGGAGACCACGGCGTCTTCCAGGCCGTCGCCGAGCGCCCCGACGCGTTCGACGAGACGGACCTCGAACTCGCGGAACTGTTCGTCGGACAGGTCGACGCCACGATCACCCGGCTGGAACACGAACGAGCGCTCGAGCGGCAGAACGAACGGCTCGACGAGTTCGCGAGCATCGTCTCGCACGACCTCCGGAATCCACTCACCGTCGCGAACGGCCGGCTCGAACTCGCTGCGGAAGAGTGCGACAGCGAGCACCTCGAGCACGTGGCCGACGCGCACGATCGGATGCAGGGGCTGATCGACGACCTGCTCACCCTCGCACAGAGCGGCGAGGACGTGGCGGTCGAGCCGGTCGACCTCGCGCACCTCGTTCGGGAGTGCTGGCAGCTAATCGAGACCGAGGACGCGACCCTCGACGTAGCGGTCGAGCGCCCGATTGAAGCGAATCGAACGCAGCTCCGTCAGTTGCTAGAGAATCTCCTCGGGAACGCCGTCGAGCACGGCTCGACGGGCCCTGGCTCGCAGGCTCGCCAGGACGCCGTGGAACACGGTTCCACGAGCCCTCGATCGCAGGCTCACGAGGACGCCGTGGAACACGGTGACGACGGTGTCACGATCACCGTCGGCGACCTCGAGGACGGCTTCTACGTCGAGGACGACGGGCCGGGCATCGACGACGTCGATCGCGATCGGTTGTTCGAGGCCGGCTACTCCAGCGCCGACGGCGGCACCGGCATCGGCCTCCACATCGTCGGGTCGGTCGCGGAGCGCCACGGCTGGACGGTCGAACTCGACGAGGAGTACGAGGACGGCGCGCGCTTCGAGATCACCGGCGTGGAGCGGCCGGACGAATATTGATTACTGCAGGGTGTGCGTCACCGGCGCTCGCGGAGTTCCGCCCGCAGGTCCGCGAGGTCCATGTCGTGCATCGACAGGAGCACCAGCAGGTGGTAGACGATGTCCGCGCTCTCGTGGGCGATTTCCTCGGTATCGTCGTCCTTCGCGGCGAGCACGAGTTCCGTCGTCTCCTCGCCGAGCTTCTCGAGGACGGCGTTCTGGCCCTTCTCGTGGGTGAACAGGGAGGCGGTGTAGGAGTCCTCCGGCAGCTCCGCCTTGCGGGCCTCGATCACGTCGAACAGCTCGTCGAGCACCGGCTCGGTCATGGCGGTGTCGACGGGGGGAGGGGTGAAAAACGCCCCGCGTTGCGGTCGTCCAGGCGCTATCGGCGTGGCCGGCAGCGCTGGGCGTGCGCGACGACACTCGCGCTCAGGCCGCTTCGCTCAGTTCGCGGATGTCCTCGAGTTCCTCGAACTCTTCGGCCGGCTGGCGGCCCTCCTCGAAGACCGACTCGGCGACCTCGATCGGCACGTTCGTTCGGGAAGCCAGCGCCATCGAGTCGCTCGGTCTTGCGTCGATCACGACGCCGTCCCGCGGCGTGTCCACGTGGAGGTCGGCGATGTACGTACCCTCCTCGGTCACCTCGCTGACGACGACGCGGTTGACCTTCCCGCCGAGTTCCTCCATCACGTCGAGCAGGAGGTCGTGTGTCAGCGGGCGACCGATGTCGGTGGCGTCCATCCCGCGGGCGATCGACCGGGCCTCCTCGAAGCCGACGAAGATCGGCACGACGTCGTCCTCGTCGGCGACGGACAGCACCACGACCGGGACTGGCCCCTGTGGCGTCCCCGCGACTCGAACGGCGTCGATCTCGGCATCCATGCGCTAACGGACGGGCGCCACGGTGAAAAGTCCACGCGAATGGGCGACCGTCGTCGAGTGAGCGGCGTCGATTCGAGCCCCGACAGGACACTGCATTCCACGTGCTGTTTCCCCGACGTGCGCGAGTCGGAAATCAGGAATCGTGGCCGCGAGCGTCCGTGAAACGATCGGGAACGGGAACGACGAGGAGGACGGCGTGCGGTAGCGTAGAGAGGAGAATGCGACCCGGCGTGATTCTCGTCGGGCCGATCGATGATCGGAACCCCGATGAGTCGACCCTGCCGGTGACCGGCCGACAGTATTTGGCACTGTGTGGCGATCTCCCTACATGGTCGACGTCGACCGCGCCATCGATCGGATGACCGAGTTCCTGGGTGACGCCCTGGTGACGACGGGGGCCGACGGCTACGTCGTCGGCGTCAGCGGCGGACTCGATTCGGCGGTCTGCGCTACCCTCGCTGTCGAAGCGGTCGGTAACGACGCAGTCACTGGCATGATCCTCCCGGGTGCACCCAGCGAGGATTCCAACATGGCGGACGCCCGCGAACTGGCAGCCGATCTCGGGATCACGTGTCGAGAGGTCTCGATTGCCCCGGCCGTGGAGACGTTTCGGCAGGAGTCGCCCCACGAGGTGGGGCCGCGGGACGCGGGGAACGTCCGGGCCCGAACCCGGATGGTGT
Source organism: Salinarchaeum sp. Harcht-Bsk1 (assembly GCF_000403645.1). Classification (NCBI taxonomy): domain Archaea; kingdom Methanobacteriati; phylum Methanobacteriota; class Halobacteria; order Halobacteriales; family Natronoarchaeaceae; genus Salinarchaeum; species Salinarchaeum sp. Harcht-Bsk1. The sequence continues at coordinate 931,766 of NC_021313.1, forward strand.
TTCTGTACCTCGAAGCGAACGTGAACGGTCTCCTGGTGCTCGGGCCGTCGAACAAGAGCGAGATCCTGCTCGGCTACTTCACCAAGTACGGCGACGGCGCGGCGGACCTCCGACCCATGGCTGACCTCTACAAGACGGAGGTGCGACAGGTCGCTCGAGCGCTCGATCTCGACGAGACGTTCGTCCGGAAGGCACCGACTGCGGGGCTCTGGGAGGGACAGACGGACGAGGGCGAACTGGGCGCAGCCTACGAGACGATCGATACCGTCCTGAAATCCCTCGTCGAGGCCGACGAATCGATCGAAGCGGCAGCCGAGCGGGCGGGCGTCGGCGTCGAGCAGGCGGAACGGTTCCGGCGAATGATGGAGGACTCCGAACACAAACGCACCCAGCCAGCCGCGCCCGAACTCCCCCGGTGACAGTCCCAGCGCGTCAGGACTAGTCCCCGGAGCGAATCTGCGCGAGCGTCGATCGCAGGGCCTGCGTCGCGATTCGCTCTTTCACCTCGTGTCTGTCGCCGTCGAACTGGTGGTGCTCGACGACCGCGTAGGGGTCGCTGGCGTCGGGTGAGCCCGCGTACGCAACCCCGATGAAGACCGTTCCAGCGGGATGGTCCGCCGAATGCACGGGCGAGCCGGCGTAGCCCGTCGTGGAGACGCCCCAGGTCGCGTCGGCCTCGTCGCGGACGTGCTGGGCCATCTCTCGTGCCACTGGCTCGCTGACCACCCCGTGGTTTTCGAGCGCCTCCCGTGAGACCGCGAGCTGCTGGAGTTTCGTCTGATTCATGTAGGAGATGATGCCGCCGACGAAGTAGTCGCTCGATCCGGGAACGTCCGTGAGCATGGATCCGACCAGGCCGCCGGTGCAGGACTCGGCGACGGCGATCGTTTCCTCGCGGTCCCGGAGGGCCTCGCCGATTCGTTTCGCGATGGACTCGTCGGTCCCCATACAGCGTTCTCGGCGCGGGATCGTAAAATATCCACCCCGGTCGAGGCGTCGGCCGTTCTGGCCCACCGTCGGATCGACGCCGGCGACCTGGACGCTCGGGGCGGGAACGGACCGTCGCAGTTCCGAAGTTGGCTCTCCGCGGACACGACGTCGAGACGAACTGGAAGCACCGACGATCCAAGCTCGTTCGCCTCGCTCGTCCCGTGACGCTCATCCGGCGAGAGCGACTAGCGAGAGTGAATCTGCACTATGGGAACCGTCGTCAGTCTCGGGAGCGCCAACGTGGACAAAATACAGCACGCGTCCGATGTCGAAATCACCGATTGCAGCGACCGGTATCGCTGGTTTCCAGACCGCGGTCAGACCGTCCAGATCCGTGACCTCCCGACGGAGTTCGCACCCGATCCCGACGGCGTTCGGCACGGGGGCAAAGGTGCGAACCAGGCCGTGGCTGCGGCGAAAGCAGGAGCGGAAGCCGAACTGCTCGGCAAGGTGGGCCCCGATAGCGAGGACTTCGGGGTCCGCAGTCACCTCGCGGAAGCCGGCGTCGGCGTCTCGCGGGTCGAGACTGCGTCGGCCCCGACTGGAACGGCCCACGTGTTCGTCGGACCGGCGGGCGACAACAGGATCGTCGTCCGGCCAGGGGCCAACGATGCTATCGACAGCGCCTACGTCCGGGAGCAGTACGACGCGATTCGCTCGGCCGACTGTCTCCTCCTGCAGAACGAGATTCCGGTCGAACCGGTCGCGGAACTCCTCTCGGAGTTGGCTGCCGATCGGGACCGACCGACGGTCATCCTCGACCCCGCGCCCGCAGATGGCGTCGAAGCGCTCCTCGATTGCGACGCGATCGACTACCTCGTGCCGAACGAAACCGAGTATCGGGCGCTACGATCCACCCTCGAAGCGTTCGACGGCGTCCTCGTTCGCAAGCGAGGTGCTGACGGCGTCGTCGTCGAAGCGAAACGACGGTTCACCGTACCGCCACCGACGGTCGAAGCGGTCGATACGACCGGTGCCGGCGACGTGCTGAACGGCTTCCTGGCTGCCCAACTCGCCATCGGGGCCTCGTTGCAAGACGCCGTCGAAATCGGAACGATCGCCGGGGCACTTGCCACGCGCGAGACGGGTGCTCGACGAGGGATCCCGACGCTCGAGGACGTTCGAACGTATCGAACGGACGACGGTGCCGTCGGATGAACCGGACGGCTGTCCGTTCGTCGTCGGCGCCTCGTCGGCAGTCGCCGTCGGTAGGCGTCCTCCCGAGTACGGACGTCGGTGTGGCGGTTCCCGCCGAAGGCAACTCGGTAGGACGGTCCGAACATCGTCGCGCCACCCCAAGTTCATGACCACGCTGCCAGAACCCGACGTGTCCAACGAAACAGTCGTCGCGACGTATCACCGGTTGGCGGCGGTGTACGACTGGTTCGTCACTCCGTTGGAGATGGGCACGCGGCAGCGGGCCCTGGAGTTGCTCGCTATCGAACGTGGGGACCACGTCGTGGAGGTCGGATGTGGTCCGGGGCACGCGCTCGTGGCGCTCGCCGAACGGGTGGGGCCAGACGGGTACGTCGTCGGTCTCGACGCCGCAGCGGGGATGGTCCGTCTGGCCCGTCGGCGGGCGATCCGTCGGGGAGCAACTGCGCAAGTCGACGTCTGTCTCGGGGACGCTCGGTCGCTTCCGTTTCGATCGAACGTCGTCGACGTCGCGTTTATCGAGGACACCCTGGAACTCTTCGCGGACGACGAGATGCGGACAGTGCTCGCGGAACTCGAACGCGTCCTCCGGCCGGACGGTCGGCTCTGTGTCGTGACGATGGAACGGGCTGGCGCCGAAGACGACCCCTTCGTACGAGCGTACGACTGGTTCTTCGAGCGCGTCCCGGGCTACGACCGATTCGGCTGTCGGCCGATTTACGCCGCCCGAATGCTGGAAGAAGCGGGATTCGAGGTGGAGCGACGGGAACGGCTCCGTCGAGCGTGGGTGTGGCCAGTCGAGGTCCTGATCGCGCGACCAGTGTAACGTTCTCCGCGCCGGCCCCGACCGGGAAGACCGCCGCCGTCGTCGACGACGGGGCCAAGGTCGGCCGTCAGCCAGTGCTACGCTCACGGGAACGCCCGACAGACGTTACTCACGTTGGAACGAACAGCAGTCAGATGCTGGTCCTCGGTGACGCCCACGCGGACGAGCAGTCGAACCGCAGCGCGCTGCTGGCCGCGTACGAGGAGGCCGATGCGGACACCGCACTCCAGGTCGGCGATCTGCTCTACTACGACCTCCCGGTCCCGACGTGGTTCGTCGCGGGCAACGACGAGGACCTCGACGTCGTCGAATCGCTTCGAACCGGGAGCGACGCCGACCGGACGAGGAACGTGCATCTCCTCGCGAGTACTGCCGTCGAACGCCACGGGATTCGAGTCGCTGGGCTCTCGGGGAACTACGCTCCCACGCAGTTCGACCGGCCGCGTTCGGAACTCGAGAACGACCGGCGGCGGCACTTCGTCAGCGATGACGTCGAACGCGCGACGGAGTTGACCGACGTCGACGTGTTCCTCGCCCACGAGGCGCCACACGGGTTGCTACAGAGCGACGGGTACGACGTCGGGTGCAAGCACGTCGACGCGATCCTGCGAGCCCTCACCCCCGACCGCTGTCTGGTGGGGCACCACCACGAGCACGTCGAGAGCACGTTTGGCGACACGACGGTCGTCGGCCTCGCTCCGGTCTGGGAGAGCTATTACACGCTCGATCCGGAGACGATCGCGCTGGAACGGCATCCATCGCCCGAGGCGTGATCGTCCCGTTGCGCTTCGCCGCCATTGCACGCGCCGATGGTGTTCACGCACGCCCGATCGAGCGGCGCGGGGCTCGCGGTCGGTCGACGAGACACCGCTGGTCCGATCAGCCGTCGCTTTCGGCGTCGGGATCGAACGATCGCCGCTCCACGTAGAGGAATTCGAGCAGGAAAATCGAGGCGAAGATGCCGAGGATCCAGAGCAGAATTTCGACGTCGGTGCGATAGAGGTGAAAGAGGACGATCGGGATCGCGACGCCCGTTCCGAGGAGGCCGAGCGCGGGAACGAGCCGGTTCGATCCCGTCACGTCGGCGAGTGTGAGGTTGGTGTAGTTCGTGATGGCGAAGGAGAGCAGGAAGGCGACGGAGCCGAACTCGGTGATCTGCTTGAGCGAGCCGAGGGCTGCGAACGCGGCCGTGAGCGCGCCCATGACGAGGAGCGCGTACACCGGGATCCCCTCGCGATTTCGGAACGAGAAGGCCCGGGGGAGCGCTCCCTCCGTCGCGATCTTGTGGACGAGCCGAGCCGTCCCGAAGAGGGTCGCGTTGATCCCCGATGAGGTGCTCTTCATCGCCGAGAGGATCACGAGGACGAACCCGGCGGAGCCCAGGACAGGTATCTGCGACACCGCTTCGGCGAGCGCGACCTCCTCGTGCGCCACGAGTTGTTCGGGCGTCAGGTGCAGCGTCGCCATGAACGAGACGGAGACGTAGATCAGGATCGCGATGGTGATGGCGACGTACATCCCGATCGGCAACACTCGCTCGACGTTCTCGATGTCCTCGTAGTCGTACACCAGCAACTGGAACCCCTCGTAGGAGACGAAGATGATCGCGAACCCGGTGATCGGGCTGACTACCCCCTCGCTGAAGAAGTCGATCGCCGTCACGCTCCCGTCGTAGAACGCGATTCCCAGGGCGGCGAGGGAGAGGAGGATCGCGATCTTGACGTACACCGCGACGTCCTCGAAGAGGCCCGTTTCCTGAACGCCCGTCAGGTTGAGGCCGACGAAGCCAGCGACGACCAAGACGGACAAAACCGGGCGAAGAAGCTGGGGGAGGGCAATTCCGAACACTGCCCGTGCTGCCGTGAGCGTGTAGGCGCCGAACGCGAAGGCGTACATCGCCATCACGCCGACGTAGCCGACGACGAGTACCCACCCGACGTACGCAGCTACCGTCGGGCTGTCGACGACGTGCTCGACGAAAGAGAAGACGCCACCGTGCTCGCCGAAGTGCAGGGTGAGTTTGAGATAGGAGTAAGCGGTCAGCAGCGTGATGACGCCCGCGACGAGATACGATATCGGGACGGCGTTCCCCGCCTGTGCCATCGCGACGCCGAGCACGGCGTAGATCCCGCCCGATACCATCCCGCCGACGCCCATCGCGACGACCTCCAGCAACCCGAGCTTCCCCGGCCGGCTGCGCGTCAGGAGGGATCGAAGGGAACTCATACGTCACGATCGGTGCTCGATTCGTCTTCCGCGTGGCTCACGATCACTCTGACGGTTGGATATGCCGTTGCGCGGCGTAGAAACCAGCCGCGTAGATCCCGAACGAAAAGATGCCGATCGAGAAGATCCCGATGGCGAAGATCCCCACGGAGAAGATACCCGCTGCGAATACGCCGACGGAAAAGATACCGGTCGACAGCACGCCCACACTGAAGTTTCCGGCAGCTAGATAGCCCACGGCGGATTCGCCCGCGGCGAGTACGTCGAATCCCGCTACCGTTTCGACGCCGGCGACGGTCAACCCCAGGGCGACGAGCAGGAGCCCGACGACCACGGTTCCAGTGACGTCTTCCAGTTCTAATTCCATATGTGATAGGTTAGACCACGTGGGTTTTATAAATCGGTCACAGTTCTCGATAGCTGAAGTGTCGACGCAGACGAATCCCCCGTTACTGGCGTCGTTAGAGCATGCTGCCGTCGGTAGAGGATGCCGCCGTCGATACTAGCACGCTGCCGTGGCTACGGGAGCCTGCCGTCGCTAGTAGCGTGCTGCCGGCTGGAACGGTCAAGGCGGATCGGGTCCAGCGGAGTCGTCTCTGGCCGCTGGATCCGCTCGAACGGTGATCTTCCATCCTATAATGGTAGAAATAATCTGCTGCCGCTGTTTTGTACGGTCTTGACAATTCTACGTAGCTGAGAATAGTATCCCGACTCTTAGCGGATCGGTCACGTACTAGCAGGTATGACGGACACGTTCGTCGTTATTGGCGGGGACGCCGCCGGGATGAGTGCCGCGAGCAAGGCCAGACGCGAGAACCCCGACCTCGAGATCGTCGCCTTCGAGAAGGGAGACTGGGTGTCGTACGCCGCGTGTGGGATGCCCTATTACGTGAAAGGCGACGTCGAGTCGCTGGACGACCTCGTCCAGGTCACTCCCGACGCCTTCCGGACGGAGCGGGACATCGATCTGCGGACGAATCACGAAGTCGTCGACGTCGACCCCGATGCACAGACGGTGACGGTGTCGACGGGCAACGACCGATTCGAGCAGCCGTACGACCAGTTACTGATCGCGACGGGGGCTCGAGCGATCGAACCGCCGTTCACCGGCATGGACCTCGAGGGCGTCTTCACGATCCACGACCTGGACCATGCCGATGCGATTCAGACGTACGTGTCGGAGACCGACCCCGAGACGGCGGCCATCGTCGGCGGCGGCTACGTGGGCATCGAGATGGCCGAGGCACTCGCCAGCCGCGGGCTGGACGTCCACCTCTTCGAGATGCTGCCGCACGTGCTCCAACCGTTCGGCGAGTCGGTCGCGACGGTCGTCGAAGACCACCTTCGAGAACAGGGCGTCGAGCTTCACCTGGACACGCCAGTAGCGGGATTCGGCGGCGAAGAAGCCGTCTCCTCGGTCGAACTCGATTCGGCGACGATACCGGCCGACGTCGTCGTGGTCGGCGTCGGCGTGGAACCGAACGTCGAGCTCGCCGCGGACGCCGGCATCGAGATCGGCGAGACGGGAGCCATCGCCATCGACGAGTACGGCCGCACGAACTACGAGTCCGTCTTCGCAGCAGGAGACTGTGCCGAGGCGACGAACGTCGTCACCGGTGACGCCGACCACGTCCCCCTCGCACTGACTGCGAACCGGGCAGGACGGGCGATCGGCCAGACGGTCACGGGAACACCGACGGACGTCGGTGAAATCGCCGGGACGGCCATCGTGAAAGCGTTCGACGTCGGCGCAGCACGGACGGGCATCATCGACGAGGAGCGTGCTCGTGACGCGGGCTTCGACCCGGTATCCGTCGAGATTACGGCGCCGTCGCGGGCCCACTACTACCCCGGGACCCAGGAGCTGACGGTCACGCTCGTCGCAGACCGCGAATCGGAGCGCGTGCTCGGGGCGAGCGTCGTCGGGGGCGAAGGGGCGAAACGGATCGACACAGTCGCAACGGCGCTCCACGCGGGCCTGACCGTGACGGAGGTAGAAACCCTCGATCTGGCGTACGCACCGCCGTTCAGCCCCGTCTGGGACCCGATCGCGACCGCGGCGAAGGTCCTCGCGGGCTCGCTGAAGAAGACGGCCTGAGCCCGGCAGCCCCTCCGCCGACTCCCCTGCCCTCGTCGATTCAATTTGCTAGAGACGTGCGTCCGCTTGTCTCCCGGAAATCGATGCGTTCTGCAGGTCGCCAGGACGGGAAGCAAAGTCGCCGATTCGGGGCGGCTGCCGCCTACGCGTCCGCAGCCGCGAGCGGCTCGAACAGCGCGAGGTCGTGGAGTCGAGCGTCGTCGGTCAGTTCGGGGTGGAACGCAGTTCCGACGATGGCGCCCTGGCGAACGGCGACGGGGCGGCCCTGAACGGTCGCGAGCACCTCGACGTCCTCGCCGACGTCGTCGATCGCCGGAGCGCGGATGAACACCGCCGGGAACGGCTCGTCGAGGCCGGTGACGTCGATGGCGGCTTCGAAGCTGTGCTTCTGGCGGCCGAAGGCGTTGCGCTCGACGGCGACGTCGAGCAGTCCGAGTTCCTGCACCCGATCGTCCTGGGGGTCCCGCGAGCAGACGATCAGGCCCGCGCAGGTCGCAAAGATCGGTTTGTCGGCGTCCGCGTGGGCCTCGATCTCGGGGGCGATCCCCTCGCGCTGGAGGGTGCGGGAGATCGTCGTCGACTCGCCGCCGGGCATGAGGAGCACGTCGCAGTCGGGAACGACGCCGGCGTCGCGAATCTCTACGACGTCGACGTCCTGTCCGAGTCGCTCGCCAGCCTGCTCGACGGCCGCGACGTGCTCGGCGACGTCGCCCTGCACGGCGATCACGCCCGCTCGAATCGTCATTGTGCGTACGAAGGAGACGGGCGGGCAAAAGAACGACGGACGAAGCCGGGCAGGGGTGCTCCCAGACTAGCTGGTCACCAGGTGAGGCGAGAGCGGAAAATCGAGGAGACGATCGGCGCGATCAGTAGACGATCGTCAGCGTCTGGACGAACGCGCCCAGGAGCACGCCGAAGGCCATGACGCTCTTGGGATCCATGCGGATCGCGTTGTTGTCCTCGGAGTCGAAATATCGTACGAGCCCCGCGCTTGACATCAGGCCGCCGGAGTTCTGGCCACTGCCGCTCATGGTCGAGGCTGAGTGAGGCGCAGGCATAGGTCTTGCCCTCCGGAGTCGATCGTGGCTGCCACAGGGCCGGATCTGGACCACCCGCCCCGAGCGTTATGTCGCGAGCGAAGGTACTGGCGAGCATGAAGGCCGTCCAGTTCACCGGCACCGGGGGCACCGACGTGATCGAGTACGCCGAGGTCGAGCGACCCGAACCCGGGCCTGGCGAGGTCCTCGTCGACGTCAAAGCCGGCGCGCTCAACCACGTCGACGTCTGGGCTCGGCGCGGGCTCCCTGGGAACGACCTCTCCTATCCCCACACGCCGGGGTGTGACGGTGCCGGCGTCGTCGAGGCCGTGGGCGAGGCGATCGAACGGTTCGCGCCCGGCGATCGCGTCGCCGTATGGCCCGGGGTCAGCTGTGGGACGTGCGAGTTCTGCCGGCGCGGCGAGCCCTCGATGTGCGTCGAGTACGCGCTGCTCGGCGAGCACCTGCCGGGCGTCCACGCCGAGTACGCCGCCGTTCCCGAGGAGAACCTCGTGCCGGTGCCCGACGGCGTCGACTGGGCGACCGCCGGTGCCGCACCGCTCGTCTTCGGCACCGCCTGGCGCATGCTGATCGAGCGCGGGGACGTCTCCGCCGGCGAAACGGTGCTCGTCCTCGGCGCGAGCGGCGGTGTCGGCCACGCCGCAGTGCAGATCGCCGACCACGCAGGGGCGACCGTGTTCGCGACCGGCTCGAGCGAGGCGAAGCTCGACGCCGCCCGCGACCTCGGTGCCGAGCACGCGATCGACTACGAGCGCGAGGACTTCGCCGACCGAGTGCGCGAGCTGACCGACCGCCGGGGCGTCGACGTCGTCGTCGATCACGTCGGCGCGGCGACCTGGCAGGACTCCCTTCGGTCGCTCGCGAAGGGCGGCCGGGTGCTCACCTGCGGCGCGACCACCGGCCCGAACCCCGAGACGTCGATCGGCCGGATCTTCTGGAACCAGCTCCAGGTGATCGGCTCGACGATGGCGAGCCCCGGCGAGCTGGATCGCGCGCTGGAGCTAGTCTGGAACGGGGAGTTCGAGGTCGAGGTCCGCGAGACGCTGCCGATGAGCGAGACGGCGCGGGGCCACGAGCTACTCGAGTCACGGGAGGGGTTCGGAAAGGTGGTGCTCGTGCCCGACAGCGAACTCTGAGGGTGCCGGACGCCGGCTGCGCACTTCGATGTACTGGATGCGACGCGAACCGCAGCGGCTGACGACCTCGTAGGAGGCACTTGAACGCCTGTGGAGTCAGACGTACTCTCCGGAAGCGTCGGGAGCGTCGGACAGATCCGGAAGCGAGACGGTGACGACGGTGCCCCGCGGGTCGTTGTCCCCGAACTCCAGGCGCCCGCCGAGTCGCGTCACGGCCCAGTGGACCAGCCAGAGGCCGACGCCGCTGCCGTGGGCCGCGGGCGTCTCCTCGCCGCCGAGGAGAATGCGCTGCTCGTACTCGGGGATCCCGGGACCGTCGTCGCGAACCGTCAGCGTCGCGCCATCCGCAGTTCCAGTGACGGCGACGGAGACCGTGGGCGAGTCGCGGTCGCTGTGCTCGACGGCGTTCTCGACCAGCTCCGCGACGACCAGGCGGACGATCTCCGGGTCCGAGTGGACGACGGGCGCCGACTGGGAACGAGTCAGCGACACGTCGGCGTCGACCGCCTCGAGCACCGATCCCGCGATGGCTTCGAGATCGCAGTCCGCCGGATCGAGCTGCTCGGCCGTCAGGAGGCGGCCGGAGTGCTCGACCGTCTCCGCGAGGTCCACGAGATCCGTCGCCAGCCCCTCGATCCGGTCGAGCTGTTCGACCGCCACGTCTCGATCCAGTGCGCCCTCACGAACCGGCTCGGCGAACCCGCGAATCGCGTCGAGGTCGTTACGGAGCGTGTGACGAAGCACGCGGTTGAGTACCTGCAGTTGCTGCTCGCGGGTGCGCCGATCCGTCACGTCCTGGAAGAGGTAGACGGCACCCGCAGGGCGGCCCTCGTCCCCGTCGATGTCCGTTCGGCGGACCTCGAACTGGCGACGGCCCCCGGTCGTGCGGAGGGTGACGGGCGTCGCGATCGTGCGATCGGGGTCGTCGACGTCGAGGCCGGTCAGCTCGGAGAGCGTCCCTCGGCGGAGGTTCGATCGCGGGAGATCGAACGTTCGGGTCGCGGAACGGTTGGCGTCGAGCACGCGCTGGCGGTGGTCGGTGACGACGACCGGGTGGTCGAGAGCAGCCAGCACGGTCTCCCGCGCGAGGTGACCGGCCGCCGGTGCCGGTGCGAGCAGCTCCCCTCGCAGCTCGCCGAGGCCCAGAACGCCCACGGTGACGCCGACCTGTCCGAGCCCGATCGCCAGCGTGGCCGTCGTCGACAGCTGCTGGCCGAGCGGGATCGTGAACGGCAACAGCGCGACGCCGAGCCCGCCGAGGCTCAGTGTGGCGCCACGCCAGGCCGGCAGATCGTCGTAGCGGAGGGTCGATCGGGCCAGGAGCACCACGCCGAGTAGGCCCAGGGCGAACACGGCGATCTGGAGGACGGACGAGCTGAGGTACGACACCGTCCCGAGCACGCCGAAGTCCCGTCGACCTGCGTCGTGGAGCCACGTGATCGCGGAGCTGCCGACCGCCAGCACGCCGAGCAGCGCGAGCGCGCCGACCCAGCGCCGCGTCGTCGTCGGCGCGGTGCCCGTGTACTCCGTCGCGAAGGCGATCCAGCACAACGAGGCGAACGCGTAGCCACCGAGCAGGGCGAGCTGGACGGTCGGGTCGGCCCTGATTCCGCCGACGTTGGCAGCGAGGAGGGCGAGAACGCCAGCGATCGCGCCGAGGAGGACGACGAGTACCGACAGCGCGACCGTCGCCGGCCGTGACCGCGTGGGGTCCAGGGCAACGGAGAGCGTCAGCGAGCCGCCGAGAATCGCGACCCCTGCGAGCAGCCACGCCATCGTCACGGTCGATCACCGTCCGGGTCGTCGTCCGGTGCCGCCGACCGTCCACGGGACCGTGTCACGCTCGGCGTCGACCGGGTCGCGGTAGCTGCAGGCGGGCGTGACTCGGCAGCACCGGTCCCCGGGAGCTCCATCGAGAGGCGCAGGCTCGCGGCTCCGGGCGTCGACGTCGACACTCGGCCCCCGGCGCGTTCGATTGCGAGGCGCGCGATCGGGATGGACGGCAGGTCCGTCTCTGGGGCCGTCTCGAACGTCGCGAGCACCTCGATGCTCGGCCGCTCGCTTGCCGCGACCCGGAGGTCGACCCCCGACGGGTCACGTCGAGCGACGTCGTCGAGGACCGTCTCGAGAATCGTCCGGACGAGTGGGGTCGGTAGCGTCGTCCGGAGCGGCCCGTCGGCGGGGTCGATCGACGGGGGAGGCGATACGTCCATCTCGGCGGAGGCCGCCGCGTGTCGGACCGTAGCACGGAGGTCCCGGGCTGGAATGGCCTCGCCGTTCGACGTCGTTGTCGAGGTCGGGCCGTCCGAGGCCCTGCCATCGCCGGTATCGATCCCGCGTTCGACCGCCCGTGCACTCGCGACGAGTCGCGTCACGGCCGTCGCATTCTCCCAGATCCGGTCGGCGGCCGCCGTCGGCGACGTCCCAGCGTCGCACTGGTCGGCAGCCGCCGTAGCGGTGGTCGCCGCCGTCTCCATCCGGGTGCCGACGACGTCGACGACGAACCGGCGGAGCAACGCCAGTTGCTCCTCGCGGACGCGCCGGTCGGTGACGTCCGAGCAGACCAGGACGTGGCCGTACTGCCGGGCGCCGCTCCCGCGGATCGGCGTCGTCGTCAGTGCGAGCGTCCGGTGGTCCGCCGTCGTCGTCCGGACGCCCTCGCGAGCAGTCGCGAGCGTCTCCAGGTCCAGGTCGAAACCGAGCACCTCGTCGAGAGCCGCTCCCTGCACGGCGTCCGGTTCCAGGTCGAACAGCGACGCGGCGCGATCGTTCAGGTCGCGAACGCGGTCCGCCTCGTCGACGACGATGACGCCCGCTGAGAGCGCGTCGAACACCCGATCCCGACCGGCGACGCGGGCGGCTGGCAGCGTGTCGAACAGTGGATAACGCACGACTGGCACGAGCAGGGCAGCGCTCGCCACGGCGAGCGAGCCGGGGAACAGCCAGCGGTGGCCGATCACCTGCGCCAGCTGCACCCCCGAAAGCAGCGCCACCGCTCCGGCCGACAGGAGCAGCGGTTCGGCGACGGGGAACGCGTTCTGCCGAACCGAGGCGAGCATCAGGAGCCCGATACCGACAGCGGCCAGGATCGCCGTCGCGAGATAGCAGAGTGCGAGTGCATCGACGTGTGCTGCGGTTCGCCCGCGGCTAGCGGCGAGGAACGTGACCGTGATCGCGGCCGTCGAGAGGACCGCCACGGCGCCCGCAACCGCTACGAACAGTCGGCGGCCGCGTCCGACGTAGGCGAGCGCAAACAGTGCCCAGAGGCCGCCGGCGACGGTCCCGACGGTCGCCCCCTGGATTACCCACCAGCCATCGACGCGAACTCCGATCGGCAGGACTCGGGAGAGCGCGTCCGCGACCGGAGCGGTGGTCGCGAGGTGGAGCGCGCTCGCGGCCGTGAGCGCGAGCGCCACGCCGAGCAGCGGGCCCGCCGCGGGCCTCGAGCGGCGGTGGAGGAGGTGCAGGGTGAGCCCGACCGAGAGCAGGACCGCGACGGCAGCGGCGACGGCGTCGAGTGGGATGGCAGAGGCGATCATCTGAAGCGGACGTGCGGTCGTGCGGTGCGGCGTCGTGGCGCGTGACGGTGGCCCAGCTACCGGAGCGACGGCTGACGATCGATGCTCAACCCCGGCTCCCCGTTAACTCTGTTCCACGGGCCCGCTGCAGTCGACCGCCACAGCTAGTCCGCTGCGGAGCGGGCCCGGACGCCAGCGTCGGGCGAGTCCGCCCGCTCGACGGTGACGCGGGTCGCGTCGTCGAACTCGACGGAGAGCGAGTCGGCGACGAAGTAGTACACCTTGCTGTGATGGCCGCCGTCGGGGTCGATGCGCCGGCGGACCGACGCGAACCCGACCTCGACGAGCGCGTTGAGCCTGCGGAACGCGGTCGGCTTCGACATCCCGGTCGCCGCAGCGACCTCGGCGCCGCTGCGAGGCTCGGTTCGAATCGCCTCGATCGCTTCGCGTGCGTAGTCGTCGCCCAGAAGATCGAGGACGGCCTCGGTCGACGGCGCAGGCGGTTCGTCGTCGCGCTGACCGCGTGGTGCTCCAGTCTCGATTCCGCCGGGATCGTCGATCGAGCGATATGCGTCCGACATCGTACCTGGATCGAACGGTCCCGGCTCCCTGGCGACTCGTGCTAACTATCTGGATCGCCGGGTCGAGTGGCGTCTAGTAGTCTAGATCGGGAGCATCGAGCACGGCCCCGCAACCATCGGCTGCTAGCACGGGGACCGCCAGTTCGGACGGCTACAGGTGTCGGAGGCCACCGACGGCGACGGAGCCGAACGGGGGCAGTTTATCACGATTCGGCGAAAACGACCGGTCGAACGATGGACGATCAGCAGGACGCAGACACCGGGGCGGCCGATCGCCCACGCGTGCTGATCGTCGACGACGAACGCGAGGTCGCAGACGCCTACGCGCTTCGGCTGCGCGACGTCGCCGACGTCGAGACGGCGTACGGCGGGCAGGCTGCCCTGGACACCGTCGCGGACGGCACCTTCGACGTCGTCCTCCTCGATCGGCACATGCCCGGAACCTCCGGCGACGAGGTACTCGACGAACTCCAGGACGCGGCGTTCCGCGGCCGAGTGGTGATGGTCACGGCGATCGATCCAGGGTTCGACGTCCTCGACATGCCCTTCGACGACTACCTCTGCAAACCGGTCGATCGCGAGGATCTCGTGGCCGCGGTCGATCAGCAGTGTAGTATCCTCGGTCACGAACTGCTCGGCGACTACTTCGGCACCGAGGCCAAGCGACGCGTCATCGCGGCGGAGTTTCCAGAGGAAGAGCGGCGCTCCCACGAGCGATACGGCGAGCTAGAGACGCGCGTCGAGGCGCTCCGGCGCCGCGTCGGCCGGCTCCTCGACGATCCGAGCGACCTCCTCTCCTCGTTCGACGACGTCGGTCGAACCGACGAGTGACCGACCGGGACCGTCAGGACCAGTTCTCGTCGTCGGGCAGCTCCGGTGCAGGACGGTCTTCGTCGACCCAGACGGCGAGCGCTGCGGGGACCGCGATTGCGAGCAGTACGAGCGTGCCGATCTTCGTTCGAGCGCGCATGTGTTCCACCGGTTGACCGCCAGGAACGGAAACCCCGAGGCAGCGATTCAGCCCCAGCAACGCTGCGAAAGGGAGTACACGCCGAGCGTCGTCTGTGTAGCTAGACCGCAGGCCTTTGTGGGCCCGACTGGAATCGAACATCGACGCGAACGCATCGACAATGGCCCGACCACACCCCCGCCATCTGCAATACCACGACGAGAGCCTCGATGACGGGTGAGGCGCCAACCGGCGGCACCGTCGCCCTCGAGGACGCTCCCTTGCCGACGATCGCCGTGGACATCGTCGACGGCACGCCACGGATCGCGGGCGTGAACGAACCGTTCCGCTCGCGATTCGGCGACGTGACCGTGGACAGCCGGCTCCACGACGCGCTCACAGCTGCGGGCTTCGACGTCGACGACGGTGCGCTGACGCCCGCACGACTCGAGTCCGGGCTACGGCAGTCGATTCGGCGGACGAACGAGGACGAGAGCTCATCGGGCGCTGGCGATTCGCACGTGCTCCTCTCGATCCCGGTCAGCGAGGGTGGTGCGCTGGTCGTGCTGCTCGCCGATGTCTGGGCAGGCCCGGGCCCAGGGCCGGGACGGGGCGAGTCGGATGCGAGGACCGATGCAACGGCTGTGGCGAACGGCGAGGACCGCGGGAAAGCCGACCCGACCACCGAGCAGTCGTTGGCCGCGTTCGCGAGCGCGATCGGCCACGACCTCCGGAACCCACTCGACGTCGCGAAGGCCCGCCTGCGAGCAGGACGCGAGCGGGCCGACGACGAACACTTCGAGCACGTCGAGCGTGCCCTCGACCGGCTGGACCGACGCATCGACGACGTGGTCGCCCTGGCAGACACCGGCGCGGCCGACCGCACCGAGTCGATCGACGTCGGCGCCGTGGCGGAGCGGGCCTGGGCGGACTGCCGGACTGGGCGGGCTAGGCTGGCCGTTCGGGGGCCGTTCCCCGCGGTCGAGGCAGACGAGAGCGGCGTCCGCCGCATCTTCGAGAACCTGTTCCGTAACGCCGTCGAGCACGGCTCGACGAGCCTTCACTCGGCACACCCTCGTGAAGACGCCGTCGAGCACGGCTCGACGAGCCCTCGATCGAAGTCGTCTCGCGAGGACGCCGCCGACCACGGGCTGCCTCCCGAAGCGGGTGGAGAGAAACACCCGGGAGCCAGGGTCGCCGACGATGGATCGCCGGCGGAACTGACTGTGACCGTCGACCGGCTCACGGATCCCGACGGGTTCTCCGTCGAAGACGACGGTTCTGGGATCCCCGAGGATATTCGAGACCGGCTCTTCGACCCCGGCGTCAGCGGCGAGGAGCACGGGACGGGGCTCGGCCTGGCGATCGTCGATCGGATCGCCGATCGACACGGCTGGACGGTCGCGGCGACGACCGGGGACGACGGGGGCGCGCGCTTCGAGATCGTTGGCGTGGACTTCGACGCCGACGACACCCTGTCCGAGAGCGACGCCCGATGACGCGCCACGAACGACCGCCGGGCGCGCCCGGACGAGAGCGTTTAAGCGGATCACGGAGCCACCTACGTGCGATGGGGGACCCACTCGAGCACGCGCCGATCGGGGTCGTCGCACTGGACGCGAACGACTGCGTTCGGTCGCTCAATCCCCGTGCCTGTGAGTTGCTGTCCGTGACTCCCGACGACGCCGAGGGTGAGCCCCTCGACGACGTGTTTCCGCGGTCGGTGGACGAGGGCGTACGGGAAGCGCTCGCGGCGGAGCCGGCAACCGAGGGGGTGGACCGGGACCCACGCGATCGGCCCATCGAGGAGTACTACCCCGCACTCGAGCACTGGCTCGCGGTGACGGTCGTCCCGGACGGCGAGGGCGGGACGGTCCTCTACGTCGAGGAGACGACGGACGAACACCGCGCGGAGCGTCGGGAGGCCGAGCTCGTCGACGACCTCGATCGGCTCGGACTCACGAACGAACTCGTCGCGGACGTGCTCGACGCGCTGGTCGACGCCTCGACGCGCTCGGAGATCGCCACGCGGATCTGCGATCGCCTGGGAACGGCCGACCGGTTCGACTTCGCGTGGGTCGGTGAGCGGGAGATCGGCTCGGACGGCATCGCGATCAGAGCCGCAGACGGGACGACCGATCAGACGCTCGACGCGATCGAGACACTGCTCGCGGGCGACGAGGCAATTCCGGAGCGGCGCGTGATCGACAGCGGGTCGGTCGAGGTCGTGCAGCCACTCGGCGCCGACGAGTCGGTGCCGGAGCCGATCCGCCGCGCGGCCTTCGCCGACGGGCTCCAGTCGCTGCTCGCGATCCCGCTCCGGTACGGCTCGAGCGTCTACGGCGTCGTCGGCGTCTACGCGTCGGACCGGGCGGCGTTCTCCGACCGCGAGGCGAGTAGCTTCGCCACGGTCGGTGAGATGGCGGGCTTCGCGATCAACGCGACGCGACAGCGCGCGCTGCTCGAATCGAGCACCGTCGTCGAACTGCGGTTCGACCTGACCGGCGTCGCGTCCCCGTTCGTCGAGAGTGCCGTCGAGGCCGACGCCGCGCTGTCGCTGGAAGGAACGGTTCACCGCGGCGAGGACCTACTCTGTTACCTCGACGTCGCGTCGGCAGCGCCGTCGACCGTCGCGTCGGCGCTGCAGGACCGCGAGGCAGTGTCGGCGACGCGCATCGTCTCGACGGAGGACGCGGCGGGGTCGATCGAGGCGGCGATCGCACCCTCGACGCCGATCGGCGTCCTTGATTCCCAGGGGCTGACCCTCGAGTCCGCGACCTTCGAACCCGGCGAGCACCGCGTGACCGTCGAGGTCCCGCCCGAGGAGGACGTTCGCCGCATCGCCGACGCCTTCGTCCGTGCATTCGACGCGAGCGTCGAAGCGAAGCTGGAACGCCAGCGAACCGATCCCACTGCAGCCGAGGTGGGCTCGGCGTTGCACGACCGACTCACCGAGTACCAGGAGCGGGCGTTGCGGACGGCGCTGTTCGCCGAGTACTTCGAGTCGCCGCGGGGGAGCACCGCCGAGGAGGTCGCCGAGGCGCTCGATATCACCGCGCCGACCCTCCTCTATCACCTCCGGGCGGGCCAGCGGAAGCTCCTCGAAGAGCACTTCGACGCCGATCGATAGCGACGGAGATCCAGGTTCGCCGTCGGGAGCGGGCGCCAGCGGGACGCCGCGGGATTCCGCAATCACGACCACTTTTCATGCCCACGGTCGTGGGATCGTCCAACGGCGACGATCGAACGCAGATCGTTGCATTCGAGCCGACCGATGACACGACTCGATCGACGAGCGCTACTTCGCACCGGAGCCTTCGCCGCGGCGGCAGCGACGGCTGGCTGCATCTTCGCTCGCGGCGGGGCGGGTGAGCGGTCGTTCACCCGGTGGCTCCCGCGGAGCCAGTCCGGGCTCGTGGCGGCCCACCTCGACCTCGAGATCGACGCGGAGACCCAGGAGTCCGAACCACTGCTACCGTTGATCCTCCCGGACGCAGAAGAGGCCAGCGGTCCGGGGTACACGCCGCAGATCCGTGGACTGGATGGCGTCGACGATCCGATGCTCACGGTCCCGCTGGCGTTGGGTGCCCGTATGACCGGGCTCGCGAGCATCGGCCTCTACGCGGCAGGGCTGGGCTACCTGGTCGACCCGGAGGAATCGGCGACACCGGTGACGAAGTTGATCAACGCGAACGACGTGCTCGTGGCACCCGGGGACGTCGACACCGCACGGGCGGCGGAGGAACTCCGTTCCGGGTCGCCCGACAGTCCGTTCTCGATCCCCCACGAACGCGTCGACGAGTACGGTGGGTTCGAACGGTACGAACCGACGACGCAGCAACAGGGTGTCGTCGCCGTCGACGACGCCGCGGTCGTGGTTGCGGACGATCGCGCAGGGATCGAGGCGGTGATCGACACGTTCCGTGGCGAGCGCACGGCCGCCACCGAGGCACACGATCGTCTGGGGTGGCTCTTCGACACCGCCCGCGAAGGACACATCGGGGTCGGCTGGCTGGGTGATCCCGACCTCGAGCCCTACTTCTTCGGCGAGCCGGGGGACGCCCTGCCCCAAGACGCGATCGACCCCTGGACCGATCTCTACGCCTCGATCGAGTTCGATCCGAACACGACCGAGCTGCGCGCCTCGTTGTCGGCGTACGGAGTCGACGGCGCAAGCCCGGCCCAGAATCGAGTGGCGTCGCGGTTTGGGTCGGCGGGCATCGACCGCGAGAGCACCATCGAATCGGACCGGGTGTCGGTGTCGGCGGCATACGGGAACGATGTGCTCGACGTGCGCATGCAGCCGCGCGACGAGCAGGGCGGGTCCGGCGATGAGCATCCCGATCCGGACGACGAGGTGCCGCCGGCCGTCGACGCTGGGGTGCCCGAGGACGCGTTCCGATTCGAGTACACGCCCGCTGAGGATCGCGTCGACGTGTACGTCGAGGCGGAACTCGACGTCGATTCGATCACGGTCCGGACCGTCGAGTCGGAGTGGGAGAACAGTACCTCGGACACGGACGTGATCGAGTACCTCACCGTCTACGTCGATCCCGAGGGCGACGAGGTCCACGTAATCGCGACCGTCGACGACGAGTCCGGCGTCGTCGCACGGTACGAGGTCGAGTAACCGAGGAGGGGCTCGCCGAAAACGGGGCCGGAGGGAAGGGGAGCGTCAGCGGGAACCGGTGAGTCCGATCAGTTCCTGACGACGGCCGTGCCGCCGAGGCGATCGCCGAGTCGCTCGTGGTCGCTGGAGATCGCCACGAGCACGATCGCGATCCCGTAGAACATCGGGAGCCAGTCGATCAGTCGCAGGAGGTTCCGGACGAGCGACGAGCGGAGGGAGAGGACGGAGCCGTCCGCCTCGACGGCCTCGATCCCCACGAGGTACTTGCCGAGCGTCTTGCCATACTTCCACTCGAGGACAGTGTGATAGCCGACGCCGAGGCCGAGCCAGGTCAGGAACGCGACCGTCCCCGCCGTTCCCTCCACCGTCGCGTCCACCTCGTTGGCGGTCGTTTCGACCTGTCCAGTCGCTGCCCCGATGGCCAGCGTTGCGATCATGAATAGCGCCAGCCAGACGAAGGAGTCGACCGTCATCGCGATACCACGGATGCCGAGCCCACACCGTTGCAGGCCGTCGTCTTCCGTCATGCTATCCGATCGTTGGCGCGTTCCCCACAAGGGCCCCTCGCGCCGTTTCCTGGGGAGAAACGGTGCCGAGTGCGCGCGCTTCGTCGACGCTCGGACCCCCAGCCGGCTTCGAAGTCACTATGCATCCACGACACCGAGATCGACGCGTGTCAGCGACGAGCGATGGACCGGGCGAGTCTGCCGAGGGTGATCGCGACGCAGCCGACGGTCCGGCGGAGTCGGCCGACGACGGGAGCGGCGAGCCGACCCGCACGACGACGCACCGCCCCGGCGACGAGGTGACCCACCCCGACGCCGACGGCCGAACCTGGAGCTGGCGCGGGGACGTCCTGCTCGTCGGCATCTTCCTGTCGCTGTTCGTCGTCCCGATCGTGATCTACCTGCAGCCGCCGGCGCTGGAGTGGCGCGTCCGGTTGCTCATTCTGCCGATGATTCCGGGGCTGGTGCTGGCCGCCGCGGCGGTCTGGGCGACGACGCGACCGTGAGGGACGGGCGCTATTCGTGCGAAGTCGGGCAGGGGTACGTTCTGGGGGATCGGGTAGCGGTACGTCCTGGAAAAATCCTCAACAGGAACTTATCTGATCGCGCGCGGCGCGGCCTCGAAGTCCGTCTCGAGGCGTTCGACGATGCGCCAGGCGAGGTCGGCGTCGTCCTCGGGCACGTCGGTGCGATCCGCGTACTCGACGAGCGCCTGGCGGATCCGCCAGGCTTCGAAGGTCGTCACGCGGTCGCCGAGCTCGACGCCGGTGCCCGGGGAGGGGCCGGCGTCGCCGCCTGTCTCGAGTTTCCCAGCGATCGATACCGCCCACCAGGGCGGTGCGTCGTTGGCCTCGTAGGCCCGGTCGACGTGCTCGACCATGACGTGGTGGAGCACCCACTGCTCGGCTCGGCTGAGGTCCAGTCCGTCGGGCGCTGGGGGAGTGGCGGTCGTGCTCATCTGTGCACCGAGGGAGGTCGTCCCTCACCCCAAATACGAGGGAGGAGGTAAAAATCCTTGTGGCTCGTTAACATGGAACAAAATCGGGTCGAAGTTGGGACGGCACTCGGGCGGAATCTCGTCATTCGGCAGACTGGCCCCGTTGGAACTGCAATGATGGTAGCGCCTCGTCCGCCGATTTGCATATTCGTCCAACGGTACTCGCTGAGGAGCGCTTCCGGGCGCACATCCCGAAAGCGGGACCGCAGGCGGAGCAACATATTCTCGTGCCGACCGAGCCAGCAACGGAATCGACGGAAGCGTTGGCAGCGGCCGGAGTATCAATCGGAGAGCGGAAACGTTCTAACTATTTGAGTAAATACGCAGTGCAATCCGATTATCCAAAGAGGATGTCCAAAATAATTATAATGGGTCGATTTAATCTCGTTGCCAATGGCCAGTGCCGACCGTATCTGTGCAGTCTTGTTCACCGTTCTCCTCGTCCTCTCGATGGTGACACCGGCTGCACTCGCAGCCGAACCAGCTACGCAGGACGTCGGACGGGTCGACAGTTCGCCACCCGGCGAGCAGTCGAACAGTGAGCCCACGTCTTACGACGAAAACGCGAGTTCTCTGGAACTTCGCTTCGAAGCCTACCAGCTTCTGGAGAACGCGTCGATACGCGGCGGACCGGGAGCGAACGAACGGCTCCAGGAGCGAATCAACGACACGTTCCAGTACTACGTCGGGCCGAACCGGGCGAGTGACGTTCGGCTGTTCGACTGGGACACGCAGGTCATCGCGCGCACGAAGCAGACCGCCCCCGAGGTCTCTAATCGTCTGCTCGCATCCCAGGCTCGACTCGCCGAGACGACGATGGCCGACGCGAACCGGACCGTCAACGCACTCGAAGCACGGAATGCGGATTTCAACATCCAACGCGCTCGACAACAGTTGGACGCGGCCCAGCGCCAGTACGAGGTCGGACAAGAGCGACGTGAGCGCGGGCAGTCGAACGCAGCAATCGCCGGGTATCGCCAGGCCTTCACGCGATCGAACCGCCTCATGGATCGGCTCCAGCGACGCACCGATCCCGAGATCGAACTCCAGCGCCGTGCCGATCCAATCCGGAACGGGAGCGGGAACTACACGATCCGGGGAAGCGTCTTCGCCGTTCGATCCGGACAACTCGAGAATCTCACTGTCACCGTAAACGGAGACGCTCGAGAAATCCCGCTCCGGAGTGCCAGGGCACCTGCCTCTCGGGTTCCGTTCGCGACGACGCTGGAACTGGAGCGCCAGACGGCGACGGTCGAAATCGAAGCCGAGACGCGAAGCGAGCGTGGACAGCGGATCGTCGGGTCCGACTCCGTGACGCTCCTGCTCGACGGGGACGGACTCTCCGACGCCGTCGAAGCGAACGTAACGGAGACCGATCCGCTCGATGCGGACTCGGATTCCGCAGTGACCGACCGGAACGAGTCCGACAATGGCGTCGTCGACGGCGTCGAGGACCTCGACGCGGACTACCTCGCCACCGTCGTCGAACTCGAGGCTGGCCTCGACCCGCTCGTGAACGACACGGACGCGGACGGCCTCCTCGACGGCGACGAACTGCGACTGCTCCCGACCGATCCGCTGGACGAAGACACGGACAACGACACCGTGCTCGACGGCGACGAGGACCCCGACGGCGATGGGTTGACCAACGCGGAAGAGCTCGAAGCCGGGAGCCACTACAACTCGAGTGACGGTGATCGGGACGGACTCTCCGATCCGGAGGAACTCGAGTTGGGCACTGATCCGCTGCTGGCAGACACCGACGACGACGGCCTCGCGGACGCCTCGGAGCTCGACGTCGGGACGGATCCCCTCGATACCGACATGGACGACGACGGAATTCTCGACGGCAACGAGACGTTCACCACGAGCGTCGCGAACGAATCGGTGAATGTGTCGGTCACCTTCACCGGTCCAGGGGACGTCGCGGGTGACGCCTCAGTCACGAACGAGACCAGGGTCGGCCTGCGGAACGACCTCGTGGACCCGGCGCGAGCCACCGAGTTGATCCGCCTCGACGCGGAGCGGTCCTACGACACCGCCACCGTCGAATTCACCTACGACGAATCTGCCGTCCCCACGAACGAAACCGATCTCGCCGTCTACCGGCTGAACTACAGCGCGCAATTCTACGAGCCGGTCGCTTCGACCGTCGACGCCGAAAACGACACCATCAGCGGACGGACCAACCAGACAGGCGTCTACACCGTCCTCTCGCCGAGCGTCCTCGACGAGCAGTTCAGCGTCGACCCGAACGAGAGTTCCGCCTACAACGTAGAATCATTCGAAGAGCCCGCAGACTGCGAAGGCGAGTGTGGCGTCGATGGCGGCAATCTCGTCGTGGGACCGGTCGGGGAGTCGTCGGCGCTCAGGGCACCTCACTGAGTTCGTCCTCAGTGGACACCGATCGCGAACTCGTTGCGTTGAGTGGATTCCAAGATACAGTCCGTACCGTCACGACTCCGGCGGACGCCACCCATATGACGATATCGGCGACGGTCAGTGGAAGCGCCGGCCCGCGTTCGAGCGCCTCCTTCCTGGCTGGGGGCATTTCCATCTACGACATCAACAGCGGCAGCGTCGACGACAAGCGTATTGTAGAAACCATCTCGGTCGACGGTGGGGAGAGGGTCCAGCTCCTCGTGTCTGGCCGCAGGCCTGCTTCCTTGAGCGTTCGCTCCCTCTCGATCGACTACACCCGAGAAGACAACGGTGGCGGCGGTGGGACCCCGATCGACCTGTGCCAGACCGTCCCGGGCGATCAGGAGCGGGAGTGTCCCGACTCGGCCGTCTCGGTCTACTCGGTCCCGATCCCGCGCGACGTCGCTAACGTCACCATCACCGGGAGCGGGTCGGCGACCGTCGTCGGCGACAACTCCAAGGTCGCCGTCGAGGTCGCTGGCGTCAGGGACGTCGTACTCGCGTCGGCGACGAGCAACGGCACCCTCTCCTTTTCGGAGACCTACGAGGACCTCTCGCCGTCGGCCAGTAGCGACGAGCTCACGCTCAGCATCGAAACCACCGGCCTGGCTGGCGCGCGTCTCGATGGCGTCACCATCTGGAAGGACACCGACGGCGACGGCTTCACCGACCAGCGCGAACGGATCGGGTTCGAGACCGCGTTCTACGGGCGGATCTCGACCGATCCGCTCGACCCCGACACCGATGGCGACGGTCTGGACGATGAAGAGGAGATCGGCGAGTTCGTATCGGAGGAGCAGGCGGACTTCGTCAACGGCGAGCTACACAGCGTGGAACAGGAGTTCTACCGGCTCAACAGCCATCCAGACCAGATCGACACCGACGGCGACCGGCTAAACGACTCCGTCGAGGCGGGCAACTGGACCGTCGCGGTGGTGAACCGTAACAACGCGATGTACCGCTGGAATAGCACGGAGCAACTCCACCCCGGCGAGTCCAGGGAGACAGTGAACTTCACGTCGAGTCCGCTGTTTTCGGACACCGATCTGGACGGCCTGACGGATTACGAAGAGAAGGTCCGGTATCACACCGACCCCGAATCGCGGGTTACCTACGAGATCACCAGGGAGCACCAAGAACACGTCATCAATTCTGTCGTCGACGTCGAAGACGAATACGAGAGCACTACATTCCCACAGGCGCACCAGCACTACGTCAACAGCCTACAACGGACGAATTTCGTCGACGACGAAGACTGGAACCCAGACTCCGTTAGCGAACTCGAGACTTGGGAACTCGACGACGGCACCGACGACTTCGACTTCGTGACGGCAGACGGGTACCAAGAACGGGAGCCAGGCTTCGGACAGTTCTCGTTCACCGCTCTCGACGGGTCGGAGCGGGCTGACGTGTGGCTACCGAACGAAGCGGAGCTGAATCGAGGCCTGGACATGTGGGACCCCGATTCCGACGACGACGGGCTCACTGACGGGCAGGAAGTGCA
Source organism: Salinarchaeum sp. Harcht-Bsk1 (assembly GCF_000403645.1). NCBI lineage: Archaea > Methanobacteriati > Methanobacteriota > Halobacteria > Halobacteriales > Natronoarchaeaceae > Salinarchaeum > Salinarchaeum sp. Harcht-Bsk1. The sequence goes on from NC_021313.1 coordinate 956,361, forward strand.
CGGGATTCCCGAGTACGGACGTGCCGAGTATACCTTGCCTGGGACAGCTAGAACAGTTACCACGACGTTCGCCCGGTACACACTCGATGAATCCGGAACCGATCCAACCGATGCAGACACCGACAGTGACGGCTGGTGGGATGGTTGGATTGGCGTGTACGGAGCCGGAAGGTCTGATACCGTCATCCTCTATCGAGAGAACCTCCAATCTGGCGACGGTATTTCAGGACATGAAATCGTTGAAAACCAGGTGGGACTGCACGAAGTGACGGAAGCTCCTTCCACGAGAGGTGCGGACATTGATAATGACGGGACGAACGAGGTTTCGAACACATCTCGGCGAACTCCACTGGGGAACCGATCCTACTTCGGACAGTAGAATACCTTCACCAAGTGCCACCTATGAAATTGACTATTACACCAACGCTGATCTACGACTGCATACCTCAAACTGGACAAGGGGCATCGAAGCAAATTACGCGTTGTATGGATATGATATTAATATTGTTAGGGACCAAACCCTCTCCGCGAATTTCGTTGACAGCCATGTAACTGACTCAAATAATGGATTTGGTTTCCTGGAAATTCGAGGAATCGCAGATCTATCGGATTCGGGGAACAATGACGAGAATGTTCTAGTATTAGATAGATCCGGTGGAAACATTCCGGGAGGAGGGGACCAAACCGGGATCAATCTCTGGAAGCTTCGACATATCGCACTGTTCACCGACGGTCTATCCAATGAGGCCAATAGCGTCGATAGAGCAACCATGCCAGAGTATCGATATTATGATAGTCCAATCGAAGTCGTTGGAGCGAAAACACTCATCCATGAGATCGGCCATGGCGTAAATATTGGACGGGCAGATGATGCAGCACTCCAAGATACAGTCGGTTGGGGAGTTGAATGGCCACCCATCAGCATCGATATCGATATGATAAGACAAAACTGGGAAATATACACTAATACGGGTGACGACCCAAGCCAGGAGCGCCTTGTGTCCGGACCTGACGCAAGAATTTGGAGTATAATGGGTCCGGGCTGGGATACTCAAATGAGTCACACTTATAATGGCTCTCGATATTTCGCCTTCAGTATACAGGAACTGTTCACGGCGAATGACTATGATGAGGATCGGTCGTTGCTGCAATACTTGGAAGAGGACATAGACATCTGATTCGTTATGAGCCGAAGCAGAATCTCCTACATCGCGGTCTCACTCGTCATATTGACTCTCCTCGCTGGGTGCGGATACACCCCAACTGACGACACTGCCAGAGTGAGCTACGAAGGTCGCATGGAGCAGACTGGAAACGGTACTGTCCTCACTGGGTACTTGTATATCAATGGGGTAGAGGAGCAGGGCAACTATCAGAATGTGACAGTATCGGCATATGACCGGAACCGATCTGTCATTTACCAGGAGCGAATCGGTACCCTCAGTGCAAACGAACGATTGAACGTCTCTACAACGCTCCCTCGATCCACTCAGTACATTACGTTCACTTCACCAGACTTCTGGCACGAGGACATGACTGTCGCGTCGTATTGCTATCTTGAGTCAGAGGAACGATGGGGCTTCAATCGGGCCTCCTCGAATGAGGAGTTGTTGGACTGTTAATTCAATCTGGCTAATATGACGGCGTATCCGACCTTCGTCGAAACGTCCTACTGCTACTTCGACGAATCCGAGCGACTGGCGTCCAACCACGCGACGTCAGAAAACGGACTATTGGAATGTTGATAACGGTGGAGGAATCATGAAGCGGAGATGGGCATTGGCGTCGTCGTAATCATGGCAGCGATGAGTGGCTGCTCCATCGATCCAGGAAAGGTGCGACCATTGAGTATGACGGGAATTCCACCGACGAGGACGAGTCATTCGCGATACACGGAGAAGTCGAGCTCTCAGGTCCTACCCCGCCTCAGGACAAATACCAAAACATCACGATATATCTATATTCAGAAGAATACGAATTGATCGATAGCCAGAACTTGGGAACCATCTACAATGACTCTACTCCCCTCCCAGTCTCCATTTCTACAGATGAAATCCCGGAATACATCATAATCCACTCTGACGACCTCTGGGACGGGAAGACGTTGATAATGTACTACGTTCGGGATTCCATTGACGGAGTTGGCTACCGGCCCGAAAGAGCAACCGACCGTGATGAATTAGCGTTAGTGCCAAATACATGAGTACTGTGACCTGCTAGAATTGAAGAAATCCCTTATGTCAATATAGAATCAATAGATCGATGAGAGTAATTCAACTCATTCTACTATTCGCCGTGGTCGGTTCGATGGTACTTCTCGGAGGGTGTATCGACACCGGAGATCAACGTGGAGAAGAATACGTTGACACATATGAAAGCCGTGTGGACATCTCGTTCGACATCCCCAACGACTCAGACCAGTATCCAATTGCAGGAGAGGTGAGAATGCGAATAGTGGACTCCAGATACCAAGATCTCGATGGCCTCACGATCTGTGCATACGGGGAGCAGGGAGCCGTTCTGCGTCGAGTGAGCTCGGGTCGATGAATGCAACGCACGCGGCATTTCCGTTCACTCTGTCACTGAATCGACAACCACGATACGTCTTCGTCGCCCATCCAGATTTACCGAGATTCCAGAGCTGAATCAAGACGTCATAGAGATAACAGATGATCGGGTGCGGGTTGGTCCAAGATATCCGACTGAATACATCGACGAGTTCGACTACTCCCGGTCGAAAAGTGAGGGGAACTGCGGAGCAGTATCTGGATGATGAACCCCTGTTTAGACCCTGAGGGCTGTTTGCTTAGACTTCTACAGAGACGAGGATAGTCACCGAAAGCGGTCCCGGACTCCCCTCAGTCCACGTCCCGCCGCATCGCGATCTCGAACCACGGACACAGTCGTAGCTGCCGGTACCAGCGCGGGTTCTCGTGCAGTCGATCGTACGGCGCCCAGAGCACGCCAGCGACCTCCCCCTCGTCGGGATCGAGGTCGGTGTCGGTCAGCGTCGCCTGCAGGACGGCACAGACCTCGTGCTCGACGCCCTGGTCCTCGAAGTAGCGCTTGTACTCGAAGCGGTCCGTGACGCGGAGGTCGGTGTACTGGTCGGGCGTGATGCCGAGTTCCTCTTCGAGGCGCTCCTCGGTGGCCTCTTCCTGGGTCTGGCCCTCGACCGGATGGGAGGCGACGGTGCCGTCCCAGTGGGTGTCCCAGAGGCGCTTGTCGGGGCTGCGCTGGGCGAGGAGGATTCGGCCGTCCTCGTCGAACAGCAGGCAGGTGAAGGCGCGGTGGCGGATGCCCTCGCCCGTGTGGGCGTCGAGTCGGTTGACGGTCCCCTCCGTCTCGTCCTGCTCGTCGACGGCGATGACGTCCTGGCCCGCGTTGGGGTGTTCGAGTGGCTCCTCGGCGTCGGCGCCCTCCTCGCTGCCCCCGACGTCGGCCGCTTCGGCAGATCCGGCGTCGTTCTCCGTGGTACCCATGTGGCGATGCACGGCAACGCCATTGATAGCGGCTTCGACTCGAACCGTCCGGTCACTGCTCCTCGAGGCCCGTGGGGACCGAATCTGCGTCCGCGGACCCGTCCGGTTCGGGGTCGTCGCGCTCAGGTTCGGGGTCGTCGCCGTCGGGGTCGGATTCGTAGCCGTCGGGGTCGGGATCGTAGCTCTCGCCGACCGCGAGTTCGAGGACGCCCGGGCGGACGCCGGCGCTGAACGACTCCGCGGTCTCGATTTCGCCGTCGACGCTGATCCGATCGCGATCGCCGTGGATCTCGACGGTCACGGACTGCGTGCGGAACTCCGCGACGCCGTCGGCCTCGCTGACCGCGTGGCGCAGCGACTGGCCCGCGAGTTCCAGCGTCGACGCCTGCTCGACCACCGCCACGTCGAGCAGACCGTCTTCGAGGTGCGCCTGGCTGCCACCGGGACGGGGAAATCGTCGACCGTTGCCGATCATGACGATGCCGGCCTCGGTCTCCCAGGGGTCGCTGTCGACCGGATCGATCGTCAGGTGGAGGCCGTCGAAGGCCGCCGCCGTGCTCGCGGTCGTCATCGCGTAGGCGAGCACGCCCCAGCGCTCTTTCGACGCCGATGCTGTGTCGGCGCTGGATTCGGCGGTCAGGCCGGCGACGACGGAGTTCAGGAACGGGGTGTCGTCGATCGTTCCGACGTCGATCGTCCGGATCTCGCCCTCGGTCAGCACCTCGAAGGCGTGTTCCAGGCCGGTAATACCGAGATTCCCCGCGAAGCTGTTGCCGGTGCCGGCGGGGACCACGCCGAACGTCGTATCGTCGAAGGCGTCCGCCCGGTCGATCCCCCGGACTGCACGGGTCAGCGTGCCGTCGCCGCCCGCAGCGGCGAGCATCGACGCGTCCGGCGCTGCGTCGGCCGCCGTCTCGACGACGTCCTCGGCGGAATCTGTCTCACGGATCTCGAAGTCGTACTGGCCGGCGAGGTCGTAGATCGTGGCCGCGTGCTCGCCGTCGCCGGCGGCGGGGTTGAGGACGAGGACGCGATCGCCGTCACTGCCGGCTAGAGGCGCTGGCGGGGACATGTGTCCCCTTCGCGACGACAGTAAAAAGTGCTTGCGCGGCCTCCCTTGGTTCGTGTACGCCGTCGACCTCCACACGCACACCCGGTTCTTCCACGGCTTCGAGGCACGATCGACGGCGTTCGATCCCGTGGGCGCCCGATTGCTGACGGCGCTGGCGAAGCGACGGGGGCTCGACGCCCTGGCGGTGACGAACCACGACTACTCGTGGCTCCCCACGGGTCATCCCCACGCCCGGCGAGCGGGTGCCCACCAGGGCAGCGACGTCCGACTCGACGGCGGCACCGCGGCCAGGGGGCCGGATCAGCCGGACGAGTTCCTCACGCTCCCCGGGATCGAGATCTCGACGACCCGGGGGCACCTGCTCGTCGTCGGCCCCGATCCGCCGGCGTTCACGGAGCCCGGTACGCTCGCGCCCGACGAGGCGATCGACCTGGCACACGAACGGGGTTGCGCCGCGATCATCCCGCATCCGTTCCGGGCGAGCACCGTCCGAGAGACCGACGCGACGGCCGACGCCGTCGAGGTCAACGGCAAGCACACCCACCACAAGGAGCGGGTGGCACTGCTGGCCGAGGAGCGAGACTGTCCGATCGTCGGCGGGAGCGACGCTCACTACCCGGTGGAAGTCGGTCGTTCGTACACGCGTGTGGACGCCGAGGAACTCACGCCGGAGAGCGTCGTCGACGCGATCCGTGACGGTCGCGTGGAACCGGCGGTGCGGGAGTACCGGCTCGACCGGGTGCTCACACCGGTCTACAGCGCGATCCACCGGCTGAAGGGAGACACGTCGAGCTAGCTGGATCGAATCGGCAGGGATCGTTCTCAGCCGAGTTGCTCGTCGAGAATGAGCCGCGTCTTCGTGTTGACGACCTCGGAGAGCTCCCGGGCCTGCGTGATCAGGTCGTTGACGCCCTGGGTGTCGGGCGCGTCGACGACGAGGACGATGTCCTGCTCGCCGGAGACCATCCAGACGAAGTCGACCTGGGCCCAGTCGGCCATCGACTCCGAGACGGCCTGGGTGTCGACGTCGACGTCCACCTCGACTTCGATCATCGCCTTGATGTTCCCGGTGTGGGTAGCGACGGTGAAGCGTTCGATCACGCCGTCCTCGAGCATGCGCTCGACGCGGTTGCGGACGGTGCCCTCGGAGGTGTCCACCTCGTCGGCGATTTCGGTGTAGGGCGTTCGCGAATCCCGACGCAGGATCGACAGGATCTCGCGGTCCAGATCGTCCATCGAGATTGGACCCTTTCGAGCGGGGGCACTTGGTGATTACGAAATTCGTAACGAATCTTCGAACGCAAGCATTAACACCGGCGGAGACATTCGCATCTCGTAACGATGGACGCCTACGTCGCGGTGGAAGGTGGCCAGGTGCTCGAGGCACGTGGTCGCTCCCCAGGACGCACGAACGGTGAACTGGTGTTCACGACCGCCTACACTGGGTACGAAGAGAGTCTGACCGATCCCTCCTACGAGGAGCAGATCCTGACCTTCTCCTACCCGCTGATCGGGAACTACGGCGTCCGAGAGGAACGCTTCGAGTCCGACCGGGTCCACCCCCGGGCCGTCGTTTCCCGCGAACTCACCGACGACGTCGCCGACTGGCTCGCCGAGGAGGACGTGCCCGCCGTCGACCACATCGACACCCGCGACCTCGTCGTGGACATCCGCGAGGAGGGTGCGATGGAGTGTGGCATCGCCGTCGGCGAGGACGTCACGCCCGAGGACGCGCTCGCGGAACTCGAGGACTGCGTCCCGATGAGCGACCACACCGACATCGGCGCGCAGGTCACCGTCGACGAACTCACGACGTTCAACGCCGAGGGCGACGGCGCGGAGGTTGCGCTCGTCGACTGCGGCGCCAAGGGCTCGATCACGAACTCGCTCGTCGAGCGCGGCGCGACCGTCCACGTCCTCCCCTACGACGCGACGATCGAGGACGTCGACGCCATCGACCCGGACCTGCTGTTCATCTCGAACGGCCCCGGCGACCCCGCGAACTTCGAGGCCGCCATCGAACTCGTCGAGGACGCCCTGGACGAGTACCCCCTCGCCGGCATCTGCCTCGGCCAGCAGATCGTCGCCGAGGCTCTCGGCGGCGAGACCGAGAAGATGGCCTTCGGCCACCGCGGCGTGAACCAGCCCGTCATGGACCTCCGCACGGACCAGGTCGTCATGACGACCCAGAACCACGGCTACTCCGTCGCCGAGCCCGGCGACGTCCTCGAGGTCACGCAGATCAACGTCAACGACGACACGCCGGAGGGCCTGGAGTCCGACGAGCACGAGATCATCACCCGCCAGTACCACCCCGAGGCCCATCCGGGGCCCCACGACTCGCTGTCCTTCTTCGACGACGTGCTGGCGATGACCGACGGCGCGCCGGCTGACTCGGCTGCAGTCGCGGACGACTGAAACGCGGGGTAGCGTGTTTCGTCGTAATTCAGACGCATCGACAGCGGCAGCGATGGGACGCTGGTCCGCTACCGCAAGGAATACAGCCACCGTCGTGCTGAGAGCACCCGATCACTGCGATCGTGGTGACGGCGTGTGGTACACGGATCCGTCGTTAGCGACGACCGGTACCCTCCTCGTCGATCACTCCGGATGCTCGTTCTTTTCGACTTCCGTGACGATCACGTCCCAGTCGGGATGTTCGACGCCATTCCGACATTCGAATCCGCCTTCCACGTCGACGCCGTTCTCGTAGGCCGTGCGAAGGAGTGCTTTCAACTCCTCGTTCAATGCGTCCTTCGACGTTACCGAGGGTTCCTCAGTCGTCATTGTCCCGTCCCCCGCCGTGATATGCAGCCGTGCGTTCGTGTTCCGGTGTGATTGTGATCACACCGTGGCTGTGTACGGTGATCGAATACCCCTCGTGGGAGAGTGCAACCTGCGTGTCCCCGTTCGACTCGGGGCGAACGCGAACGAGCGCATCTAACGCGTCGGTGTCCACAGTCGAGTGGAGCGGTTCCAGTGCTGCCGGATCAGTGTCCAGTACGTCCGCCAGCGTTGCGATAACGGCCATGCTCGCAGGTGTCTTCTCGTGATCGAACTGGGTGCGAACAGTTACGGAGTCCTGAGAGTACTCGACGGCTTCGACTTCAATCCCCGATGCAGTTACGGCCATCTGCCCGATTCTAGCCGTCTGCGTCGGTTCAGCAGGGATGCTGTTTATACAGTATATTTATAAGTGAGATTGCTCCGAACGATCACGACGTGCTGCTGAGCGTTGCCCCGATAAGGCGGTGATGTCCGCGTCGAAGACGTGAGGAAAGCGACTGCTGGGTGATGCCGATCTCGTCAGCGATCTCTTGGAGCGACGCCTCGCGTGGAGAGTCGAAGTAGCCCCGCTCGTAGGCCAACACCAGCGCCTCGCGCTGTGTCTCGGTCAACTCGTAGCCCTCTCCCTGGATCGGAAGCATCGCGTGGACGGCGGTGATCGCGATCGGAATGTCGTTTTCCTGGCAGTACTCTCGAAACGCGGCGAGCGTCTCCTGGCTCTCGCCGCGCACCTCGAACCGCCATTCCTCTTTCGTTCCAGTCCCGGAGAGGACGACGACGTTGGCCTCTGCAAGCGCACTCAAGATACCGAAGTACTCCTGCTCCCACTCGGCGCGCATGAGATACTCGTCCTCGATACTATCGATCAGTCGAATATTGCTCACCCCGGCGTGTGGTTCGAAGGCGGCTTCCATGTCGTCCGTGTCCGCACCGCGTACCCAGAAGTACGGAATGATCAGCGTCTCGTGTGGAATCAGCCGCTCCAGTTCGACCGTCACTCCCGGCAAGTTCTCGAAGACACTGCCCAGCGGAAACTCTGCTACCGGACTCGTGAACTCCATCACAGTCGCCATGGCAACCCTACGTGTAGCGTTCGGATAATCGGAAAGGGTGATGTACCATGGCTCAAAAGTCTCACGCTGTAATTCCTCGGTACCGTGCAGCCGATGGTAATCGACGGTGCTCGTCCGAGCGCAGGGTACCATGATACACCATGTCATCTGCTTTTGTAGGACCGACCAATCTAGTCGCTCATGCCAGTATGAGCGTGATCGCAGAGGTTCGCATCCCATCCGACGATTTCGAACTCGGACAAATCCTCAGTCTGGAGCAAGCCTCGGCTATCGAACTGGAAACGCTCGTCCCGAGTGGGAACGTGACCGTGCCACTCTTCTGGGTCTACGAACCGGTCGAAAACGGCTTTCGCGAGACCGTCGAACGCTATCCGACTGTCAACAGCATTACCGAAGTGGACGTGTTCGACGACAGGACGCTCATCAGGCTCGACTGGGATGCGAGCCAGGACCACCTGTTTCAGTGTATCTTGGAACACGACGGGCAGATACTGGGTGCGACTGGATCGCCAGACGGTTGGAATTTCGAGCTGCGATTCGCAAACCGCGAGGCATTGAGTCAGTGCCAGGACTGCTGTGAGGCCGCGCACATCACGCTGGAGCTAACCCGAATATACAATCCGACGGACCCTGAGGCCGGTCCGTGGTACGGCCTGAGTGAGCCCCAACGAGAAGCGCTCACGCTCGCCGTTCGAAAGGGATACTACGACATTCCACGCGGCTGTACGACCGCGGAGTTAGCTGACGAACTCGGGATTTCCGATCAGGCGGTGACGGAGCGACTGCGTCGTTCTATCGGTACGTTCGGGAGATACGCACTCATTCCCCCAGCGTCCGGAGAAGGTGAGTGACTGTTGGCATTATACACCATGGGACAGAACCAGGCAGAGTGGACGACGCTATGTGCGTATGGAAGAACCTCGAGAGCTGGGGACACCAGATACACAGTCAATTGATGAGGGTACCGGTTCTTCGGGGCGTGAGAGATCGATCGCCCCCGATACGATTCTGTCGGCAGTAGCGAACGAGCACCGACGCGCTACGCTCCACGCCCTGGACGGCGCCTCCGGGGAGACACTAGCGTACGATGACCTCGTCGATCGCGTTGCGGATCGGGTTCGGAACGAAGACCCGAGACTGGAATCAGACGAACACCGACAACGCGTCCGAATCGAACTGCACCATACACACCTTCCAAAACTGGAGGAGGCTCGGATGATCGACTACGAGGCTGAAACGGGGCGGGTCCAGTTCGTCGGCGGTGAACTGGAACAGCAACTCCTCACGCTGGTTGCGCCGCACGAAGTCCACGGCTGAACGGTCGTGTCGGATTCGTCCCCGCCCGAATCGGGCGGGACGTTCCCCTCGGTTCCCCGTACTTCTTCGAGGAGTTCGACAGCGCCACCTCGCTCAGTCAGTTTGCCAGAAGGCGCGTCTTCTGGCCGCCCGACGATCGTCGACTTCCGCAGGCCGCGAGGCGAGATGGTCGCGAAAGCCCACCGACCAACTGGCTACCTGGTGGACTGAAAGGGCGAACCGGGCTCGCGCGTCGCTGAACGACCCCTCTCCGAGCGTTTCGTGGCCGACCGAAGTCTTGCCGAGCGTAGCGAGGCAAGGCTCGGAAGACGAGCACAGCGAGTCTTCCGGCGGGAGGCCACGGGAGAAGCGAGCGGCGCAGCCGCGAGCAGCGAGGATATGTCGCTTGGTTCGAAAGACGCCGGAGGCGTCTTTCGTCATCACGAGAGAGCTTCGCTCTCTCGAACGACAGCGGCCGCGAGCGGGTGAGGGCTTTCGAGATCACGGTAGCGGCGTTAGTCGTCTCGAAAGCGGTCGACGGAACGGGGGCAACGAATCCGCTCCAGATCACTCAGTCTGCACCGCCACCCACTCCATATATTCTCACACGGTCGAGAGTAAATCCTCGCGGAATCGCGGCAGGGAACGGCGATGGCCGGGGGACTCAAGGGCGGGGGCGCACACACCATCACTATTCAATGACAGATGTTCTCCTCGCCGGTGAATCGTGGTCGTCGACGTCGCTGCTGGTCAAAGGACGGGACGTCGCGACCGCGACGGAGTACACCGAGGCCGCCGATCACCTGATCGAGGCGCTGGAGTCCGTCGGCGCGTCGGTGACGCACATGCCCGGGGACGTCGTCGTACGGGACTTCCCGCGGAGCAAAGAAGCCCTCGACGAGTACGACCTCGTCCTGCTCTCGGACATCGGCGCGCAGTCGCTGCTCCTGACGCCGCAGGTTTCCGCGGGCCAGACGGACGTCAACCGCTGCCGGCTCCTCGGCGAGTGGGTCGCCGAGGGCGGCGCGCTCGGGATGCTCGGGGGCTACACCAGCTTCGCCGGCGAGGGCGGCGCCGCGGGCTACGCCCGGACGGAACTCGCGGACGTGCTGCCCGTCGAGATCGCCCACCACGACGACCGCGTGGAGACGCCGGAGGGCGCGGTGCCCCAGAACGTCGGCCTGTCGGAGCTCCCCGAGGAGTGGCCCCACGTGCTCGGCTACAACAAGCTGACCGCCGATCCAGACGCCGAGGTGCTCGCGCGAGTGCGCGACGACCCGCTGGTCGTGATCGGCGAGCACGGCGAGGGCACGACGCTGGCCTACGCGACGGACTGCGCACCACACTGGGCGCCGATGGAGTTCCTCGAGTGGGAGCACCTGCCGGACATGTGGGACGCACTGCTGGATCGGCTGGTCCGCGCGGAGGCCGAGAGCGCGCGGGTCTGAATCGGCCAGTCGCACCGGCCTGAATCGGCCGGTCGTGTCCGATCACGGAGCCGCGCTGCCGCTCGGCGTTCCAGACACTCCGCCGGCACATTTATCCGGTTCATTGCCGGAGCGATAAACATGGAGTTTCGCGTCGTGCAGGGAGACATCGCCGCCAAGTCGGCGGACGCGCTCGTCAACGCCGCGGGCACGAGTCTCCAGATGGGGAGTGGCGTCGCGGGTGCGTTGCGCCGTGGTGGCGGCGAGGCGCTGAACGAGGCGGCGGTCGCGGAGGGCCCGGTGGACCTCGGCGAGGTCGCGGTCACGGACGCGTTCGACCTCGACGCCGAGTACGTGATCCACGCGGCGGCGATGCCACACTACGGCGACGGAGAGGCGACCGCGCGGAGCATCCGGAGCGCGACCCGGAACGCGCTCGCGACGGCGGAGTCCCTGGGCGTCGAATCGCTCGTCATGCCTGCGCTTGGCTGTGGCGTGGCCGGGTTCGAGTACGAGGAGGGCGTCGGAATTATCGCGGAGGTCCTCGATAGCTGGGAGTCGGAGACGCTCGACGACGTCCGGCTGATCGCCTACGCCGACGAGGAGTACGAGGCGATGCGACGCGTCGCTGGAGCGTACGACGGGTACCGGGAGTAACGAGCCGGCAGCGAAATTGGTGCGGTCTGGCGCCGACGATTACTCGACAGTGTTGCCCTGCTCGTCGACGACCGTGGGCTCGCCAGCGTCCGGGGAGCCGCTATCGGCGTCGGCAGCGGCGGCCGTTCCGTCGGCGTCGGCCGCCGACTCCGCAGCCGCTTCCTCCTCGACGGGCTCGGCCTCGTCGATCGCGGACTCGGCGAGCAGCGACTCGACGTCGACGTCGTGCTCGGTCGCGATCGCTTCGAGGATGAGCCGCTGCTTCTCGTTCTCTTTCTCCAGCCGATCGAGGCGTGCGGTGGACTCGTCGACGGACTCCTCGAGGTTGACCATCCGCCGCTGGAGGTCCTTGATCTGCTCGTAGAGCGTCTCCGCCGTGTCTGCGAGCTTCTGTACCTTCTTTGCGGTGCCGCCAAGTCCCATGGGCAGCCGTCCGGTTTCGAACGCTGTGGGTCTTCCGGTCCCGACGGGATTTGGCGGCACCCGCGCTGGCCCGAGCGGCGAGCACGGCGGGATTGCAAGCGCTCAGGTGCTCCGTCCGCCGAACGCCGTCCTTAAGCGCCCGCCACCCAGATTCCGGAGTATGGATCGACTGCGGCTCCCCGCACTCGCCGGGACCGTCGTCTCCCTCCTCACCGCGGTGGCGGTGCTGGTGCCGTACGTCCTCGCCGACGCCGGCGCCGACACGATCGCGACCTACTACGACTTCGGGCTCGTCACGGGGCTGACGGTGCTCATGGTCGCGCTCGTCACCCTCGTCGTGTTCGCCTCGGGCTGGCGCGGCCGCTCGGATCCGGCGACCGCCGCCGGCGCAGCCCTCGGCCTCGGGTTCGTCGCGACGCTGCTCGCGGCGAGTTGGGCACTGGCGGTGCCCTACGACGTCGTCGTCCAGTTGACGACCGAGTCCTGGTTCGAGTACCACCGCTGGGCCGTCGTCGGCAGTTCGGTCGCGATGGTGGTCTGCGGGCTGTGGTACGCCTACGTGCTCCGGCTGTTCTGGTGAGTGCGCTTCGGTGGCGACGCGAGCCACGACGCTGGCTCGATCACCCCGGTTACGTGTGTCGATTTTCGTCCGCTCGCTCCGAAAGGTACTTCCCCAACGGACCGATATTATCGGTCGGACTAGGCCGGGCAGCTAGGCCCTGCTCCTCGCCCGCGAAATGGTCTTGAGCGGGGGCCGAACGCCCGGGGCGTCCGGTCAAACCCGACCGGGCCCCGGAAGCCGACGTCGAAGCCTCGTCCGTCGGGGACGACGGTCCACGGCGATCGCCTGCAGGGGCGACCCGTCGTGGTTAACCGGTGGCAGCCGTCAGGCGCGGAAGCGAGCAGCGGACCACCGGACAGTCGTCGCTCGCCGGGTCGCGGGGTGGAGGAGGCGACCGGGCTGACCCGGACGGGAACGATCGGGCAACTCGGGCCGTCCACCATTCATCTCGGCTATCATCAAAACGCTTGAGCTATGGTTCTGGAGTTGCAGTTTCCTCCGAAAGCCCCCGATCGCTCGAGGGCTGCGGCTCGCTGCGCTCCTCAGTCGCTGTGCTCCCTGCGGTGCTTACTTCGCCTCGCACCGTCGAGCGATCGGCCCCTTTCGATGCCCCACCCGCCTCACTCCTCCCCAACCTTCTGCGCTCCTCGCTCCGCTGCGGTGCCTGAGGCGAAGCCTCAGACTTGCTGGATTTCCGATCCAGCATCGCTCGGCCCTCGCACGCTTGCTGGCGACGGCCGCTCGCCCGCGTCGGGGCTCGCGACCGCGCCAGCGCCCGCCGACGTGGACCACCGGGGTTTCGCGGTGTTGAACAAACTCATTTGGGTGGGACTGGAAGGGGCCGACCGCTCGCGCCACGTCACGAAGCAAGCACTGGACTGAGCGAGCGGCAGCGAGCGAAGGAAGCGCGCAACGAGTGAGGTGGCGCGAGCGGGAGGGGCTTCCAAGGTTGCTGTAGAAGCTGCCGCCGTCTCGCAGCAAAACTCCAAAACGAAATTCCGAACAGCTACTCGTGGCCGTAGATTTCGACGGGCTCGTAGGGCTCCTCGAGGTACTCGAGATCGGAGTCGGACAGGTCGATCTCGACGGCCTCGACGGCCTGTTCGAGGTGCTCGACGCTCGTGGTCCCCAGGATCGGCGCGGTGACCCACTCCTTGTGGAAGTGCCAGGCGAGCGCGAGCTGGGCCATCGTCACGCCCTTCTCCTCGGCGAGTTCCTGCACGCGGCTGTTGATCTCCCGCCCTGCACCTTCGTGGTACGGCAGGCCGATGTTGTTCTTCTCGTGGTCGCCCCGGGTCGTCTCGTCGAACTCCTCGTGGGGCCGAGTCAGGTAGCCGCCGCCGAGCGGGCTCCAGGGCATGACGCCAATATTCTCGCGGTCACAGAGCGGCAGCATCTCGCGTTCCTCCTCGCGGTAGGTCAGGTGGTAGAGGTTCTGCATCGTCTCGAAGCGCGCGAGGTCCTCCCGGTCGCTGGTGTGCAGCGCCTCTGCAAACTGGTGGGCGTACATCGACGAAGCGCCGATGTGGCGGACCTTGCCGCGACGGACGGCGTCGTCGAGCGCGCGGAGCGTGGTCTCGATGGGCGTCTCGTAGTCCCAGCGGTGGATCTGGTAGAGGTCGACGGTGTCCATCCCGAGCCGGTCGAGGCTGTGGTCGAGTTCCTGCTCGATGGTCTTCCGGGAGAGGCCCTCCGCGTTGCGGTGTTCCTTGGCGCCCGGCCAGCGGACCTTCGTCGCGATGGTGAGCCGGTCGCGATCGTACTCGGAGAGGACATCGCCGAGGATCTCCTCGCTCTCGCCGCTGCTGTAGACGTTGGCGGTGTCGAAGAAGGTGATCCCGAGGTCGAGCGCGCGCTCGATAATCTCGCGGGACTCGTCCTCGTCGAGCATCCACTCGTCCTGGCTGCCGAAGCTCATACAGCCCAGACAGATCTTCGAGACTTCCATTCCGGTCGAACCGAGAGTCGTGTACTCCATACCAGACGTGTCCCAACCCCGCCTCAAATACCTCGCGCCCACCCACGTGGGCTGCCGGCTCGTGGTCGACGCCGACTCCGATCCACGACGATCGCACCGTTGCCGGTCGCACCAGTAACGGGCACACGACGAACAGTCGCACCAGGTACGGACAGCAACGAAGGATCACACCAGGAAAGGACACCGAGGAACGATCGCACCAGGGACGGTCACACGACGAACGATCGCATCACGACTCCTCGCCGCCTCCGCGCCACGGGACGCCAGTCAGTCTTCGAAACCGATCCGGTAGACGGCATGCTCGTGCGGGTCGCCGGCGAGGTCGATGTCCGTCGTCTCCTCGAACACGAGGTCGTTGGCCTCGAGGAAGGATCGCGCCCGTTCGTTGTCGACGAGCACCGCGACGGAAATCCCGTCGATCATGTCCGGGAGCCACTCGACTGCCGAGGCGAGCAAGGCGGAGCCGACGCCCTCGCGCCAGTGCGCGGGATCGACGTAGAGGTCCCGAATCTCGCCGCCCAGTCCGGCGACGAACGCCGAGGTCCCGGTGTAGCGCGCTCGGACGAACCCGACCACGTCGCCGTCGTCCGTCTCCGCGACGAGGAACGGACCGGGCTCCGCGGCGACGTCCTCGTCGAGTTCCTCGAGGTACTCCTCCTCGGTCGGTCGGACCTGCGCGTCGATCACGTCGGCCGAAACGATCCCCCGGTACCCGACTCGCCAGGCCCGGTTGTGGGCGTCGATCGCGGCGCGGAAGTCGTCGAGACCGGCCGGCTGGCGAATCTCCATGGAGCCCGGTTGGACGGAGGTTCTGATGGCGGTTTCGGTCCGTGATCGGCAGTGTCGACCGGCGACGATACGTCGGGCGACGACGCCAGAAGGTCGAACTAGATGACTACACCAGTAGTCAAGCGTCACCAATCTTTATCACCCGGACGCACCAACAAGGGACGATGCCACCGACAGACCCCCACGAGAGGCGCCAGCGAGCAGATCGCTGGCTGGCCGACGGCGCCGGCGGGCTCGCGATCGTCGTCGCGGTGGGCGGGCGGGACGTCCAGCGCGTCGACGGCCTCGCGGACGCGGTCGCGGACCTCGCCGGACCGGCGCTCGCCAACGTACACGTCGTGCACGCCTACACGCCCGAGCAGTTCGACGAGACCACCGATCGACTCAATTTCCCCGACGACGCGCCACCGGAGCCGGACGAGGTCGCACGGCGCACGAAAGCGGTCCGCGACCTCGTCGACCGCCTGGAGACCGCGACGGCCGAGGACGCCACCCGGATCGAGGTCCACGGGACCGTGAACGAGGACGCCGGCGAAGCGATCGTCGACCTCGCGACCGACGTCGAGGCGGACCGCGTGCTCGTCGGCGGCCGGAAACGGTCGCCCGCGGGCAAGGCCGTGTTCGGGAGCACCGCCCAGCACGTCCTCCTCAACGCGGACTGTCCCGTCACCTTCGTCCGCGACTGAGCGAGTACGCGACCCGGCGGCCGATCGCACGGCCCGCGGTGCTCGCAACTCCTGGACGGAAATCCTGTACGAACGTCGAAACCGCGTTGCCACGACTGACTTGCAGTTCGATTTTTCACACTCCCCGCCCAACGATCAACCTGGGAGGAACCCACGCCATGTCCGAACTCACACTCACAAGTCCGGCGTTCGCGGACGGGGAGCCGATTCCCGACGAGTACGGCTACGAAGCACGGAACGTCAACCCACCCTTGCGCATCGAGGGCGCGCCCGACGCGGCGGAGTCGATCGTCCTCCTGATGGACGACCCCGACGCCGTCGAGCCTGCGGGCAAGGTCTGGGACCACTGGACGGTCTTCGACCTCGATCCCGAACTGACCGAGATCCCCGAGGACTGGGACGTCGAGGGAACGGAAGGCCGCAACGACTACGGCGAGGTCGGCTACGGCGGCCCGAACCCGCCGGACGGCGAGCACACCTACCGCTTCCGCGTCTACGCGCTCGATCGGTCCCTGGACACCGCCGGCGTCGAGACCAAGGACGCCGTCGAGGCGGCGATGGACGGCCACGTCCTCGCACAGGACACGCTCACCGGGACCTACGCGCCCTGATTCGAGCCGAAACCACGAACGCAGCCGAGGAATCGTCACTCACTCTCTCTCTCTCTTGACGAATCGCTACACCAGTTCCACGGACTGGGCCCGCTCCAGCAGCGCCGTCTCGTAGACCGATTTGGCCTGCTCGGGCTGGCGGTCAGCGATCGCACGGACCGTCCGCACCGTGTTCTGGAAGTTCTTGAGCGTCGCCTCGTCGACCATCTGACCGTCGATGCTGACCGCGCCGGTCCCGGCGGTCTTCGCCTCGGCGAACCGTTCGATCTTCTCGACGTCCCGTTCCAGTTCCGCCGGCGTCGGCATGTGGATCCTGTTCGCTTGCGTCGTCTGCTTTGGATGGAGCGACCACGAGCCGTCGAGGCCGACCGCCGCCTCGCGCTCGACCTGGTCGGCGTAGCCCGGCGCGTTGTAGTAGGTGATCCCCGCTCGCTCGGCGAACAGGCGATCGAAGGGCCCGCCGACCGACACGATCCCGTTCGCGGACGCCTCGTTCGAGAGCGCCTCCAGCAAGGCCGGCCACGTCGAGCGCTCGCCGTCGCGGGAGCGCCCGCCGAGTTCGGCGGTGTAGTCGACGGGACCGAATACGAGGCCGGCGAGTCGAGCAGGTGCGTCGCTCGCCTCGTCTCTGTTCCCACTCCCCAGGGCCGCGATCTCCCGGAGGTCCGACCGCGCTCGCGCCGTCTCGACGATCAGCGCGACCTCGATCGATCCCTCGTCGTACCCGTACAGCGCCTCGGCCTCCGCGACCGCCCGGAGTGCGGCCTCGACGTCGGCCAGGCGACCGACCTTCGGCACGACGATGCCGTCGACGTGCTCGCCAGCGTCGGCGACGATCCGATCGATCTGCTCGCGACCGCGCTCGGCCGTCGCCGGGTCGTCGTACGCCCACTCCACGCGGGGGAAGATCTCACCCGGAAAATCGGGCGCGTACTCCGGCAGGAGGTCGAGGAGGTTCTCGAGCCCCTCCTCCTTTTTCGCCGGCGCGGTGCCGTCCTCGAGGTCGGGCACGAGCCAGTCGGGCGCCTGGAATCCCGAGGCGGTCAGGCCCGAGCGGAGGTACTTCGCGGTGTCGTCGCCCGCCACCGCTACCGGTGCGGTCTGGAACGTTCGGCAGAGTCGCTGTGTCATGGAATCGGTGTCGCTGTCGTCCGTCGGCGCAGTGGTCGGCGTCTCGTCGGTCATCGCTCGGTCCTCCGCTCGATCAGCGCCGTCCGCGTACCGGAGTAGACCGGCCGCTCGTCCTGGTCGAAGGCGACGTGCTCGAAGCTCACCTCGCCGACGTGGCTCGGCCCGGGACCGCCGTCGGCCTCGAGCACCCTGGTGAATCCGTAGATGGTGTCGCCGACGGTGACGAAGTCGTGAAAGCGCTCCTCGCTTGCCCCGACCTCGCGCCAGGTCGCCTCGTCGGAGCGCGCGTGACCCAGCGCCGTCGAGCGGGTGACGTCGCCGTACGCGACGATCTCCCCCGACGGCGAGTGGGCCATCGCGGCTTCGTTGTGGTGCTGGCGCGCCGTGTTCAGGGTCGAGAGCGGCAGTTCGGCGACGGTGACGGCGTCCATCGTCCGTCCTCGTTCGTGTCGGTAGGCGACCGCAGCATCGGCGCGCTCTTCGGCCGCTTCCAGCGCGGTTTCGAAGTCCTCGAAATGCTCGCCATCAGGCGCGAGGAGGTCCTCCGGAAGGTCTGGCGCGGGGTCGTCTTCCGGATCCGTGGCCGACGTGTCCTCAAGTTCCCCACCATCTGTCTCGATCGGCTCGCGCCGGGGGATCATGTTCGTCCGCTCGTACGTGCAGAGCGTCTCGCCGCCCGGCGCGTCGAGGCCGCGGGTCTCCCAGGTCACGATCCCATAGTTCGGTCGCGAACCGGAGGTCCGCGTCGCGAGCACCGTCGACTCGACGTGGAGTTCGGTGCCGGGGTACACCGCGTCCTGGGTGAATCGGACGTCGTCGCGCCCCAGGAAGTACCCGCCCTTCTCCGAGAGGTCCTCGACGCTTGGGCCCATCGTCGCCGCGAGCAGGTAGTCCGGGTGGATCGGCGGCTCGTCGAAGCCCCGCGCCTCCGCGGCGTCGGAGCGCCAGTACGCCGGATCGTGGTTCAGGGTCTGACTCGTCCACTGCTCGGCGCCCGAACGGGTGAGCCGGAGGCCGGGATCGTGCTCGATCGTCTCGCCCTCGGCGAAATCCTCGAAGTAGCTGCCCTTCTCGCGGGTCGCCGCACGGTCGAGGGCCGTCGCGAACGTCTCGGGATCGGTCCAGTCAGTCATCGGAATCACCTGTGGGCGCTGCGGTTTCGGGCGTCGGTCTGGCGACCGAATCCGAGTGCTCGCGGCGGGCGAGCGCGCGGCGCATCTCGTTGGTCACGAGCATGTAGCCCTCGTCGAACCCCATCCCGGGCTTCGCGAGGACCTGCGCGGCGTCGGTCGCCAGCGCGACGTGGGCGCAGGCTCTGGCGGAGGTCGCCGTCTCGTTGCAGGTCCCGCCGAGGTAGGCACGGACGTCCGTCCCATCGCAGTAGCGGACCGCTTCGGCCGAGCGCTGGACGCCGCCGAGGTCGGGCGTCTTGACCTGCACGACGTCGGCGGCGCCGGCGTCGACGAACGCCCGGACGTCGTCGAGCGTGTTGCACCACTCGTCGGCGACAAGGTCGACCGGGACGTCTGCGGCGGCGAGCGCGTCCCGGAGGGTGGCCATCTGCTCGATTTGGCCGCTGAGGCTCCCGGCGTCCATCGGCCCTTCGACCTGGAGCGGGTACGGCGCGGTGGCATCCGCGAGGCGGTGGAAGTACTCGACGACCTCGCGGCGGTCGTACGGCGGGCCGAACACCTCGCCGAGGATCCCGTAGACGTCGACGTGGAAGCGCGGGCGGTATTCCGGAACACCGGACTGGGTGTTCTCGTCGCCGCTCGCGCCGCTTCCGAGTTCGTCGGTCCGCACGGCGAGCCACTCGAGGTACTCGATCAGCCGCTCGCCCTCTGCGCCAACCTTCTCGACGCTGTTGAACAGCCCGTGAGGCAGGACGCCGACGCGCTTGAGCAGCATCTTCTCGGCGTTCGTCCGCCGGTCGTCGCCGGACTGGCCGAAAACTGGGATCGGCTGCGTGGCTGGTTCAGTTCCCACAGCGTCCGCGATCACGTCGGTCTTCGTGACGCCGCGCGTCTTCGCCGCCGCGTCGAGCAACGCCTGCGAGACGCCGTAGCGGACGGCCGTGTGGAGGCGATCGCCGCCGGAACGTTCCGCGGGGAGCGATTCGATTTCGTCCGCCAGTGGAGTGAACTCGGCAGGGTTCGACCCGACGAGAGCGTCCGCGACCGGTCCCTCGACGACTGGCCGATACTCCTCGGCGCGGAAGAACGGATCCCGGCCGCCCGCGCCGGAGTACTGCACCGCCGCGCAGTCGCCGGTCGCGTACGTCCCGTCGGCGAGTTCGAGTTCGACGGTCAGCGCCTCGCCGGCCTCGCGGATTCGCTTGAAGCCCTCGGTCACGGGCTCGCCGTCGTAGGCGAAGCCGTCCTGGGTGGCGCCTCGCTTGATCGCGCGCTGGTCGTCTGCGTAGAAGCCCGAAACCGCGGGAATCGCTCGGATCGCGACGATGCGATTCCCCGCCATTAGTCCCCCTCCGTGGGCCGCCCGATCAGGCGGCCGTCGCTGATCGCGTCCACGTCGTCGGCGACCATCTTGAAGGAGCGATCGCGGCCCTCCGTGCTCGCTCTGGCTTCCAGCCGGTTCTCGTGGATCTCCTGGACGTCCGCGGAGAGCGCGAGGTCGCCGAACTCGAGGATCCGGACCCGGCCGTCGTCGTCGCGGGCCGGAAGCACCGCGCCCTGCGCGCTTTCCGAGGGCGCGAACGGGACGTCCAGCGCGCCGGTCTCGAAGGCCTGGATCGTGCCCTGCGCGACGTCGCCGTCGCCGGCGTCGATCGCGGCCTCGATCAGTTCGCGGGAGGCCTTCTGGATCAGGTTCAGTTCCCGGTCGACGCCCTCGAGCTGGACGTTCTGTTCGAGCAGCATGTCGATCAACTGGCGCGTCGTGCGCAGGCCCGCGGCGTTGGCCTCCATCGTCGGGACGCCCGCGAACTCCTGGGGCGACTTGGTGATGACCTTGTCCGGTTCGGCGATCGCGGCCGTCGCAGCGCCGAGACTGATGACCGCGTTCGCGCGAGCCTCGTCCGGCGGGAAGCCGCCCATCCACTCGTGGAAGACGATGGTGACCCGGACGGGATCGGGGAGGTACTCCTCGCCGAGCGATCGGAGGGCGTGGAGCGCGGCGACGTCCTGGACGAAGTTGCCGACCTGTCCGTAGCCCAGCGTGATCGAGCGGACGCCCTGCGTCGCGGCGAGCATCCCCTCGACGACCATCACGGCGATTGCGATACAGGGCGGGACGAGCGTGCCGGTCAGCGGGCCGAAGGGCTCGCGGTTGATCCGGACACCCCGCTCGGTGTAGGCGCCGGCGAGGCGGTCGACGTACTGCCACTGCTCGATCGTCGTCGCGAGGTCCCGCTCCTTCGTGTAGGGGATGTTGTAGGAGATCGGGCCGCCCTCGAAGCTCTGGAACCCGCCGGCGTAGGTGACTGCGGCGAGCAGGCGGGCGTCGGGTGTGCCGTGGCGGACCTCGATCGGCGCGTCGAGCGCGCAGATCAGGTCGCGGCAGCCCTCGACGCCGTGGTTGACCGCGGGGAAGCCGTTGAGCGTGTCCTCGGCGGTCTCGCGGGCGTCCTCGAGCCCATCGCCCGCCTTCCCGTACTCGTTGTCGCGCGTGTAGGAGTCGATCGTCGTGGGGAGGAGGTCGGCGCCGCCCTCGTTTTGCAGGTGGCGGAGGAGTTCGATCTGGTCGTCGAGTCTCGGAACCCCGGCGCGTGGCTGGAGAAGTGGCGTCTCCGCGCTCTCGAGGACGTCCGCGAAGCGCTTGGAGTCGGGCAGGGATTCGTGGAACTCGATGGCCTCCTCGAAGTCGACGTCCGCGCCGGTGTGCCAGTCGCTGCGGACCTGCTCGTCGATGCGCCGAAGCTCGGCGTCGGCGAGCCGTTCGTCGGTGACCATCTACGTGGACACCCTGCTGCGTTCCGCGTCGGTCTCCGCGAGCCCGAGGTCCCGTCTCAATGCGACGATCGCGTCCTCGGGATCGGTCTCGGCGTCGAAGACCCGGTCGAACCCCATCCGCTCGAAGCGCTCGCGGATCGACTCGTGGTCGGCCTGGCCGACGGCGAGGTTGCCGCCGACGTAGGTCGCGGGGTCGATCCCGCGCTCTGCGAGCGCCTCGTGGAGTCCGTCACAGTCACGCTCGGCGTGTCCGTACAGCGAGGACACCAGCACCGCCTCGGCGTCGGACGTTGCTGCGGCCTCGACGAACTCGTCCTGGCCGGTCTGTACGCCCAGGTTCCGAACGTCGAAGCCCGCCGCGTCCAGCGCCTGTTCGAGGATCGTGATGCCGACGGCGTGCGCGTCGGACCCGATCACGCCGAGGATGACTGTCGTCGTCATGCGGTAACGGGAAATCAACGGAGCGCACAATAAATGTAACGAACGATAATGATAATATTCTTCTAGGTGATTTAGTGTGGTTGCATACCACACCCGCAACGACCCATCTATAATGATCTTTTAGGTAAATTACTTGCCCCGGGCGACGGTGCAACGTCCCATGAGCGCGCTGTCGGACCTCCGGGTCCTCGACCTCACCCAGGTGCTCGCCGGCCCGTACTGCACGATGCTCCTCGCGGACATGGGCGCGGACGTGGTGAAGGTCGAGCGGCCCGGCGGCGACCTGATCCGGCGGAATCCGCCGTTCGCAGAGGACCCCGAGGCCGAGGCCTACGGCGGCTACTTCCAGAGCGTGAATCGCGGGAAGCGATCGCTCGAACTCGACCTCGGCGACGAGGACGACCGCGGGGACTTCCTCCACCTCGTCGAGACTGCCGACGTCGTCGTCGAGAACTACCGTGCGGGCACGATGGAGAAATTCGATCTGGGGTACGAGACGCTCCGCGAACGGAATCCACAGCTGATCTACAGCTCGATCCGCGGCTTCGGCGATCCACGCACCGGCGAGAGCCCGCGGCAGGGCCAGCCCTCCTTCGACCTGATCGCGCAGGCGCTGGGCGGCGTGATGTCGATCACCGGCCAGCCCGACGGACCGCCGACGAAGGTCGGGCCGGGCATCGGCGACCTCTTCACCGCGGTCCTGAACTGTGCCGGCATCCTCGCCGCAGTCCACCACCGCGAGCGCACCGGCGAGGGCCAGCACGTCGACACGGGGATGTACGACGCCATGATCTCCATGTGCGAGCGCGCCATCTACCAGCACTCCTACACCGGTGAGATCCCCGGACGACGGGGCAACAGCCACCCGACGCTGTTCCCCTACGACGCCTTCGAGACGGCGGACGGTCACGTCGTGATCGCCGCGTTCGGCGACGGGCACTGGACCGCGCTGTGCCGTGCGATGGAGCAGCCGGACCTGGCCGCCGAGTACGACAGCGGGGCGGCCAGGCTGGCGAACCGGGAGGCACTGCGAGCGGCGATCGCAGAGTGGACCGCCGAACGGCACACGGCGGCGATCGTCGACCTGCTGGAGGGGGACGTGCCCGCTGCGCCGGTGCAGGACACCGCCGACATCTTCGCCGACGAGCACGTCCACGCACGGGAAATGCTCGTGGAAGTCGACCAGCCCGGCGCGGATCGCTCGGTGACGATCGCCGGCTCGCCGATCAAGCTCTCGGCGACGATGCCCGAACCCGGTGGTCGCGCGCCGCTGCTGGACGAACATCGCGACGAGTTGCTCGGGGAGCTCGCGGAACGAACCGACGCAGCCACGTCCGGCGCGACCGCGGGGAACGACTGAATCCGGTCGGAAGGCCTCGGTCGCGGCCGGCGTCGACAGGTTCGCCGGCCAGTGTTGCCGGGAAAGAGGCAGATTCTCCACCGAAGGCACTCTTTGAAAGAGAAATCTTTTCAATACAGGTTTCCGAAGTAGACCTACCCAGGTGACTTCGCAGTGCCACGGATGGAAACAGCCGACATCGAGACGGACCTGAGCCTGTTCAAGTACGACAATCTCGAACAGCTCCCGGCCGCGTACCGGGAGCTCGAGGCCGAGGAGCGGACGGCTCGCATCGAGTCGGCGCTCGAGGAACTCGGCGACGATGTCGTCGTACTCGGTCACAACTACCAGCGCAAGGAGATCGTCGAGCACGCCGACTTCATCGGCGACTCCTACCAGCTCTCCAAGGAGGCGGCCAACTCCGACGCCGAGTACGTGATCTTTGGCGGCGTGACGTTCATGGCCGAGACTGCGGACGTCATCACCGACGACGACCAGACGGTGATCCTCCCGAGCATGGAGGCCTCCTGTCCGATGGCGGGCATGGCCGAGGCGCTCCAGGTCGACGCCGCGTGGGCCGAGATCACGGCCGCCGCGCCGGACAAGGACATCGTCCCGGTCACCTACATGAACTCGTATGCGGATCTGAAGGCGTTCACCGCCGAGCACGGTGGCGCTATCTGTACCTCTTCGAACGCCTCCGACGTTTTCGAGTGGGCACTGGACAAGGGCGACGCCGTCCTGTTCATGCCCGACAAGTACCTCGGCATCAACACCGCCTACGACCTCGGCCTCGAGGATTCCGCCGTGGCGTGGGACCCGTGGGACCCCGAGGGCACCGACGCCGAGGAGGCCGCCGACGCGGAGATCATCCTCTGGGAGGGCTACTGCCAGGTCCACGAGCGCTTCCGCGCCTCCCACATCGAGGAGATCCGCGAGGAGCACGAGGACGTCAACGTCGTCGTCCACCCCGAATGCCGCCGCGAGGTCGTCGAGGCCGCCGACGTCGTCGGCTCGACGAGCACGATCACCGAGACCGTCGCGAACGCCGAGCCCGGCGAGAAGTGGGCCATCGGCACGGAGATCCACCTCGCGAACCACCTCGACCGCTGGTACCCCGAGGTCGAGGTGTTGCCGCTGTGCGGTGACGCCTGTATGGACTGCAACGCGATGCGCCAGATCGACCCGAACTACCTCGCGTGGGTGCTCGAGGAGCTTGTCGAGGGGCGCGAGCGCAACGTGATCGAAGTGCCGGAGCGCGAAGCGGAGCTCGCCGAGCTCTCCGTCCAGCGGATGCTCGACCTCGCAGAGTAACGATGGTCGAGTCACACACCGCCGACGAGCGCGAGGAGCAGCGCCCCCAGGATCCGGAAACGGCCGACGTCCTCGTCGTCGGCTCCGGTATCGCCGGCTGTGCCGCTGCCCTCGCCGCCGCCCGCGACGGCGCAGACGTCCTGCTCGTCACGAAGGCGGAGCGGCCAGAGGACGCCTCGACGGACTGGGCGCAGGGGGGTATCGCGACGAGCCGGGACGATCCGGCCGCGCTCAAGGAGGACGTCATCGCAGCCAGCGACGGCACCGCCGACCCCGACGCCGTCGACGTCCTAGTCGAGGACGCAAACGAGGCGGTCGAGGATGTACTGCTGGACACGCTGGAAGTGCCGTTCGATACTGCGGACGCGGACGAAGTACCTGCAGACGCCGACGGCGAAGACGCGGCTGGCGCGACGGACGCCGACAGCGAGTTCGACTACACCCGCGAGGCCGCCCACTCCGACCGGCGGATTCTCCACGTCGACGCATCGACCGGAACCCACATTCTCCGGCCGTTCCTCAACCACCTCGATTCGCGCGACGACGTGCGGATCCGCGAAGACACTGCCGCGCTCGAACTGATCACGCACGAGGGCCGGGTCCACGGCGCGCTACTCGACTCCGAACCCGAGGGCGAGCCAGTCTACGCCGGCACCACGGTCCTCGCGACCGGCGGCATCGGCGCCTGCTACCCCCGCTCGACGAACCCCCCGGACGCGACCGGCGACGGGATCGCGATGGCGGCGCTCGCGGGCGCGGACGTCGAGGACATGGAGTTCGTGCAGTTCCATCCGACGGCGTTCGATCCCGACGCAGGCACTGAGGATGCGACTGCCGGCGCC
Organism: Salinarchaeum sp. Harcht-Bsk1; assembly: GCF_000403645.1. Classification (NCBI taxonomy): domain Archaea; kingdom Methanobacteriati; phylum Methanobacteriota; class Halobacteria; order Halobacteriales; family Natronoarchaeaceae; genus Salinarchaeum; species Salinarchaeum sp. Harcht-Bsk1. The sequence goes on from NC_021313.1 coordinate 982,179, forward strand.
GATGGCGCCGGGGGCGAGGACGAGCGGGGCTCGAACATCTTCCTGCTCAGCGAGGCCCTCCGCGGCGAGGGCGCAATCCTCCGCAACGGCGACGGCGAGCGCTTCATGCCCGACTACCACGACGACGCAGAACTCGCACCGCGTGACGTCGTCGCGCGAGCCGTCGACCGCGAGCGGAGCGCTACCGGCGAGGTCCGCCTCGACGTCTCCCCCGTCGACTTCGAGGGCGAGTTCCCCGACCTCGTCGAACTCTGTGAGGACAACGGCGTCGACTGGGCCGAGGGCATCCCCGTCGCTCCGTGCGAGCACTTCCTCTGTGGCGGCGTCGCCGTCGACGACCGCGGACGCACTTCGCTGGATCGGCTCTACGCCGTTGGCGAGTGCTCCCGGACCGGCGTCCACGGCGCGAACCGCCTCGCCTCGACGAGTCTGCTCGAAGGGCTCGTCTGGGGCCTTCGCGCCGGCGAAGACGCAGTGGCGACCGTGGAGGATGCCGGGGAGGCCGGCGATCCCGAGGTCGTCGAGGCGGCCGAACTGCTCAACCGCGACCCCGATCTCCCAGAGCGCTTCGCCGCCGAGAAGTTCGTCCGCCTGCGCCGCGTGATGGACGAACACGTCGGGCTGCGGCGCGATCCGGAGGGTCTCCGCCGCGCCGCTGCCGTCCTCCGGCGGCTCAAGGGCGAGGTCGACGCCTACGTGCGAACCCGGACCAGCCGGGATCTCTACGAACTGCGGAACGCGAGCGTGACCGCGCTGTTGATCTCCCGGGCCGCGACCGAGCGCGAGGAGTCCGTCGGGACGCACTACCTCGTCGACGAGGAGGCAGAGGCACAGTCGAGCGGCCAGTCCGTCTCGAAGTCCTAGCCAGCGATCGAAATCCGCTGGTAGTTCGATCGACGACGAGCAGCGGCGCACCGTTCCAGTTTCTGAGCATGCCGCTACCGAACGACGGTCACCGGAACCGGCGCGCGTCGAACGACGGACTGGGCGACGCTCCCGAGCAGGACCCGGGACATCGGCGATCGACCGTGACTGCCGACGACGATCTGGTCGACGTCGTGGTCCACGGCGAACGCGACGATCTCGCGAGCCGGTTTGCCGACGACGATCTCGGTGTCGATCGGCACGTGGTGGTCCTCGGCGATCGCTCGCGCGTCCTCGAACACGGCCTCCGCTCGCTCTCTCCCGCGCTCTTCCAGTTCGTCTGCACCGACCAGCGCCCGGGCGGCGTAGCTCTCCTCGACGTCTTCGACGACGTAGAGGACCGTGATTCGCGCACCGGGGTGCATCGAGCAGGCGTGTTCGAGCGCTCGCTTCGACAGGGGCGAACCGGCCATCGGCACGAGGAGGTGTACGGGCATGGGTGGGACGGACGCGTCGTACCTGGTTAGAGATGCGGGAGCACCACCAGCGTGACGGGGACGACGACGAGGACGAGTAGGAAACCGACGAAGAACCGACGATCAGTGAGAAGCCTGTTCTGGACGGCGTGGATGGCGGACACGTAGGGATCGTAGGCGACGAGGAGCAGGGCAGTGAGCGCGGTGGCGATACCCATGACCAGCAGGACGACCGCGACGCCGGCAGGCGTCTCGAGGACGAACGCGACGGCGAGCGTGTCGAGCAGCGTACCGACGTTCGCTCCGAGGACGTAGGGCGTGATCTCCTCACGTTTGACGAACTCGCGGTTGTACAGCGGGACGACGACCCCGAGCGAGAAGGCGACGCTCGTGGTGACCGCGGTGATGACCAGCCCGACGACGAAGGCAGTCCAGACGTGACCGAAGTGACGGAACACGTGCCGTCGAACGGTCTCGGTGTCCACGCGCTCCAGCACGGTGTCGAACAGCCAGAGCCCCGCGAACAGCGACGCGATCGCGACGACCAGCGCGCTCCGGGGGCCGATCGCTCGCGTCACGGCGTCGACGGCAGGGCCGAAGAACTCCAGCGCGCCGAGTGGCAGGTCGAGTCCCCGCGTCGCCTCGAACAGCTCCGACCGGAACGTCGCCAGGACGACGATCCCGACGATCGCCGTCGGAACGTAGACGGTCAACGCGATCAGGAAGGTGAGCAGCCCCAGGCTCATGCTCTCGCGCATCGACCGGATCTGTCCCTCCTGCGCGTAGTCGAGTCCGCCGATGAGAACCACGATCGCGCCAGCGCCGATGCGGGAGCCGACGATCATCATGAACGCCCCCGACGTGGAGACGATGCCCGAGGAGAGCAACGACACCGCGAGTGCCGCGACGACCGAGCCGCTCGTCAGGCCGTAGGTGACGAGCCAGCTGATCCCGAGCGCCGATCCGCCGCCGACGACGATCTGGTCGTGGATCCGGGCGATCGTGGGACTGGCCGCTTCCGTGGCCGCGCCCAGGAGCTGGATACCGAAGAGGAAGAGCAGGATCGACGTGATCGCACCGAGCCAGAGCGGACCGATCGCGAGTAAGCGGTTCCTGCGTCGCGTCGTCGACGCCTCCGTCAGTTCGTCCGAGTCAGTCATCGTGGTGGGAGCAGGCCAGTACGATCGGCGTGGCGTCGGCCGCGGGGTCTCCGTGTTCGCCCGCCGCAGTGTCATGCCGGAGCGGCCGCCAGTCCGGAAGGCCGCAGTTCGGTGCCAGGTTGCCGTTAGAGGGGCCGGATCGTCGCGCTGGGATAACACTGGCACGGACCGATCAGCGGGCGCAGGCGAGGGTGCGTGGGTGCAGGTGCGGCCCGTAGTTCGGCGGGACGGCGTTTCAGTAGACGGTGCGAAACGCACGATCGGAGCCGGTGTGGCGGGCACTAGCATCGCCGAACGGCAGCTCTCGCCGATCGCGACCGCTCTCGGAGACCCCCGACGTTTTGTCGGTGCCGCACCGAACCACGGCTGATCGACCACATGCTCGACCGCACGACGATCGAAGGCTGGCTGCGCGAGGACCTCGGTCACCACGACGTGACCAACGACGTGCCGGGTGAGACGACCGGCCGGCTCGTCGCGAAGGAAACGGGCGTCGCAGCCGGGATCGACGCCGCGGAAGCCGTCTTTTCGTATCTCGACGTCGAGGTGACCGAACGCGTCGACGAGGGAACGGAGCTCGACGCCGGCGACGTGGCGCTCCGCGTCGAGGGGAGCGCGCAGGACGTCCTCCGAGCCGAGCGGACGGCGGTGAATATCGCCGGCCACGCCTCCGGCATCGCGACGAAGACGGCAGCGGCCGTGGAAGCCGCACAGACCGCCGGTCTCGGCTTCGATCTCGACGCCGGGGCCGCCGGCGACACGCCCGCGATCGCGGGCACTCGCAAGACGACGCCGGGACTCCGCGGCGTGGAGAAGCGGGCCATCGTCGCGGGCGGCGGCGACACGCACCGCCTCGACCTCTCCCACATGGTGATGGTGAAGGACAACCACGTCGCGGAGATGGGGATGGAGTCGGCCATCGAGCACTTCGAGGAGAAAGCGTCGTTCGCGACGAAGATCGAGGTCGAGGTCGAATCCCCGGAAGACGCGCCGCGGGCTGCGGAGGCCGGCGCCGACATCGTGCTGCTCGACAACATGGAGCCGGCGGCGGTCGAGCGGGCAGTCGAGCTGGTCGACGAGTCCGACGCCGACGCGCTGCTCGAGGCCAGCGGCGGGATCACCGTCGAGACCGTCCCCGACTACGCGACGACCGGCGTGGACGTGCTCTCGCTTGGCTCGCTGACCCACTCGGCGTCGAGCCTCGACTTCTCCTTCCGGACTGGCTAGCACCGCTTTCGAATCGGCAATTCGAATCGAAACCCCTTCCGTCGCCGCGTCACTTCACACGGCCATGCAGCCGATCCGGATCGTCTGGGGTACCGGGCGGGGGCCCACCGCGCTTGCGGCCTACGACGCCGCCCTCGCCGAAGCCAGCGTGCACGACTACAACCTCGTGCGCCTCTCCTCGGTGATCCCCGACGGTCCGGCGATCGAGGAGGTCGGCGAGGCGCCGGACCTCGGCCCCGCCGGCGAGGGCCTCCACGTCGTCGAGGCGAGTGCGCGGGGGGACTCCGGCCCGCAGAGCGCGGTGCTGGCCTGGGCGCGTTCGCCGGAGGGCCCGGGCGTCTTCTACGAGGCCGGCGCGTCCGAACCCGCCGACGTCGTCCAGGCCGAGGCGAAGGCCGGCATCGAATCCGGGCTCGACCTCCGGGACCGGGAGTACGGCGAGCCACAGTTCCGGACGGTGTCGATCGACGCCGACAGCGCGGAGGGGTACGCCGCCGCCGTCGCCATCGCGGCCTACGGCGAGAGCGAACCCCTGCTCTAATCGAACGAATCGCTTCGCTCCCTGATCGAGCGAACCGTCCCGCTCCCCGATTGGGTCGGCCGCTCGACGGGCGAACGCTCCTCTAAGTAGTCGACTGCGAGGACCGGCAGGCGTCGTATCGACGCGAGACGGACGACGGACCCGAATTTCGACGGGATCCGCGCCGTTGCCCCAGCCGAACCCTTTAACTGCAGTCCTTCCCTATCCGTTTCCCAGAACCCAGATGAACGGAAACACGCCGTACGCCGGACAGCCGGGCACCACCCAGGCCGGCAAGCGTGCCAACGACGATCTCGTCGATCTCTCCAGTGACGAGAAGCGGCGATTCCGTCAGGACGTGACCCGCATCGCCACCCGCACCCGGGAGTTCCTCCCCGACGAGTACGCCATCGACGCCGACATCAGCCACAGCGCTGGCGGTCCGCAGGGCCGCGTCGCGGTCCAGCCGCCCGTCGGCCATCCCGTGACCGCGGGCTTCACCCCGAACGAGGAGGACTTCGACGCCGAGAACGTCGTCGACGACGAGGACGTCGGCGAGGTCGCCCGTGGGCTGGCGGCATCCGCGGCGCTCCAGGTCAAGCAGGCCGTCGCGAACAACGTGACGCCGACCGCTCGGTAAGGCCATCGACGCCGACTGCCGTCCGTTTCGTTTCACTGCAGCAATCCCCCAGGAGCCGCTGGTCGGTACTGGCAGGGCGTCTTTCGCCGACGGGCCGGTTCCGGCGTCGGCGAACGGCCGCCGTCACTATCCCGACGCCTCGCGCCACCACTCGAGGACGCGAAGCGCCCGGAGCGTGTTCCAGCGACTCGGCTCGCCGGGCTCCTCAACGACGAAGTGCTCCTCGCCGGAGTGGTGGTCCTCGAGTGGCCACCGACCGTCCTCGTCGACCTTCCGTTCCAGGAGGGCAATCGCTGCGGCCGCGCGGTCGTCCGCCGGAGCGTCCGTCGCCTGGAAGTGATCGAGGCCCCGGAGGACGTCGTAGTGCCAGCGCGGCGGGAAGGAGAGCCGCCGGAACGCCGGATCCAGGACCTCGCCAGTTTCTGGCGAACGGAAGAACTGGCGCTCGAGCAGATACTCGCGACCGCGCTCGATGGCCGCGTCGACGTAGCCACTCGGGACCCGCTCCCGGCGGATCGCGAGCGCTTCGAGGGCCGCGATCGTGGCGTGCATCGGGCCTTTGTCGGCGGACCAGCTGCCGTCGTCGGTCTGCTCGGCGAGCAGGTACTCGAGCAGGCGCTCGCGCTCCCGAGTCGCCTCGGCGTCGAAGTACTCGAGGACGCTACAGACCAGCGCGCTCACGCAGGTGTCCGAGGTGTCGGCGTTCCACAGCCGAACGCCGGCGGCGTCCGTCCAGTCCGCGTGCCGCACGAGCGCGTCACAGCCGGCGAGCGCACCATCGTTCCCGGGTGGGACGCCGAGGCGGCGCAGGAGCAACAGCGTGTACGTCGTGGAGGTCCACTTCGGGCTGTAGATGCCGCGGTAGCCCTTCGGCCCCCGATCGGCGGCCCAGCGCCCGTCCTCGCCCTGCAGGGAGAGGAGCCTGCTCCCCCAGCCGATATCGACGACGCGCGCTCGTTCGGCCGCGACTTCCTCGGCGGGCGCGTCGAGCAGATCGCGGAGGACCTGCCAGCGGATCGCCGGATCGCCCGCAAGCAGCCACTCGATCTGCTCGGGAGCGGCCATGAGCGACCCTACGATCGCGGGATGGAAGAAGGTACACCCCGGCAGGGCGCCGCGCCGGAGCGTCGATCAACGCTGGAGCGGCAGCGGCACGGACGTATGGCCGCCGAAGCATGGACGTTCGGCCGACGCAGCATGGACGTTCGGCCGACGCAGCATGGACGTTCGGCCGACGCAGCATGGTAGTTCAGCCTCCGCAGCGTGGACGCTCAGCCGCCACCACCAGAACGTTCGGCCTCCGCAGCACTCATTGTCCGGCGAGGGCGATGCCGTATATGGTCGAACTCGCCCTCGTGCTGCCGCCAGAGCCCGACGAACGCTGGGAGCTCGCCAAGCAAGTCGGCGTCGACACCGCCGTCGTCCACGCCCTCGAGATCGGCGACGACTCGACGGCGTGGAACCACGACACGCTCCAGGGGATGCAGAACTGGTTCGAGAACGACGGCATCGAGATCGGCGTGATCGAGGGGTCGGTGCCGGTCACCGACACGACCCGCCTCGGCCTCGAGGGGCGCGATGCCGAGATCGCCGAGTTCAAACAGTTCCTCCGGGATTGCGGCGACCTCGGCATCGACACGATCTGCTACGACTGGATGGCCGGCATCCGCTGGGCGCGGACGAACGTCCACGTCGAGGCCCGCGGCGGCTCGCTGACGAGCGAGTACGACGCGGCCGACATGCCGGGCACCTCGCCCCACGAGGCCGCCGACGTCACCCACGAGGAACTCTGGGAGAATCTGGAGTACTTCCTCGAGGAGGTCGTCCCGGTCGCCGAGGAGGCGGGCGTGAAGCTCGGGCTCCACCCCGACGACCCGCCACGCGAGGAGGTCAAGGGGATCCCGCGGATCGTGAACTCGGTCGAAGCCTACGATCGCGTGCTCGACGTCGTCGACTCGGAGTACAACGGTGTCACGTTCTGCCAGGGCAACTTCGCGGCGATGGGCGTGGACGTTCCCGAGACGATCCGGCACTTCGGCGACCGCATCAACTTCGCGCACTTCCGCGACGTCCGCGGCGACGAGGACGCCTTCGTCGAGACCTGGCACGACGAGGGGCCGACGGACATGCTCGCCGTGATGGAGGCCTACGACGAGGTCGGCTTCGACGGCCCGATCCGCCCCGATCACGTGCCGACGATGGCCGGCGAGGACAACTCCAACCCCGGCTACCACACCAAGGGCCGGCTCTGGGCGATCGGATACATGCGCGGGTTGCTGGAGTCCGTCGAGTCGAACTGAACAGCCCGAGTTACTCCAGCGGGCGCGCCGCCCGTCGCACCGAGAGCCCCCCGAAATGACGGGTCCGCTCGAACCAGGCTTTTCGCCCGGCGGACGCCCGAAAGGCAATCGTTTTACCCGGGGGTAAGCAATCCGCCAGGTATGCAAGGTCGTGCAGCGGCGGTCTACGGGCTGGTCTTTCTGCTGGTCGCCGCCGGCGCGTACGGATTCGTCACGGTGGCCGAAGCCCCGGAGCCGTCGATGGACAACCCCGACGTCACGTTCGCCGAGACCGGTGAGAACCAGACGATCGGGGAGCGGACGTACCGGCTCGACGGCTTCGGCAGTCAGCGCGGACAGCCCACGGCGACGCTCGTCTGGACCGACGAAGACGCCCGTTCGACCGAAAGTTGGACCCACGCGGCCGAGCCCGGTGGAACGACCGTCACGACCGCCGAGAACGTGACCTACTGGGTCCGCATCCCCCAGGACGAAGCCACGGGATCGTTTACGCTGCTCGAGACGCCCGCCGAGGGCAGTAACGTCACCGTCGTCACCGACAGCAACGGCAACTGGGTCGTCGAGGAAGGCACCAACTACACCGCCCTCGAGGAGTACGACGGGTTCGAGCGCGTCGAGGTCGAGAACGGCTCCACACTCGCGATCGGCACCGGCAACGACACCCGCGACGTCCGCGTCGATCAGGTCACCAACGAGAGCGTGACCGTCAGCTGGAACGAGCCCGCCGAGACCGAGATCACCCTCCGACAGACGAGCGTCAAGGAGTTGGAGGGCACCAACGTCACGGTTCACGTACCCGGCGACGGCTCGCTGGAGATGGCGACGAGCGAGGAGCCGATCGACGACTACCTCGAACAACACGAGGATCGAACGCACTTCCAGGAGCGCATGGACGGCCTCAAGATGTCCGCCGTGCTGAGTCTCGTCTCGTTCGTCCTGCTGGTCGGGATGGCGTTCCTGCCGCGGAAGGAGTAGGGCGGATCGATCTCTGCAGGTATTCTCCGTTTGGTTTCCGCGGTTCGACAGTACAGCCAACAGCAAACAGAGTCCCGGGAATCCACAGCCTGCGGTGCTGTCTGCAAGCGTCCGCGCGAGCGCCAGCGAGCGCGGTTCACCGGCTGCGAGCGGAGCGAGCAGCCGGGGAGTTTTTCCCCAAGTTTTTGCGACCGAGAGGTCCCCGCAGCGCCGTAGGCGCGAGGAGACCCGAGGGAGTAAAAAGTGGGAACGCGGGCCGGGAGGGACTGAGCGACCCCTTCGGAATCGCGAAGGTCGAAAGACTCGCTCCGCGAGTCTTTCGGGAGTTGAACCGGAGGAAGACGGTCCTGCTCGGCTCGCTCCGCTCGCCTGCGCAGGCTGCGTCTTCCAGGATTCAACTCCCTCCGTGGCCGCTTCGCTCCTCACGTCCGTTCACCGGAGCGGCAAGCCGCTCCGAGGCGTCGCTCACGGGTTCGCGACGCCGTCGCAGAAACGGGCCGGGAGGGAGTTGAACCCCCGACCATCTGGTTAAAAGCCAGACGCTCTGCCTGACTGAGCTACCGGCCCTACGCGAGCACTCGCCGGCCGGCGATTAAAACGCTTCCCACTCCGACAGCGCGTCGTCGACGACCTCGCCAGGCGATCGGCCCGACGTCGCAGCCTCGCGGCGGAGGTCGCGGTAGGTGTCCATCGGCAGCTGGAGGCGGAGCGCGCCGGGTTCGACGCCGTGGGCGAGCAGCGCCGCGGCGGGCGTGGCGCCGTCGTTGATCTCGCTGGCGATCGCGCGCACGTCTCGGACGGTGAGATCGTGATCGAGGGTCGCCCAGGCGAGGTCGTAGCGGGCGGGACCGCTGACGCGGGCGATGTGCTTGGCGGCGGTGGGCGCGATTTCGCCCATCGCGACGTGGCGTCGGACGGCACGGGGCAGATCGTGGACCCGGGCCCACTTCCGGATGAACGCGACGGTGACCGGGTCGCCCGCGCGCTCGGCGGCGGCCTTGTAGGACCCCTCGCCGCGGACGAGCGCTGCGCAGGCGGCGGCGCCACGGAGCATGTAGATGTTGTCCTCGGCACCGACGGTATCGGTCGCGAACGCGAGGACGACCTCCGCGGCGCTCGCGAGGCTTTCGGGATCGTCGGGGTCGAACTGGACTGCTTCCGCCGCTCGCTGGCCCGCAATCTCCTCGTCGCCGCGGATGACGGGTTCCCCGACGGGAGACTCGCGGTCGGCAGGAATGTCGTCGGCCCCTCGCTCGCCAGTCATCTGACAGTCGTTGGCAGCGTGTGAATAAAAACGGTCTGCCTCGAGCGGATCGCCGCTGGGGCGGCAGCGAATGCTCGCGCGTCGGCGCTCGTCACTCCTCGCGGCGCTCGGAGAGATGCTCCCAAATCTCGGTACATCCGGCGCCCTCCTCGACGTCCGCGAGGTGGTCGTCGGCGCGCTCTTCCTCTTGCTTCGTCGCCCCCTCGGTCATCGCGATCCCTCCGTGGGCGTGCTACCCGGCAGATCCTCGGCCAGCACTGCGTACGTACTCATCGCTCCGTCGTACACCGGCATGGGGCTTAAAGGACCGTGCGCCAACAAGCATGGCCCGCGCTAGCCGTAACAGGATACTATTGCTGGTATCTGTGTCACTACTATTCCCCAAAATCGACAGCGGGCGATCCGGTTCACCGAAATTGGTTGTCGACGCATTCGAACCCCGGACACGGCGGTATCTCGATCCGAGGACACGTATAAAGGGCAGGCTACGCCGGCGGCGGCGGGCGAGGCGGCCGCTCGGGCGGCCGTCGAGCGACGCGACCTGTCGAGAGAACGTCGTCAATTCGCGGCAATAGTATCCTGTTTCCGGGCCACAGTGCGCCTTGGCCAACGATTAAGCGGATCGCCGCCCAGTATTGTACCACATGCCAGTGCGAGGAATTCGAGGGGGCGAACGGGCGGGGCCCCCGAGCGATGCTTGAGGATCGCCAGGTCGAACGGAGCCGGGCGATCCAGCGCCGAACAGGACCTACCTTCTACTTCGCGACGAAGTTCCTCCCCGAACGGGTCCGGGAGCCGACGCACGTCCTCTATGCCTTCTTCCGGATCGCCGACGAGGTGGTCGACGACGCCGAGGTGATCGACCGTCCTGCCGAGGACAAGCGGCAGGCGCTCGAATCGTTCCGCGCCGAGGCACTCGGCGAGACCGAGCCCTCCGATCCGGTCCTCGAGGCGTTCCGGGAGGTCAAGGACGCCCACGACATCCCCGACGAGGAGGTCAACGCCTTCGTCGACGCGATGGAGACGGACGTCGAGAAGAAACGGTACGCCGACGTCACCGAACTCCGCGAGTACATGCGTGGCTCCGCGGCCGCCGTCGGGGCGATGATGACCGCGATCATGGAGCCCGCCGATCGCGACCGGGCGATGCCCCACGCCAAGGCGCTGGGCGAGGCGTTCCAGTTGACGAACTTCCTCCGGGACGTTCGCGAGGACGTCGTCGACCGCGACCGCATCTACCTCCCGCTGCGAACGCTCGAACGGCACGGCGTCGACCCCGACCAGATCGCCGCCCTCGAGTTCGACGCGGGGATCGCGGCCGCGATCCGGGAGGAACTCCACCGCACCGAACGCTTCTATCGCCACGGCGTCGCCGGGATCGAGACGCTTCCGGACGACTGCCAGTTCCCCGTCCTCCTCGCGGCGGTGCTGTACGCGGACTACCACCGCTCGATCCGGGCCGATGACTGCGACGTGATCACGTCGCCGCCCACCCTCTCGCGTCGACGGACGCTCTCCCTGTTCGCCAGAACCAGAGCCCGGTGGCAGTTCAACAAGGATCCCGCCGCCGTCTTCGACGCCGTCAGCCCGATCTCGATGCCCGCGAGAGAGGATCGCGACCCGACGGGCGAGCCGCTGACGCTGCCCACGCCCTGACCGGCGTCCAGCCGAGCGTCCGGGTCGACGCTCCGGGCACTACTCGAGCGTGCGCGAACCGAAGGGTAGTCCGGCGAAATCGAACCACGGTGCCCTAACGAGCACGAGGAGAATGCCTGTCGCGACGAGCGCCGGCACGAGGTTGAACGCGGCGACGTTGACCAGCCCCCAGAAGATCCCGAAGTTGATCAGGTCGTCGAGCAGGTACGGGCAGGTTTCGAGCCGCGAGACGATGGCGTCGTGGTCGAACGCGACCGTGAGGATGCCGACGGCGACCGTCGCCGCGAGGATCCAGCCGAGGAAGTTGATCACCGGGACGCCGTAGTAGACGCCCGGATCGGTCCAGCCCCAGAAGTCGAGCGCGACGGCGCCCGGGTCGAGCACGAGGTCCAGGACGACCACGAGCGCGACGACCGTCGGGAAGCGAATCGCGAGCCGGTCGGCGCGATCGCCCAGCACGAGGATCCCGAGCAGGTAGGAGTTGAGCAGGATCGGGACGAAGAAGATGGGCAGCGCGAGCGGCACGTCGCCGAAGACCATCGGCCCGAGTTCGCGTTCGTAGGTGAACTCACCGTAGGGCAACCCGGTCTGGACGCCGACCAGTTCGATCGCCCACGTGAACGCCGCGAGCGCGAGCAAGCCCACCGCTGCCCGCCGATCGACGATCGGTGCGATCCCCGAAGCGAGCGGGAGCGCCATGATCGTCACGGCGGCCACCATCAGGTACGGGTTGAACGCCAGCGCGTCCGGCACGTACCCCGCCTCGCCAGCGAGCAAGAGCACGACGCCCACCAGCGGGAACGTGACCGCGATCGTGACCCGGTTGTCGTGGACGATCGAATCGAGCCGGGACTCGACGCGCTCACGTCCCGTCTCGCCGCCGAGGCGATCCATTACCGATGCTGGGACGCGCTTACCCAAGAAGGGAGCGTTCGCGGCGGGGAAGAGCGCGTCGGGGCGAGTTCGGCCCACGAGCAGCCGCTCAGACCAGCGACGACGGCGGCACGATCTGCGCGAGGCCCCACATCGTCAGTCCCGCGCCAACGACCCCGTTGATCGCCGGGTACCACCAGTAGGCGCGATCGACGGGAACGTCCGACCAGGCGATGCCGAGGACGAGCAGCGGGTACAGCGAGAGTGCGGCGCCCGCGCGGAGATCGGCCATCCCGAACGCCGCGGCCGCGAGCGCCCAGGTCGTGAAGCAGTACGCGAGCGTCCGTCGCTCGCCGAGCCAGGTCGCCGTCGTCGCGATGCCCGCCTCGCGATCCGGTTCGACGTCCGGAATCGCGGAGAAGGTGTGCATCGCCATCGTCCACAGGATACCGCCCGTCAGCGGCCAGACCGGCGGCTGCGCGCCCGCAACGGTCGCGTAGGCGGCAGCGCCGGGCAAGACGTAGAGCCCGTTCGACAGCGAGTCGAGGACGGGTCTGGTCTTGAACCGGACCGGCGGCGCGCTGTAGGCCGTCGCGAGCAGGCCCCAGGCGGCCAGCCACGGCCACGCGATCGGGTCGGTGAGCGAGACGACGCCGAAGAGGCCCAGGCCGGACGCGGCGACGGCGACCGGGACGAACCGCTGTCCACGGTAGCGGACCTCCCGCTCGTCCTTCTTCGGATTCTCCGCGTCGACGTCGGCGTCGAAGACGTCGTTGACGCCGTAGAGGTAGACGTTCGCTGGGACGAGGAAGTACGCGAACAGGGCGAGGGTCGCTGGCGTGAGGAGGTCGGCCCGTGCGTCGGCGGCGTAGACCACGCCGACCAGCACCGGGCCGGCGAGGTAGAGCCAGAAACGGGGACGCGAGAGCGCGAACAGGTAGACGGCGACGTCGGAGAGGGACGACTGGCTCGCGTCCGGGCGCTCCGGGTCAGATCGAACCGCTGCCGTCTCGGTGGAATCGCCCTCGCGTTCCGAGTGCTCCTCGCTCATCGGCTGTCAGTGCGCGTGATCCTCGAGGACCTTGTCGGCCGCGTGCTCGCCGCTGATCAGGCACATCGGGACGCCGATGCCCGGCGTCGTGTACGAGCCGGTGAAGTAGAGTCCGTCGACGGCGGAAGACCGATGCGAGGGCCGGAGCACCGCCGTCTGGGTCAGCGTGTGCGCCATGCCGAGTGCGGTGCCCTTCGCGGCGTTGTAGCGCTCGCCGAAGTCGGAGACGCAGAAGGACTCCTCGACGACGATCCGATCGCGGACGTCCTCGCCGCTGTGCTCGGCGAGGTCGGCGAGCACCTGATCGCGGTAGGCCTGTCGCGTCGCCTCGTCGTCATCGAGACCCGGCGCGATCGGGACGAGGACGAAGAGGTTCGAGTGCCCCTCGGGTGCGACAGAGTCGTCCGTCACGGACGGGGCACAGACGTAGTACGCCGGATCGTCGGGCCAGGCGGGCTCCTTGAAGATCTGATCGAAGTGGCCGTCCCACTCCGGCGGGAGGACCAGCGTGTGGTGGTCGAGGTTCGGCACGTCGCCCTCGACGCCGAGGTAGAGGAGGAAGGCGGAGGGCGCGTAGGTGCGATCGTCCCAGTACGCCGGTTCGCGGTCCCGGCGGTCGTCGTCGAGCAGTTCGGTCTCGACGTGGGCGAGGTCGGCGTCGGAGACGACGAGGTCGGCGGGGACGGCCGCGGACGTGGCGCCGCCGGTGGCCGAAGCGGTTCCGCCGTTGGCCGAAGCGGAACCATCGGTGGCCGAAGCAGTCCCGCCGTTGGCGACAGGAGTACGACCAGCAGCGTCGCTGCGGGGGACCAATCGTCGATTCCCTGCGGGCGGGCCGTCCTCGGGAATCGCGATCGCCGGCGGAACCTCGCCGGGGACGTCCGCGACTGGATCGAACCGTTCCGCCCCCGCTGTCCGCTCCACGTCGAGACTGAACCCGCCCTCGCGGCCGCGGATCGCCGTGACGTCGCAGTTCACCCGGTACTCGACGCCGAGTTCGGTTCCGAGTTCGACGATCGCGTCCACGACGCCGCCCAGGCCGCCCTCGGGGTACCAGACGCCGAGGCCGAAGTCGACGTGGCTCATCAGGTTGTAGAGCGCTGGGGTGTTCGAGGGCGATCCACCGAGGAAGACGAGCGAGTACTGGACGATCTGGCGGAGTTTCGGGTGCTCGAAGTAGTCCGCGACGTGGTCCTCCATCGACCCGAGGAAGGAGAGGCCGCGGCCGTGCTTCGCGAGGCCGGGATCGAGCCAGTCCGCCGGCCGCGATCGGTCGTGGTAGACGAAGTGCTCCATCCCGACCTCGTAGGTGCGCTGGGCTTCGGCGAGGTAGTCCTCGAAGGCCGCACCGGCGCCCTCCTCGTACTCCTCGAACAGGGGAATCGCGGCCCGGTGGTCCGCCGGGACGTCGATGCTGTCGCCGTCCTTGAAGTAGATGCCGTAGTGGGGATCCAGCCGTGTGAGGTCGTAGTAGTCTGTCGGCTCGCGATCGAAGTACGCGAAGAAGCGCTCGAAGACGTCCGGCATCAGGTACCACGACGGCCCCATGTCGAAGCGGAACCCGTCGCGATAGAGGCGGCTCGCCCGCCCGCCGAGCTGTTCGTTGCGCTCGTAGACGGTGACGTCCGCGCCCGCGTCCGCGAGGAAGCAGGCCGTCGAGAGCCCGCCGAAGCCGCTGCCAATCACCGCGACGGAGCGGTCTCCGAGGTCGGTCATGGGCAGTGATTGGACGGCGTGGGTGGTAAACCCTCCACCTCCGGCGGGATCGTCACTCACCGTGCGATCACCGGGTCCCCGTGCGATCGCAGTTCCAGTGCGTGCGGACGCTGTGCAGTCTCCGACGACGCGAGGCAGCGACGCCACCACGGGCCGGGACGAACCAGCGTACCGGCGTCCCCAGACGGCGAGCGATCCCTGCCAGATCGCTTTTCTCCTCGGCCGAGAAGTGACCGTATGGACGAAGGGACCTACCGGGTTCTCGTCGAGGAACTTCCCGACATCGCGACGATCGCCGACCCCGACGGGAGGATCACCTACGTGAGTCCCACCGTCGAGCGGACCCTCGGCTACGAGCCCGACGAACTCCTCGGGGAAGTCGGCTACGAGTTCCAGCACCCCGACGACCGCGAGGCGGTCGCGGCGGCCTTCGAGCGTCTGCTGGAATCGCCGGACACAGTCGAGACCGTCGAGACGCGGTGGCGGCACGCGGACGGAACCTGGTGCTGGATCGAGGCGAGCCTGCAGAATCGGCTGGACGACGACGTGATCGACGGGATCCTCATAAACTCGCGCGAGATCTCCCGACGGAAACGACGAGAGGAACAGTACCGGGAGCTCGCCGAGGAGTACAGGACCCTGCTGGACAACGCGGAGGACGCGATATTCTTCCTGAGCGTGGATACCGACGGATCCGAGGTGGCCTTCCGATTCGAGCGGCTGAGCCCCTCCTACGAGGCGCAGACGGGGTTGACGACCAGCGAGACGCGGGGGAAGACGCCCGTCGAGGTGTTCGGCGATGAGGCCGGCGCGGAGCTCGCCGCGAACTACGAGCGTTGCGTGGAGGCTCGCGAACCGATCTCCTACCAGGAGGAACTGTACGTCGAGGAGGGCGCGCGCTTCTGGCAGACCAACCTCGCACCGGTGCTCACCAACGGCGAGGTAACGCGCATCGTCGGGATCACGCGCAACGTCACCGACCGCGTCGAGCGAGAGCGACAGCTCCGCGCCAAGACCAAACAGCTCGATCAGTTTGCCAGCGTGGTGGCCCACGACCTCCGCAATCCGCTGAACGTCGCACAGGGGCGGGCCGCACTGCTGGGAGAGGAGTTCGACAGCGAGCACGTGGAGCCGCTACTGGGCGCGCTCGACCGGATGGAGTCGCTCATCGAGGACACGTTGACCCTCTCGCGACAGGGCCAGGTCGTCGCCGATCCGGAACCGGTCGAACTGGTGGACGTCGTCGGGTCGAGCTGGCAGAGCGTCGCGACGGAAGACGCGACCCTCGAGATCGTCGCGGGCGGCACGATCTCTGGCGACGCGAACCGGCTCCAGCACGTCTTCGAGAACCTGTTTCGCAACGCGATCGAACACGGCGACGCGGACTGCACGATCCGCGTGGGCCGGATCGACGACACGGAGTTCTACGTCGAGGACGACGGCCCTGGCATCCCCGACGACCGCAAGGACACGGTGTTCGAGTGGGGTACCTCCTCGGCGGCAGACGGCTCGGGGATCGGGCTCACGATCGTCGAGCGGATCGCGGAAGCGCACGGCTGGACGGTGGACGTCGTCGACGCCGCGGACGGCGGTGCGCGCTTCGAGTTCAGTGGCGTCGCGATCGAGTGAGGGAACCGTCGCGTTCCCGGCCGCGTCGAATCGACGGCCGATCCAGGTGCGTGTACACCGGGGGACGGGCCGTCAGTCCCCGGCTGGAACGATCCACGGAAGGCCAGCCCGCAACCCGTCGATACCCACCGCGGCGAGAAATGCCGGCGGCATCGTTACGATCGTGTAGACGACGCTCCCCACCGGTGCGACGAACAGGGACGACGCCGGCGGTGGTGTGAGGTAGGACCGTTCCACGAGGAGTTCGAGCACGGGACTGAGCAATCCGAACAGGAAGAACTGCACCAGTCCCGCGCCGACGGGGACGAGCAGCACGAAGAGGACGAGGTGATAGCGTAGATCCGTCCGCGTCCACTGCCGGCGGCCACACGACCTGCAGTGGACGCCGAACACGCGACGCTGACAGGCCGTGCAGTACCACGTGATACCCGCTCCACTCCAGACGAGGGTTGCAACGACGACGAGCGGTGCGATCAGGACGACCGCCTCGGGCGCGTCGGTGTAGCGCCACGCCACGTAGACGAGCAGGTACAGAATGCCGAAGGCGGCCGAGAACAGTCCGAGTCGGGGGAGCCAACGAGCCGATGCGTTCGTCGGTGTGGGCATGGATGAGATCTCGACGGCCTCGGGAGACGCTCCCGCCGGGAATCGACGTGGCGACCACGACGCATGCCACGATCATAGCAGTTGTCCCTCACGACCGAAATCGGCCAGCAGCTTTTGCCCCGGGCTGCCGGAGACACGACATGGACCTCCCGCTCGTCGCGCTGGCGCTCCTGACAGGGTTCCTCACCGGTGCGCTCTTCGCGTTCGTCCAGGTCCCGATCCCCGCACCGCCGGAGCTTCCGGGACTACTCGGGATCGTCGGGATCTACCTCGGGTACACGGTCGTCGACTGGGCGGGCGTCGGGATCGATCTGCTCGGCAGGCTAGGGCTCGGCTGAGCGCGGCGGCAAGAGAAAGCGGACCGCGACGGCGAGATCGCTCAGTAGCTGCGTTCTTTCGGCTCGTAGACCTTGTTCTGACCCTGCAGGTCGACCGGCTTGTACCAGAGGTCCGGTCGACCGTCGTCCCAGCTGACCAGCGTGTGCTTGAGCCACTCGTCGTCCTTGCGCTCCTGGTGCTCGGCGCGCCAGTGGGCGCCCCGGAACTCGTCGCGGGCGAGCGCACCCAGCGCGATCGTCTCCGCGGCGTCGATGATGTTGCGCGTCTCGATCGTGTGGATGAGGTCGGTGTTGTAGGTGCGGCTCGGATCCGAGACCGCCACGTCCTGGTAGCGCTTGCGCGCGTCGCGGATGTCCCGCAGGGCCTGCTTGATGCTCTCCTTCTCGCGGAACACGTTGACGTTCTCGGTCATCGTCTGCTGCACCTCGGCGCGGATCTCGGCGTGGTTGACGCCGTCGTCGCGTTCGAGGAGGCCGTCGATCCGCTCGCGCTCCTGGTGGATGGCGTCGACCAGCACGTCCTCGGACTCGACGGCGCCGCCGTCGGCGGAGACGTCCTCGCTCGGCGCGTCGACGGCACCGGGCTCGACGGGCGCGCCGAGGTCCTCCTCTGGCTCGGCCTCGTCGGTGCGACCGGTCTCGAGTTTGGCGTCGGCCCGCTCGGGGTTCGCCGCGTGGCGGCCAGCGCGAGCGCCGAAGACGAGCAGTTCCGGCAGCGCGTTTCCGCCGAGGCGGTTGGCGCCGTGGACGGAGGCGCAGGCGCACTCGCCCGCCGCGTAGAGACCGTCGACGACGGTCGCGCCGTTCTCGTTGGTCTCGATGCCGCCCATCTCGTAGTGCTGGCCGGGCTTGACCGGCATCGGCTCCTCGTAGGCGTTCACGCCCTCGAAGTCTTCCGCGAGGTGGACGATGTTCTCGAGGCGGTCGGAGATGCGCTCCTCGCCGAGGTGGCGCATGTCGAGGTAGACGTACTCGTCCTCCACGCCGCGGCCCTCGTTGACCTCGGTGAGTTCGGCGCGGGAGACCACGTCGCGGGAGGCGAGTTCGCCCTCGTTGTTCGCGTAGCCGTACTCGAACATGAAGCGCTCGCCCTCGCTGTTGTAGAGGATGCCCCCTTCACCGCGGACGCCCTCGGAGATCAGCACGCCCGTCGAGGGCAGCGTCGTCGGGTGGAACTGGACGAACTCCATGTCTTCGAGCGGGACGCCTGCTCGGTAGGCCATCGCCTGCCCGTCGCCGGTGCAGGAGACGGCGTTGGTGGTGTGGTCGAACGCCTGGCCGGGGCCGCCCGTCGCGAGGACGACGCCGTTCCGGGCGCGGAAGCCAGCGACCTCGCCGGTCCGAATCTCGTAGCCGACGACGCCGGTGCAGGTCCGATCCGCGGGGTCCGGTTCGTCGGTGACGGCGAGGCGGGTCACGTACCACTCGTCGTAGACCGGGATGCCTCGCTTGACCACCTGCTCGTACATCGTGTGGAGCATGTGGTGGCCGGTCTCCGCGCCGGCGTAGGTGGTGCGAGCGAAACTCAGGCCGCCGAAGGGTCGCTGGGAGACGGTGCCGTCCTCCTCGCGGGAGAAGGGCATGCCCCAGTGTTCGAGGTCGATGACTTCCTGTGGGGCGTCCTGGGCGAGGGTCTCGACCGCGGGGGCGTCCCCGAGGTAGTCCGACCCCTTCATCGTGTCGTAGGCGTGGAGTTCCCAGTCGTCGCCCTCTCGCAACGCGGCGTTGATTCCACCCTCCGCCGCGCCTGTGTGGCTCCGGACCGGGTGGAGCTTCGAGACCATCGCGACGTCGGCGCCCTCCTCGTGTGCGGCGATCGCGGCGCGGAGACCGGCGCCACCGGCCCCGACCACGATCACGTCGTGTTCGTGTACTGTCATTCGATCACCAGAACTTCAGGTTCGACTTCACTGCCTCCCGCTTGAGCTCCTGAATGTGCTCGGTCAGCGGGATGTCCTTCGGGCAGACCTCGGTGCAGGAGAACTGGGTCTGGCAGCGCCAGACGCCATGTTCCTGCTCCATGATCCGCAAGCGGTGCTCCTTGATCTCCTCCTCTTCGCGTTCGTCCATCGCGAAGCGGTAGGCCTTGTTGATCGCCGCAGGGCCGAGATACTCGTTGTCCCCGGCGGCAATGTTACAGGAAGACATACAGGCGCCACACCAGATGCAGCGGGTGGCCATCTTGATCTTCTCGCGGTTCTCGGGGGACTGTCGCTGCTCCTCCAGTTCGCCCTCCGGGAACTCCTCGCTTTGCATGTAGGGCTCGACGGCCTCCATCTGGTCGTAGAAGTGCTCCATGTCCACCACGAGGTCCTTGACGACGTCCTGGTGTGGCAGGGGCTCGATCCGGACCGGTTCGTCGAGCGCGGAGAGCTGCGTCTTGCAGGCCAGTCGCTGTGAACCGTTGATGAAGAGGGCGTCGGAGCCACAGACAGCCTGCCGGCAGGAGTGCCGGAAAGTGAGCGAGGAGTCGAACTCGTCGCGGGCGTAGATGAGCGCGTCGAGCGCGGTCATCCCCTGGACGTAGGGAACGTGGAAGTCGTCGAAGCGCGGCTCTTCCTTCTCGGGGACCTCCGGGTCGAACCGGAAGACCTTGAGGTGCGTCGTCTCCTCGGCCGCGGCCTCCGTCGCCGCACGTTCCTCCTCGGTCACCTGCATCCGCGCGTGCTTCTCCGCGCGCCGGCGGTCGCCGGGCGATTGGACCGATTCGATCTCGGTCTGCTGTGCGTCTGCCGCGCCGTCGGCCGCCTCTTCCTGTTCAGTGCTCATGCGAAGGTCACCCCCGCCATCGCCATCGCGACGCGAATCCCCTGCCCGACGAGCACCAGGCCCGCCAGGATGAGGCCGTACTTCGCGACCCGTTTTCGCGCGCCCTGGATCCCCTGGTTCACCAGCGCGTTGTAGATCCCGTTGACGCCGTGGAACGCCGCGGTGACGAGGAAGAGGACCATCGTGGCGAAGTACGCCGGATCCTCCATCCGCGCCCGGGTTCCCGCGAACGTCACCTCGTAGGCGTGGTTGAGGAAGTGCAACTGGAAGAAGTGGAACGCCAGCAGCACGACCAGTAGCGCAGCGGTGATGCGCTGGAGCAGCCACGACGTGCCGTTCGGTTCGAACGACGAGTAGCGCTCCGCCATCAGACGACACCTCCTCCGAGGAAGGTCGGCACGCTGGCGACGACGACCGCGCCCGTCACCACGAGTGCCGCGTAGAAGCTCTTGTCCTGTGCCTCGAGTCCGATCCCGAGATCGACCATCAGCAGGCGAACGCCGTTGAGAATGTGGAAGACGGCGGTCGCCAGCAGGCCGATCTCGAGGATGCGGATCACCAGGACCGATTCGAGGCCCTGGAGCGTGTCCGTGTATGCTGCCGGATCGCCCCCGGCCGCCTGAATCGCCGTGGACAACACGGCGATGTGTGTGAACAGGTAGCCGATGAGGATCCAGCCGGTGAACTTGTGGAGGATCCAGGCCCACATGCCGGCGGAGAACTCCCGCCAGCGCCCGAAGTCCTCGATCAGCCCCCGATCGTACGACTGGCTCATTTTCCCATGCGGGACTTTGCCGGCGTGCGTATAGTAGTTACTACACCGGGGCGCAATTTCGTTGTGAGGCGAACTGGTTCGGGTCGCTGTGGTACGCACGCTGGAGCGCGACGATGCCGTACGCTGAAGTAGCCCGGTTGTCACTACTCGGACCATGCAAGAAACGATTCGCGTCTCCACGGACGACCGCCTGGAGGCGGTGCCGATCACCGACCGCGTCGCGTCGTGGATCCCCGACGACCTCGACGCGGGCACTTGCCACGTCTACGCCAGGCACACGACGACTGGCGTGCTGCTCAACGAGAACGAGTCGCGGCTTCGTGCGGACGTAGAGGAGCTGCTAGTGGACCTCGTTCCCACGGACGGGTACCATCACGACGAGCTGGACGGCAACGCCGACAGCCACCTCCGCGCGTCCTTGCTCGGCCCAGACGTGACGATCCCGATCACCGACGGCGACCTCGCCCTGGGTACCTGGCAGTCGATCCTGCTAGTGGAGTGCGACGGCCCGCGAGAGCGCGAACTCGTCGTCACCGTGACGGAAGCGGAGTAGCGACGGTTCGACTCGCGAAGCAGTGACGGAAGCCCGAAGGGAGGAGCGGCCGGGCGCGCTCCGGTGCAACCGGACCGCCTTTGTACAGTCCAGTCCACGTCACCGACGATGCGAACCCCGCAAGGGAGCGATCCCGTCGCCGAGCGAGCACGGGTGAGCGCCGACGAAACCGCGCTCGTCCGCGCCGCCGACGGCAGCAGCTGGACCTACGGCCACCTCGACGAGGCCGTCGAGCGGACCGCCGGCAAGCTCGCCACACTCGACGTCGAGCGGGGCGATCACGTCGGCCTGCTCGCAGAGACTGGCGTTCCCGCCGTCCGCACGATCTACGGCGCGCTCCGACTCGGGGCGGTGCCGGTGCCACTCAACACCCGTCTCACCGCGGACGAACTCGGTCCGCAACTCGACACGGCGGACGTCGAGGTCCTCGTCTGCGAGCGGGGGACGGGGGCCCTGGGCGTCGCGGCCGCGAAGGAGGCGCCTCGCGAGCCCCCGACGACGATCGCGACGCTCGACGGCGACGATACTGACGCCGACGAGGCGGTTCGCCTCGGTGCGCAGTCCGCCGACGGATTCGAGACGACGGTGCCCGATCCAGACGACGTCCGGCTCCTGCTCTTCACCTCGGGCACGACCGGGCGTCCAAAGGCCGTCGAACTCACCGCCGAGAACCTCCGTTCCAGTGCCGTCGCCTCGGCCCTTCGGCTCGGAATCGACCCGGACGATCACTGGTTCGACCCGCTCGCCGTCTACCACATGGGCGGGTTCGCGCCGATCTACCGCTCGATCTGCTACGGCACGACGGCGATCCTCCAGCGCGAGTTCGACGCGGCGGCCACCCTCGCCGCCATCGACCGCACCGACTCGACCTGCCTCTCCGTCGTCCCGACGATGCTCCAGCGGATGCTCGACGCCGCGGACGAGGCGGATGGAGCATCTGCGAACGGCACCGGGGCAGGATCCGCGAACGGCGCCGGTACTGGTCCGGCCGCCGACCCGCTCGCCGACCTCCGGTTCGTCCTCTCCGGCGGCGCGGCGACGCCGCCCGCGCTCGTCGAGCGGTGTGCCGACCTCGACGTCGCGCTGTGCCCGACCTACGGCATCACCGAGACCTGCTCGCAGGTCGCGACCGCGTTGCCGGCGGAAGCGCGCGACCACGAGGGGACCGTCGGCCGACCGCTGTACCCGACGACCGTCACGATTCTCGGCGACGACGGTGTCGATGAGGGCCCTGGCGAACCGCTGCCTGCAGGAGAATCCGGCGAGATCGTCGTCGACGGTCCGACCGTCTCGCCGGGATACTACGGCGACGAGACGGCCACCGCCGAGAGCCGCTCCGACCTCGGCTACCACACCGGCGACCTCGGCCGCCGGGACGACGCCGGGCGACTCTGGGTGCTCGGCCGCGCGGACGACGCGATATCCACCGGCGGGGAACTCGTCCACCCCGCCGAGGTCGTCGAGGCGCTCGAAGCCCACCCCACGATCGACGCGGCGGCCGTCGTCGGCCTCGACGACCCGGAGTGGGGCGAGCGCGTCGCCGCGCTTTTGGTCCCGACCGACGCCGAGGTGTCTCCAGGGGACCTCCGCGACACCGGCGCGGATCGGCTCGCAGGGTACAAACGCCCGAAGACGGTCGCGCTGGCCGACGAACTCCCGCGAACGGCGTCCGGAACCGTCGACCGGGACGCCGTCCGGGAGCGGCTGCGGGCGGACGGGATCGAATTCTGAAGAAGGACGCCGACGGGCATCGATGGCGTCCCGAACCGATGCCAGCAGGCGCACCTGCCCGGGCCCGGGAATCCGGAGCGAGCGACAGTCAGGTAGACGCCTGACTACGCGACCAGCCCGGGTCCTGGCCGGTGCAGTCGATGTGGTCGGCCCGACAGGCCGGGCAGTAATCGGGAGTATCGGACTCGCTTCGGGGAACGTACACCGCGCCGCCGCACGTCACGCAGGCGTCCGCGACGATGGTCGCACAGTCCGCACAGACGTTGAAGTCGTCGACCGTGAGCTCGCGAAGGGGTTCGAGCTGTTTGTCGAGGAGATACTCGTCGATGACCGTCTGGCAGTTGTGGCACGGTTGCATGGCGATGCAGTGTGCCACTCGTTGTCTCACTTGAAATACCTGTCTCCGATGCCGGAATCGGACACAGTCGGGACGGGCCGTGCGAGTGACCGATCGCTTGTTTCCTGCCCTCCGCCGTCCGGTCTGCCTCGCCCAGACCGGGATCCAGGTCCGACCAGTTCCCAAACGCTCATTTGCGGTCCGCGACTCCCAACGACCAATGCACGTCAGCGTCGTCGGGAGCGGCTACGTCGGGTCGACGATCGCCGCGGTGTTCGCGGACTGGGGACACCAGGTCACGGCGGTCGACGTCGACGAGGACATCGTGGACGCGATCAACGGCGGCGAGGCGCCGATCCACGAACCGGGGCTGGACGAGCGCGTCGCCGAGCACGGCGGCGACCGCCTTCGCGCGACGACGGACTACGACGAGATTCCCGCGACCGATATCACCTTCCTCGCGTTGCCGACGCCCTCCCGCGAGGACGGTTCGATCGACACGAGCATCATCGAGGCCGCCGCCGAGGCCCTCGGCGAAGCGCTCGCCGACGTCGACGAACACGTCGCGATCGTCAAGAGCACGGTCGTCCCCGGAACGACCGAGAACGTCCTCGCACCGCTCGTCAAGGCGAAGGCCGGCGATCGCGTGAGCGTCGGGATGAACCCCGAGTTCCAGCGCGAGGGAACCGCCGTCGCTGACTTCCTCGATCCCGACAAGCTGGTCTTCGGTACGGAGGCAGGCGGCGCGAACGGCATCGGCGAGGACGCTGAGGAGGACCGCGCGCTCGACGCCCTCTACGAGGTCTACGCTCCGTTGATCGAAGCGCAGGACCCACCGATCGTCGAGACGGGGCTCTCGGAGGCGGAGTTCATCAAGTACGCCAACAACGCGTTCCTCGCGGCGAAGGTCAGCCTCATCAACGACCTCGGCAACGTCGCCAAGGAGTTCGACGTCGACGCCTACGAGGTCGCCGACGCCATCGGGCTCGACGACCGCATCGGCGAGCGCTTCCTCCGCTCGGGCGTCGGCTGGGGCGGCAGCTGTTTCCCGAAAGACGTGAAGGCGATCATCGCAGCGGCGGAAGCAAAGGGGTACGACCCCGCAGTCCTGCAGGCCGCCGTCGACCTCAACGACCGCCAGCCCGAGCGCCTGCTCGACCTCCTCGACCGCCACCTCGACGTGGAGGGCAAGACGGTCGCCGTCCTCGGCCTCGCGTTCAAGCCCGGTACCGACGACGTGCGGAACTCCCGAGCGATCCCGGTGATCGAGGGGCTCGAAGCGCGCGGCGCCGAGATCGTCGCCTACGACCCGGTCGCCGTCGAGAACATGCGCGAGCACTTCCCGGACCTGACCGCTGCCGACAGCGCGGCGGCCGCGATCGAGGGCGCCGACGCAGCTGTCGTCACCACCGACTGGGACGAGATCGAGGCGCTCGACTCGGCGGCCGTCGGAGGGATGGCCACCCCGGTGATCGTCGACGGCCGGCGCGCGATCGATCCCGCAATTCTCGACGTCGAGGGGCTCGTCTACGAAGGACTGACCTGGTAGGCAACGGGCTCACCGATTCGCGAGCACCGCTTCTGCAAGCTCGACGTCCGCCGGCGCGTTCACGTTCACCCGCTCACCCACATAGCGGTGCGTGTGCACCGTCTCGCCACGATCGAGCAGCCAGGTCAGCGAGTCGGCGAGTTCGTACTCGCCGGTGTTGGCGGGTTCGATCGCGTCGATGGCCTCGAAGATCGACGGTTCGACGGCGATCGCCCCGGCGCTGACGAGCGTACTTGGCGGGGAGTCGGGCTTCTCGACGACGCGCTCGACGCGGCCCGCCTCGTCGGTCACCACGACGCCAGTCTCTCGAGCGGTCTCGACCGACGCTTCCTCGACGAGCATCGTGGCGACAGGATCGCCGTCTGCCGCTTCGTGGGCAGCGGCGAGCGGCTCCAGATCGGTCGCGAAAACGTTGTCCCCGTTGCAGACGAGTGCGGGACCGTCGACGACGGGGGCCGCTCGTCCGACGGCGTCCGCGAGGCCGCGCGGCTCCGGCTGGTGGACGTACTCGATCGGAACGCCGCCGTACGAGTCGCTGAAGTGCGCTCGGACCTGCTCGCCGCGGTAGCCAACCACGACGACGAAGGAAGCGGGATCGATCGGCGCGAGCGCGTCGAAGACGTGGGCGAGCAGCGGCTTCCCCGCGACCGCGACGAGTGGTTTGGGTCGTTCGGCAGTCAGGGGTCGGAGCCGCGTTCCCTCGCCCGCCGCGGGGACGATTGCGGTCCACTCGCGGGTCTCGTCGGCTGCCATTCGGGTCGAGAAAGGAGCGCCATCGGGAAAATCGACGTGGTGCTGTAGCGAGCAGCGTGCCGCAGCCGCTCAGTGTTCTGACCAGCCGCCACTGTCGACGACTTCGAAGAGCTTCCCCCAGTTTCCGCGGTCCTCGTCCTCGGGGAGTTGGTCGCGCAGTTGCTGGAAGTCGGACTCCGGCACGCACTCGCGGACGAGGTCGACGACCACGCGAGCGTGGTACGCCGCGTCCGCGGGATCGGCCTGCTCGATCTCCGCGACGCGGTCGAGGAAGGTCGACCAGTCGAAGCGTTCGCCGTGTTCGTCGACCGCGTCGGTGAGGTACCACTTGACCTCCATCGGGAGCGACGCCGCGAGGTCCTCCGCGTTGTCGGCGGGGATCCGCTGGCCGAGCGTCATCATCGTCGCCCGGGTCGCGCGCACCGCCTCCCCGGTGCCGGGCAGTTCGAGTCGGTGCTGGACCTCGCCGGTGAACTCGTCGAAGTTCATAGGTCGCTCAACGACGGCCACGTCCGTAAAGCGAATGGACGATTCTCGCGGTCCTGGAGGGGTATGCCGGTCCTACACCGTCGGAGCCAGAACGGGGCACCAGTTCGGCAGTTCCTACTCCTCGGGTTCCGGCCCGCCGACGGTGAGCACGGGGACGTCGCTCAGACGGATCACGCGCTCCGTGACGCTCCCGAGCAGGTAGCGGTCGACGCCGGTGCGGCCGTGGGTGCCGAGCACGATGCAGTCGACGTCTTCCTCGTCGGCGTAGTTCACGATCGCGCGGTACGGCACGCCGTGGAGGATCGTCGTATCGATCGATTCGGCGCCAGCGTCGGCGGCTCGCTCGGCGAGCGACGCCAGGGTCTCCTCGCCAGCATCCTCGAGCGCATCCATCGCCACCTGCATACCTGCGCCGTTCCGTACGACCGTGTCGTCGACGACGTACGCACCGGTGATCGAAGCGCCAGTAGCAGCTGCGAACCCGACGGCCTGCTCGAGGGCGCGGTTCGAGGAGTCGCTCCCGTCGGTCGGTACGAGGATCGACGCGAACTCGGTGGGGACGCCGGTGTCCTCGTGCACCGTCATCACCGGGACCGGCGATTCGCGGATCGTCTGCTCGGCGACGCTCCCGAGGATCAACCGCCCGAGTCCCTGCCGGCCGTGGGTACCCATGACGATGCAGTCGACGTCGTGTTCGTCGACGTAGCCCAGGATCGCCCGGTGGACGTCGGCGTCGCCGGTGATCATGGACGTCGTCACCTCGACGCCCGCCTCGACGGCCTGCTCGGACACCTCGTCGAGCGCCTGTTGCCCCTGCGTTTCGAACGGGCCTGCTTCGTCGTCCTCGACGCCGGGTGGGAGTTCACCCACCTCCAGCACGTGGAGCGCGTGCACCTGGGCGTCGAATCGTCGGGCGAGTGCGATCGCGGTCGCGGCGGCCGTCTCACCGACCGGGCTGCCGTCCACCGGAACGAGGATTCTGTCGTACATGGTCGCTCACCTGGAACTACGGCACAGACGCCCCTAAAGGCGGGGCACGGTTCTCGGCGCGTGACTGCGAGAGTGGCGTGCGTTCGCCCGAACGGATCCGCTCGTTGCGGCCCACTTACTGCCCGGCCGGTTCGACGTCGAGTTCGCCCTCCGCAGCCGTCGTCGCCGCGGTTCGCCAGACGAGTTCGAACTCGATGCTCTGTTTGGCCTCCGTGTCTCCTTCCGACCAGTCGGACTCGCCCTCGAGTTTGAACGTGATCGGGTCGGTGGGGTCGAGGTCGACCTGCCGATCGCCCAGCGTTAGCGTGACGGGGGCGTCGGCGTCGAGTTGCTCCGCGAGATCGCGGAGGTAGGTCGCGACCTCGGTGCGGGTCCGGGTCTCCTCTGTTTCGAGTTCTCCCATGAATCGACCGACGTTCGCTGCCGGGAAGAGTACGAGCCCCGTATCAGGTGGGCTGGCCGGGAAGGGCCTGCTTGAGCTAGGGCTTGCCGTGGGGGCTCAGATCGGTCGAAACGCGACCCGGCGGATCGGGAACGACCTCAGGAGTTCAGGACGAGTGGTTCGTACCACTCGCGGTTGGCCTCGTACCACTCGACGAACTTCTCGACGCCCTCGCGAATGTCCGTCGTCGGCTCGTAGTCGAACAGTTCGCGGGCCTTCGAGACGTCGGAGTGAGTGTGGCGGGCGTCGGCCTCTTTCGCGTCGTCGAAAACGAGGTCGACGTCGGCGCCGGTCACGTCGATGACGTGCTCGGCGAGTTCCTCGATGGTGATGGTGTCCGTCGAGCCGACGTTGACGTCCTCGCCGTCGGCGGCGTCGGTGTCCAGGAGGGCGAGGTTCGCCGAAACGATGTCCTCGACGTAGGTGAAATCGCGCGTCTGCTGGCCGTCGCCGTAGATGACCGGCGGTTCGCCGTTCAGGCAACGAGAGACGAAGTTCGTGATCGCCATGTTCGGGCGCATCCGGGGGCCGTAGACGGTGAAGTACCGGAGGTTGACGACGGGGAGGTCGAACACGTCGGTCCAGACCTTGCCGTAGTGCTCGGCGGCGAGTTTGGTGACGCCGTAGGGGCTCTTCGGGTAGTTCGGGTGCTCCTCGTCGTAGGGGAGGTAGTCCGGTCGGCCGTAGACCGACGAGGAGGAGGCGTTGATCACGCGCTCGGTGCCGGCCTCGTCGGCAGCCTGGAGGACGTGGAGGAAGCCGGTCGTGTTGATCTCGTGAGGCTTCAGGGGGTTCTCGACGCTCGTGCGGACGCCGGCCTGGGCGGCCTCGTGGTAGACGAAGTCGAACGCGTGTTCGGCGAAGAGGTCCTCGACGAGGGACTGGTCCGTGATCGAGCCGTCGACCCACTCGAAGCGCTCCGGGGCGATTTCGCGGGCGATCTCGAGGTTCCGCTCCTTGATCCCGACGTCGTAGTAGGGATCGAGCGGATCGACCACGACGACCTCGTGGCCCTCCTCGAGGAGCGCGTGCGTGACGTGCGAGCCGATGAACCCCGCTCCGCCGGTGACGAGGACTGTCATTGCGTGGACCTCTCGGCGGAGCGGTTTGGCGATTGTGGTTCGCGCTGCCCGGTCTTCCGCCAGGAGCGGCCCTGCGCCCACGACCGAAAGGAGACGTTACCGCACCGACGATCGAACGCCGGTGTTGCTTAGTACCCGACCCTCGAACCGCGGACCGTGTTCGGAACAAGTGGCGTCCGCGGTCGCTTCGGATCGGACGTGACGGCCGATCTCGCACTCTCGATCGGACGAGCGGTCGCGAGCGACGGCGCGGATCGGATCGTTCTCGGCCGGGATCCGCGGACGACCGGGGACCTCCTCGCCGACGCCGCGGCCGCCGGTGCGAGAGAGTGTGGCGCGGACGTGATCGACCTCGGCCTCGCTGCGACGCCGACGATCGCACGGAGCGTCGGCTGGCAGGACGCCGACGCCGGAATTGCCGTGACGGCCTCGCACAATCCGCCGGAAGACAACGGACTCAAACTCTGGGAGCCCAGCGGCCAGGCGTTCGGAAAGGACCACCGCGAGCAAATCGCGAGGACCGTCCAGAACGGCGAGGCGGGATCAGCAGACTGGGAGGCCGTCGGTAGCAGGACGGCCTGGAACGGTGCCGAGGATCGCCACGTCGCTGCCATCGTGGACGCGATCGCTGCAGAACCGGACAGCGGACTCGCGGACCTCGAGGTTGTGGTCGACGTCGGCAACGGCGCCGGCGGGATCACCGTCCGCGCGCTCCGCGAACTCGGCTGCTCCGTCACGGCGCTGAACGAACGCCCTGATGGGCACTTCCCCAGCCGACCGAGCGAGCCGACCGAGGAGAACCTCGCTGCGCTCGGGTCAGTCGTCGGTGCTGCCGACGCGGACCTCGGCGTCGCCCACGACGGCGACGCGGACCGGATGATGGCCGTCGACGAGACGGGGAGGTTCGTCGGCGGCGACGCGCTCCTCGCGCTGTTCGCGACCGACGCGGTCGAAGGATCCGCCGCAGGCAGTCAGGTCGCAGCACCGGTCAATACCAGCCTCGCCGTCGACGACGCGCTCGCGGGCGTCGGCGCCGATCTCGTCAGGACCCGGGTCGGCGACGTGTTCGTCGCAGAGCGCGCCAGCCAGCCCGACGTGGGCTTCGGCGGCGAGCCCAGCGGTGCCTGGATCTGGCCGGGGGAGACCCTGGCGCCGGACGGTCCGCTCGCCGCCTGTCGACTCGCGAAAATGGTCGCCGACGGCGGCCCGCTCTCCGCGATGGTCGGCGAGATCGAGCAGTACCCGATTCGGCGGGACAGCCGCGAGGTCGCCGAGAAGGCGGCGACGATGGAGCGAATCCGCTCGGCGGCGACCGACGAGTACGCCGACGCAGCCGACAGCGACGTCGAAACGCTCGATGGCGTCAGGGTGACCACCGACGACGGCTGGTTCCTCGTTCGCGCGAGCGGCACGCAGCCGCTGATCCGCGTGACCGCAGAGGCGCGTGAGGCGGGGCGAGCCGACGAGCTGCTCGCGGCGGCCCACGGCCTGCTGGACGACGCGATCGTGGAGTGAGTCCCGTCCCGGCAGTCGTCGGTGCACGATCGCCAGCGACGGAGCCGAACCGTTTTCACCCGACCGCGAAAACGCACGTCCATGGACGCCGTCATCGTCGCCGCGGGCAAGGGAACCCGGATGCGCCCGCTGACAGACACCCGACCGAAGCCGCTCCTCCCCGTCGGCACCACGACGCTCCTCGAACGAGCGATGGCCCAGTGCGCGCCACACGTCGAACGCTACGTGCTCGTCGTCGGCTACCGCGGCGAGCAGATTCGCGAGACGGTCGGCGACGAGTTCGATGGCAAACCGGTCGCGTACGTCGAACAGCGCGAGCGCAAGGGCACCGCCCACGCAGTGGGGCAGGCGGCCGACGTCGTCGACGACCGCTTCCTCGTCCTGAACGGCGATCTCGTGCTCGACGACGCGCTGTTCGAGGCCCTCGCGGCGACCGACGGCCACGCGCTCACCGTGACGACGGTGCCGAATCCGTCGCAGTATGGCGTCGTGGACGTCGACGCTTCGGCGAGCGGCGACGGTGCCCATGCCGACCTCGAAGTCACCGGTATCGTCGAGAAGCCCGAGGATCCGCCCTCCGACCTCGGCAACGTCGGCGTGTACGCCTTCGAGCCGTCGGTGTTCGACGCGATCGATCGGACCTCGCTGAGCCCCCGCGGCGAGTACGAGATCACGGACTCGATCGATCTCCTGCTCGAAGATGACGAGGCGATCGCCGCCGTCGAGTACGACGGCACCTGGCTCGACGTCGGGCGGCCCTGGGAGCTGCTCGACGCGAACGAGTCGGTGCTCGGACAGCTAGATTCCGCGGATGCGGCACTCGATGGGACCGTCGAGGAGGGCGCAACGCTCCACGGCCCGGTCGTGGTGGAGGACGGCGCACGCGTTCGATCCGGCGCCTACGTCGAGGGACCAGTGGTGATCCGATCCGGCGCGGACGTCGGTCCCAATGCGTACGTTCGCGGGGCGAGCGTGATCGGGCCGGACGTCCGGATCGGCAACGGCGTCGAGGTCAAGAACTCCGTGCTCCTCGAGGACGCTCACGCCGCGCACCTCTCCTACGTCGGCGACTCCGTGCTCGGCGCTCACTCGAACTTCGGGGCGGGGACTGTCGTCGCGAACCTCCGCCACGACGACGCCAACGTCCGGATGCGCGTCAAGGGCGAGGCCGTCGATACCGGCCGTCGGAAGCTCGGCGTCGTGCTCGGCGACGAGGTGAAGACCGGGATCGACACCAGCCTGAACGCCGGCGTCGTGCTCGGGACGGGGGCGGCGACGGAACCCGGAGAGACGGTGACCCGGGATCGCGGACGGGAGTAACGAGGCCGAAACCGCCGCGCTGGGAGCGGCAATTCGGTCCTCGACAGGGATCGCGACGCATCGACACACGCGAGTAGCGACGGTGTGTTGAAGTGCGACCCGGCAAAATACGATGCCATGACCGAGGTCACGACGGCGGTGATCCTTGCGGCGGGGGAGGGCCGCCGGCTCGAACCGCTCACGAACCGCCGGCCGAAGCCAATGCTTCCGATCGTCGATCAGCCCCTGCTGGAGTACGTGCTGGAGGCGGTCGTCGACGCGGGGATCGAGCACGTGGTGTTCGTGGTCGGGTACGAGCGCGATCGGATCCAGACCCACTTCGGCGACGGCGACGACTGGGACGTCGAGATCAGCTACGCACTCCAGGAGACGCAACTCGGGACGGGCCACGCCGTAGTGCAGGCCGAATCCCTCGTCGACGGGCCGTTCCTCGTGCTGAATGGCGACCGCATCATCGACACCGAGACCGTGCAGTCGGTCCGATCGGCCTTGCAATCGGGCGACGACGGGCCGGCGATGGCAGTCACGCGCTCCGCCACGCCGTCGGAGTACGGCGTCGTCAACGTGCAGGGCGACCGCGTCGTCGACCTCGTGGAAAAACCACGCGAACCGGCGTCAGATCTCATTAACGCCGGCGTGTACGGGTTCACACAGGCGGTGTTCGAGGCCATTCGCGGAACGCCGACCGACGACGACGGCGAGCAGTCGATCACCGCGACGATCGATCGGCTGCTCGCCGACGGGACGGTGCGGGCAGTCCGCAACGACGGGCTCTGGCTCGACGTGTCACACCTCTGGGACCTCCCGTCGGTCACTGGCCGAATGCTGGATCGAGACGGCGGCGCCGTGGCGGGGTCCGTCGCCGAGAGTGCGACGGTCGCGGACGCGACGCACCTCGCGAGCGGCTCCCGCGTCGGGGCAAACGCCACGATCGGTCGCGGCACGACGCTCGCCGACAACGCGAGCGTCGGTGCGAACGCCGTCGTCGAACGCTCCGTCGTCTTCCCCGACGCGACGGTCGGTCCCGGTGCGGTGCTCCGGGACTGCATCGTCGGCGCAAACGCCACGATTGGAGCGAACGCGACGGTCCCCGGTGGCGAGGCGACGGTGATCGTCGAGGGAACCGTACACGAAGACGTCAGGCTGGGTGGCGTGATCGGCGATAACGCCAGCATCGGCGGCGGTGCCGTCCTCGATCCGGGTGCGATCCTGTACGACGACGCCGAGGTCGCCCCCGGTGCGAGCGCGTCGGGGACCGTCGGCGAGGGCACCGTGATTCGGAGGGGCTAACATGTGTGGAATCGTGGGCTACGTCGGCACTGGCGCCGCCCTTCCGGTTTTGGCAACCGGCCTCTCGAACCTCGAGTATCGCGGCTACGACTCGGCGGGCGTCGCGCTCGCCGACGGCGATCTCGACGTGTACAAGCGCTCGGGTGAGGTCGACGCGCTTCGTGCTGCGCTGCCCGAGTCCGCCCCGCAGCACCGTGGAATCGGCCACACTCGCTGGTCGACCCACGGGCCACCGACGGACGCGAACGCTCACCCACACACCGGCTGCTCGGGCGACGTCGCGGTCGTGCACAACGGAATCATCGAGAACTACGACGCGCTGCGAGCGGAACTCGACGCGGACGGGCACACCTTCACCAGCGAGACCGACACCGAAGTCGTCCCCCACTTGATCGAGGCCGAACTCGAGACAGGGGCGTCGCCCCGCGAGGCGGTCCGCTCCGCCGTCGAACGGCTCGAAGGGAGCTTCGCGATCGTCGTGACGATCGCAGGCGACGACGAACTCTACGCGACGCGCCGGGACAGCCCGCTCGTCGTGGGGCACGGCGACGGCGAACAGTTCCTCGCGAGCGACGTGACTGCCTTCCTCGAACAGACGCGCGAGGTCACGTACCTCGAGGATGGCGACCTCGCGATCCTTGCTGCCGGAGGTGTGACGATCGAGCGCGACGGCGAAACGGCCGATCCCGACCGAGAGACGCTCGACTGGGAGGCCGACGCCGCCGAGAAGGGCGGCTACGAGCACTACATGCTCAAGGAGATCCACGAACAGCCCGCTGCGCTCCGGCAGACGCTCTCCGGGCGGATCGATCCCGACGCCGGAACGGTGGACCTCGACCTCGATCTCCCAGCGGAGTACGTCTCATCGCTCGAGGAGGTCCAGTTCGTGGCGGCGGGGACCTCGAACTACGCTGCGCGGTACGCCGCCGAACTCGTCGAGGAGCTGGCAGACGTGCGCGCAACCGTCGAGATCGCCAGCGAGTACGAGTTCTCCGGGGGCCGGGATCCCTGGCGAACGCTCACGGTCGCGGTGACCCAGAGCGGCGAGACTGCTGACACGCTCTCGGCGATCCGTTCGGCGAGTCGCGCCGGCGCCCGAACCCTCTCCGTGACGAACACGCTCGGCAGCACTGTGACGAGGGAGACCGACGACAGCCTCTTCATCCGCGCTGGCCCCGAGATCGGGGTCGCGGCGACGAAGACCTTCGCCTCGCAGGTCGCGACGATGACGATGCTCTCGGTCGCGCTCGGTCGACAGCGCGGCACGCTCTCCTCCGACCGCGCGAGCGAGGTGCTGTCCTCGCTCCGTGGCGTTCCGGGCGCCGTCCAGCAGGTGCTCGATCGGGCGGACGACGTCGGCGAGGTCGCACGCGAGCACGCCGACGCGGACGCCTTCTTCTTCGTCGGTCGACAGTACGGGTGTCCGGTCGCACTCGAGGGAGCACTGAAGCTCAAGGAAATCTCGTACGATCACGCCGAGGGGTTCGCTGCTGGAGAACTCAAGCACGGCCCGCTCGCGCTGGTAACGCCCGACACCCCGGTTCTCGCGATCATGACCGATGGCTCCCGCCCGGATGCCACGCTCAACAACGTGAAGGAGGTGCAGGCGCGCGGCGCACCAGTCATCGGGGCGTCGTCCCACGAGGGAGCGGATCGATATCTCGACGTCGAGTGGCCGGTGCCCGACGTCGGCGTCCTCGAACCGCTCGTCGCCAACGTCTACTGGCAGCTCTTCGCGTACTACGTGGCGGAGTCCAAGGATCGGTCGATCGACAAGCCGCGGAACCTGGCGAAGAGCGTTACCGTCGAGTAGCCGACGTTCGGCACGCTGTTCTCGAACGGTCAGTCGTCGGCCGTGCGCTGCTCGGAGAGGTGTTCCCAGACTTCCACGCAGCCACAGCCGTCCTCGACGTCGTCGACGTGTGAGACGTCACAGGCGGCGTCGTCGCTGACCTCGCTGGAGTTACTCATTGTCTGAGTCACTCATCTTTGCCATCCGTAATAAGTCCTGTGGGAAGGCCCCTATGGTGAGGGGTTTCGAGGCGCTGGACGTCGGGGCGCTCCACATTTTACCGACGGTGACGGGAGGAGAGACGGGGAACCGAACCGTTGAAACGCCTGTAGGGAGTTCGCTCGCGGTAGATGAACCGCGACCGGATCCGCCGGGAGATCCAGGCGAATCCCTGGCTCACCGGCGTGCTGGTTCTGGCCGCCGTTCTCCTGTACTTCGGCATCTGGCGGATCGCGCCCTACCAGATGATCCCCGACGAGGTCGCGGCGACGACCCAGCCGCTGACGATCGCCCGGGAGCCCTACGGGATGACGGAGTTCAAGAAGGGCGGGAACCTCCACATCTGGCTGCTCGCGCTCGCCTACGTCGTCGTCATGCTGCCCGTCGGCGCCTACTGGTTCGCGACCGGGCAGATCCAGGCCGTGCTCGACGAGGCCAATCGCGTCTCGCAGTACACCGACGGCGGCCAGTGGGCCGAGGCGAACCAGCAGCTCCTCGAGACCTACCACCTGCTCGTGCGGACGGGGCGTCTCGTCTCCGCGACTGCGGGGCTGCTGACGGTGCTGGGCGTCGCCCTCCTCGCCCGCAGGCTCGGCGGGAAACCGGCTGGCGTCATCGCCGGGACGACGCTGTCGGTGAGTCTCGGCTTCGTGCTCACGGCGAAGTACGCCACCGAGGACGTCGTCGTCGCGTGCTTCGCCGTCTGGACGTTCCTGCTGCTCGTCTGGCACCACGACACCGGCGAGGACCGTTACCTGCTCTACGGCGCCGCCGCGACGGGCCTCGCCATCTCGACGAAGGCCACCGCGGGCGTGCTCGTGTTCGTCGTCGCGATCCTCGCCTTCCGCCGGTACGAGCCTGCCGAACTCCTCTCAGCCGACGCGATCCGCGATCTCGTCCGCTACCCCGTGGCGGCGATCGCGACGTACGTGGCGACGACACCGTCGTTGCTCGTCCACCCCGGCCGCTACGTCGACGAGATCGCGCGTTACTTCACGGTGAAATCCGGCGGCGCAACCTTCTACGCCGCCAACGAGCCGGGGTGGATCGCCCACCTCGGCCACCTCGTCACCGCACTCGGCGTGCCGCTGCTCGCCCTGGTGATCCTCGCGACGATTGGCGTGGCGGTGCTCGCCGTGACGGATCGGGTGAGCCGATTCACCCTCTACCCCCTGGGTTTCGCGGTCGCGTTCTTCCTGGTCGACTCGTTCACCTCCAGTACGCAGTACAACCGGATCCTGTTGATCGTCCCGCTGCTCGCAGTGTTCGTCGGACTGGTCGGCGCCTGGGCGATCGACGCCGAGCGACCCCGCGAGTTCCACACGGTCGCCCGCGCAGCCCTCGCGATCGTCCTCCTGCTCTCGCTGTTCTACACCGCCAGCGGCGCGATGGTCTGGAGCACGTCCCGCGGTGAGGCCACCGAATGGCTCGACGGGAACCTGGAAGACGGGGCGGAGGTCACCGTCCTCACGAAGCCGGTGTACCTGCCCGCCTTCCCCGAGACTGTGAACGTCACCCGCGCGTCCGTCGACCCGCTCTACGACAGGCACACCGACGCCCGGAAGGAGCGCGTCCTCGAGCGGGTGCGCTGTCACGAGACGGACTACCTCGTGCTCTCGAGTTTCCACTACGAGCGCTACGTCGAGGACCCGGTGATCTCGCCGAACCGCACGGCCTTCTTCGACTCGCTGCTCGCGGGCGAGGAAGGCTACCGGGTCGTCGCGGAGTTCGGCCCGTCCGATCCGAACCTCCAGCGCGACGCCGAGGCGAACTTCGAGCGCGCGCTTCGGCTGGAGCCGCCCTCGCGGAACACCAACAACCCGCGGATTATCGTGATGGAGCCGACGGTGCCGGAAGGTGAGGGCGCGAACTGCGGAGACTGATGCCGCGAGCTTCCTCGGACTGCAGGCGAACGTCCGAGCGGTATCGCGATACTGAGACCACTCTCCACCTGGCGGACTGAAAGGGCGAGGCCCGTCTCGCCCACGCTCAGCCGGCCCTATCCGAATGAGCGAAGCGAATGAGGATATCTGGCTGAGCGTGGGCGTGCGGGTCGAGGGCTTTCGAGGCAGTTGCTGCGCTGCGAGGTCCTCCGCGACGTCGACACGTGCTTACTTGTACCCGAGATCCTCGAGCAAGCCGTCGATCTCCAGCCGTTCGCCCTCGGTGAGTTCCCGGTCGGGGAACCGAGCGCGATACTGCTCGATGGCGTCCTCGTCGTCGATCGGGTACAGCTCCAGGGGATCCTCCTCCAGGTCGTAGAACTCCGGCGACCAGTCGCGGTCCGGATAGACCACGAGCTTCTTGCCGTCGGCACGCAGCCCGCGGGCCCAACTCTCCCGTTTGAGGAGCGAGGCACCGCAGGCACGCATGTAGGCGTCGCGATCCGTGACGCGCTCGGGCGACAGCAGCGATTCGCCGTCGATCGACTCGGTGCCTTCCTCAGTAGCCGATCGATCGTCGCCGTCGAGCAGGTCGAGCAGCGTCGGAAAAACGTCGACCTGCCGGACCTGCGCGTCGACCTCGGCCTCGGGAATCCCCGGCCCCGACAGTACGAAAGGCACGTTCGCGACGGGGTCGGCGACGTTCTCGCCGTGGCGGTCGTCGAGGAAGCGATCCGGAACGGAACGCGGCCACCGCTCCGCGACGAACCGGTCGATCCGGCGCTCGATCGGGCGGGTGTCGAGGCCGAGGTAGTACCGCAGGCCGGTGCGAGCGTACTTCCCGAGCTTGTGAACGGGATTGTGGATCCAGGTAATGGCCTCGCCGTGGTCGCCGTGCAGCGCGATCACCGTATCATCCGGCAGTCGGTCGCAGACGCGCTCCAGCGATCGGTCCAGCGCCGACAGCGTGCGGGCGTAGGGCGTCTCGCCGTACTGCGGGTCGTCGAAGTCGGGCGGGACCTCGATCGGCTTGTGGATGGCCCACAGGTGGAGGTAGCAGAAGAACGGATCGTCAGCGTCGGACTCGGCGAGGGACTCGATCGCATCGGCGGCTTCGGCCTCCCACTCTTCGGTCAGCTTCTCGGTCCGATCGCGGTAGTGATACTCGTCGAAGCCGCGATCGAGCCCGGTGTCCTCGACGAGGGGGCCGGTGACCATCGCGGTCGTCTCGTAGCCCGCCTCCGAGAATCGCTCGGCGAGGGTGTCGACGTCCTCGCGAAGGCGGCCCTCGTCCAGCGAGTGGATGCCGTTGCCCTCGGAGTAGCGACCGGTCATGAAGCTCGCGACCGCGGGGGTGGTCGTGGTCGCAGTCGCGAACGTCGACGGGTAGCTGGCACCGCGCTCGACGAGCGAATCGATGAAAGGGGTGTCCGCGTGGTCGGTGCCCACGAAGTCCGAGCGGAGGCAGTCGACGCAGACGAAGAGGACGTTCGGACGCTCAGCTGGCGGATCCTCGGATCCGCCGTTGCTCATCTCCTCACCCGGCATCCTTGTAGCCGAGTTCCTGCAGGCGCTGCTCGACCGATTCGTCCACGTCGGCGCGGCCGACCGACGCTTCCTCGCCGCCCTCCTCGAAGGAGACGTCCGCGTCCGCGGCGATCAGCGTCGACTCCCGATCGCGGATCGCGACGGTCGCATCCTCGTGCCACGGGGCGACCGTCACGGCCTTTTCGGTGCCAGACTCCCGGAGGTCGTGCCCCGGCCACTCCGCGGGGGGTTCGACGCCGGCGGCGCTCGCGAGCGTCGGCCCGACGTCGAGCAGGCTCGCCCGATCCGCGGCGACGTCGACCCCGTCGATCGCCAGCGGGACCTGGACGATCGGATCCGGGACGCGCCGGCGGTACCCCTGGTGGTAGTAGTAGCCCTCCTCGCCGAGTTCGTCGCCGTGGTCTGAGGTGAACGCGAAGATCGGATCCTCGGCGTCGATCTCCTCGTAGAGGCGCTCGACGCGCTCGTCGGTTTGGGCGAGGGCGTCGCGGTACGTGTCGACGAGTTCCTCGTGCTCGGCGTCGGTCAACTCGGGATCGGGGAGGAGCGAGTCGCGGCCGCTCGCTTCGGCCTTCCGATCGAGTTCGGTCGGGAGCGCATCGTCGCCGCGGCCGTAGGGGCGGTGGCTCTCCATCAGGTGGACCCAGAGGAAGCGCGGGCCCTCGGCGTCGTTGAAGTGCTCGATTGCGTGGTCGACCACGTCGTCGTCCGGCGGGAGGCCGGAGAGGACCGCCTCCATCGGGAAGAGACGGTGGTAGACCGCCCGGACGACCTCGAACTGGCCGAGGTACTCACGCAGGGAACTCCGGCGGTTCTCGACGGCGTTCCCGCCGCCGTCCATGAAGTTCTCGTAGTGGTCGAAGCCTGCGTCGAAGTCGAACGCGGGGTCAGCCTGCGCGCTGGCAGCGACGCCGAGGCAGGTGTACCCCGCGTCGTCGAAGACCTCCGCGATCGTCGGCGAGACGGCCTTGGACTGGATCGAACCAGTGAGGCGCGCGGAGTGAAGCCCGCCGAGACTCGGCCGGGTGTAGTGGCCGGCGGTGATGCCGAGCATCGGATCCAGCGAGTCGACGAACGCCATCTCTTCCGCGAAATCGTAGCGGACGGAGTCGGCCGTGACGAGGACGACGTCTCTCATGGCCGAGACCCTCCGGCACTTCGCTGTCCGGCGACCCCCAGCGCGTCGGGCGACCGCCGGCGTAGATGTGCTCCCGTCATGTCGATGATCGTTGCGGGCGTCGGCGGGTCGGTGCCGACCGTCCCGCATCCGTCGGCTACCCGAGCCTGTGCGTGCGGGTAGTATCAGGGTTGTGATAGCGCGTCGAGTATCACGGCCGGGTGTCGGCATTTCCGAACGGCGGAGAGGCGACGACAGCCGATTGCCGAACGACGATTACGAGTTCCGGAACGACCAGTATGAGTTACCGAACGACCGTCACGAGGATCGTCCGCGTGAGCCCGAGGGCGTACCCGAGCTTCGGCTTCTTCGTCTCGCCGGCGTCGCGACTACGGATCGTGACGGGGACCTCCTCGATACGGAGCCCGTTCTTGCGGGCCTCGATGATGAGCTCCGGGGCGCTGAAGCGCTCCTCGGTCAGCGTGAGTTCGTCGAGCCGGGAGCCCCGGATCGCACGATAGCCGTTCGTACAGTCCGTCACGTCGGCCTTCGAGACGAGATTGATGAACCAGGTGAACGCGCGGATGCCGAACCGGCGCGTCGGGCTGTTACCCGAGTCGTCCTCGCCGAGATACCGGGAGCCGAGGACGTAGTCCGCGCGGTCCTCGAGGATCGGCTCGATCAGGGACTCGAGGTCGGCGGCGCGGTGCTGGCCGTCGGCGTCCATCGTCACGACGACGTCGGCGCCGTGTTGCTGGGCGATCGCGAACCCGGTCTTGAGCGCGCCGCCCTGCCCCTGGTTGATCGGGTGTTCGGTGACGATCGCGTCGGCGTCGGCCGCCGCGGCGCGCGTGTCGTCTTTGGATCCGTCCGAGACGACGATCGCCTCGACGCGGTGGCCCAGCACGCGCCCGGGCAGCGACTCGACGACGCCGCGGACGCTCTCGGCCTCGTTGTAGGCTGGGATGACGACGCCGACGGTCGGCTCGTCGTGCGCCCGACCGTCGACGTTCCGGATCGCGAGCTGTCGGGTGAGTTCGCTGATCGACAGCTGGTTGTTCCGGATCATCGCCAGCGCGTAGAGCAACAGGAACGCGAAGGCGACGTTCGCCAGCAGGGAGACGACGAGCGATCGGCGCTCGACGTTGAGGACGCCACCGATCGCGCCGAAGATGCCAGGGAGCACGCCGACGGTGAGCAGCCCCAGCGAGATCGCGGTCGCGACTGCCAGCTCCGTGCGCGAGAAGTTCGTCCGGTAGCGCTCGAACCCCCACGCGAAGACGAGCACTGCGACGGCGACGAGGAAGAGCTGCAGGACGGTGTTGCTCAGCCCGGGCAGGCCGATCGCGAGCGACGAGGGCGTCACTGTAATCACCTCGAAATCCGAATGGCTGGCGAGTTAGTCATTTCGGAAGCTAACTGCGAGAGAGTGGGGAGCCGATGGCGAGCGGCAGCCCAGCGCCGCACGCCGCGTCAACAGACCCAAGTACTCGTCAACGAACCCTTCTGGGTAGACGATGACGCGAGGTCGGGCGGCGCTCACGGTCGACCTGGAGACCTTCGAGCAGCTACCGGCCTACCGCGACGCGAACGGAACGACCGATCGGACCGACGTCGGCCTCGAGGTGCTCGACGACCTCCTCGCACTGCTCGACCGCCACGGCGCCACCTGCACGTTCTTCACGGTGGCCAGCATCGCCGAGGACCATTCCGACCTGATCGCCGAGATTGCCGACCGCGGTCACGAAATTGCCTCGCACACCCGCTCGCACCGGCATCTGCCCGACCTCGCTCCCGACGAGCGCCGGGAAGAGATCACCGAGTCCCGTTCCATCCTCGAACACGCGGCCGGCACCGACGTCTCGGGCTTCCGGGCGCCCTCTTTTCAGCGAACCGACGATTCCCTCGAACTGCTCGCCGACGCGGGCTACGAGTACGACTCGAGTGTCGTCGCCGCTCGCTCGATCGGGTGGTACGGCGGCGGGCCGAAGCTCCACGACCCCTGTCCCGCGACGGCCGTCGATCCGGACGCCCCGGCCGACCTCCGCGAACTCCCCGTCTCGGTGATGCCCGGGCTCCGATTGCCGCTCACCGGCGCCTGGCTCCGCCTGTTCGGGATCCACTACGCGCTCGCCGGCATGATGCTGCAGGCCCGGCAGGGGCGCGCGCCCGTGCTGTACGTCCATCCCTGGGAACTGGCGGACCTGCCCGACGTCGAGGGCGTCCCGCGGCGGGTGACGGTCCGGACCGGCGACTGGACGTGGCGAGCGCTCGAGCGGATCCTGCAACAGGACGTCGAGTTCGTCACGGCTCGAACGCTCGCGATGGACGGCGCGGCAAGCGAGTCGCCACCCCAACCCAACGACGTGGAGGGTCGATCGTGAAC
Source organism: Salinarchaeum sp. Harcht-Bsk1 (assembly GCF_000403645.1). Lineage (NCBI taxonomy): Archaea > Methanobacteriati > Methanobacteriota > Halobacteria > Halobacteriales > Natronoarchaeaceae > Salinarchaeum > Salinarchaeum sp. Harcht-Bsk1. The sequence continues at coordinate 1,024,014 of NC_021313.1, forward strand.
CGGAAGCGCCTGGTGACGGCGGCGAAATTCCTGGTCGGCGTCGCGCTGCTCGGGTGGGTCCTCTCGAGCGTCGACTGGGGCACCCTCCAGGACGACCTCGCTCGCCTCGACGCGTGGGTGCTGCTCGCCGTCCTCGCCGTCACCGCGCTCGAGTTCGGGACGCGGTTCGCGATGTGGCACGCCCTCCTGCGGAGCGTCGGCCGGCGCTCGACGCGGACCGTCGCCGAGGTCGATCTCAGCATCAAGTTCATCAATCACGTCGTGCCCTCGAAGGCCGCCGGCCACGCCGTCGCCCCGCTCGTCCTCCGGCACTTCGCGGATCTTGAGTGGAGCGACGCCGTCGGGATCGCGGGCTCGAACACCGCGCTCTACAGCCTGATATACGGACTCACGGCGATCGTCGGGCTCGCGGTCTTCGCACTCGATCTGCCGCTCTGGCTGCTCGTCGGGATCGCCGCATCGACGGGGCTCTATCTCCTCGCCGCAGTCGCGATCTGGGGGACCGGGTTCGGTGCCGGCAGGCGGTACGGCCAGCGGCTCCTCGCGATCGGCGCATCGGTGCCGCTCGTCGGTTCGGTCGTCGCTCGCGCGGCCGGCGCGCTCCCCGCGATCGCCGGCCCGGCGCGCGAGACGTTCCAGGTCACCGTCACGAACCCCCGGGGCATCGTCGAGTACGCGCTCGCGATGGCGGGCACGATCGCAGTCTTCCCCGCGATCAGGGTCGGGCTCCTGCTCGCAGCCTTCGGCGAGCCGTTCGAGCCCGTCGTCCTCCTGCCGATCGCGCTCGTCACCGCCTACAGCCTGACGATCATGCCGATCACGCCCGGCGGCGTCGGCGTCGCGGAGTTCTCCGCGCTCTACGTGTTCGTCGCGCTCGGCGTGCCCGAGACGGCGATCGTCTCGGCGATCGTGATCGACCGCTTCCTCGGCGTCTACCTCCCGGCGTTCATCGGCTGGCTCCCGATGATGAACGTGGACTTCGGGAGTCTGGTGCGCGGCGAGCCGGCAGGCGGGGAAGGGTCGTAGCTCGGGCGAGGGACCACCGTGCTGATGCTGGCGTTACATTCCACGATTATCAGCACCCGAGGGATCCACGTTCCAGTAGCGGCTTCTCGAACCACGCTCCTGGCGGACTGAAAGGGCGAGGCCGGCTCCGGGAAGCCCGACGAAGTAAGGACCGGAGGGAGCGGAGCGACCGAGGACCGCAACGAGTCGCGCGAGTCACGCGAGCGAAGCGAGTGTGACGTCGTCGGAGCTTGCTCCGACGGAAGCGGAGCCGGCCGAGGGCTTTCGGCGTCCTTGCAAGCGCTGATGCGGCTCCGATCTCGGGTGCTGATCAATTCGGAAGCGAAACGGTATTTCGGCGGGACCCGAAACCGGCAGGCAATGACCAAGACGATCGTCGTCGGGCTCGACGGGGCGAGCTGGGACCTCCTCGATCCCTGGATCGAGGCTGGCCACCTCCCCACGATCGAGCGGCTCCGCGAGGAGGGGAGCTGGGCGACGAACCGCAGCTGTTACCCGCCGGTGACCTTCCCGAACTGGAAGGTGTACGCGTCGGGGAAGAATCCCGGCCAGTTCGGCGTGTTCTGGTTCGAGCGCGTGGACCTCGCGAACGGCACGATCGACGTGATGGAGGGCGCGGACTTCGACACCGCGGAGCTGTGGGACTACCTCAACGACGAAGGCCACTCGACCGGCGTCGTGAACATGCCCTCGACCTACCCGCCCCGCGAGGTCGACGGGGTGATGATCGCCGGCGGGCCCGACGCCGTCGAGGGCGAGTATCGCTCGATCGACTCGGGGTACACGTACCCGCCGGAACTCGCCGAGGAACTCCACGAGCGCTTCGACTACGACGTTCACCCCGATCCGCTCCTCTCTTCGAACGAGGAAACCGGCGCGGAGGTCGACGAGATCCTGCGTCTGCTCGACCTGCGCTTCGACGTGGCGATCGACGCGTTGCAGGAGCGCGACCTCGACTTCGTCCACGTCACACTCTTTTACCTCAACGTCATCCACCACTTCTTCTGGGACGCCGAGCCAAGCCTGCGGGCCTGGCAGCTCGTCGACGAGCGCCTCGCGGAGATCGACGCGATGGAGGGCGTCAACCTCGTGATCACCTCCGATCACGGCAGCATGGAGACCGAGGCAGAGTTCTACATCAACGAGTGGCTCGCCGAGAACGGCTACCTCACGAAGGCCCGCTCCGCGGAGTACTACTTCCAGCGCCTGGGCCTGACCCGCGAGCGAGCCCTGGCACTCGCGAAGCGTGCCGGGGCAGTCGACCTGCTCGCGAAGGTCGTCCCCGAGCGCATCCAGCGGATGGTGCCCCAGGAGGCCGGCGCGAAGCGCGGGCGGAAGCTGGAGGCGATCGACCTCGCCGAGACCGCGGCCGTCGCGAGCAGCCAGGGGCCGATCTACCTGAATCCTGACGTCGCGACGGAAGAGACCCGCGAACAGTTGATCGAGGACCTCCGCGCCGTCACGGACGACCAGGGCGAGCCGTACTTCCCCGCGGTGTACCGCGGCGAGGAGGTCTATTCGGGCGAGTACGTCGAGGACGGCCCGGACGTCGTCGTGGAGCAGCGACCCGGAATCCACGTCAACGACGGGCTCGGCGGCGGTGAGGTCGTGACGGAGCCGGATCGCTGGGCCGCAGAGAACACGATGACCGGCATCTTCCTCGCGACGGGGCCGGACTTCGAGCCGCGGGGCCACATGGACGAGATCGACATGGTCGACGTCGCGCCGACGCTGCTGGCGACCTACGACGTCGCGATCCCGACCGACGTCGACGGCGAGGTGTTGGACATCTTCTCAGAGCCGCGCGATCCCGGCACGCGCGAGCCGATCGATCTCGACGACGATCGTGGGAGCGAGGCGGGCGACGTGGAGGACCGGCTGAAGCAGCTCGGCTACATGGAGTGAGGTTGAACGGAGGGGATGGTCGCATACCAGACCGTTCACAGCTCGCCGTTTCGACCTCGAAAGCCCTCGGCGCGCTCGCGGCCGCTGCGCGACATATCCTCGCTCGCTCTGCTCGCTCGGATAGGGGTCACGCAGCGGCCGCCAGACGCGCCTCGCCCTTTCAGTCCGCCAGGAGGAGCGGTCGGTTGGGAGACTGGTTCCGTGGGCTGGCAGCGGAGCGCCGCCGTCGCCAGCCAGGTTTGCTGTCCTGTGCCAGAGGGTCGAATTGCTTCGGGGTGGACTGATCGGATAGGTCGATTCGTAGCGGATGCTCCCCCGAGAGTCCGCCAACCGGGTGAGAAGATTTATGCCCCGAGGTTAGTAACTCACGAGCTGAGTAACCATGTCTGTCATCGTAACCGGTGCGGACGGCTACCTCGGGTGGCCAACCGCCCTCCGGATCGCGGATCGTACCGACGAACGCGTCGTCCTCGTGGACAACGGCGGCCGCCGCGAGTGGGTCGAGTCCGTCGGCTCGACGAGCGCGGTACCCATCGCCTCGATGGAAGACCGCCTCGCGGCCGCGGAGGAGGAACTCGGCCTCGCGAACCTCTCGTACGTCGAGGCGGACCTGACCGATCGCGCCGCGATCGACCAGCTCCTCTCGGTCCACGAGCCGGATACGATCGTCCACGCCGCGGCCCAGCCCTCCGCGCCGTACTCCCAGATCAACGGCGAGCGGGCGAACTTCACGCAGCACAACAACATGCAGGCCACGCGGAACCTCGTCTGGGGGCTCGAGGAGGCCGGCATGACGGACACGCACCTCATCGAGACCACGACCACCGGCGTCTACGGCGCGCCGGAGTTCCCGATCCCCGAAGGCGGCGCCGTCATGGAGAACGATGGCGATCGCGACGACGTGCCCTTCCCCGCGATGGCGGGCAGCTGGTACCACCTCACGAAGTCCCACGACGCGGCGAACCTCCGGCTCGCCCACGACCAGTTCGGGATTCCGATCTCGGACGTCCGGACCGCGATCACGTACGGCACGGGCACCGAGGAGACCGAGGCCCACCCCGACCTCGCGACGCGCTTCGACTTCGACTACTACTTCGGCGTCGTCGCCCACCGCTTCTGCGCCCAGGCCGTCGCCGGCTACCCGATGACCGTCTACGGCAAGGGCGAGCAGCGCAAGCCCTTCATCGCCCTGGAGGACGCCGTCGAGGGGCTCGCGCGGCTCGCGGTCGGCGCGGACGCCGACGACGATCCCGCCGAGCGGCCCGACGACCACGTCGTCTACAACCAGGTCACCCGCGCGATCAGCATCGTCGAGGTCGCCCAGACGATCGCCGACGTCTCCGGGGAGTTCGACCTCGACGTCGCCGTCGAGCACTTCGAGAACCCCCGCGACGAGGACGAGACGCACAAGATGGAGATCGAGAACGACCGCTACGCCGACCTGATCGGCGGGCAGTCGACGGACTACGAGGAAGGCGTCCGGCAGATCCTCGGCGACCTCGTCGAGTACCAGGACACCGTCGCGGCGCACGAGGACCGGTTCCTGCCGGGCGTGCTGACCGACGATGAGTGACGGGGTGGCGGGGGTCGACGCCGACGGGGGCGTGGGCGCCGGCCAGCGCGTCCTCGTGACCGGCGGCTGTGGCTACATCGGGAGCGCGCTCGTGCCACAGCTCCTCGACGACGACCGGGTTGCCGACGTCGTCGTGCTCGATTCGCTCGCCTCCGGGTCGCCCGCGAACCTCGCGGGATCGGTCGGCGAGGGGCTCGAGTTCCGGCGCGGCGACGTGCGCGAGTATGGCGACGTCGAGAGCGCCACGCGCGGTGCGGACGCGGTGATCCACCTCGCGGCGATCACCGGCGCGGCGTCGACGCACGATCGGCGCGAGGAGACGTTCGCGGTGAACCGCGACGGCACCGAGAACGTCCTCACCGCCGCGGGGAAGTTCGACGTCGAGAGCGTCGTGGTTGCATCGTCGTGCAACAACTACGGCCGCGTCGCGAGCACGGACATCGACGAAACCGCCGAGCAGAACCCGCTGAACCCCTACGCGGAGTCGAAGGTCGCGTCGGAGGAGCTGCTCGCCGACGCCATCAACGAGCACGGCTTCGACGGCACGGCACTCCGGATGAGCACCGTCTACGGCTGGGCGCCGGGGATCCGGTTCAACCTCGTCGTGAACCACTTCGTGTTCCGCGGACTGACCGGGCGGCCGCTGACGGTCTACGGCGACGGCTCGAACTGGCGGCCGTTCGTCCACGTCGAGGACGCCGCACGGGCCTACGCGGAGGCCGCGCTCAATCCCGACACCTGGTCGCAGCAGGTCTACAACGTCGGCCGGAACGACCAGAACTACCGGATCGAGACCGTGGCAGGGGTCGTTCGCGAGGAACTCGATCGAAGCCTCGACGTCACCTACCTCGAGGAGGAACATCCGGGTCCGTCCTACCACGTGAACTTCGATCGGCTCGCCGAGACCGGCTACGAGCCCGAGTGGACGCTCCGGGAGGGCGTTCGCGACGTCGCCGCGCACCTCGAAGGGTCCGAGGCCGAGGAGGTGGTGGCGTGACGGCGACGCCCACCGCCGACGACCACGACGTCGGCGACACGCCGACCGTCGCGGTGACCGGCGCCGGCGGCTACATCGGTAGCCGGGTCCTCCAGATCTTCCAGCGCGAGCATCCCGAGTGGGAGCTCACGGCGATCGACAACGGCTACCGCTCGCAGGTCTGGTCGGTCGGCGACGTCGACATCGATCACGTCGACATCCGGGACCGGGGGCGGCTCGAAGACGCACTCTCGGGGGCGGACGTCGTCGTCCACCTCGCGGCGGTCAGCGGCGTCGACGACTGCGACGAGAACGCCGACCTCGCCTACGAGGTCAACGTCACCGGAACGAGCAACGTCGCGTGGTTCTGCCGCAAGACCGGCGCGGCGATGGCGTTCCCGTTCTCGATGGCGGTACTCGGCGATCCGGAGACGTTCCCGATCACGGCCGACCTGCCGCGGGACCCCATGAACTGGTACGGCCGGACGAAGGCGATCAGCGAGGGCGACATTCAGGCTTTCGCCGACGGTGCCTTCCCCGCGCACCTGTTCATGAAGTCCAACCTCTACGGCGATCATCTCGTCGACGACACGGTCGTCTCGAAGCCCACCGTGATCAACTTCTTCGTCGACCGGGCGCTCTCCGGCGAGACGCTGACGGTGTACGAGCCGGGCACGCAGTCCCGGAACTTCGTCCACGTCAAGGACGTCGCGAGGGTCTACCTCCACAGCACGGAGCGGTTGCTCGAACGGCTCGCCGATGGGGAGACCGGCGCCGAGACCTTCGAGGTCGCCAGCGACGAGGACCCCTCGGTGATGTCGGTCGCGGAGCAGGTCCAGTCGATCGCAGCCGAGGAGACCGGCACCGAACCACCGGTCGAACTCGTCGAGAACCCCCGCTCCGCGGAGACGATGGTCGAGGACTTCGCGGTGGATACCTCGCGGATTCGCGAGGAATTGGGCTGGGAGGCTCGCCACGACGTGGCCGAGTCGGTCCGCGAACTGCTCGCTCGGGAGGAGCATTGATAGGCCTCCCCGCGTGAGCCTGGTGCAATGAGGACCGAGGACGAGCGAATCGAACTCCTGCAGTCCCTCGACCTGAAGGAGTACGAGGCCACGGCGCTCGCGCACCTCCTGTCGGCGGGCCGGACCACCGCGCCCGACGTCGCCGAGGCGACCGGTATTCCGAAGGCCCGAGTCTACGACGTACTCGCGTCGCTGGGGGAGCAGGGGTACGTCAAGGTGATTCCGGGCCGTCCGAAGGAGTACCAGCCCAAATCGCCCGAGGCGGTACTGGAGCGGGCAAAGGAGAACCGCCGGCAGGCCTACGAGGACTACGTCGGCGAGGTGGAGTCGCTGCGGGAGGACGTTCTCGAGACGTTCGGGCCGCTCTTCGAGCAGGCCGACGAGGACGTGACGCCGACGGCGGAGCTGTTCCACGTCGTCGACGTCGGGGAGCCGAGCGAGACGGAAACGCGGAGATTGTACAACGTCGCAGAGGAGACGGTCTACGTGATCACGAACAGCTTCGCGTACTTCGACGCAGTGGAGCCGGCGGTGCGGGATGCGCTGGATCGTGGGGTAGCGGTGTCGGTGCTGTTGCTGGATCCGGCGCATCTGCCAGAGGAGAAGGCCGAGGTGCAGTCAGCGATCGTCGAGCGGATTTCGGCGGAGTATCCCGGAGTGGAGTATCGATTCAGTGAGGAGCGATTACCCTGGCGGGGGACGTTCGTCGATCCGGGAGGGGACTACGAGAGCGGACAGGCGATTTTCCTGACCGAGGAGCCCGACGTGCCCAATCACCGGCGGCAGGCGGCGATTACGGAGAACGGATCGTTCGTGGCGGGGATGAAGCGGTACTTCGATCTGGTGTGGGAGTATGAAAGCAGGGATGACGTGTCGAGATCGGGCTAAGCCGTACGGGAGGCGCTGAACCGTCACACCCGAGACGTGGGTGAAAAGCGACCCCGCAGGCATTTTAACGGTCGGACTGTTGCTCGAAGGTATGAACCTCCTGGTGGCCGCGACAGTCGGTATGCTCGCTGTCGCTGCAGTGCCCTACGTGCTCTATCTTGGATTCTATGCCCTGATTCGGCCATCGGGCTCACCTGCGAATAAAGAGGCCCAGGAGCCGACGTTGAGCATCGTCCTGCCGACGTTCAACGAAGAGCGAATCGTCGAAGGCAAACTAGAGCGGATCTGCTCGCTCGACTATCCGATGGATAAGGTAGAGGTTGTGGTCGTCGACGCCAGCGATGACGAGACACCGGATCGAATTCGTGATTTTTTCGCGAACAGGGAGTCACCCGAATTGACCCTGATTGAGGAAGAGACCCGTCGGGGTCTCGCCCTGGCGCTCAACGACGCGTACGCCGCCGCGAGCAACGAAGTAGTCGTCAAAACAGACTGTGATTCGGAAGTAGCCGATGGCGCTCTTCGGGAGGCCGTCGCCAATCTCGCCGACCCCCATGTCGCTGCTGTGACCGGTCGAAACGCAGAGGTGCTAGGTGGTAGCGACGTCGAGTCCGGGTATCGTGGCGTCCAATCGTACATCCAGACGCTCGAGTCACACCTTGATTCGACACTGATCTTTCACGGCCCCTTCTCCGCGTTCGAGAACGACGCAATCGTCCCGATCGACGAAGACTCGATCGCCGATGACACCGAGCTCGCGCTAAAGATTCGTCGTGGCGGCCAACGGGTACTGTTCGACCCCGCCATCCGGTACCGAGAGGCGGCACACTCGGCGTTTCGAAAGCGACGCAAGCAGAAGGACCGACGGGCGATGGGTCTACTTCGCTTGCTGGTCCGCAACCGGGACGCCCTGGGACGGTACGGACGGTACGGCCGCGTCGTGCTGCCATTTAACTGGTGGTTCATGATCGTCTCGCCGTGGCTCCTCGCGGCGACGCTGTTGACGGGAACAGTTGCAGGTGTGTCCGTCTTCGGTCCGGCGGGACTGGTCCTGCCGCTCGCAGTCGGTGGGTTCGTCTTCGCAGGATCGCGAGATATGCTCGGACCGCTTCAGGCACTGTACGCGGTGTTCGACACACAGGTGTCGCTCTTGCGCGCGGCAATCAAGCTCCTCGCCGGCAAGGGGAGTGCCGTCTGGGAGATCGACTCGGAACTCCGGGAGGCGTACGAGTGAATATCCTGCAGGTCTCACCGCGGTACCCGCCACACACAGGTGGCGTCGAAAAGCAAGTTCAGGAGCTGAGCGAACGTCTGGTCGATCGCGGACACGAGGTGACGGTCGTGACCGCAGACGCGAGCGACGACGTCGAGAGGCGGGAGACCCGCAACGGCGTGATCGTTCGGCGCCACGGCTCGCTCACACCCGAGGGAGCGATTCACTTCGCGCCAGGAATTCGGCGCGCCGTCCAGCAGCGTGACGCAAATCTCGTCCACGCCCACAACGTCCACTCGCTCCCACTGCCGATCGCGTCCTTCAGTGCAAACGCCCCGGTCATAGCAACGGCGTACTATCACGGAGCGAGTTCGAGTCGGTGGCGAAACGCCCTCTGGGTTCCGTACCGTCCGGTTGCTCGCCGGGCGCTCCGTCATGCACGTACGGTGACTGCCGTTAGCGAGTGGGAGCGCCGAACGATTCGAGACGACTTCGGCGTCGATCCCGAGGTAATCCCGATCGGGCTCGAGACGGCCAAGTTCAGGAATGCAACGCCGATCGACCGCGACCGACCGTACCTCCTCACCGTATCCCGGCTGGAGGAGTACAAAGGGGTCCAGCACGCTATCAGAGCACTTACCGAGCTACCGGAGTACGACCTGCTCGTCGCTGGCGACGGCCCCTATCGGGACGACCTCAAGTCGATCGCGAGCGAGGTCGGCGTCGCCGACCGGGTGGAGTTCCTCGGCAATCTCGATCACGACGTTCTCCCCGGATACTACGCCGGTGCCGCTGCGTACTGCTCCTTCTCTGAGTTCGAGAGTTTCGGGATTACCGTCGCCGAAGCGCTGGCGAGCGAGACGCCGGCGGTTGTTCTCGAAGCGACCGCACTGGCCGACTGGACGAAGCGATCGGACGTCGTCGGAGTATCGAACGTGGACACGGAAGCCGTGGCAGGCGCCATCGAGGACGTGATCGGTCGGGATGCGCCCTCGGCGAGTATCGCGACCTGGGAGGACACCGCCGATCGATACGAGGACCGCTATCGAGCGACGATCGAGAGTGAGTAACTCCACAGTGCCCGATTGTGAGCGGATGTAGCGGGTCGATATTATTGAGGCAGCGCTTCAGATTCGATTCAGCTCTCGAATAGCCCACCCGAGAGCGAACAGCATTTACTGTGCGGGGTCGGGAGTACTGGCATGCGCATCCTCTACCTCACCGAAGAGGCCATATCCTTTCGCGACGCGATGGTGAGGGGAGGTGCAATCCACGTCCGAAACGTCGTTGAGGGGCTGCGAGAGCGTGGTCACGAGGTGCATCTCGTCGACTGGAACGACGCTCCTGAACGGTCGTTTCAGCATTCGATCCATCCACGAACGCGGTTCGTGGATGGACCCCTCCGGACGGCACGCAGGGCGATGCAAGTCGCACGGGCCGAAGACGTGGACGTGATACTCTCGAAGACCCGGAAGACGTACCTCCCGGGACTTGTCGCTGCCAGGCGGGTCGGTGTGCCCCACGTCGTGCACGTGGGCGTGTTGCCAGAGGCGACGCGAGCGGGGTTCGTCGAGCGACTCGATACTGCGTCGCTCCAGGCACGTCTGCGAGCACCGCACGACGGATATTTCGTCGTCTGCGAGGCCGTCGCTGGCGTCCTCCGTGGTCTGGGCGTCCGTAATGACCGCATCTACGACATCAAAAACGCCGTCGACACGGAGGTCTTCTCACCCGACGCGGTGTCGGAGTATCCCGACTGGCTCGAAAACACTGTTGCGGGCGCTGGCGAGAGATTCGTCGTCGGCTACGTCGGCGGTCTCCAAGTGTATAAAGGCATTCGGGACTTGATGCCGGCGATCAGGCGATCGGACGATGATGTACAGATATTCATCGCCGGCGACGGCCCACAACGCGGGTGGCTCGAAGCCGAACTCAAGGGGCGGGGATCGTTCCTTGGGTCCGTTCCGTACGATTCGATGCCGGCCGTCTACGACGCGATGGACGCTCTCGTGTTGCCTTCCTACACGGAGGGGCTCCCACGTGTGGTGCTCGAAGCGCAGGCGATGGCGACGCCGGTGATCGCATCCCGAGTTGGAGGAGTACCGGAGGTCGTGGAGGACGGTGAGACGGGCTTCCTCTACGAGCCGGGTGACGCTGTGGGACTCAGTGACGCCATTGACCAAGTCGCCTCGGGAGAGGATCTCCGGCGACGCATCGGGCAACGTGGCCGTGCGAACGTCGTTGAAAAGTGGTCGTGGGTTCAACTCTACGATCGATACGAGAAGTTTCTCAAACAGATCGTTAGATAGCATGAATGAGAAACAACCAACCGACGACCTCAACGACGTGGACGAGAATCGGATCCCTGGCGAGGCGCCAGCTTCTGCGGATACGACCAAGTCCTCGCTCACGAAGGATCAGGCCGTCCGGGATGTCGTCAAGGGCGCTGGCGTGGTCTACGGCGGGCTGGTGGCGCAGATGGCGCTGGCCTTCCTCGCCCAGCGCTTCGCAGCGGTGCATCTTTCGATTAGCGGCTTCGGCGGACTCACAACAGGAACGGCGCTGTTGAACCTCGGCGGGATCGTCGCCGGCCTCGGGTTGTCCTCCGGACTGACGCGGTACCTTCCTCGTGTCGAAGAAGAGGAGAAGCGGCCGATCGTGACGTACCTGTTTGCACTCACGATCCCCATCGGCGTCGGCCTCGCCGCAGTTACGGTACTCTATGCAGACTTCATCGCGGCTGAGATGTTCGGTGATGCCGGCGTCGCGGTAAGCATCCAGGTCTTCGGTGCGGCCATCCCCTTCGCCGCGATAATGAACCTCGCGATCGGCGGAATTCGCGGTCAAAAGATCTCCCGCTTCCGCGTCTACGTGCGGAACCTCCTCCACCCGGCGTCCCGGTTTGCCCTCATCATCGTCGCAGTTTTTGTGGGTGCCGACCAAGCGGGTTTCGCGTTTGCCTATGCGATACCATTTGTGGTCGGGGCAGCCATCGCTTCGGTACTTTTCGAGCGAACGTTGCCCGAGGCCAGTGACTGGGACGGCGGACGAGAGCGGCTATCCGAGATCATTCGTTACTCCCTACCATTCACCGTCTCAGGGCTCGCATCTTTCGTTTACCGGTCCATCGACATCTTCCTCTTACTGTACTTCGTCGGGAGCACCGCCGTCGGGATCTACGGCGTCGCCTATGCGATGGCACAGATGATGGGTATGTTTTCAACCGCATTCAATTACCTCGGGACGCCCGTGTCGAGCGAACTTGAAAGCGAGAATCGACTTGACGAGGCGATCACAGTTCAACGGGGTGTCGCTCGGTGGTTGGCCATTGCGAGCACTACTGCGCTTATACCGATGGTCCTCTTTGCTGATGACCTAATTAGAATCATCTATCGTTCAGGATACTCCGAAGGAGGCCTAGCTCTTGCGATTCTAGCGGTCGGGTTCGCGTTAAAAAATGTACTATTGACGCATGGCCCACTGTTAGAAGCACTGGGACTTTCCAAGCTATCTGCAGTTAATACCACGTCAGCCGCCTTAGTCAACTTCGGACTCAATCTATGGCTCATACCACGGTATAGCTTTACTGGAGCTGCAATTGCGACGACAATTTCACTCTTCGTACTCGGCCTTCTACCAGTGATTGAGATTGCATATTATTCCGGTTCAACGGCAATTGGTTGGAATGTGATAGCACCGGTTGTCCTGGCCATCCCCATAGGTATTATAGCATTCATTGTCTCCTCACAGATACCTGCGACCATCCTATGGATTACTATATTTGGAGTTGGCTTCGCTGGATGCTATGGCGCCGCAATCATCGGTATATTGGGGTTCACTCCAACCGAGGTAATGATTCTGCATTCAATTCAAGATAAATATGTATCTGATAACACCATTATTAATAAGATACTCCAGAGATTCATTTGAGTAATTTAAAACCCATACGGGTGGAATGGCTTGATTGTTGATCCGTCAATCATTAAGCGACAGAACTAGATATGAGATACAATGAGCCCTTCACTCGCACACGCAATCCCCGAGATTAAGAAGAATTATAATTCTCTTAATTGGTGGCGAAACCGAGTGTTCGTCCCACACATCGTCGGACCGGTGACCAGATTAAACCCACAATGGCCAAGTTATCAGGATGCAATTCATGTAATGGATGAAGAATGGGACAACTTGATCGTCCTTGACGCTTGTAGAGCGGACGAATTTGAGAAAGTTGCTAACCTTGATCAGTTTGACAGTTATGAAAGAGTCGTTAGCCTAGGGAGCCACTCTAGCGAGTGGACACGCCGGAATTTCGCGAATGACGAATTTGGTGATACGGTTGTGGTTTCTGCGAATCCTCATACTGCGAAAGTGGCTGGTAACTCTTTCCACGATATCATACCACTCTGGGAGGTGGCGTTTGACGACGAAGAGGGGACCGTCCTCCCTGAGGATGTCGTTGAGGCAGCTCTCGAAGCTTCCGAAAAGTATCCTCAAAAGAGACTTATCGTTCATTTCATGCAACCACATGCGCCCTTCGTAGGTACGGAAATCACCGATATAGATGATCCAGAGAACTATTGGAAGGCATATCGCGATACTCTTGAGTACGGGCTATCCAATGCGATCGATCTTGCCGAGGAGCTCTCTGGTCGCACCGTTTTTACTGCAGACCATGGAGAACTAAATACAGGAAAAATTCTGAGTACGTTGGGTATTGATTGTCACCGGCCAAAACTCCGCCACCCTGGATTGGTTGTCGTCCCTTGGGCCGTGATCAATGGGGAACGACGTGAAACGAGTACTGATTCAGTTCGAAGCGCAGAAAGCGGAGTGATAAACGATAGACTCCGCGATCTCGGTTATAAAGTTTGAGCAAGCAATATTGTTACATCTAATCAGTCTATATTACCGATCGGCAACCGTTACTCAACGTATCCCAAATCTCGGAGCCTATCCTTCGTGTCGCGGGATACCGAAACATTCGGGTTATCAGCCTCGCTAGCCTCTACTTCCTCTAAATGATCATCCAATATAGATTTCATTCTATCCACTACTTCAGGGTTTCCCGTGGAGACATCCTCGGACTCCTTAGGATCATTGCGCAGATCAAACAATTCAAGTTCATCGGAATCCATCCACCAAATTAATTTCCACCGGTTCGTTCTACTTGCTAAAGTGGTCGGACTGCCAGTACAGATTGCCACCCTATCATCGTCATCACGGCCACCCGCGTCACTGAGCAACTTATTCACTGTATCACCTTGCACGGCATCTGGAGTTGACACATTTAGAGAATCATAGATCGTTGGCCCAATATCAGCCAGCTCGACTTGGTCGGAAACGGTCCCCATGTGAGAGGAGTTAGGATTATTCATAATGAGGGGGACCCGGACTAGTTCATCGTAGGGGTTAGGATGATGACCATAATAGCCGTGTTCACCAAATGACTCACCGTGGTCAGCAGTGATTGTAACATGAGTCTCATTGAGCACCCCCTGTTCAGAGAGCTTATCAAGTAGCCGACCGATTTCATAGTCAGTATATTTTACTTCACCGTGATACAAGTCGAGGAGCAGGTCACGATCCGACAGCCCTTCCGGATTCTCGTGCATTTGGCCATTAATTCTCGCTATTTGTCGGTTCTTAGGAAGATCTGCCACGAGATCTTGTAGATGCCGACGCGGCGGCATGAATGGATAGTGTACGTCCATATAATGTAACCACAAGAAGAATCGCCGATCTCTGTCACGTTCTTCTAGCCAGTCAATTGCATTATCGGTAATCGTCGTGGCATTAGCATAAGCGGCTGTTCCTGTAGACATAGAGAATAGGTGCCACCCTCGACGGAGCCATGAATATAGCAAACTATTGTTATCGATCCGTTCCTCGATATAGTTTTTGGCCCGATTTATTAATCCCATATCAGAATCATTGGTATCACCCCCGATATCGTTGAAACTGTCGAATCCCCGGTCGTAGTTCATATTTGGACCAAGATGCGGATTTGAGTGGTATGCTACAGTCACAAATCCTTCATTGGAAAGATGTTCAGCTAAAAACGGTCGAGACTCATTGAGATACTGATACCCACCATACATCAATGGATATGTGCTGGTGAGGATGCTTGGGAAGCTCGAAGGCGTGCTCGAACCGTTTGCAGCTGCATTTGTGAATTGAACGCCACTCTCGATAACCTCGTCTAAACGAGGAGTTACGGATTCGCCATATCGGGTAGACCCAACTGCATCTGCTCTGAGACTATCGATCGTGATTAAAAGGGCGTTCTGACACTTCATTAGTGGATTCAGGTTCGACGCTCCCAAAAACTCAAGGATTTCAGTGAGTCGATTTGTTTCGTTTCAAGCGCACATACGAAATATATCACATCGGCACTAAAGTGGACCTTGCTAAGATAAAATAGAATTTTCTGTAGATATATTATTATGATTAAAATTTCATTATGTGAATTCAAGCTAGGTCCCCCAAAAGTAGCGTTTCATATGCGTTCGCCAGCCCCTCGATAGTAAACTGGCGATCAAGCGTGACTGAACTGTAATTTCTTCGGAGTAGTTTTGAAAGCTGGTTGTCTTGATCAAATGTCTCTGTTGCGATGAGCGAGCATTCACCAACATCACGCGCAATTGACGGAGTGCCACACGCTGTAGCCTCTAAAAGCACATTCGGAAGACCTTCATGTAGCGATGGATGAACATAAATATCTGCCGCACGATAGTAATCGGGGAGTGATTCATGGTCCAATCTGCCTAAAGGTTCAACACACGGCGTCGCTTCTAATTCATCCAGCAGTGGTCCGTCCCCGATGACGTACCAGCGTATAGGGTCTTGGCCTTTTGCTAGTTCGGCAGCGGTTCGCTGGATAGTCTTTGCACCTTTTCTCCGGGACACGCGGCCCACTGTAAGAAACACTCGTCCTTCGTTAATCAAGGGCATCCCTAGTTTCGACCGGATTTTAGCTCGCGTTGATTCTGATACTGGGGAGAAAGATTCGGTGTCTACTGGCTGTGGGACTTCATGGACGTTCCTATGTCGGAGCCTGTGAGCGAGTGCCTCACGCCCTTCTGGGCCAAGGGCAACAACATCATCGCCGAGATGTGTTGGAATCATGCTGATGCAATTCTTGAGGCCAAATAGCTGCAGCTGCTTAGAAAGTGTTGAAGCAAACCGGAATTCTTCGAAGTCCATTCCCGCCACTCTAACTACGGTTCTTGTTCTTGTCAGCGAACCGGCAATTGCCGCCGCCGTTCCATGTGTTGGGAAACGGGTTAATTGGAATAGAACGTCAGGAGACCGATTTTTGACATATCTTCGGAGGCCTTGAGCCAGATCGATTATCTTCTTTCGTGCACTCCCCGGGTTCCCAAGACCGGGGTTGATCATTCGGTAGCCATCTACATCATCGATTCCAGACCCCCCAATTAAATCACAATTAAATGAAGTTTTTGCAATATCAAGTGCTTTTCGTATATTATAAAGGAGAGTTCGGACGTTACCAGGCAAACGATATCCTCCAACGAGTCCTACGCGAACTGAATTATCCATATCGGCACTATGTGCAAGGACTCATATAATGTATGTTCTTGGAAGATTCCATAGATAGTCAGATATATTTTGCTAATTGGAAATATCACAACCCAATGGAGTATAAGTTCGGGCCGGGATTTTTTTATCGAACAATTATCGACAATCATATTCTCTATTGAAAAAGTCTATAAATTGATCTGGATACCTGGGCCTGAAACCCAATTGGATATCGGAATTGGAAAAGTGATAGAAAATTATACGAGAGACTTCCTTTGCACTGAGGCCTATAGTTAGGTACTTGGGACGTGACCCATCTAACCATGCATGGATCAAATGAAGGACGAGAAACCCAACGAAGCTGAGAATGTCAAAGTAGATCTTGGTGGAGGTAAAAATCCACTCGACGACCACATTAATGTAGATTTGAGAAAGTTGCCAGAAGTAGATATCGTCGCAACTGCGGATGATCTACCGTTCGCTGATTGTACCGTCGACCGGATCCATGCAAACTCTCTTGTCCCTCACATCGACAATCTCAATGCTGCCATGGATGAATGGTCGCGAGTGCTCACTGAAGGAGGTGAGCTTGAACTCGCCGCAACACATGCAAATAGTACTGGTATTGTTGCGGATCCGGATCACTATTCATGGAGTTGGACCTCAACCACACCAGGATGGTACGACATCGACAGTGAATGGGCATACTATAGTGATACCGAATTACAGCTCGAAGAGGTAGACGTAGTAGGCTGGCTACGTCCGGAACGTTGGTGGATTCGCCCGCCTTCATGGCTTTTTGGGATTCTGATTGATTGGGTGAGCCATGAAGTGGCGGATGAGTTGATAAAATTACCTTTCGGCGGTGGACGCGTTCGAGCTACTTGGAGGAAACCGAAATAACGTATGATGTCTCAACTTCTTAACAACGACATAGTGGATGACGTTCGAGTTGATCGTGTTGTATTGGTACTCGTAGACTGTTTGCGATTTGATGCTTATCAGTCATCGATGCCTAACCTCCGGAGACTTGCTAATGAACATATCGAATTTTCCGATCACCACTCTCTCGGCCCAATGACTCCCGCCAGCGTACCGGCCCTATTTCAATCACGTCAGCCCATCGAACATGGAGGGGCCGGAATGGCCCTACGTGAAGACATTCCATCGATTGCTGAGGTTCTTTCCAGAGAAGGTGTGAACACCGCAGGGTGGCACTCGAATACATACGTGTCTGCTGAATCCGGATATTCTCGAGGATTTGATTCATACGTCGACTTGGGCGAAACCGGCACCGAGAATGATGAAGAGAGATCAAACAGAGGGGATATCAGTGAAATCTTAGCTCGCCTCAATCTCCAAAGTGTCGCAGAGAGTGTTTTGGATGCTCTGAAACGACAAGGCCTTATCCAATGGACCAACCAACCGGATGCCGAGGAATTTTTCGATAAGTCGATGTCATGGATGAACACCGGTGAGCAAGAATTCCATTACATACATCTTATGGACCCTCACTTTCCATACTTTCCCCCGGCTTCATACCGCAAGGAGAACTCAAAGACTTTGTATAACCTCAATCAACTGATACAGGACGATCCGAGTCAAATTGATCATTCAGAATTGGAGATATTACGTTCAACGTATCTACAAGAGGTCTCCTACGTAGACGATAGGATAGCAGAGTTCGTAGATTATCTACGTTCGTCTGGCGAGTGGGATTCAACCGCATTAGTAATAACTGCAGATCACGGTGAATTATTCCGAGACAAGACACCTCCTAGCGGAATGGAAGATATCACACATCCAAGTTACTGCTGTGAAGAGCTTATTCACGTTCCTCTTGTCATCGCTGGAGGAGGAATACCAAACAACTCAATTTCTAAAGTTACAAGTGCTGAAGATGTTTCGCCGCTAATTTGTGATTTATTTGGAGCTGAAATCCCACCAGAGTGGGATCGCGATGAACTATTCGAATGTCCAGTGGCTGTCTCCTCTTCCATGCATCAACGTGAAAAAGGTGTAACCATCTCAGAGGACTTTGTTCATATTAGCGTTCGTTCGGACCAAGAAACAATCCTATGGTGGAGTAACGAAACCCCCACCGAGTATTATCACCGAGACAATGGGGAAGAGCGAGTTTCACATAATGAGATTGACGAAAAGAAACTTCATTCAGTATGTGAGACAGTATCATTGTGGGCAGACTCAATTGACGAGCAAACGGATATTGGAGGAGAAGTAAGTGAACGATTGAGACAACTTGGGTACGTCGAAGATTAATGTTCAGAAGATAACGAATCTAGTCGCAAGCGGGCATATTCGGAGGCGGTGATGTATTGTATCTTATCATCAGATGTTGAAAATAACCTTTCGACACGCTGCCGAAATTCGGCACCGCCCTGATTATTATTAGATATTGCATCGAATGGGTGCATGTAAAAAGAAACAAAGTCGGTGGCTGAAAGGAGATATTTGATCGCCTTTGTTCCTGAACAAAGCAAGCGGTCTGTTTTCAATGTATTTGCAGTAGCTGTCACCGTTCCGCGCAATCCGTAACGAGAAAATAAAGGAATCTTATCAAATGTCGTTGGTATTTCGAATATCCCATCCCAATTGAAAGGTTTCGATCGTTGAGTTATGGATGAAGGGAGATGCTGAGTATATCTCATGTTCACAGAAGCATCGACCAAGAATCCGAGATCCCTCAAGATTTCAATAGTCGCTTCGGAGGCACTGTGGCGACCCGCGCGAAAAGAGCGAATGGAATCTGGGTCCACACCGATAGCGTCGGCTATTGCCCCACGCGTCGAACTAATCACCTCAGATTGAACGTTCGGTGGCAGTTCCGCTAATTGGTCATGATCGTAACCGAATTCCTTTGGATGTACATGAACACCTATCTCATGTTGATCTGCTAGCTCCGATATTAATCCAGGTATTTCTGTTGCAATTCTGTGAGTCGTGAAAACGGTTCCTTGGGGGATTGTGTTGCTAAACCAATCCATTACCTCTCGAATCCCCCGAAGTCCGCCATCCAGATTGGGTTCAAGATCGACAGAGAACACAATGTGATTTGGGAGAGTCATGAACTATCCTAAAAGCTTCAGGGATATATGCCTCCGGGATGAATCGGTTAAACGGCCGGGGGCCCATTGTGATCATTTAATAATAATTTGATGAGAAAGCACCAGATGATCGAACACTGCCTATTTTATTTGATTCTTTATAGATCAGATACATTCCCGCCAGCCTTCGTTATTTCCGTCTAAAACCGTTTCGGGCATTTATTATTGGATTGGAAATATATGGGCCACATCAACCAGAATTGTAAACATATATATCACTGCAAATAGCCCAGATCCTCAAGACGGTCCTCAACTCCATCACTACCCTGCCGATTCAAGAACTCCGGTGTGATAGGATCGCGGAATATCGGTTCCTCACCGTCAAAGAGGGCCAACGGCATTCCGTCGACGTCTTCGGGAATCGGGCAGCCGACCGAGTGGAGGACGGTCGGGGCGACGGCAGTGATCGGGACCGGTTCCTCGACCGCCGACGCAGTCACGTCGGGACCGTCGGCGAGGAACAGACCGGTCCGAACGTTCTCCGCACGCCAGTGACTGACGTCCTCAAAGACGGGGTTGTCACCGATCGCGCCGCTGGTGTGAATCCCCGGCGTCTGATCGAAGACGATCTCGGGTGCGTCCTCGACGTAGGGGCCGTCGTACGCCTCCTCGCGGGTGAGGACCTCCCGGGCGATCGGCGTCCCGGAGACGTCGCTCTCGAGGTCGGCAAGGCGGTCCATAATCTCGTCGCGCGTCGACTCGGCGCCGTCGAGTACGTATATCAGGCCCTGCCCGCTTGCAATCGCCCGGCTCTTCGACCAGTCCACCCGGTCGAGTTTGTGCTCGCGCTTGGCACCCTCTTCGTCCATCGGGACCTGACTCTTGACGAACTCGGGCGTAATCTTCGCGATCAAATCCTGGGCTCCGAAGCGCTCGGCGATCTTCAGGACGCGCTTCTTGTTGATACCGAGGCGTTCGAAGGCTGAGGTTGCGTCAGTCTTGGTGTGCAGGAAGCCTTCCTGCTCGAGCCAGGTATTGGCGTAGAACATCGTGTCGATCTCATCACAGCCGTGGTCCGAGAGGAGGACGAGCGTCGCGTCAGGGTGTTCTTGACGGATCGCACCGAGATGTTCGTCGATGACCTGCCACGCCCGGTAAGTCGGTTCGTCACGCCAGAAGTAGTGCTGGAGCACGTTGACGTAGAAGACCGTGCAGTGGGCAACGTCGACTTCCCGTTCATCGAGCAGTCGGCGGTAGGTTTCCAGCCGCTGGTCGATCAGGTCAACAACGGCGTCTGCGGCGTCTGTGTCCTCGGAGGATGTCACCGCCACATCGGGATGGACATCGTACCCCGCCGCGTCGAGTTCGTCGCCAAGATCCGGCGGCGTCGTGTAGTCGGTCTGCTCGCTCCCGGGGCCACCGGCGACCATGAAGCCATCCAGTTCGAACGGTGGGTAGCTCATCGGGAGGTTCACGACACCGGCAGTCTGCCCGTCTTCGTTAAGGTAGTCCCAGAAGTTCGCACTCTTGAACGAGCGAGAGTTCGGCGTCGAGAGCGTTCGGTTCTCGGCGTCGATCTTCTCCCACCAGTAGACACCGAGTTTGCCGGGGTTCTTCCCGGTCGAGTAACAGCGCCAGTTCGGACAGGTCACCGGCGGGAGGCAGCTCTGTAAATCTGCGTCCACTCCAGAATTTCGCAACGACGCGATGTTCGGAAGGTCCCCGTCGTCGAGCCACGGCTGGAGCAGGTCCCAGTTCGCTCCGTCGAGACCGACGACGACGGTGTTTGGCATGGGCCAATCTAAGAAACGACCCCTATTTACCTGTGGTGGAGTCGAGAGACGGACTCGGGGTATTTTTACCCCCTGGTCAGTAATCCGCCCCCATGTACGGTCCAATCGCGGGGTCGTTACCCGCTCGTCCCCGTTGCAACTCGATGGAGGGCCGAGCCTGAGCCATGTCCCGACCACACGCCGTCGTAACCGGTGGAGCCGGGTTCCTCGGGAGCCACCTCGTCGACGCCCTCCTCGACGACGGGTACAGGGTGACCTCGTTGGACAACTTCGGAAGCGGCCGCGAGTCGAATCTCGAGCACGTCGAGAGCGACCACTTCGAGAGTCGCCGCCACGACGTTCGCGAGCCGTTCCCCGTCTTCGACCGCGTCGACGAGGTCTACCACCTCGCGTCCCGCGCGAGCCCAGATGACTTCGTCGATCACGCAGTCGAGATCGCCCTGACGAACAGCGAGGGAACGCACAACGCCTACGAGTGCGGGCTGGAACACGACGCACCGGTATTGCTCGCCTCGACCAGCGAGGTGTACGGCGACCCGGACGTCAATCCGCAGCCCGAATCCTATACTGGGAACGTTAACGTGCGCGGTCCGCGCGCTCCGTACGACGAGAGCAAGCGGTTCTCCGAGGCGCTCGCAATCGCCTACGATCAACAGTACGATCTCGACGTTCGAACCGTCCGCATCTTCAACACCTACGGCCCCCGCATGCGACCCGACGACGGCCGCGCAGTGCCGAACTTCCTTTCGCAAGCGCTCCGTGGCGAGGATCTTACGGTGTACGGCGACGGCTCACAGACACGGTGCTTTTGCTACGTCTCGGACCTCGTTCGCGGCTTCAGGACGATCATGGAGGCAGACGCGGACGTCGTCTCCGGTGAGGCGTTCAATCTCGGTAGCACCGAGGAAATCACGATCGAGACGCTCGCAAAGACTGTCCTCGAAGTCCTCGACACCGACAGCGAAATCGCCTACCGAGAGCTACCGGAGGATGATCCGAAGGTTCGTCACCCAGACCTGTCCAAGACCGACGCCGCTCTCGACTGGGATCCACGTGTGTCCCTCAAGGAGGGGCTCCGGCGAACCGCCGAGGAGCTCGCCGCCGAGCTCGATCTCGAAACGTAGGAGCTCCGGTCCCCTTCGACGCCAAGGGAGATCCGGTGACAACTCGGGACGCAGTAAGCTCCGAGTTCGAACTGGACTCAACGGGCCGATTGGGAAAGCATACGTCCATCGCCTCGAAGGGTGCTTGCATGACCAGTCTGGACAGCGTTCTCGTCACTGGTGGCGCCGGCTTCGTCGGGAGTCACGCGGTGGAGTACTACGCCGATCGCGGCGTCGAAGTCACTGCACTCGACAACCTGAGCCGCGTCGAAACGCTCGAGACCGCTGACGATAGCCGCAACACTGCCGCTTACAACTGGGAGTACATCCGAGAGGAGTATCCCTCGGTCGAGCTCGTCGAAGCTGACGTCCGTGACGAGGATCGACTCGAAACGATCGTCGAGGGCCACGATGGGATCGTCCACACGGCAGGGCAGGTCGCGGTGACGGCCTCGCTCGAGGACCCCCGCACCGACTTCGAGGTCAACGCCGAGGGGACGTTCAACGTCCTCGAAGCCGCGCGCGCTGCCGAAAGCGATCCGGCGGTCGTCATGGCGTCGACAAACAAAGTCTACGGAGACAACGTCAACGAAATTCCCGTCCGCGAGGAGGAGACGCGATACTGGTACGACGACCCCGAGTACGAGGACGGCGTCCCGGAAACCCTCTCGATCGACGACTGTGAGCACACGCCCTACGGCGTCTCGAAGCTCGCCGGCGACCTCTACGTCCAGGACTACGCGGATCGGGGCGTCGTTGAAGCGGCCGCGTTCCGGATGTCGTGCATCTACGGCCCGCGCCAGTTCGGAAACGAGGATCAGGGGTGGGTCGCGCACTTCGCGATCTCCGCGCTCCGCGACGAGCCGCTCACGATCTTCGGCGACGGCAAACAGGTCCGCGACGTCCTCTACGTCGACGACCTGATCCGGGCCTATGACGCATTCCTTTCCGACCCCGACGGCAAGCCCGCGATCTACAACGTCGGCGGTGGTCCCCACAACACCACGAGCCTCGTCGAATTCCTCGACGCACTCGAATCGGTAGTCGGCAACCGGCCTGACGTCGCCTTCGACGACTGGCGCGAAGGCGACCAGAAAGTGTACGTATCCGACGTATCGAGGGCGTGCAACGAACTCGACTGGTCGCCAGATGTCGACTTCGAGGAGGGCATCGAGCGGTTCGTCGACTGGTGGGAGTCCCGGTAAACATCATTCGCCCGTGTGTCGACATCCATCGCATCGGCTCGTCGCCATCAGGAGCCAACTCGCTCAGTCGAAGCCCGAGAACGACAAGGTAGAAGACAACGCCGGTCCCAACACCCGTTCAATGACGTCGAGGGGGCCGTTCCGACCGCAGGCTCACTGCTCCATCGGGCGCGGGCTATCATGGAGGCTCGCATGAACGTTAAACGTCGCCTCGTCGCGGCCTTGCCTCCGACGGTGAAGCGGCTGCTGGCTCGTCCGTACGATCTCGTACAGACAAAGCGAGCGAACCGGACCTTTCGGGCCCGGGACCGGCCGTCGATCGACCCCGACCCAGACGCACCCCAGCACGTTGTCCTCCTCGTCGTCGACGCACTCCGTAGCGACGTCGTCACGGAAGAGACGATGCCATTTCTCGCGTCGATGGACGGGACGACGTCAGCGCTCACACCGAGTCCATGGACCTTTCCTGCGGTCTCCTCGATGCTGACTGGTGCGTACCCCCACGAACACGGAGCGATCAGAGCTCCGAACGTCGCAGACGAGGGCTTTGTCCTGCCAGAACGGATTCCGGACGATCGGTTGACGCTCAGCGACTATTTCGCTGCAGCTGGTTACCACACCTACGGTGGCTTCGGCCATGACACTCCGTTCGTCGCGCTCTCTGGCAGATTCGCCACGCACGATCTCAGTCACCAGCTCGACGCATCTGCCGCAGACGTGCTTGCTGACCACGAGCAATGGATTACTGACCGATCGAACTCACCGACGTTCTCCTACGTCCACCTCGCAGATCCACACATTCCGGTGACGCCACCCAACGAGTACTGGCAAAAGTACGACGTCGACAGCTCGATCGAGAATCTCGAGAACTGGGAGTACGAACGAACTCTCGAGCCCGACGAGGCCGCCGAGCGCTATCGGGAGCACCGGTGGCGGCTCTACCGAGCTGCCGCCGAGTATGTCGACGACTGCATCTCGGCACACATCGAGTCGATCAGGTCGATACTCGACGACGTGACGATCGTCGTCACCGCCGATCACGGCGAACTTCTCTGGGACCACGTCGCGCTGGACCAGGAGCAGTTCTTCGGCGACGGATGCGTCGATCACGGTGGGACGCCGTACGAAGCACTCGCACGAGTGCCGCTCCTTTCAGACGAACTGCCAACCGCGCCGAACGACGGTTCGCCTGCCTCACTAATCGATCTTGCACCGACGCTGCTGTCCTCGATCGGAGTGGACGCCCCAGAGGGCACGAGCGGCCTCGATCTCCACGCCGACGATCATAACCCTCGGTCACTCCTCGTCGAGGGCTGTCTAGGCCCCGAGGAGCGAAAAGCGGTCTATAGCGATGGAGACAAACTGATCGCATCGGAGTCCGGTACTACGCTCACGTTCGACCTGCCCGACGAGACGCCGGTCGAGTTCGATTCGGCGAGCACCGAAACGCTTCGGTCGAAGCTCCCGCCCTGGCCAGACAGTGATATCGGATCCACTAACGTCTCTGGCGTCGTCGAGAACCGACTCGACGCCCTCGGATACAAGTAACGACAACTCGGCGCCCCAGTCATACGTACCGCTAAGTCAGCGCCTCGGCTGCAAGTACAATAGGGCCCGACGCCCACTGACCAAACGGATTCAATTGTGACTCCTGGCTCTTGGGTCGAGCCGTCTTTCACAAGGCTTATTCGCCGTTTCCGCTACCCGCTAAAACAATGAGCACCGAGACCGAAGACGATCAACTCCCCGAGTCGGAGGCGATTGTCGAGCCCCTCCAGCGATGGTACCACGTGCCGGCGCTCGCGGCGATACTCATCTACATGCTCTGGACGCGAACGCGTGCCTACGACAAGTTCGTTCGCGATGGCGAGGTCCTGTTTAGCGGTAACGACCCATACTACCACTACCGTGCGACAATGTACAGCGTCAAGAACTGGCCGAGCCGCGTGTACGGTGAACCGTGGACGCTCTTTCCCGAGGGCCAGAACGTGGGCAACTTCGGGACGCTGATGGACCAAGTCGTCGCGACGGTGGCGTTGGTCGCCGGTCTCGGCGACCCCTCTGCCCAGCAAGTTGCGAAGATATCCCTTCTCGCCCCGGCGATTTTCGGGGCCCTCACGACGATCCCAGCCTATTTCCTGGCAAAGAAGCTCGGCGGTAATCGGATCAGTGGCCTGACCGCGGCCGGTCTCGTCGCGCTGGTTCCACAGGCTTCGTGGATCACGCGCACCAGCGTCGGCTACTACGATCACCACGTCGCCGAAACGCTGACGATGTCGATCGCCATGCTCGCTATGGTGAACGCACTGGTAGTCGTCGGGCGCGAGCGGCCTGTGTTCGAACAGGTACAAGATCGCGATTGGGATGGACTTCGTCCGACGCTCGTCGCGAGCGTCCTCGCTGGCGTGGCGCTCGCCGCGTACCTGCTCACCTGGGCCGCCGGTGTGGTGCTCGTCGGAATCTTCGGCGTTTTCTTCGTCGTCGCCATGTCCGTCGCGGTTATACGTGGCGAAAGCCCGGAACACCTCGCCTTTGCCGGTGTGATCACTCACCTCGTTGCTTTCCTGGTCGTCCTCCCCTTCATCCAATCGTTCACGATCGAAACTACTACGCTATCGCTGCTGCAGCTCTTGCCCATCATCGGAATCGTCGTCGGCTGTACCATCCTCGCTGCAATCGCACGAGAGTGGGAAAATCGGGAACTGGATCCCGGGCTTTATCCCCTTATTGTCGCCGCCATTGGACTAGTAGCAGTTGGTGCAATTTGGGTGCTACTTCCCGAAGTAGCACAAGCTGTCTGGGGGAACCTCCAGCGAATCTTGTTCCTCGGTCAGTCCGACACCACCCTGACGATCAGTGAGGCACAGTCAATGCTGGCGGACGATAGGCCGCCTGTTACTGAACAGTTCTGGGATGGCTACGGCTTCGCCTTCTTCACCGCAATGATCGCAGGCATTTGGATGGTTGCCCGAGGGCTCCTCGCAAAGCGGACCCGATCGGAGTATCTCCTGATCACCGTCTGGACTGCCTTCCTCCTCATGATGACGCTGACCCAGGTACGATTTCATTACTACCTCGTGATCCCCGTCGCCGTCCTGAACGGCTGGCTCGTCGCGCAGGTCCTTCGAATTGCGGCCTTCCCCTCCCTCGAGGACTTCGAGGACCTCCAGGCATACCACGTCCTGACCGTCTTTGCGATCCTTATGTTGCTGTTCGTACCGATCGCGTCGCCCATCGCGGCCGCGACCGCAGCCGATCTCTCCAGCGATACGCGCCCAGGTAGCAGCGTGACTACGTGGGACGACAGTCTGGACTGGATGAGCGAGAACACACCCGAACCCGGGACGTACGGAGGAGAGGAGAACGAAATGAATTATTATGGGCCGTTCGATGCAGTCGAAGGCAATTACGAGTATCCTGCGGGAGCTTACGGCGTGATGTCGTGGTGGGACTACGGCCACTGGATAACCGTCGAAGGGGAACGCATCCCAAACGCGAATCCGTTCCAGTCCGGTGCCAGAGGTGCGAGCGCCTACTTCCAAGCCACCAACGAGACGCGCGCGAACCTCATGCTCGAGGCGCTGTCGTCCTCGAACGTCTCCGGCGGCCAGCTCGACGACATGTCCAACGCCGAACTCCGCGAGGCCATCGAGGCCCAGAGCGAGCAGGAGGCCGGCGAGGACACCCGCTACGTCGTCATCGACGACCAGATGGTCGGCGACAAGTTCTACGCGATCACGCAGTGGGCCGGCGCGGACTTCAGCGACTACTACACCGGCGAGCGCTACCAGCTCGGTGGCCAGAACACCACGCTGACGGTGCCCTCGGAAACCTACCGAGACACCATGCTCGCAGAGCTGTACTTCGGTGACGCCGCTGGCCTCTCCCACTATCGCCTCGTCCACGAGGTGGACAGCTACTCCGTGGTCGGCGGGTACGTCAGTCCGAACCGCGCCGGGCCGTTCACGACGCTCCGCTACGGCTTCGACTGGGCCGACGCCCAGCAGACCGCGGCACAGCTCCGCCAGGCGAGCTTCTTCGGCCAGGCGCTGCAGGCCGGCCAGAACGCCTACATTTACGACGCGAGCGTCGAGTCGACGGTCAAGACCTTCGAGCGCGTCGAGGGGGCGACGCTCACCGGCCAGGCCGAGCCCAACGAGTCCGTGATCGTGACGGTGCCGGTCCAGACGGGGACGAACCGGACGTTCACGTACTCCCAGCAGACGACCGCCGACGCCGACGGCAGCTTCGAGATCACGGTGCCGTATCCGACGAACAACGAACTCGGCCCCGAGGACGGCTACACCAACGCGAGCGCCGTCGCGAACGGCACGTACACCGTCCGCGCTGGCGGCTTCCAGAACCCGCGGGCCCAGGCGTCCGACGTCAGCGTTCCCGAGCCTGCGATCTACGACGGGAGTGAGATACCGGTCGACCTCGAACCCGTCGAGGGCGGCACCGGCAACGACTCGACCGACGGCAACGCCAGCGGTTCGATGTCGGAAGCGAGCGCGACGAGCGAGACGTCGGCGAGTGGATCGGCCGCCGAACCAGAGACCACGAGCGACGTCGGCTCCAGCGCGATCTCGACCGGCGCATTCGGCGCCCTCGCCGCGCCCGGGAACGCTCTCACCGCACCGGTTCGCTCGCTCTTCGAATCGTTCGCTGCCGAGATCGCAGGCTAACCGTGCAGTTGCGCGCCGCGATCGTCACGTTCCTGAAAGGCGCGGCGATGGGCACCGCCGACATCGTGCCCGGCGTCTCCGGCGGCACGATCGCGCTGATCGCGGGGATCTACGACCGCCTCGTGGGTGCGATCGCCGAACTGCACCCCTCGCCGCTGCTCCACCTGCTGCGCCCCTACGACGCTGCCGAGCGTGCGGCCTTCGCCGAGGCGTGGCAGGAGATGGACATCACCTTCCTCCTCGTGCTCGGCAGCGGGATGGTCACCGCAGTGATCGTGCTCTCCCAGCTCATCCCGATCGCGCTGGAGGAGTACCGCGCCCTCACCGGCGCGTTCTTCGTCGGCCTGATCGCGGCCTCCGTCGTCCTGATCGGTCGCGACGTGCCCTGGACGCGGGTGCGGACGGCCCTCGCACTGGGTGCCGTCGCGCTCGTCGTCCTCGTCGCGACGATCACGGTGAACCTCGCCGACCCGTCGATCGCGTTCGTCTTCGCCGCCGGCGCCATCGCCATCTCGGCGATGTTGCTACCGGGGCTGTCCGGAGCCCTCCTCCTCTTGATCCTCGGCCAGTACGAGTACCTCCTCGACCAGCTCGACGCCCTGCTCTCGGCGCTGGCCGGCGTCGCGACCGGGAGCGACTCGATCGCGGACGTCGTCGAACCGGGCGCGGTCGTCGTGGCGTTCCTCTCGGGCGCGGTGCTCGGGGTGCTGACCCTCGGGCGGGTCGTCGACCGTGCGCTCGAACGCGACCGCGCGACGACGATCGCCGTGCTCGTCGGGTTGATGGCCGGCGGACTGTATCCGCCGGGGCGAATGGCGGTGAACTCGGCGACGGGATCGCTGACGCAGGCGGCGGCTGCAGTGGTGATCGCCGTCGTCGGCGCAGTCGTGGTGACGGCGTTCGACTACGTCACCCACGACCTCGACTACGTCTAGCATCAGTTGCTGTACGTTCAGTTGCTGATGTCGACCGTACTGTAGACCGCTTGGATACCGGGAGATCAGAGATCTCCCGACGTCGCGGCTTGCGCCGCGACAGCCCCTCCCGCTCGATGATCCTCACTCGCTGTGCGCTTCGCTCGGCCTTCGGCCTCGCTGCAGCGCTTGCGTCGTTACGATCGACGAGCGGTCGGCCCCTTCCAGTCCCACCCCGTTCATATTCGCGTTGAGCGATAGCCGGTGGTACGCATACTAGAACGTCGCTCCATAGAAAAGCCGGCAGCCGTCAGTCCCGACGGCGAGCGCGTCGCCGGTACTCGCCGTGGGGATCCTCCGGCGAGAACGGAGCCGGCGCGCTGTTCACGGCCTCGGCCCCGCACTCCGGGCAGGCGTCGCCGAGGGTGTAGACCGGCCGCTCGTGTTCGTCCTTCCAGGCCGAGCAGACGTGGATGTCGGATTTCATGGCGATGCGGTCCGAAAAGTGGGATCGAGGTGCCGCGAACCGCTTACTCGTCCTCGGTGCGTCGGTCGCGGTGGAACTCGCCGGCACCGCCGATGCCCTCGATGGCCTCGACCGCGCGGGCACCGCTCTCCTCGAGTTCGCGTTCGGCAGTCTTGTAGTTGGGCGCCTTGACGCGGAGGCGGTACTCGGGGGAGCCGACGTACGTCACCTCGAGGTCGACCTCGTCGGGGACCTCGCCGTTCCCTTCCGCGGCCTGGAGCGCTTCCTTGACGTCGTCGACGCCGTTCGTACCGGGGGATTCGAGGTCGACGTAGCCCGTGACGGTGACGTAGGGCACCGAGACGTTGTCGCGGGCGGCCTCGACGATCGCGTCGATCTCGTCGTCCTCGAGGTCCACGCCGTCGAGGGCTTCGTGGCCGTGGATCGCGGACTCCTCGAAGGCGGCGTAGAGGGTGCCGTACTCCGCGAGGAGCGCGTTCGCGATCGCGGTGAGGTCCTCGTCGTCGCCGTCGGGGAACGCGATCTCCATCCAGTTGTCGGCCTTCTGCTCGTTCTTCCACTCCTGAATGGTGTCCGAGCGCTGGTGGTCGTTGACGTCCTTGATCGAGAGGTCGATCTGCTGGCTGGACTCGTCGACGTCCAGCACCTTCGCGACGACGGTCTGCCCCTCCTGAACGTGGTCGCGGACGTTCTTGATCCAGCCGGAGGCGACCTCGCTGATGTGGACCAGCCCGCGCTTGTCCTCGTACTCCTTGAGGTCGACGAACACGCCGAAGTCCTCGATCTCGTCGATCTCGCCGACGACGAGCTCGCCGGGCTCGGGCCAGCCGCTGTACTTCATAGTGCGTCTGCCTGTCGGGACTCGACGACCTCGACGACGTCGGACTCGAGCGTGGCGAGCCCGCCGGTCGGCGTCGCGAGCGTGTGGCCACAGACCGCACAGACGACGTCGCTGGCGGCCTTGCCGAAGATTACCTGTTCGTTCTCACAGTCGGGGCACTCGACGCGGATGAAATCTCCTGCCATCGTTACTCCTGGAACTCCAGTCGACCGGCGCGCCATCCCTCGCGGAGGTGGGCCTTCCCGCAGTCGCCACAGCGGTACTTGAGATCAGTCTTCTTGGTGGGCTTGTCGCCACCGGGCACCTTCGAGAACCGACCGCGGTTCCCGATGCCCTTTCGACCGGCGCGCTCGCGGCGGGCCATCCACTTGAGGCCGGTCGTGCGGCCCGTTCGGACCTTCTCGACCTCGTGTTCGTGGTGTGCTTTGCAGTGCGGACAGTACGTGTTAAAGCGGCGCGGCATCTCCATCCGTGGTCACCTTGGATGGTGAGTTACGTGGGGCGGCTTAAACCCGCTACGGTTCGCCGTTGGCAGCGTCCGCCCCCGTCGTGGCAAGAGCAGGAGGAAGGGCGAAGGCAAGAGACGTTCCTACAGAATTCATATATTCGGCATATTCGGCATATTATCGGTCATACACGAACTGTAACGGTTATTATCGGCAGAATTGTTAACTTACTGGCAGTGATACCAACGATCGACGGAGACGCACCCACCGACATGTTCGACTCGATACTCGTGGTGACGAACGGCACCGACCCCGGATCCCGGCCCGCCGAGCGTGCTGTAGCGCTCGCCGAGACGCACGACGCCGAACTGCACGCGCTGTACGTCGTCGACGTGGCCAAGGACTGGGATATGGCCGTCGAGCGACGCGAGGCCGAGGGCGAAGCGGCGGTCGAGTTCGTCGCGAACCGCGGCGCGGAACGGGACGTCCCGGTCGTCAAGCACTTCCGGTACGGTCGCACTCACGAGGAGATCGTGGACTACGCGGCAGCCCACGAGGTGGACCTGGTCGTCGTCCCGTCGACGACTCGGCGCGGGCTCTCACGAATGCTCGCTCCGACAGACCTCGCCGAGCGAGTGATCGGACGGACCGACGTGCCGGTGCTCGGGATCGACGTGGCGGACGCCACCGAGCATGGGTCGGCCGAGGAGGCCGGTGACGGTGCGAACGCGCCCACCGTCGCGGACTGAGAACGGATGCACGGGATCGATCACCGACGGAGCCCGGTCTCGAAGCCCTTAATTGACGGTCCCACCAAGCCGCTTGCATGAAGCGGCTCATCGTGAACGGGGACCCGGGGTTCCGGAAGGACGCCGAGATCACGGTCGACGGCGAGGAGCTGGTGGCCTTCCAGGTCACCCGGAACGGCGACTGGCACGGGCCGGACCGCGTCCAGCTATGGTGCGTCGTCGGCACCGAGGACGAGCGTCAGACGTACGTCGAGCGGGACTTCGTCCCCCACTGGCTCGACGTCGAGCGCGTCGAGGACTCCGCGGTCGAGGTGCGGACGAAGGGCGGCGACCTCATCGTGTGAATCGGGCGCGCCCGGTGCCTCCTCGCCGAGGCCGGCAGCCAGTACCGCACACGCCTGGCCGCGACCGCCGCGTTTTACGTAGCCGGCCGTCGAGCCGTCGGTTGTCGATGGTATCACCAGCCGTGATCGCGGGCAGCGTGACGCAGGCTGCTCGGAACGCCGTCGCAGGACCCACACGCTGCACGTGATCCCAACAGTGCTGTCCGCGATCGCCGCCACGCCCCTCGCCGCGAGCGGCGGAAACACGCTCATCCTCGTCGCGATCATCCTCGCGCTCGGCGTCACCGCACAGCTGCTCGGGGACGCGTTCCAGGTGCCGAGCGTGCTGTTCCTGATCATCGCGGGCATCCTCGTGGGGCCGGAAGTGATCGGCCTCGTCACCTTCGCCGACCTCGAGCCCGCGCTCCGGACGATCGTCGGGGTCAGCGTCGCGATCATCGTCTTCGAGGGCGCCTTCCACCTGAAGCTCGAGAAGGTCCGGGAGGCGCCGTCCGCGGCGCTGCTAATGGTCACCCTCGGCGCCGCCATCTCCTTCGTCGGGACGACCGTGGCAGTCCAGTTCCTCCTCGAGCCGGGGTGGGGGATCGCCGCGACGGTGGGCGCGTTGCTCATCGCGACCGGCCCCACCGTCATCACGCCGATCCTCTCCGTCGTTCCGGTCCGGGATCGCGTGGCGGCCGTCCTCGAGACGGAGGGGATCGTCAACGACGTCACCGCAGCGATCCTCGCGGTCGTCATCTTCGAGCTGCTCGCGAGCCAGGAGACCTACCCCACAGACTTCCTCTACGAGTTCCTCGAGCGCCTTAGCGTCGGCCTGGTCGTGGGGATCGCGACGGCGCTGGTCATCTGGTACCTGCTCGAACACGTCGACGTGGGCACCGGCTGGACGCCTCAGAGCGCCCGGCTGATGACCCTCGCCGGAGCTGTCCTCGCGTTCGCGGCGGCCGACCAGATATCCACGGAGGCCGGCGTCGCAGCCGTCGCCGCGGCAGGGGTCCTGCTCGGGAACCTCGATCTTCCCTTCGAGGAGGAGATCGAGGAGTTCAAGGGCGACATTACGCTGATCGTGCTCTCCTTCGTCTTCATCGCGCTCGCGGCGCTGATCGAGTTCGACGTCCTCGTCGACATCGGGATCGCCGGGCTGCTCGTCGTGCTCGTGGTGACGCTGGTGCTCCGACCGCTGCTCGTCTTCCTCTCGACGATCGGGGACCGGTTCACCTTCCAGGAGCGCCTGTTCATCAGTTTCGTCGGGCCGCGGGGGATCATCCCCGCGAGCGTCGCGACGCTGTTCGCGATCCAGTTGCAGGATCCGACGGTCGCGCCGACGGACGTCTACGGCGGAGAGGTGCTCGCGGGGACGGTCTTCCTCGCAATCTTGCTGACGGTCGTCTTCCAGGCTGGCCTCGCCAGACAGATCGCGGAGAAACTCAACGTGGTTCCAATGCGCGTACTCATCATCGGAGGCGGTCGCGTGGGCCTCGCGCTCGCCGAACGCCTCGAAGAACGTGGAGAGAACATCGTCCTCCTCGAGGAGGACGAGGAAAAGATCGACCAGTTGCGGGCCGACGGGTACACCGTCCGACAGGGCGACGGTACCGACATCGAGTTCCTCGAGGCTTCCGGTGCGGGCAACGCGAAGATCCTCGTGGCCGCGACGGGCGACGACGACACCAACCTGCTCGTCGCCCAGCTCGCGAGTTCGAAGTTCGACGTCGAGACGGTGATCACGCGGGTGAACCAGCCCGAGAACGTCGACGCCTTCCGCGAACTCGAGGTCGAGACCGTCGACGCGTCGATGGCCACCGCGTGGGCGATCGACAACTCGATCGAGCGGCCGGCGCTCTCGAACTGGATGAACGAACTCGGCAGAGCAGGCGACGTCCAGGAGATCGAGGTGACGGACCGGTCCCTCGAGGGCCGAACGATCCGCGAACTCGACGAGGAGCTACCCAACGGCTGCATCCTCGCACTGGTCTCCCGTGGTGACGAGAACGAGATTCCCGATCCCGACTTCGAGATCGAGTGTGGCGATCACCTCACCGTGCTCGGTCGGACCGAGGACGTGCGCCAGGCCCTGAAGATCCTCCACCCGCACGACTGATCGAGGGGCGCCGTGCCGCCGACGGTCGCACCGCCGGCCTGCGACACCCGCTCGTACTGTACACGTCCGCTCTGCACTCGTCCGCGTTGGACCCGCTCGGTCGCACCCGGTACGCTCCTGCACCCGACGACTAGAGATCCAGCAATCCTTCCAGCAGCAGCTCCGCAGAGGCGTCGTTCGTCGCCAGAGGGGTGTCGTGGACGTCGCAGATCCGCAGGAGGGCGGAGATGTCGGGTTCGTGGGGCTGGGCGGTCAGCGGATCACGGAAGAAGCAGATGGCGTCGAGTTCGTCGTCGGCGACCTCCGCGCCGATCTGGAGGTCGCCGCCTAGCGGGCCGGACTGCTTGCGCTCGACGTCGAGGCCGGTCTCCTCCTGGATGCGCTTGCCGGTCGTCCCGGTACAGACGAGTTCGCACTCGGCGAGGGCGTCGCTGTGGCGCTCGGCGAAGGCGATGATCGCGGGCTTCTCCTCGTCGTGTGCGATGAGCGCGATACGGGCCATGATCGAACCGTCGCCGTGCCCGCAGAAAATCCTTCGCGTGGGAGCGGCGAGGTCTCCGGGCTACGCGCCACCGACCGTCGCGCCCTCGTTGGTCGGCGACACGACGCGAACGGTGCCATCACAGCCAGCCGCGTCGAGGGCGGCGGCAGCGGCGTCGCGGGCCGCCGCGGCGTGCTCGGCGCTGCTCAGCCCGTAGACGGTCGGGCCCCAGGAGGACTGTCCGGCCGCGTCGATCGCGTCGCTCGCCTGCATGGATTCGACGATCGCACCGGCTGGCGGCCGGAACACGCCGCCCTGTGCGTCGGCGTACCAGCTCCCGTTCAACCGCTCGATCTCGGCGACGGCGTCGCCGAACGCGGCGCGGTCGCCCTGCGCTGCGGCGGGGAGCAGCTTCCGGGTGAGGACCGCCGATACCTGGTCGGCGACCGCCGGCGTCGCCTGCTCGACGACGGTGCGCATCGCGGCGTCCTCGTCCTCGCCGTGCCGACCGCGGTTCGGTTCGGTTCCCTGGCACTCGGCCGTCTGGCCGTCCTCGCCAGCGACGGCGGGCATCGCGAGGACGAACCGCCAGTCCTCGGGGAGTTCGTGGCGGGCGACGATCGGCGGAACGGTCCACTCGCCACGGGGCGGTCGTTCAGTCGTGAACCGCGCCGTCGGGTGGCCACCGTCGACGACGAAGCCGCCTCGCTGGAAGGCCGCGACGCCGACGCCACTCCGGCCGCCGCGGCCGAGGTCGGGCGCAGCCTCTCGGACGTCGACCGGCTCGTCGTAGGCCCGCGCGATCGCCGCGTAGATCGTCAGCGCGAGCTGGGTACCGCTGCCGAGCCCGACGTGCCGCGGGAGCCGGTCCTCGACCGTGACGTGCGCGCCGGGAACGTCGAGCAGTTCGGTGGCCAGGGCCGCGTACTCCGCCGCGAGGTCGTCGGGGTCGCCGGTGTCGGCAGATTCGGCGTTGATCGCGTCGGCGGGCTCGGCCGTGACCGAGACGCGGGGCTCGTCGAGCGCCACACCGATGCCGCCGTAAAGACGCTCGTGGGCCAGGGAGAGGTTGCAGAAGCCGACGTGGAGACGCGCGCCGGCGCTGACCGTTGGCATTGGATCTGGTTGGGGGTTTGGCGGGGATGGGCGTTTCGACGGTGGCAACGGAGCCGTCGCACGGCCGCTCCCCACCGACAGACACAGGGCGCTCGGCCGCTCACTCCCCGGCGTGCCTTCGCCGAGTGACACCCTGGAATCGGATCCACACCTCGGACCGCTCTGGGAGACCCACGGCCCGGTGGCGATCGAACCGGCCGAGGACCTCTTCGAGCGGACGATAGTCTCGATCGTGAACCAGCAGCTGTCTGTCGATTCTGCGGCAGCCATCCAGGAACGCCTGTTCGACGCCGTCGAGATCACGCCGGCCGGCGTGCTCGCCGCCGAGGAATCGACACTCCGGGAGACCGGGCTCTCCGGGAGCAAGGTCGAGTACGTACGGAACGTCGCGAGGGCGTTCGAGGAGCACGGCTACGACCACGCCTACTTCGAGGGAATGCCCGACGACGCCGTCGCCGACGAACTGACCGAGATCGCTGGCGTCGGGCCGTGGTCCGCGAAGATGTTCCTCATGTTTGGACTGGGCCGCGAGGACGTCTTTCCCGTCGAGGATCTCGGGATTCGAGCCGGAATGAGTGAGGTCGTCGATCCCGAGTTGACGCGAGCGGAGATGCGCGACCACGCCGAGGCGTGGGCGCCGCATCGCTCGTACGCGAGCCTGCTGCTCTGGAACGCGGTGGACTGAATCGGCCGTCTGGCAGTTCGGTTCCAGGCCCCCGAAAACGAGCGAGGGATCGCTACTCCTCTTCGAGTTCCTGTTCGTCGGGCTCGTCCTTATCGACCCGACGACGGACGTCGACCTGATAGTGCTGGAGGATGTCCCGGCCGAGCAGCAGTGGGTAGCTCATGTGACTGCGGTCCTCGACGCTCGCGGTGACGGTGTGCTGGGTGCCCCCGATCCCGACGACGAGGTCGACGACGGGACGGGCCTTGCCCTCTTTGACGCTTCCGGACTTGACCCGGGTCATGGACTTGATCGGGCCAGCTCCGATCTCGGCGGCGAGTGCGGTGTCGATGCTCGATCTGGTCGCGCCGGTGTCGGACTTCGCGAGCGTCGTGGTCGAGCCGCTGGTGCCCGAGACGACGACCTCCTCGGTGTAGCCAATCGTCGGGGCAGGGGCGTTCCCGGCGGTGGGATCCGGCCGTGGCGCACAGCTCGGTCGCGAGTCGTCGAGAGTGTTGGAGAGTTCCTGGACGCGCTCCTCGTCGACCTCGCCGCCGGCGCGCTCGATCCCCAGCTTCGCGATGTACGGTGCGGGGCTGTGGCCGGTCGCCTCGAAGAGGCCCTTGAAGCCCGCCGTGGGGTTGACCTCGAGGACGAACCAGCCGTCGTGGCCCTGAATCAGGTCGACGCCAGCGTAGTCCAGTTCCATGACCTCGGCGGCGTAGAGCGCGGTGTCGCGGGCCTCCTCGGGGAGGTCCTCGGTCGCGTCCTGAACGTCGCCGCCGAGCGCGACGTTCGTGCGCCACTCGCCCTCGGGCGCGTAGCGGTACATCGCGCCGACGATCTCGTCGTCGACGACGTAGACCCGCGCGTCGCGGTGGGCCTCGTCGTCGCGCTCGATGAGGTCCTGGAGGAACGCCATCCGGCGGCCGACCATCGGGTTGACGGGTTCGTCGAGGTTCACCTTCCACGTCCCGCCGCCGTGGGTGCCGATCGCGGTCTTGTAGACGCCGACGTCGCCGAAGCGATCGCGCTCGCGGTTCAGGCGCTCGTTCGAGAGCGCGAGCAGGGCGTCGGGCACCTGCACTTTCCAGTCCGCGAGCGTCGTGGCGGTCGCGAACTTGTGAAGCGCGGCGAGGACCGGACCTGGCTCGTTGCACATCGGACGGATCCGGTTGAGCGTCATCGCGAGGCCGAGCCCCTCCGCGGGCTCCTCGGTGTTCGAGAGGAGCAGACGGTTGCAGATCGCGTCGACCTCCGGCTCCAGCGCGACCTCGCCGTCCTCGATCGAGACCGCGAGGTTCTCCGCACGCAGCCAGACTGGCTCGTGGCCGAGCGCCTCGATCGCGTTGCAGATCGCCTTCGTCTCCTTGCTCGTGTGGAGACTCAGGACGCCGACGCGTGCCGGTTCGTCGGCCGCTGCCGCTGCCGTCGCCGCGACCGCCGTCGTCTGGTCCCCCGAATCGCCGCTCAAATCCGCAGCGTCGCCGCTCATACGTCTGTGCTCGATTGCGCCCGGGAAAACCGTGCCGATCGGCCGGACCCGATACGGCGACGGTACCACGCGAGAATGCGTCGAACGTTCGGCAACTGCCGTACTGCCGGTGGAGTTATAATCGCCACTCCGCTACAGAACGACAGTGAGCGTCACCGTCGAGACCAGGTCAGTGGGCCCGGGGAGCGACGAGTACCTCGAGGCGGCCTGGGAGCTCAAAGAGCGCATTCGCCGCTCGGAAGGCGTGCTGAAACAGCGACGCGGCTTCTTCGCGGACGCGTACCGACGGTCACGCGTGCACGTCCTGCTGGCGGACGAAGAGGTCGTGGGGTTCGCGGCCGTCCGCCGCGACGGCTACGTGCTCTTCCTCGCGATCGCCTCCGAGTACCGCGGCCAGGGGTTCGGCGAACGCCTGATCGCGCGCGTCGCGGAGGAACACGATTCGATCACCTGCCACGCCCGCGCCTCGAACGAGGGCGCACTCGGCTTCTACGAGAATCTCGGCTTCGAGATCCGCCGCCGCATCGACAACTACTACGAGGACGGCGGGGACGCCTATTACCTGAAACTCGGCGAGGACACCGGGCTGACGAGCAAGATCACCGACGCGCTTCGGTGAGCGAGTTCTCGCGACGAGCGCTGCTGGCGCGTTCGTGAGTGCTAACTGAAGTTGGCTGTACGGCGAACCCACAGGGCAGGCGCTAGGTGCACCGACCGGAAGGCGACTGCCCGGTAGCTGCCAAGAACGTAGTTCATCCCTACAGCGTAGTGGAGGGTCGGCAGCGTTTTAGGACCGTCTTGCATACTGGGCAAGCGAGATGGAGGAGCGCACCCGAGCCTACCTTCGCGGGCGCTTTCGCGACCACTATCGACGGGCGGAGCTGACGATGCCGCCCCTCGCGGAGCGCCGCGAGTGGGGCTACATCCCGTGGTCCTCGGGTGGGACGACGATGGTGCGTCACCAGTCGCTGCTGGAACTCGGCGCGGTCGAGAGCTTCCTCGAGCGCGAGCGGCCCCGCCACGTCTACTTCTCGGCGGGCGTCTACCACGATCCGGGCGCGAACGCGATGGAGGCGAAGGGCTGGCGGGGCTCGGACCTCGTCTTCGACCTCGACGCCGACCACCTGCCAGGAGTCGATCCAGACACCACGAGCTACGCGGACATGCTGGAAGCGTGCAAGGACGCACTGTTCAAGCTCCTCTCCTTCCTCGAGGACGACTTCGGCTTCGAGGACCTCACGATCGCTTTCTCCGGCGGACGCGGGTACCACGTACATGTCCGGGACGACGGCGTCCGGACGCTCGATCGGGAGGCGCGCCGCGAGATCGTCGACTACGTTCGCGGCGTGGACGTCACCGCCGACCGCGTCGTCGACACCGAGACCGTCGTCGGGGAGGCGGGGCGCACCTCCCCGGCGGACAAGCGCACGCTCGACACCAGCGGCGGCTGGAGCGCGCGCGTCCACCGCCGGGTCGTCGATCTCGTCGAGGAACTCGAGGCCGTGGACGAAGCAACGGCAAAGGAGCGCCTCCAGTCCTTCGAGGGGATCGGCGCGGGCCGTTCGGAGGCGATCGCCAACGCCATCGCCGAGAACGCCGGTGCCGTGCGGGCCGGCAACGTCGACGTCCACGGTTCCTTCAAGGGCCTCGTCGAGGCGCTGGTCGAGGAGACCGTCGCCGAGGAGAGCGCGCCGATCGACGAACCGGTCACCACGGACACCCACCGGCTCATCCGCCTGCCGGGGAGCCTCCACGGCGGCAGCGGCCTCGCCGTCACGCGGATCGACCGCGAGGATCTCGCCGACTTCGACCCGATGGTCGACGCCGTCCCGGAGACGTTCCGGGGCAACGAGATCCACGTCGAGGTGACGGACCTCTCGGGTCTCGCGCCGTTCGAGGACGACCAGCTCGGCATCGTGGAGGTCGGTGGCGACAGCTTTAGTGTGGGTCCCGGCACACAACTGCTTCCAGAGCCAGTCGCGATCTTCCTGATGACCAGGGATCGTGCGGAGAAGGAGAAAGAATGATCCGGAACGTGCGATGCCGGTGCTCGCCGCTGCCGAGCGACCCGCCCGTGCGGAGGTGTCCACCGTGAATCTCGACGAGCTACGCGCCGTCCAGGATCGCGAGCGAGAGAAGGACAGTCTCCAGCACCTGCGGGACTCGTTCTACTCCGAAGTCGGTCAGTACATCGGCGACCTGCGCGCCGAACGGGAACGCCAGGCCGACCGCGCGGAGGATCCCTTCGCCGACGCGGAGGTCCGCCAGCTCACCGACGAGATCGAGACCGCCGAGGAGGTCGCCGAGTCGATCTACGAGCGCCGGATGGGGAAGGTCGTCAAGACCGCGAGCCTCGCCGCCGCGGGCTACCGCGCGGAGACGGAGGGCCTGACCGCGGAGGAATCGGAGCTGTTCGACGACCTCGTCGACCGGATCGAGGCCAACCAGTCCACCGTCCTCGACGTCCTCGCCGGGGACGACGCCGTCGAGCCGCCGGGCGACGCCGAGGCGGCTCTCGATGCGGCCGACGGCGGTGCAAACGGTGCGGACGCCCCGCCCGCGCCGCCGAGTCCGCCCTCCGGTGACGGGAGCGACGGTGCTACAGCCGCTGACGGCGCAGACGGCGACGGAACCGCCGACGGCGACGACGGGGACCGTCCCGCCGCGGAGGCGCTCGCAGCGACCGCACCGGACGATGGAAACGGCGGCGCGGGTAGCGCCAGCAGTGGGGGATCGGCGAGCAGCAGCGGGGGATCGGCGGGCAGCAGCGGCGGATCGGCGGTGAGCAGTGGGGGAAGCGCGGCGGCCGAGGGAGCCGGCGACGCGAGCGGCGACGGCGACGGCGCCCTTACGACCGACGCCGCAGCGGCGATGGGCGATCCGGATCGCGTCACGGTGCGGATCACCGCGGAGGTCGGCGAGATCGTCGGCATCGACGGCACGGCCTACGACCTCCACGCCGACGACGTCGTCACGTTGCCCGAGGAGAACGCGATGCCGCTGGTCGAGAAGGACGCCGCGACGAAGGTGGAGTAGGCGACCGACCAGGCCATCGGTCCGGTGCCAGAGGAGCCACTCACACGTCCCGGCTACAGCACCGACGACGGGGCTAATCGCAGCATAACAATAGCCGGTTCCCGACCATCCCGGGACGAGATCACCCGATGCGTGCAATCACCACGAGCGCAGTCACTACCGTCGCCGCCAGTGGGGGAGGATCGTCCCGATGACAGCGGACGCGGAGCGGGCCGACCTGACCGGCGGTGACGACGGAGCGGGCGGTGCCGAGCGGGCCTTCGTGCTCGGACTGGACGGCGTTCCCTGGGACCTCCTCAGCGAGTGGGCGGCCGACGGCGACCTGCCGAACGTCGCCCGGTTGATCGAGGAGGGCGCCGCCGGGCCGCTGGAGAGCACGACGCCCGCGACGACGCCGCTTGCCTGGCCCTCGATCGCGACAGGTGTCGGCCCGGACAAACACGGCATCTACGGCTGGCGCGACCTCTCCCCGTCCTATAGCCACCGGATGTACACCGCCAACGACGTCGCCGGACCCTTCCTCTGGGACGTGCTCTCGCCGGCGGTCGTCGGCAACGTCCCGATGACCTATCCGGCGAGATCGATCGACGGCGCGATGGTCGCGGGGTTGATGACGCCCGATCTCGAGGACGAGGGGTTCACCGCGCCGGACTCGCTGGCGGCGGAGATCCGATCCGAGATCCCCGACTACGAGATCGGGCTGTACTGGGAGGACTACGAGGGCGACACGCCGGAGTTCCGGGCCGACCTCCAGTCCCTCGTCGAGAACAGGCGACGGCTCATGCACCACCTGTTGGAGCGGGAGCCCTGGCGGCTGTTCTTCTTCGTCTACACTGCGCCGGACCGTCTCCAGCACCTCGTCTGGGACGAGGCCGTGCTCCTCGAACACTATCGCTACCTCGACGAGATCGTCGGAGAGGCGATCGCCGCCGCCGAGGCGAACGACGCGACGCTCTACGTCGTCTCCGACCACGGCTTCGGCCCCGTCGAGACCACCGTCGCGCCGAACCGGGCGCTCGCGGACGCCGGCTTCCTCACCGGACGCGAGGGCTCCGGTGGGCGTGGTGCCCTTGAGCGGTTCGGGGTAACCCGCGAGCGAGTGCTCGGCGCGCTCGATCGGGTCGGCGTCGACCAGCAGACGCTCCTCTCCCACCTGCCTCGGTCGGTGGTCGACTCCGTCGCGGAGCGCATCCCGGGGAACAACGTGCTCTACGACGTCGACTTCGAGCAGACCCAGGCGTTCGCTCACGGCCCGGGCAACGTCTACATCAACGACACCGAGCGCTTCGAGTCCGGCGTCGTCGCTCCGGCCGACGTCCCCGACGTCAGAGCCGCCGTCGCCGACGTGCTCAGTGGTATCACCGATCCGGCGACCGGAGAGCCAGTCCTCGAGGTGCTCGACGGCGACGGGGCGTTCCCGGCCGACGACGCCTCGCCCGACATCGCGATCGAGGGGCGGGACGGCTACGAGGTCGTCAACAGCTGGCAGGACACCGACGTCCTCTCGGAGGCGGGACGCATGGCCGCCGGCCACCGCATGGACGGGATCGTGCTCGCCTGGGGTCCCTCGATCCGGGCCGGCGCGACGCCGGAGGACGCGAGCGTCTACGACCTCGCGCCGACGCTCCTCCACGACCTCGGTGAACCGGTGCCTGATCGGGTCGACGGCCGCGTGCTCACCGAACTGTTCGAGCCGGGCAGCGAGCCGGCGACGGCCCCGGTGGAGACGGCGGCGTACGCAGCCGACGGCACCGAGGCGTCGGTCGCGGAGGACATGGGCGCCGTCGAGGATCGCCTGAAGGGGCTGGGCTACATGGAGTAATTGGCAGGGGCTGCCGGAGCGACGGCGCGGAATGGGCCCAGCGCGACGAACTGGAAAAACGGGCTGAAAACCGAACTGCAAACCGGGCTGAAAACCGAACTGCAAACCAGGCTGAAAACTGAACGAACTGGAGCAACGACTGAAACCGCGGCGAGGGCGGTCAGCCGAGCGTGGCCGGATCGACCGTCTCGCCGTTGACCGTGAGCGTCACGTCGCCGTCGGCCTCGAAGCTGACGAGGTCGCCGGCGAACTCGTAGGAGTCGCTGCCGCCGGCGAGTGCGCCGCTCGCGGTCGTGCCGGAGGCGCTGTCCTCGCTGTTGGCCTGCTCGCCGGTCTCGACCGCCTCGGTGACGGTGAACGAGTAGTCGACGACGTTCGCGAAGGTGCCGCCGGAGACGACCAGCGTCTCGGTGAGTTCGGGCGGCTCATCGGTCGACGTCTGCTCGGTGGAATCGCTGTAGTTCGCCGGATCGACCGTCTCGCCGTCGACGGTCAGCGTGACGTCGCCGGTCGCGTCGAAGCTCACCAGCTCGCCGGCGAACGCGTAGTCGTCGGTGCCGCCGGCGACCACGCCGCTCGCGCTCGTGCCGGAAGCGGAGTCCTCGCTGTTGGCGTTCGAGCCCTCTTCGACGACCTCAGTTACCGTCAGCGAGTAGTCGATCTTGTTCGAGGGGCTGCCGCCGGAGACGGCGAGTGATCGCGTCGGCTCCGGTGGTTCCTCGGTGGTGTCGTCGGTCCCGTCGTCGGTTCCGCTGGAGCCGTCGTCGCCGAGCTGTGCCGGATCGACCGCCTCGCCGTTGATCGTGACCGCCACGTCGCCGGTGGCCTCGAAGGACGTGACGGTGCTCGCGAAGACGTAGTCGTCGGTACCGCCGGCGAGGACGCCGTCGGCGGTCGTCCCGGAGACGGTGTCCTCGCTGTTAGCATCCTCACCCTTCTCGACGACCTCGTCCACGGCGAAGGCGTAGCTATCGGGATCCGACGGGCTGCCGCCCGAGAGCGCAATGGTCTCCGTGGGCTCGGACGTCGGCTCGCTCGTCGAGCCGTCCGTGCTGTCGCCGAGCGTCTCGGGATCGACGGTCTCGCCGTCCACGAGGACGCCGACCACGCCGTCCGCCTGGAAGCTCGTGATCTCGCCAGCGAACGAGTAGCTGTCGCTGCCGCCGGCCAGGACTCCGGACGCGTCCGTGCCCGACACCTCGTCCTCGCTATTGGCGAGGTCGCCGAGCGCGACCGCTTCGCTGACGGAAAAGGAGTACTCGACGACGTCGGACGGCATCCCACCGGAGACGGTGATCGATCGTGAGAGCGTCTGCGAGTCGGTGGTCTCGTCGCCGGAGCCGTCCGTCGAGTCGTCGTCGAGGTAGTCGCCGTCGCTCGCGAGCGTCGCGGGATCGACGGTCGACCCGTCGATCAGGACGGACACCGTGCCCGACGCGGAGAAGTCGGCGATCTCTCCAGTGTAGGTGAAGCTATCAGTGCCGCCAGCGAGGACGCCGGCCGCCGTCGTACCGGAGACGGAGTCCTCGTCGTTCGCCTGGCTGCCGAGTTCGACGGTCTCGGTGACCTCGAACGTGTACGTCACCGCGTTCGTGGGGCTGCCGCCGGCGATCTCGATGACGTTACCGGCCGAGCCCCCAGACCCATTTCCCGAATCACCAGACGTGGAGTCGTCCGATCCCGAGGCAGTTCCTCCGCTGGCCGCCACCTCGGCGGAGTCGGGAACGCCCGACGGAAGGGACAGATCGGGGGCGGACCCGACGTTCGACTGATTGACGTTGCCGCCGACCGTGCCACGGACCTCGGAGTCGACGAGGTCGATCGGCGCCTCACCGGCCCAGACGGACGTGGCCTGAC
This sequence comes from Salinarchaeum sp. Harcht-Bsk1, assembly GCF_000403645.1. NCBI lineage: Archaea > Methanobacteriati > Methanobacteriota > Halobacteria > Halobacteriales > Natronoarchaeaceae > Salinarchaeum > Salinarchaeum sp. Harcht-Bsk1. Next base: position 1,068,363 of record NC_021313.1, read on the forward strand.
ACGGACCGTCGTAGTCCCAGGGCGCGTCGCACGTGTTCTCCTCACGAACGTCGATGTCGCAGTTCTCGACGCGCGTCGTCGAGCCGCTGTAGCTCGTCCAGATTCCTCGAGCGGTCATCGCCTGGTCGAGCCCACCGAAGGTGCGCGGGATGTAGACGGCCTCGTTCGTGTTCGTGATCGTACAGTTGCGGATCGTGACGTTCCCTGCGGGGCGGATGTGGGCCGTGCCCGCGGAGTTGGCGAAGTACGAATCCTCGATCGTCATCGTCCCACCAGTGCGCTCCCGGCCGAAGCCGGAGACGTAGAATGCAGTCGTCGAGAAGCCGCCGCAGTTGAAGTTCCGTACGTCGATGTGGCCGTCGTGGTTCGTCGCCGTGATGAGGGCGGACTTGTCGACGCCGGGCTCGATCCCGTCGCCGAGATAGACGTTCTCGATGAGGCCGCTCCCACCGGAACTGGCGTCGACCGTGAACACGGAGTTGTAGCCGCCCTCGTAGGACGGATCGTCCCCGCCAGGGCTGTCGTCCCCGATGTCGATGGCGCCGCGGATGCCCACGTTGCGGATCACCCAGCCGTCACCGTCGGCGCCGATGTGGACGTCGGCGCCGTCGGCAGTCACGTCGATCAGGACGTTCTCGAGCGTGTCGCCACTGCCGAGATTCGCGGTGTAGGAACCGCCTGCATCGACGGTAATCGTTTCGTACTCCGCCGCCGCGCCCGAGCCAGTCAGCGCGCCGAGTCCGGCCGCTGCCGCTGCGGCGCCACCCAGGACGCGCATGTAGTCGCGGCGGTCGACGAGCGTCGACCCAGCAGCGGGGTCTGCCGACGGGTCGTCGTTGGCCACGTCGCTGGTGCCCCTCTCCGCAGGATCGGCCGTGCCGTCGTTCGGATCGGTCGTTCCGTCAGTAACGAGGTCGATACGCCGAGTATCCTCGGCCTTCTCCTCGTCCGCGCCGCCGCTATCTGCAGTAGGTTCGTGTGTGTCCCCACCATCCGGATCTGGCGTGTGTGCCATGGCCGGGTAGGACGGAGTTAGTATAATAACCGTTCTGACCACCTCGGGCGCTCTACGCCGCCTTACGGGCCGTTTGAAGCCTCGTACGTACCACTCGGTGACCAGCTATCCACCTGCCGGGCATACTTGGCAGTAAGAGCGAGTTAATTCCGCGATTTCCTGCGGCAACGGAACCGCGATGACCCGTCGGTTCGGGGCTGGGGCTGCCCTCCCAGTAAGCCCTACATTCGAACCAGCAGCACCAGTGCCACGCGCCCAGAGCCGTCGAGATCGATAGTAGGACGATACTACGGCGATAGCAGGACGGCCCACGACGGGGATGGGAGCCACTGACCGCAGTTCTGACGAACCGGGCGTTAGCGGCGTGTGGTTTCGGTGGTGCGTCTGCGCTTCCTGGAGACGTGCGTGTAGGACGGGCGTACCCCCTGTGGTGGGGTGTATGCCGGAGGTACGACGAGCGTATTAGGGGAGAGACGCCATCCAGATCCCGGCATGCCCCACGATTCGCCGGGGCGTCGTCGCCCGGTACGATTTGCCTGTCGTGGGGATACGCGCGGGGTTACAAAGGAGATACTCTGCTTGAAGGCAGGTACCGATGCCAGGACTCAGCGTTGCGTGTGGCGACGCGGTCGGCGGGAGCGACGACTCCAGTGGGGACGAGCACGCGTTCGAGGACGCACTCGACGCCACGGCGGTCCTCGACCACTACGCAACGACGATCGATCTGGAGGGAGACGGCGTCGCCGTCGGCAGCACCGAGTACGACGGCTATCCGATCCGGCGGGCCGAAACCGAGCACGGAACCGCGTTCCTGGAGGGGGAACTCTACGACGTCGAGGATCCGGATGCGCACCTCGAACGCGTGGCTGCGATGATCGCCGACGACGACCTCGAGGGGCTTCGCGCGTGGGTCGGCGCGCGGGACGGCGACTACCTGCTCGCCGTCGCCGACGGCGACGCCGTCGCAATGCTCAACGACCCCTTCGGCCGCCTCCCCGCCTACACCGCGACGATCGGCGGCGCGACGGTGTGTTCCCGCGAACTCGGATTCGTCCGCGCGTTGGCGAGCGGGCGGGACGACCCGCTCGAACTCGATCGGCTCGCCCTCGCACAGCTACTGTCCTTCGGCTATCCCCTCGGCAATCGCACGCCGTTCGCCGAGGTCCGGACCGTGCCACCGGGCTCGCTGGTTCGATTCGGCGACGCGACCGATTCGGCCTGCGAATCCACCGCGGACGCCGGTCCGCGGATCGAATCCCTCTACGAACACGACTTCGACGACTGCACCAACGACGACAGGGACGTCGAGACCAACGCGGACGAACTGGCCGACCGCATCGCGACGGCCTGCCAGCGTCGCGCGTCCCCGGATCGACCGACCGTCGTCTCGCTCAGCGGTGGACTCGATTCTCGGATCGCCGCCGCCGCGTACGACGCGAGCGACCTGCCGGCGACGGCAACAACCTTCCAGCGGGGCGGCGGCAGCGACGCGGAGGTCGGGGCTGCCGGCGCGGTCGCGAAGCGCCTCGGCCTCGACTGGCGCGTCTACGACGTCGAGTCCTCCCCCGAACGCAGACGGACCCTCCTCGAGACGAAACAGGGGACGAACTACCTCGGAATGGCGTTCATCCTCGACTTCTTCGAACAGCTCCGGAACCGCCACGGCACGGCGACCTACGTCACCGGTGACGGTGGCGACAAAGTGCTGGTCGACCTCGAGCCAGCGACGACGCCCGGCTCCGAGTCCGAACTCGTCGACCACGCGATCGCCGCCAACAGCCGACTGTCGCTGGAAACGGCCGCGGACGTCGCGAACGTCGACGCCGACGCGATTCGCGCGTCGGTCGCCCAGCGGATCGGGAGCTACCCGGAGTCCGATCTCGCACGCCGGTACGTCCACTTCCTCGTGCGAGAGCGAGGCGTCAACTTCCTCGTTCAGGGAGAGGACCGCAACCGGTACTACGCCTGGAGCGTCTCGCCGTTCTACGCGCTCCCCGTGTTCGAGTACGCGATGAACTGTCCGGACGACCAGAAGGCCTACCGCGGGCTCGTGGCGGCGATCCTCGAACGGTTCGATCCGGGGCTCGTCGACCTGCCCTACCCCAACTACGGCGCACCGATCTCCACGCGGCGGTACCGCGCGAAGCAGTTCGTCTACGACGCGCTGGAGCGCTATCCGGCGATCCGCGGTCGGGTCGTCGACCTCGTCACGGGCGACGGCGCTACACCGGGGCTCGCTACCGAGGCGATCCGTGGCGACCTCCCCTGGCTGGACCGCGCCGGACTCTCCGCCGCTGCGACGGCCGGCGTCCTCGAATCGCCGGAGGCACACTCCAGGATCCAGTTCCAGTACCTCTCGACGGTCACCGCGCTCGCCCGAGCCGTGGTGACCGACGCGGAGAGTGAGTCACCCCCCGAGGCGGCCGCTACCCCAGCGACGAGCGTGCAGGGGGCTGGCGCCGAGGGAGCAGGGGGCCATTCGACCACGTCCGACGGCGATCGGATGCCCGACGCCGACCCCGCCGACGAGCAACCCACACCCGGGCCCCGATCGGCCCGGGCCGAACGATGACCGACGACGACAGCGACGACACCACGAGTGATTCGTTCGCCCATCGGGGTCGCGACGACGCTCCCTGGCAACGCATGGGCCGGCGCGACCTGCTCAGAATCGGTGCAGCGGGCGCGGCGACCGCGATCGCCGGCTGTTCCGAAGGAGACGGCGACGACGGGGGGACGGAGCCGAGCCCGGATGCTCCGCCGTCGGCGGACGACGATGCAGACGACGGCCCCGAGTCGATTCCGTACGCGGACGAGTACGACACCGTCGTGGACGTCGTCGCGGACGCTGGCGCAAACCCCGACGGCGAGGAGTCTATCATCCCGGTGCTGGAAGCGAACGCAAGCAGCGACACGCTGTTGTTCTTCCCACCAGGTGAGTACCTGATGGACGGACGGTGGTTGCTCCCCTCCTTCGAACACCTTGGACTCGTCGGCGACGAGGCGACGATCCGTCCTCCGCGCGACTACTTCGGCTACCTGTTCATCTTCGGTCTCCAGGACAGCGGCGCATCCGACGTCCTGTTCGAGGGCATCGACTTCGACTTCACCGCTGCCAACACCGCCCCGCGACCGCTCCAGGCACAGGTCGACGACGGCATCACCGTCCGGAACGTCACGGTCGAGGGGACCAGTGGCACGGCGCGGTTCGACGTGACGACTCCCCAGGGCTCGGGCGTCGTCAGCAACCTGACGATGCCCGACGGCATGGAGATCGTGGAGACCCTCGATATCCCCGAGAACGGCGGCAACCCCGACGGCGTCGGCGTCCTCGTGGGACCTGCCAACCGTGGACGTCTCCGATTCGAAGACTGTCACGTCGAGGGGTTCCCGGGCAACGGCCTCTACGCCTCGCCGTCGAACGGCCCGATCGAAGTCAGCGGCGGTCTGTTCGCGAACAACGGGATCGCGAGCGTCCGCGTCAGCAGTCCAGCGACCATCCGCAACGTCGAGGTCCGGTGCGACGAGGCACCACAGGGCTTCCGCAACATGCGAGGCATCCGGCTCCGGCACGGTGAATCCGTGCTCGTCGAGAACTGTCGGATCGTCATGCGTGATCTCACCTACTCGGACGGCGGACTCGTCATCGAGCAGCAGATGGAGTCGGCGACGATTCGTGACCTCGAGATCGACTCGTCGGTCGACGGCATCCCGGCGATTCACGTCAAGTCACCCAACCACGAGCAGCCCGATGCAGAGATCGAGTTCGAACGCGTCCAGGTGACGGGGGAGGCCGGCCAGGGGTCGGCCGTCCAGATCTCCGACCGCCACGACTGCCGGCTGAACGCCTTCGACATCGAACAGTCGGGACCGGACCGGAACGGCGTCTACCTCGTCCGGACGACCGACTCGGTCCTCCGCGACTCGAACATCGAGGTGACTGGCGAACCGGTCGTCCTCGAAGAGTCCGAGCTCCGGCAACGGAACAACCGGTTCTGAGCGATCACGACGCATGGATCGGCGTCCTGCCGGATCGCGAGTGGAAACGCCACGTTCTCGGAGCGGTACGACCGTCCTACCGACGGTAGCCCGACTATTACAATGCGTATTTGCCGGCGAGGTCGGACTGCATGAGCGTCGCCGAGTGTCGATCGGTGCGAGTCCGGAGTGAACTCGACGCGTGACCACCGCGCGAGAGAAACACCTCACGACCCTGCTCACGGGCGCTGGGCTCGTCACCGTCGGGAAGCTCGTCGGCTCGTTCACGACGCTCGGTGAGCGCGTGCTCATCGGCCGAGTGCTTTCGCCAGAGGCCTACGGCGAGGTGTCCGTCGGGCTGGCGCTGCTGGCCTTCGCGACCACTGGCGCGCTCGTCGGCTTCTCCCAGGGCGTCCCGCGGTACATCTCCCGGTTCGACGACGAGGTGGACCGACGGGGCGTCTGGGTCAGCGGCATTCTCGTGACCGGCGCTGTCGCGCTCGTGCTCACTGCAGTCCTGTTGCTCTCCGTCGAGTGGCTGACCGAGACGCTGCTCGCTCGCGCGGACTCGCCGGCGATGCTCGCGCTGTTCGTGCTCGCGCTTCCCTTCGTCGTCGGGATGAAGATCACCGTTGCCGCGATCCGCGGGCACAACAACGCCATCTACCGCATCTACGCGCAGGACCTCACCTACCCGCTGACGCGCATCGTCCTCCTGGTCGCCCTCCTGTTTGCCGGGTTCAACGTCCTCGCGGCCGGCTACGCCTACCTCGTCGCCGCGGTGCTGTCCTTCGCGGTCTCGCTCGTCCTCCTCCACCGGCTCACCGCCCTGCGCGGTGAGGTCCGAACGCACGTGAAGGAGATCGGGCGGTTCTCACTCCCGATCGTGATCTCCGGCGTCCTGACGGTCCTGCTGACGCGGACAGACACCCTGATGCTCTCCTACTTCCGCACCACCTACGAGGTCGGGCAATACGCCGCGGCGTACCCGATCGCGAACGGACTGATCATCGTGATCTCCTCCTTCGGCTTCCTCTACCTCCCGCTGGCCTCCCGGCTCGACGCCGACGACGAGCACGACGAGATCGATTCGATCTACGAGACGACGACAAAGTGGATCTACCTCGTCACGTTCCCGGCCCTGCTGACGTTCGTGTTGTTCGGCGGCGACGTCGTCGAGATCTTCTTCGGTAGCGCGTACTCCGAGGCGCCGATCGCACTCGCGATCCTCTCGGTAGGCTTTTTCACGAACGCCGTCGGCGGCCGCAACCGCGAGACGATCTCCGCGCTCGGCGTCACCTCCTACCTGCTGGTCGTGAACGGCGCTGCCTTTGGCATCAACGTCGTGCTCAATCTCTGGCTCATTCCCGAGTACGGCCTCGTGGGCGCGGCCGTCGCGAGCGCGATCGCCTACGGCATCCTCAACGCAACCGCCTGCGCGATCCTCTGGCGGAAGTACGGGATTACTCCCTTCTCCCGCTGGTCCGTTCGAACGTTCCTGGTCCTCCCGCTGACGCTCCTCCCGCCCGCCTACGTCGTCTCCCAGTACGTCTCCCTCTCGATCGTGACGCTGCTCCCGTGGCTCGTCGCCGTCGGCCTCCTGAGCATCGCCGTGGTCGCACTGACCGGTTGCCTCCAGCCCGAGGACGAGATCGTGCTGGAGTTCCTCGAGCAGACGACCGGCGTCGAGATTCCACTGGTGCGGCGGTTCATCCCGCCCGAGGAGTGAATCGGTAGTGCAGGGCCGGCGGGGATCAGTGACCGCTGACACCGCCAGTCACGAGGGCCGGTTACAGCCCGAACAGCGGCACGAACCGGAAGGTGAGATACGACCCAACCGTCGCGATCGCCGGCACGATATTCTGCATCAGGACGACCCGAGCCGTCGTCGCCGGGTTGAACAGGCTCCCCGGACTGGGGATGTCCTCGACGTCCTCCTCGCCGATCGGGGGCAACTCTTCGCCCGCTTCGTCGGCGGCCAACGCGTCGACAGTCACCGGTGGGGATTCCCCGCCCGAAACGGCTTCGGGGACGGTCACCGGTCGGGTCGCACGTCCCCAGCCGAGCCCGACGATCGACATCGTCGCGATGATGACGAAACTCGCGGGAATGCCCAGCGCCGAGAGGAAGATCACGAGCGTCGAACTAACGGAGGCGACGACGATTGCAGCCGTCAACGGGAGTTCCGTAATGTCGCTTCCCATCGTCTCCAGGGTCCGCCTGGCGATCGTGAACGCGCCGATCGTGACGGCGATGCCCCCGACGATTATCGCCGGATTCATCGCCACTTCACCGCTGCCGACCAGCGGCGCGACGGCGTTGGCGATGTTGGACGTACCGGAGCTGAAGGCCATCAGGCAGCCGATCGCGACGACCGTCACCGTCCCGATCAGTTCGCGACGGTTCGTCGTCCGGTGGAGCTTCGGGAGCGGAACGGCGCCGGAGCGATCGACCTCGATGAGCGGGCCCGAACTTCGTTCGATTGCCACCATGCGGTTGAGTCGTGCGTAGAAGTACCGGCCGATGATCAACGATACCCAGAAGCCGATGACCGGCGAGACGATCCACCACGTGAGGATCTCGCCCATGACGGCGACGTCCAGGACGCCACCGGCCAGTGCCAGCCCTGCGATCGCCCCGACGGCAGTCATCGACGTCGAGGCCGGGACGCCGAAAAGGTTGCCCATGAGGAGCGCGACGCCGATGAAAAACAGCACCGCGATCGACGTTTCGAGCGTGAAGACCCCGGGATCGACGACGAGTTCCGAGCCGAGCTTCGTCACGACGTTCCGGCCGAGCGTCCAGGCGCCGATGAAGAAGAAGACGCCCATCAGCGCTGCAGCCGTCGTTTTCGATATCGCGTCGGCGCCGACGGCCGGCCCGAACGCCGGGCCGGTCGTCGAGCCGCCGATGTTGTACGCGACGAACATGGCGACGACGACGCCGACGACGAGGAGGATCCCGACCATCAGTCGCTCTCGTTCCCGGCAGCGTCCTCGTCGTCTTGTGCGTCGGACTCGCCCTCGTCGTCCCGCTGCTCGTCGCCAGCCTGGGACTGCAGTTCACCCTCCAACTTCTCCTCGACGGTCTCTTCGACCGTATCACTGACCGTCTCCTCGACGGTATCGTTCACCGTCTGCTCGACGGTTTCCTCGACAGTCTCCTCCACCGTGTCGCTGACCGTCTGTTCGACCGTGTCACTGACCGTCTCGCCGACCTTCGCTTCGACCGCCTCCTCGACGGTTTCCTCGACCGTCTCCTCCACCGTATCGCTGACCGTCTGTTCGACGGTCTCTTCGACGGTTTCACTGACGGTCTCTTCCACCGTTTCGCCGACCTTCTCGTCCACCGTTTTGTCGACCGTCTCCTCGACGGTCTCGCCGACCGTATCGTCGACCGTCGGTTCGACCGACTCGCCCACTTTCGCCTCGACGGTTTCCTCGACCGACTGACTGACCGTCTGGTCGACGGTCTCTTCGACGGTTTCACTGACGGTCTCTTCCACCGTTTCGCCGACCTTCTCGTCCACCGTTTTATCGACCGTCTCCTCGACCGTCTCCTCGACCGTCTCCTCGACGGTCTCCTTGACTGCCGTGGTCATCCAGTCCGGGTCGAACCTGGCCATCTTCCAGCCGACGTGGATCACGTAGGAGAGCAAGACGCCGAATCCGAACGCCACTCCGACGGAGGTTCCGGCGACGAGGATCAGCCCCACCGAGATTGCGATCAGGAGACCGTATACGAGATCGACGATCGAGTCGACGCGATTAGGGTTCACGCTGCCCACCCGTGATCGTCGCAGATACTGCTGGGACGAGCGCGGTTCGTCGTCCACGAAGCGTTGTAGAAATCACGTGAATAATTATAGAAACCACCGAGTAAAGTATCTTGGTAAAGGCAGCGGAACGCCGGCGCCAGTACGATGTTTCGCCGGGGATTCGGCGATCTGCGTGAGAACGATGACCGCGGCCAGATATTGGAGCCGAGACCCTCAGAGGCCACCCATACACGCTGCTCCGAAAACTCGGTGTCGATGACGTGCGAGGGCGAATAGCGGGCTTCAGAACGGCTAGGCCAGTGGTCAGTAGTTGGGCGGTTGCGGTTGCAGGAACGCAGTTCACCGACGGCGAGGGGCGAAGCCCCGAGTCGGCGGGCCTTTTTCATGAACGTTTTTCGAGGGGGCGGGTCGCCGGGCGACCCGCGCCCTGGAAAAAGGTTCTATTGGAACGTTCTGCCGGCGTCCCGTCCAGCGGGCTCGGTCGGCTCGTCCCGGTCGAACTGCTGTTCGATCTCCTCGTAGCGCTCCCGGACGTCGTCGGTCACGCTGGGGTTGACCTCTTCGAGCGCGTGCTCGAAGTGCTCTTTGCTGATCCGGACGTTGCCGACGGACTCGGCGACTTCGGACTTGTCGACGGAGTTGACGAACTCGCGGCTGGCGGCCATCGCGGCCTCGCGGGCGACGGCTTCGACGTCGGCGCCGACGTAGCCCTCGGTCTCGCGGGCCAGCCAGTTGAGGTCGACGTCGTCGGCGATGGGCTTGTTCCGCGTGTGGACCTCGAAGATCTTGCGGCGGGCCTCCTCGTCGGGCACGGGCACGTGGACGTGGCGGTCCAGGCGACCGGGCCGGAGCAGGGCGTTGTCGATGAGGTCCGGACGGTTGGTCGTCGCGATGACGACGACGTCCTCCATGGCCTCGACGCCGTCCAGTTCCGTCAGGAGCTGTGAGACGACGCGCTCGCCGACCTGAGAGTCACCGGCGGACTGTCCTCGTTCGCCGGCGATTGAGTCGATCTCGTCGAAGAACACGACGGTCGGGGCGTTCTCGCGGGCCTTGCTGAAGACCTCGCGAACGCCCTTCTCCGACTCCCCGACGAACTTGTTCAGCAGCTCCGGTCCCTTCACCGAGATGAAGTTGGACTGGGCCTCGTTGGCGACGGCCTTCGCGAGCAGGGTCTTCCCCGTCCCGGGCGGGCCGTACATCAGGACGCCCTTGGCGGCCTGCATGTCCAACTCCTCGAAGACCTCGGGGTATTCGAGTGGCCACTGGATCGTCTCGCGGAGGCGCTCCTTGGTGTCCTCGAGGCCGCCGACGTCGTTCCAGGTGATGTCGGGAACCTCGACGAAGACCTCCCGCAGTGCGGAGGGCTCGATGCCCTTCTGTGCCTCTCGGAGGTCTCGTTCGGTGACCTGCAACGAGTCGAGCACCTCGGCGTCGATCTCCTCCTCCTCGAGGTCGATCTCGGGGCGGATGCGCCGGAGGGCGTTCATCGCGGCCTCCTTCGTCAGGGACTCGAGGTCCGCGCCGACGAATCCGTGCGTGCTCTCGGCGTACTCGTCGAGGTCGATGCCGTCGGCGAGGGGCATCCCGCGGGTGTGGACCTGCAGGATCTCGCGGCGACCCTCGCGGTCTGGCACGCCGACCTCGATCTCGCGGTCGAAGCGGCCACCGCGCCGGAGCGCGGGGTCGATGTCGTCCACGCGGTTGGTCGCGGCGATGACGGTGACCTGGCCCCGCTCCTCGAGGCCGTCCATCAGGCTGAGGAGCTGTGCGACGACGCGGCGCTCCACGTCGCCCTGGGCCTCACCGCGCTTGGGCGCGATGGAGTCGAGTTCGTCGATGAAGACGATGGCGGGCTCGTTCTCCTCGGCCTCCTCGAAGATGTCACGCAGCTGCTCCTCGCTTTCCCCGTAGTACTTCGACATGATCTCCGGGCCGGAGATCGTCTCGAAATGGGCGTCGATTTCGCTGGCGACTGCGCGGGCCATCAGCGTCTTGCCGGTGCCCGGCGGGCCATGGAGCAACACGCCCTTCGGGGGATCGATGCCGAGCTGGCGGAACAGCTCGGGGTGGCGCATCGGCAGCTCGATCATCTCGCGGACCTGCTCGAGTTCGTCGTCGAGGCCACCGATGTCCTCGTAGGTCACGTCCGGGACGCCGTCGCCGGCATCCGCACCGGTCTCGGTGAGCTGCTCGGCGGGCGTCTCGCTGACGACGACCTCCGTGGAGTCGGTGATGACGACGGTACCGGTGGGCTGGGTCTCTGCGACCTTCACGGGGACCGCCTGGCTGGAATCCGAGAGGGGACCGAAGGAGAGCGGGAAGGGGACCGTCTGTCCCTCCGCGACGGCGCGGCCGCTCAGCTTGTCGCGCACGAGCGGGCCGATGTTGCCCCGAATGCGGAGGTTCTGGGGCAGCGCCACCGTCACGGAGTCGGCGGGCTGGACGTCCGCGGGCTCGAGGTCCACGCGGTCGTCGACGCTAACGCCGGCCTGCTTGCGGATGCGGCCGTCGACGCGCACGACGTCCTTGCCGCGGTCCTCGGGGTAGCCGGGCCAGACGCGAGCGACGGCCTTCCCGTCGCCAGGGCCTTCCAGCAGCACGTAGTCGCCGTTCTCGAGATCGAGCTCGTCCATCGCGAGCCGGTCGATCGCGGCGAGTCCGCGTCCTGCGTCTTTCTGTTTGAGGGGTTTGACAGTCAGTCTCATTACTCGTCGGCCTCCAGTTCGATGGTTAGCACGCCGTTTTCCATAAACGCACGTGCGACGGGCTCGGGGAGGTCGATGTCGGTCTGTTCCTCGCCGTGCATGACGATCGCAGTGTCGCCGACCACGTCCACCGACGCGTCCCCCGCGCCAGGGCCGAAGTCCGCGACGACGGTCTGACCGCCGTCTCGACGGACGGAGTGGACCGACCGATCGTCGTCGTTGATGAACTGTTGTAGCTCCATTCGACTAACCATACGTAAGTGCGATAAGTATTTAAGCTTAACGCCAATGTACCCCCGGTGCGTCGGTCGATTCGCGATCTAATCTTGGTCTGGAGTGGATTTGTAGTTCACGGACTCCGATCGCCGCGAGACACCGTCGAGGCCGGAACGGAAGTCGTGACTTCGTCCGGATTCCGGACGGAGCATCCACCCGGAGTCGGCACCGTTCGGTGCCGCCGGACGAACGGCCCAGGGGATTCGACGTCGCCGTACCGAGCGAATACGATCTCCGACCCGATCGAGGACCGTCTCCGATCCGATCGAATACCATCGCCGACCCGATCAAAAACCATCTCCGGTCCGATCGAATACCGTCCCCTGATTGATCGCGTGCCACCCCTGCACCGGACGAATGCTATCGCGACGCTATCGAAACGTGGTGCGATTTATCCCACGGCGCGACCTATGACCGGTATGGAGACGGTTAGCCACTACGGGCGGACCACGGCCTACCGCGAGTCCGATCGCGGCGGTTCGGGCTCGCCCCTGCTCTTCGTCCACGGTAGCGGCGGTTCACACGCCGTCTGGCGCTCGCAGTTCCGGCTCGCCGACGACCACCCGATCACGACGCTCGACCTGAGCGGGCACGGCGAGTCCGACGACGTCGACGCGAACGCGGGCTACGAGACGCTCTCTGCGTACGCGGACGACGTGATCGCTGTTGCGGACGCCACGGACGCCCGGATTCTTGCGGGGAACTCGCTGGGCGGCGCCGTCGCCCTGCACGTCGCGCTCGAACGGACCGACGAGATCGACCTCGACGGCCTGATTCTGGCTGGCACCGGTGCCCGCCTCGCCGTCCTCGAATCGCTCCGGGAGTGGCTGGCCGAGGACTTCGATCGCGCGATCGAGTTCCTCCACGCACCGGGCCGGCTCTTCGTCGATCCCAGCCCGGAACTGGTCGACGCCTCCGAGACCGTCATGCGCGAAACGGGGCGCGCGGTCACCGAGCGAGACTTCCTGACCTGCCACGAGTTCGATGTGCGGGACCGCCTCGACGAGATCGACGTGCCCACGCTCGCCATCGCCGGCGGAGGCGATCAGCTCACGCCGCCGCGCTATCACGACTACCTCGCGAGCGAAATCCCCGACGCCGCGCTGGCGATCCTCGAGAACGCCGGCCACCTCGCGATGCTCGAACAGCCAGAGGCGTTCAACACCGCGATCTACCGGTTCGTCACCGACCTCGATCGCTGAAGCCGCAGGCAGCCCCGCGCCGCGAGCGTTCGGCAGCCTTTTTCCAGATGCCGCACCCAGTTTTCGTCCATGTACACGACTCGGGACCTCCTCGCGATCGTACTCGCCGCGGTGCTCGGCCTCGCGCTCGTCGTCGCGCCCGGCGCGGTTCTCCGACTCCAGTGGTTCACGTTCGATCCGACCTCGGGGCGCCGGGGCGAGTGGGGGAACGACGAGCCGCGGCAGTTCGACGCGAAGTGGCTCTGGCTCCTCCGCGGAATCGGCGTCGTCGTGCTCGCGATCGGCGCAGCGATCGTGGCGATACCGCTCCTCTGAGCGGGCGGCATTTTTCAGGCGCCGACGCGTCCACACGGCCATGCACCAGCGCCTCCGCGCCGGCGCCGCCGTCTACAACGCCGGCGAGTACCACGCCGCCCACGACGCCTGGGAGGAGCGCTGGCTGGACCTCCAGGACGGTACCGACGACGAGCGCCTGCTCCACGGCCTGATCCAGTACACCGCCGCGGTCCACCACGCGACGAACCGGAACTGGGCTGGCGCCGTCGGCCTCGCGGAGAGCGCACTGGACTACCTCGCCGAACTCCCCGCGGACTATCGCGGCGTCGACCTCGTCCGAGCGCGGGAGTACCTCGACCTGCTCGCCGCCGATCCCGAGCGCATCGAGCGCGCGCCGGCCTGGCCGCTGGCGATCGACGGCGCGGTGATTTCGGTCGGGGAGCTGTCGGCGACTGAACTGGGGATCGCTGCTGCGACGGTGGCCGAGGACGACGAACTCGACGAATCAGTGTGCGAGCGAGCGGCCGAGCGCGTCGCGGACGGCACGACCGAAAACGAGGGGCGGCTGAAGGCGCTGCTGGAAGATTTCGTCACGTCGGCGGAGTCACGGGGGATCGTCCACCAGCGGCTGCGCGGGCACGTCGAACGGGAGGAAGCGCGCGATCGGGACGTCGAGGGGCTGTTCGAGTAACCCGAGCGCAGTTTTATCAAACGGTGCACCGTCTCTCTCGAAAATGGATCCCTCGATCTCGCTCGTCACCCTCGGCGTCGACGACCTCGAAGAATCGATCCGGTTCTACCGGGACGGACTCGGACTCCCGCTACAGGATCGCGAAGCCGACAGTGACGTCGCCTTCTTCACGCTCGAAGGAACCTGGCTCTCGCTGTATCCGCGGGAACTACTCGCGGAAGACGCAACCGTTCCCGACGAAGGGCCGGGGTTTTCAGGCGTGACCATCGCGCACAACGTCGAGACGAAGGCGGAAGTCGACGAGACGCTGCAGGAAGCAGTGGACGCCGGCGGTCGCCTCGTCAAGCCGGCACAGGAAGTCTTCTGGGGCGGCTACTCCGGCTACTTCGCGGATCCGGACGGACACGTCTGGGAGGTCGCGTATCCACAGCTAACCGACGACTGACGGCGCGCGCAGTCACTCCTCGATCGGCTCGCCCTCGAACGTGAAATCGGCCGAGTCGTCCTGGGGTTCGTACCCCAGGATCTCCCGCGCGCCCTCCAGCGAGTAGTACTTCCGCTCGTTGTCGGAGATGCCGTAAACGATCGCGTGCCCGTAGTCGGCCTCGAGACTCCGCTCGAAGAGGTGCGCGCAGTCGCGGTAGGAGAGCCACATCGCCTGGCCGCGCTCGTACTCCTTCGGCGGGTGGTTCCTGGTGAGGTTCCCGATCCGGATGGAGCAGACGTCCATCTCGGAGTGGTCGTAGTAGTAGCGGCCCAGGATCTCGCCGGTAGCCTTGGAGACGCCGTAGAGGTTCGAAGGGCGTGGGAGCTCTGTACCGTCGAGCCGGAAGTCGTCCCCCGGGCGGTACATCTCGGGCGTTCGCTCGCTCGTCTCGAAGGCGCCGACGGCGTGGTTCGAGGAGGCGTAGACGAACTTCTCGACGCCCGCGTCGGCGGCCGCCTCCATGATCACCTTCGTGCCGTGGATGTTGTTCTCGAGGACGCTGTCCCACGGCGCTTCCGGCCGGGGGTCGCCCGCGAGGTGGATGACGGCGCCGGCGCCCTCGACGAGGTCCCGGACCTTCTCCTCCTCGACGACGTCGCCGACGATCACCTCGCCGTCGGCGAGCACCTCGTCAGGGTGGCTGTGGTAGAACAGCCGCCAGTCGTAGTCCTCGCCGATCCCCTCCAGAATGGCCGCACCTACGCGACCACCTGCCCCCGTCAGTACGACCGGTTCGTCCATCGCTCGGTCGGAGCCACGGAGGGACCCGATAAGGGGGTTACGCTTCGGTAGTCAACGTGTGAGCAGCTGAGTGACAGCACGGTGGGTAGAGGGTGACGATTGCCCGCGATCGGTATTGCACCGTCCAGACCCGATTCCGGCAGTGACTTGCCACAGGGGGTCACACAGCACGCCATGACCGAGCCCACGGACGCCGAACGGGCCGCCTTCGAGGCGGGCATCAAGTTCGGCGCGCTCTACCACCAGTTCGCGGGGACGCCGGTGAGCCCCGAGAGCGCGGAGAGCCTGGCCACGGCGATGGCGGAGTCGATCGAGAACCAGCCGTTCTGTGAGAACGTCGAGGTCCAGCCACTGGAGGAGCGAATCGAACGCGCCGTCGCCGGCCTGAATCCCCTCGACGAGACGGCCGATCCGGCGAGCAGCGATGCCGGTTCGGAATCTCCCGACGCAGGACCGCTCGACGCCGAGGAACCCGCCGGCGACGCGACCGACGAGGCCGACTACACCGAACTCACGGGAACCCTCTTCGACGCCATCGTCGAGGTCGAGCGGGCCGACACGAAGGTCCGGGCCGAGATGGCGACGGAGGGCGACTACCCGCTGATGTCGCTGGTGGACGTCGAGCGGGAGTGATCGCGCGAATCGACCGGTCTCGGGGGCGGTCGCCGCTGGATCGGCTCCTGCTACCGACGCGTTGATACGTCGCGGCCCCTCCGCCCCAATATGGACGAATTCGAGATCGAGCGACCCGCCGAGGTCGACCTCGAGGACGCGGTGCTGGTCGAGGGGCTCCCTGGCGTCGGCCACGTGGGCAAACTCGCGGCCGAGCACCTCCGCGACGAACTCGACGCGGAGACGGTGCGTCGGATCCACTCCGAACACTTCCCGCCGCAGGTCACCGTCGGGGACGACGGCGTCGCCAGCCTCGCGGCGGCGGAGTTCCACGCCGTCTCGACGGAGGGCCGCGACCTCCTCCTGCTGACGGGCGACCACCAGGCCCAGAGCAACGAGGGCCACTACCACCTCACCGACGCGATCCTCGACGTCGCCGACGACTTCGACGTGTCCGAGGTGTACGCGCTCGGCGGCGTTCCCACGGGCGAACTGATCGAGGAGTACGACGTGCTCGGCGCCGCTAGCGGCGAGGAAATCGTCGAGACGCTCGAAGAACACGGCGTCGAGTTCCGCGAGGACGAGCCCGCCGGCGGGATCGTCGGCGTCAGCGGCCTGCTGCTGGGCATGGGCGCCCGCCGCGGCCTCGACGCCGCGTGCCTGATGGGCGAGACGTCTGGCTACCTCGTCGATCCGAAGTCCGCCCAGGCCGTGCTGGAGGTTCTGGAGGCCGTCCTCGACGTCGAGGTCGACGACGAGGACCTCGAGGACCGTGCCGACGAGATGGAGGAGGTCGTCGGGAAGATCCGCGAGATGGAACAACAGCAGCAGGCGCCGGCGCCGACCGAGGACGACCTGCGGTACATCGGATAGGACCCGCCTCGCTGCGACCCCACGCACTTTTCACCGATTCCGCGCAACGGTCGGCCATGACGCTGGATCGGGTCCACTTCCGCGGCATCGCCAGGCACGCCCGGCGGATCAGCCGCGGCATCGACGAGCGCGAACACCAGCGGTTCGCCGAGACGGTCTGGAAGGAGTTCCTCGACCCGCTCCGCGACGACGACGGCCGCGCAGTCCTGCGGCCACTCGACGACCAGGAGCTTCGCGAGATCGACCTCGAGGTCGCCGCGTTGCGAGACCCGGTCTTCGAGACCGCCCACGGCCTCGACTCGGGCACGATCAACCCGACCTCCTACAAGAACGGGCTCGTGCTCGACGTCGCACAGGCCGCGATGGCAGCCGAGCCGTCGGATCTCGACCTCCACCGCCAGCGATCCCTCATCACGACGGTCCACTCCGGCGACCTCGCGAGCGTCGAGGAGATCGAGGAGCGCCTCGACGAGGGCAACACCCACAGCCAGCTCCTCCGCGCGCCCCAGGTCCCGCGCTTCGAGGAGAGCGTGGTGCACGAACTCTCCCTGTACCTCGCGGAGAGCCAACACGCACTCGCACACTTCGACGCCGTAGAGGACCTGCTCGTCCTCGACGGACCGATCTACCCGAAGGGGATGCTCAACTGGGCCGATCGCGCGCCGGAACTCCGGGACCTCCTCTACGACGAACCCGAGCCGCGTGACGTCATCGAGAACTACGTCCACCTGGTCGAGCGAGCCGTCGATCGCGAGGTGCCAGTCATCGGCTTCGTGAAGAACCCCGCGACGAAGGCGATCACCCGTACCCTCCGCGAGCGCGGGGAGCAGGCGCCGTGGGTCGGCGACACTGCGCTGTTCACCCGGCTGCTCGAACGCGGCGAGTTCGTCGAGACCGTCGACGAGCACGGGGAGACCCACCGCGAACGCCGGCGGGACACCGACGCGCTGACCTACACCTCCTGGTTCCGCTCCCGCGGCGGCGCGGACCGACTCCTCGCCGGCAATGGCGACCCCGGAACGGGGACGACCGATCCGGGCGCCTTCGGCATCGACCGCGAACTCGACCCCGAGGCCTACGAGGTCACCTTCTTCGCGCTTTATGACCCTCGCGACGACCTCCTCTACCGGATCGAGGCGCCGCTCGCGCTCACGGAGGACGAGGACTGCCGCAGCGCGCTCACCGACTTCGTCCTCCGGGAGGTCGCCGCGGAGCGCGGTCCACCGACCGCGGTCGCGAAGGCGGATTCGCTGGCGAGGATCGGACAGCGCAGCACGAACGACCTCAGAGACGCCCTCGCCGAAGCCTTCGGCACAGACCGGATGCGGGACTACGACGACCGGCGCTGGGGCGGCGAGGTCGGCTAGAAGCAGTCCGCCGGGAACGGCAACTCAGGAGTCCTGCTCGGCGGGCGCGCCCTCGTCGGCGGCGACCTCGGCGTCCTCCACGACCTCGATCTCGACGTCGGTCGTCGCGACGCCGACGCGCGAGAACTGCGTCCGGACGTGCTCGCGAGCGGCCGCCAGGGCCTGGTCGCGGGTGTCGAACCCGCGGGGCATCGGCGACTCGAAGGCGACGTGGATCTCTCGGCCGTCGATCTCCTGGATGGAGCCGCCGCTCTCGACCTCGTAGAACTCGTCGCAGACCCAGACGTAGGCGGCGTCGTCTTCGGGCGCACCCCGGAAGGTCGGCGCCCGCTCGCCGCGCTCGTAGATCGTCCCGGTCAACTCGGTCCCGCCGGCCCTACCCCGAACCAGCAGCATAGCTCAGGGTCCGCCACGGCCGTGCAAAAGGCCGTCGTGTTGGCCATCACAGCTACCAGCTGGCGGCCCGTTCGGTGTCGGCACGCGGAGCAGCGGCTCGTCGTGCCCGACACGGGTCCGATCCGCGCCGCCGCGCTACTCGGCCTCGGCTTCCGCTTCGAGTTCGTCGATGAACTCGTGGGCGTCTTCGAGGATTTCGCGGGGGCCGTCCTGGGTGATCGTGTTGATCGCCTGCTCGTAGTCGCGCCACTGGTGGTCGCGGTGCTCGTGGGAGAGTTCGGCGGAGGCCTCGAAGGACTTCGCCACGAACAGGTGGACGGTCTTGTGGATCGTGTTGCCGTTCGCTTCGAACACGTAGTCGTACTCGTCGCGGAAGCCGTCGAGGAGACGGAAGTCTTCGATGCCCGCCTCCTCCTCGACCTCGCGGATCGCCGTCTGCTGGAGCTCTTCTGCCCCCTCCACCCCGCCCTTGGGGAACTCCCAGTCCCCCGGGCGAGATTTGAGGAGCAGGTACTCCCGCCGGCCGCGCGTATCCCGATAGAGGATGGCGCCGGCGCTAGTCGCTTCGACTGGCATTTGACGGCTATAGGCAGTCGCGTGGTAAAGGAATATCGGAGGGGAGCAGCGGTCGCTCCCTCGAACGTGGCGGATCGCGTTGCTTGCTATCGGACAGCAACGGCAGTCGTCTCCAGTGTGTCGCTCCGCTATCCGATCGCGTTCGGCCTGCCCGACGGACCGCCGTTCGCAAATTCGAGGTGAACGGATCCCCCGAGCGGTCCACGAGGTGGCCGGTAAGAAAAGATATTTGTAGAATCGCAACCATAGCACTATCTGTATTCGAGGTGAGACTCATGGCACTTCCCATGCGACCATCCACCTCGTGGACCCGTGGTATCGACCTGCCAAACCAGCTCTTCGAGACCGGAAGCGACGACTACGAACTCTACGAGGCCGACGACGAGTTCGTGCTCACCGTCGAGCTTCCGGGCTTCGACCTCGAGGACATCGCCGTCAGCTGGGACGACGGCGTCCTCAACGTCTCTGCCGAGCACGAGGACGAACAGCGCGGCCGGCAGAAGACGTATCACCGACGGTTCCGCTTCCCGAAACGGATCGTCGAGGAGGAGATCGACGCCGAGTACACCAACGGCGTCCTCGAGATCACGCTCCCCGTGGAGAGCGGTGCGACCGCGCGGGGAACGGAGATCGAAGTGCGCGGCTAATCGATCCCACCACGTCGCTATCCCCCACAGTCGCCGATTTTTCGTGAGTGGACGCCACCCAGTGCGTTGAGCGGATACTGCACCAGCCATGAGTGGTTCCTCGATTGGCTGCTACGTCGATCACGCCTGCGACTAGCCCTCCGCCGCGGCCTGCCGCTCCGCGTCCGCCGCCGTCGAGGCCGAGATCGCCAGCGAGAAGGCGACGACGAGCACGCCGAGCACCGCGACGTAGCCGTACATCGCCTGGACGCCGACGGCGTCGACGAGCACGCCGGTCACCAGCTCCCCGATCGCCCGACCGGCACTGACGCCGCCGACCATCAGGAGACTCTGGGCGGTCGACTTCAGCGCCGCCGGGGAGATCGAGTGCGCCAGGTTCACCGACGCGAGGTTGAAGAGTGCATAGCCGAGGCCGAGCATGACCTGCGAGGAGACGACCACGACGATCGAACCGGTCGTCGCCAGCAGGAGGTAGGTGCTCATGTAGAACACGCCGGCAGCGGCCATCAACCAGCGGTAGGAGCCACCGCCCCGCCGCGCGACGTAGACGAAGGCGACTGCCTCCGCGACCGTCTTGATGAACCACGCGAACCCCGTGATGGTGTCGGGCTGGTCGATCGCGCGGACGTAGACGGAGAAGAAGGCGGCCGTCGCGGGTGTCATCACGCCGAGGAAGAAGGCAGCGCCGAGCAGCAGGAAGAACTGCCGTGAGAGCAGCCGTCGGATCGACTCCAGGTCGAGGTCGTCCCCGAGCGCCTCCGGATCGTCGGCGGGGAGTCGCGTGAGCAACAATGCGAGCAACAGCGTGCCAACGGTGTAGGCGTAGAAGACGGCCTCCGTCGCCGTGATGCCGATCAGGAAGCCGAAGCCGAGGCCGGCGAGGCCGAAGGCGATCGAGCCGTAGGCCCGGACGCCCTCGTAGGACATTCCCGAGGAGAGCACCAGCGCGTTCGCGATCGGCACCGCCGGCGCGCGAAACGTCGCGAACACCACCGTCGCGACGAGGACCGCCGCGAACGTCGCGCCGACGAACGGCGCAAGCGGGTAGAGCAGGGCTGCGAGGGCGGCGACGATCGTCGAGACGTAGAGAATCGGCTTGCTCGCACCCTTCCAGTCGGCGATCAGCCCCCAGATCGGCTGGGCGATCATTCCACACAGCGGGAAGAGGAAGCCGACGATCCCCATCTGTGTCCCCGTGAGTCCGATCTCGTCGAGGAACACGTTCCGGAACATCACGTAGCCGGAGAAGGAGGCAAAGAGGATGAAGTAGAACAGTTTGAACCCGCGCTCCTCGCTCACCATCGGGCGATCACTCCCGGCGCCACATCCACGGCCGTCGCTGCCGACCCCGCGGCGCTGCCAGCCTGTCCCGTCGTCATCAACTATCTCGACAGTCGGACGCCTGCGTCGCTTGAGTATTCCGACCGCGGCGGGCCTACCCGCTTCCCGCGCTACCGCAGTAACGCCGTCGACCGGCCGGCGATCGATCGACCTTCGTCCGCGTCCAGTCGATGATAAGATCGAGTCGGGTCGGCCGTGAAACGGCGGGCATACGGCCAATCGCCAACCGCCGCTGCCGTCGGCATCCGGCCGTCACGTATTCACGTCGGAACCGACAACCGGTCCCTACCTTTGTCGTCACCGCTGCACAGTCCGTCCCGCGGCCTCGTCGTCACGACCGACGAGGCGCTTGCCGACGCGCTCGAAGCCGCGCTGCTCGGCGGTCGACTCGACCAGATCGACGTCGCGTCCGACGCGGCCGCAGCGTTGCAGTCGATCGACGCCGAGGCAGCCCAGCCCGTCGGCTGCGTGCTCGTCACCGACGCGATCGCAGCCGAGTCGCCTCCGGACGTCGTCGCCGAACTCCGGGGCAGTAACGGGCGGCTGCCGATTCTCGTCGTCGGGGACGACGCCCGGGACGCGTGGCGTGCCACGGCGGCAGGCGCAGACGGCTTCGTGCCGAGGGAGCCCCCCGAGGCGCTGCGCGAGACCGTCGACGAACGCATCGAGGCGTACGAACGCCGCCGGTGGGAAGCGGCCGACAGCGCGGCGCTCGAGGCGCTGCTCGCCACGGTCCAGGGATCGGTCTACGTCAAAGACGCCGAGGCGCGCCACCTCCGGAAGTCTCGCGAGCAAGGTGACATCCCGCCTGAGGAGGCCATCGGCAAGACGGACGCAGAGATCTACGACGAGGCGACCTACCAGGAGGACCTCGACGTGCTCCGGACGGGCGAAGGGTTCGACGCCAAGTCCGAGAGCTTCGAGACGACTGACGGCACCCACTGGCTCGAGACCTCGAAACACGTCTGGCGGGACGACGACGGCGAGATCGCTGGCCTCGTCGGCTATACGGAGGACGTGACAGACTCCGTCGAGCGCCAGGAACGCATCGCCGACCAGCAGCGCCGACTCGAGGCCGTCGCGGAGAGCTACACGCACGACCTCCGAACGCCGCTCTCGCTGGCGACGGGGTACCTCGAACAGGCCCGCATGACCGGCGAGGAGGAGTTCCTCGACGAGGTCGAAGACGCACTCGAACGCATCGACGAGATGCTCGACGATCTCAAAGCCGTGGCGACCAGCGAGGACGAGGACGTCGCCGAGACGAGGGAGGCGGAGGACCCGCTTCCCTCGACGTCGCTCGCGTCGGTCGCACGTGACGTGTGGCGACTCACTGGCACCGACGCCGCGACGCTCGACCTCGATTTCCCCGAGTCGACCGTCGTGCAGGTCGCACCCGGGACGCTCCGAACGGTCCTCGAGAACCTGTTCAAGAATGCAGTACAGCACGCCGGCGACGACGTGACCGTACAAGTGACGTGCCTCGATGAGGACGGCGGGTTCGCCGTCGAAGACGACGGCCCCGGCATCCCCGCAGCGGACCGGGACGCCGTGCTCGAGCGTGGTTTCAGTACGAGCGATACCGGCACCGGGGTCGGCCTCGGGCTGGTCTCGGAGATCGCCGACCGTCTCGAGTGGGACGTTCGCGTCACGGAGAGCGAGAGCGGCGGCGCCCGCATCGAACTGGCGAACTGCCCGACGGTCCAGGACCCGCCGTCGACGGCGGGCGAGTGGACGCAACGAAACCTCGATTCGACGGCGACGATCGGATACGACGACGAGCAGAGCGAGGCGAGCACGACCGGGACCGCCGGCCAGTGGACCGTCACCGGCGCTGGCCGGTCGATCATCGAGGACGTCAACGAGTTCCAGTTCGCCTACGGGACTGTGGAACCGCCAGTGCGGATCGAGGCTCGCATCGCGGACCTCGAGGCCGTCTCGGAGTGGAGCTTCGGCGGCGTCATGGTGCGCTCCGCGGTCGACCCCGACGCGGCGTACGCCGGGATCGGGCCATCAGTGGGCCGGGGCACCACGCTGTTGTGGCGGCCCGCGCCCGACGAACTGGGCGTCGGCCAGGCGGTGGCCGACGCCGCAGACACCCACGACTGGGCCAGACTCGAGGTTGCAGACGGAACAGTCACGGCGTCCGTCTCGCGCGACGGGACTGACTGGACGCCAGTCGATCAGCGCCGGGTCGCCCTCGAGGGCCCGATACACGCCGGGATCGCCGTCTGCAGTACGATCCCTGGCGAGCACTGCACGGCCACCTTCGAGTCGGTCTCGCTCTGCGTTCGGTCGTCACCGGACCCGTAAGGTCCGATCGCGAGCGACACTCGATCGCGACCCGCCGAAACGAAAGGCACAATTGCCGTCCCGGAGAATCACGGGGCATGAGCGAGGACGACGCCGAAGACGAGGAGGCCGAAGAGCCCGCCGTCGAACTCGGCGAGCAGACGCCCGTCGAGGGCGCGCCGCTGGCCCGCGTGACCGCACGGCTGCACTTCCCCCTCCAGAAGAGCGAGATCCAGCGCCGCGAGGGCGGGTCGACGATCCGAACGCCCTCCGGCCCGCGGACCGTCACCGACGTGCTCGCCGACGTCGAGACGACCTACTTCGCCACCGACGACGAGTTCCGGAGCACGGTCGAGGACGTGATCGGGACCGGCCCAGTCCCGACGGAGTAGCGCCGTGTCGACGGCCGCCGACGCCCGGACGGCTGCCCTCCGGGACCGGCTGGCCACCCTCTCCTGGTACCAGCGCTCCGTCCTCCTGGGCGGCGCCGTGACCATCGCCTGGATGAACGTTCCCCTCCAGGGAATCGACGCGCGGCTCCTGCGAGACGGGCTCCTGTTCCTGGCGATCCCGATGGCGTTCGCGCTGGCCCACGGCAACCGGCTGGGCTGGCGCGTCGACCGTCGCGCCGTCAAGGACGCCCTCCTGCTGTCGGCGTTCGTCCTCCCGTTCTACGTCGTCGGCTCGACGCTCCCCGGCGTTCGCGAGTTCTACCCGATGTGGGGCCTCGACAGCGCCGCGCCCGTTCCGTTCCTCACTCACGCGATCAAACAGCTCTTCCTCGTGATCGCCGGCGAGACGTTCTTCCGTGGCCTCCTGTGTGTGGGCCTGCGCGAGAAGGGCCCGTGGGTGGCGTTCGTCAGCCCCGTGATCTACGCGCTGTTGCACGCCAGCAAGCCGCCCGTCGAACTCCTGCTCTCGGGGCCGACGGACGTCCTCTTCGGGCTGACCGACTACCACGCCAACTCGCTGTTGCCCTCCGTCGTGGCACACGGGTTCGGACTGATCCTGCTGGACTGGCTGGTCCTGCACGATCCGCTGCTCGATCCCGAGACGACGGCCGGGTGGTTCGAGTGGCTGCCGTTCGTGGTATAGTTAGCGCCAATTCCTGTTCACGTAGACAGGGCGCTCGATCTACTCCTGCGGGAGGTCGCTTGAAATCGCGTCGACGTGCTCGACGTCGTGACCGTCGGCCCGGAGTCCAGCAACGGCTTGGCGGTCGATAGTCTCGTCCGCGAGGATCCGGTAGCTCACACGTCGTCCGGACCAGTAATCGCGTCAGCCCGATGCGTCTCGATCGTCTCCGAACGGCGCTCCTCGACGGTGCGCATCTCCTCGGGGTGGTCGTGATAGTACGCGAGGGCGTGGTAAACGTCTGCGAGGTCGACCCCGTACTGCTCTGCGAAACTCGCCGGCCCCAGGTCACCCTCCTCCACGCGCTCGTGAACGAAGCGGACCGTGACTCGGCTGTCAGTGATGTGGGGCTCGTCGTGGAGCTCCGAATCCTGCCCAGCGACGATCCGGCGGGACGCCTGTGCCATAGTGGACGAAGGTTGGGCCGCAATCGTATTTAGGGCTGTGGCGATTGGAGCGTAGCGCAATCTGGAGTTCGTACGCGAACGACGTGGCAGCCGCTTCCAGTCGAATCGACCCTCGAAGAAGTCCGCGCAAACGATCGCGCCCGTGACGAAATTCGAATGCCGCGTTCAGATGCCGCCCTCGAAGTCGTCGAGGGCGTAGGTCGGCTCCGCGCCGCGGCGGTCGAGCGTCTCGTTGGCGAGCAGCCAGTAGACGACGGAGAGGGCCTTGCGACCCTTGTTGTTCGTCGGGATGACGAGGTCGACGTTGCTCGTGGCGTTGTTGGAGTCACACATCGCGATCACGGGGATCCCGACGGTGATGGCCTCCTTGACGGCCTGGGCGTCGCCGATCGGGTCGGTGACGACCACGACGTCCGGCTCGATGTAGCCGTCGTACTTCGGGTTCGTCAGCGTTCCCGGGATGAAGCGGCCGGTGCGGGCCCGCGCGCCGATCGCCTCGGCGAACTTCTCGGCGGGGAACTGGCCGTACTGGCGGGACGACGCGACGAGGACCTGCTCGGGGTCGTAGCCCGAGAGGAAGTCCGCGGCGGTGCGGATGCGCCCGTCGGTCTGGGCGACGTCCAGCACGTAGAGGCCGTCGGTCCGGACGCGGTGGATGAACCGCTCCATGTCCGAGGTCTTCTGCTGGGTCCCGATGTGGACGCCAGCGCCGAGGTACTCCTCGACGGGGATCAGCAGGTCGGCCTCCTCGTCGCCGAGCACGTCGTCGTCGAGCTGTGGTTCGTCGGCGGCCGCCTCGTCCTCGGCCTCGGCGGCCTCGGCGTCGGCGTCTGCCGCGTCCGGTGCGTCGGTGGGCTCTTCGGTTGCCTCGGCGGCGGACGCCTCGTCGGCCTCCGCTTCCTCGGCGTCGAGCCCCTCCATTTCGTTGTCGTTGTTACTCATGTTGCGTCGTCGTCGATCCGGATGAGTTCGTTGAGCTTCGCGGTCCGCTCGCCGCCGACGGCGCCCGTCTTGATGAAGGGGACGTCCGTCGCGACGGCGAGGTGTGCGATCGTCGCGTCCTCGGTCTCGCCCGAGCGGTGGGAGACGACCGAGGCGAGCCCGTTCTCGCGAGCCAGTTCGATCGCGTCGACCGCGTCGGTCAGCGTGCCGATCTGGTTGGGCTTGATCAGGATGGAGTTGGCGGCGCCGGTGTCGATGCCGGTCTGGAGGCGCTCGACGTTCGTCACGAAGAGGTCGTCGCCACAGATCAGCGTCCGGTCGCCGTCCACTCGGTCTGTGAGGTTGGCGAAGGCCTCGTAGTCGTTCTCGTCGAGTGGGTCCTCGACGTAGACGAGGTCGTACTCCTCGATGAGGTCGACCATGTAGTCGATCTGCTCCTCGGTGGAGCGGGTCTCCTCGCCGTAGTGGTACTCGCCGTCCTCGTAGAGTTCGGCGCCGGCGACGTCGAGGCCGAAGCGGATCTCGAAGCCGACCTCGTCCTCGACGTCGTCGACGGCCTGCTCGACCAGGTCGAACGCCTCGGCGTCGTCGATCGACGGCGCCCAGGCGCCCTCGTCGCCCTTGCCGGCCGCGATGCCGTCCTCGTGGAGTAGCTCCGCGACGCGGGCGTGGACCGCCGCGTTCGCGAACACTGCCTCCTGGACGTTCGGGGCGCCGACGGGTGCGGAGAGGAACTCCTGGATGTGCGTCGCGTCGGCAGCGTGCTCGCCGCCGCCCACGACGTTGCCGAGCGGCGTCGGGAAGGAGTCGCCGCGGAACGCACCGCCGAGGTGCTGGTACAGCGGCGCACCGAGCGTGTCGGCGGCGGCCTTCGCGGCGGCCATCGAGATGGCGACCGCGGAGTTCGCGCCGATCTCGGAGAAGTCGTCGGTGCCGTCAGCAGCGCGCAGCGTCCGGTCGACAGAGCGCTGGTCGCCGACGTGGACCTCACCGACGAGTCGCGGGATCGCGTGTTCGCGTGCCGCGGCGATGGCCTCGGCAGCGGGCAGTTCGATGGCCTCGTACTCGCCCGTGGAAGCGCCGGATGGCGCCGCCGCGCGGCCGAAGCCGCCGGTCTCGGTGAGTACGTCGGCCTCGACCGTCGCATTGCCGCGGGAGTCGAGGATCCGGCGGAGCCGGACGTCGGTGATCAGCACCACCTACGCGTCACCCCGATCGACCGTGAACGGGAGCACGCCCGCGTCGTACTCTTCGGCAGCGACGAGGATCGGTTCCGTCTGGTCGGTGTCGATGAGCACCGGCGCGCCGTAGGAGACCTGCAGCGCTCGCGCGCCGAGGATCCGTGCCCGCTCGTAGCGGGTGAAGCGCTGTGTCATTGGTAGGGAGCCACGATGTCGACGAGGTCCTTGTGCGAGACGAGCATCCGCCGGCAGCAGTGGCGGTCCACGCCGAGGTCGTCGAGGACCTTCTCCGGGTCCTCGGGCTCCTCGGCCTCGCGCGTCCGAGCCTTGAACTCCTCCCAGTGCTCGCCGACGACGTTGCCGCACGTGAAACAGCGAACTGGGACCATCATGGTTAGATCACCGGTAGGACTTCTGGTAGCGGGCCCGTGCGCCGGGGCCGCCCCACTTCTTGGGTTCGGAGCGACGGACGTCGTTGACGAGCAGCGTCCGGTCGAACTCCATGTACGCGTCGCGGAGTTCGGCGTCGCCGCTGTGCTCGACGATGCCCCGTGCGATCGCGGTCCGGGCCGCGTCGGCCTGCCCGATCACGCCGCCGCCCTCGACGTCGACCTCGATGTCGACGTCGTCGCGGATGCCGTCGACGACGCGGAAGGGTTCGAGGACCTTCAGGCGCGCCGTCTCCGGCTCGAGCAGTTCGACGGGCTCCGAGTTGATGCGAACGCGACCCTCGCCCTCGCGAACGGTCGCGCGAGCGATGGCGGTCTTCTTCTTGCCGCTAGTGTTCGTTACCATGTGACGTTGGCTCCGAGTTGCTCGCTGACCTCGCCCAGGTGGACGAAGCGGATGTTCGAGAGTCGATCCAGCGAGGTGTCCGGGAGGTGTTCGGCCTCCTGGTCGTTCGGGTTCCCGACGTAGGCGCGAACCCGTCCGAGGGCCTCTCGGCCTCGCTGCTTCTTGTGGGGGAGCATGCCGCGCACGGTGCGCTTCATGATCGTGTCCGGGCGCTTGGGGTAGGCCGGGCCACGGTCGCTCCCGATCTCGCGTCGCTTGCGATACTTCGCGAAGATGTCCTCGCGATCGCCGGTGATGACGGCGCCTTCCGCGTTGACGATCGCGACCGAGTCGCCGTCCAGGGCCGCCTGCGCGACCTGGCTGGCGACGCGACCGAGGATGGCGTCGCGGGCGTCGACGACGAGGTCCGCCTCGAACTCGGCGGCGCTCATCGGATCACCCGGACGTTGGATCCTTCGGGGTTGTTCTGGATTGCCTGTTCGAGTGTCGTAGTCTCGCCGACCTGCTCGATCTTGGTCTGTGCGGACGAACTAAAGTCGACCGCGGCGACCGTGACCGCCTTGCGCAGCGAGCCGCTGCCGAGCACCTTGCCCGGCACGACGACGGTCTCGTCCTCGTCGGCGTACCGCTCGATGCGGCCGAGGTTGACCTCGGCGTGGGTACGTCGAGGCTTCTGGAGACGGTCGGCGACGTCGCTCCACACGTCGGCGTCGGTCTCGCGAGCCGCCGACTTGAGGTCGGCGACGAGACTGGTGAGACGTGGATTCGTCTTGCTCATGGATGAATTCGGTGAGAAGCGGACGGATGCAGGGAGCAGGATTTGAACCTGCGAACCCCTACGGGACAGCGCCCTGAACGCTGCGCCGTTGACCTGACTTGGCTATCCCTGCGCGCATCCGTCCGTTGATCGCAGGCCTTCAAACCCCTTTCGGTGCGGCGATCTGTCGGGACGTTCCCGGCGATGGCAGCGACACCGCCGGCCGTTCGGCCGGCGCGAGCGCTCCCGGTGGCAGCGGCTTCAGGCGAGCCGCGTGCGAGCCGCGTGTGGTGGGTTCGAAGGGTCATCTGTGCTGTGTCGGTTGTGTGGTCGTTCGATGCGGTCCGTTAGAGCTGGACGGCTTCCTCGAGCTCGTCGGCGCGGTCGCCGAGCGAGCCGATGGCCTCCGTCACGAGCGTCTCGACGTCCAGCGACCCGTCGGTCTCGACGTGGAACACGAACGCCTCGGGGACGTCGTGCACTTCGAGCTCCTTGCCGGGGTACCGGTTCGTGAGGTCGTTGTCGAACGCGTCGGTCGCGACGAGGTCGCCCTCCTCGGCGTCGTCGTCGGCAGCGTGCTCGGGTGCACGCTCCTCGATGACGCCGCGCAGGACGTGGGGTTCGTCGTCCTCGTACTCGCCGCGGTCGCCGAGCACCTCGACGTACTGGAGGTGTCGGTAGCCGACGGAGACGCCGCCCTGGTGCTTCGCGTGCTCGCGCCCGCGATCGAGGACCGCGTCGGCCTCGAGTTCGAGGCGCTGGTCCTCCTTGAGGTCGATGATGGGCACGTTGTCCTCGGCGGGCTGGACCAGCTCGTCGCTGGAGACGATGTCGCCGGAGTAGGCCGTGTCGGGCCCCTCGACGTCCAGGGACAGCGTGACGCCCTCGCCGATCTCGAAGTCGTCGACCGGCGTCGTCAGCGGCACGAGTCCGAGGCGGTGGCCGATCTGCTCGTCGAACATCACCGACTCGTTCTCGATCATCCGCACGGTCTCGATCGCCATCGTCGGCACGTCGGCGATCATCGCGCGGCGGATGCCGTTGGCGAAGGCGGGGCTGATGCCCCGGACGAGGACGCGCGCGGCGCGTTCCTCGCGTTCGATGTACTCGACCTCGTAGTCCTGTGTCATCGTGTTAGAAGCCGCTCTTGCCCTTCGGGGGTCGCGATCCGTCGTGTGGGATCGGGGTGACGTCCTCGATGCGGCCGATCTCGAGGCCGGCACGGGCGAGCGCGCGGATCGTCGCCTGTGCGCCCGGACCGGGGCTCTTCTGGAGGTTACCGCCGGGGCCGCGGACGCGAACGTGGACGCCCTCGAAGCCGGCCTCCTGGACCTCCTCGCCGATCTCCTCGGCCATCTGCATGGCCGCGTACGGCGACGCCTCGTCGCGGTTCTGCTTGACGACGGCCCCACCGGAGGACTTCGCGATCGTCTCCGCGCCGGTGAGGTCGGTCACCGTCAGGATCGTGTTGTTGAACGATGCGTGCACGTGGGCGATGCCCCACTTGTCGTCGTTGTCTGCCATGTTACTGGTCCTCCGCTCGTTCGGGGTGGAGCTCGTCCGCGAGGGGGCTGGACTCGTCGAACTCGATGTCCGCCGCCTCGTCGACCTCCACGGTGTAGGACGGTCGCTGGACGCGCTGGCCGTCGATCGTCACGTGGCCGTGGACGATGAACTGTCGCGCCTGCTGAGGCGTATTCGCCAGCCCCTTGCGGTAGGCGACGGTCTGGAGGCGACGCTCGAGTACGTCGGTGATCTCCAGGGACAGGACGTCGTCCAGCGCCTCGGACTCGTCGAGGACGCCGTAGCGCTTGAGGCGGGCGAGGAACTCAGCGCCCTCCTGGGTCGCTGCGTCGGCGTCGCCGCCAGCGCGACCGAGCAGTTCGCGGGCCTCCCGGCGGAGGTCGCGTAGCTCGGACTGGGCGCGCCAGAGTTCTTCCTTGTTGGCGAGGCCGTAGCGCTCGACGAGGTTGTGCTCGCCGGCGATGCGCTCGCCCTGCCAGGGGTGGTTCGGCGTCTCGTACTGCTTGGTGGAACTACCAAGCGGCATTTAGAGACCACCCTCGTCGTCTTCTTCCTCGGCCTCTTCGGCGGCCTCCGCCGCCATGTCCTCCTTGATCTCCTCGACGTTGACGCCGATCGTCCCCTCGGTACGGCCGGTGGACTTGGTGCGCTGTCCGCGGACCTTGTGGCCGCCGCGATGGCGGACGCCCTTGTAGGAGTCGATCTTCTTCATGCGGTTGATGTCGTGCTGTCGAGTCATCGAGAGGTCGTTCCCGGTCTCGTGGGTGGCCTCGCCCGTGTAGTAGTCGCTGGGGCGGTTGACCATCCACTCGGGAATCTCGTCCTCGATGGACTCGACGAGTTCGACGACCGATTCGATGACGTCGTCGTCGAGAGCACCGAAGGTGGCGCGGCGGTCGACGCCGGCCTCCTCGGCGATGATGCGAGCCGTTCGACGGCCGATGCCGTTCATCTCCGTGAGGGACCGCTCGACGGACTTCGTCCCATCGAGGTCCGTCTGCCCGATGCGGACGAAGTATCGAAGGTCCTCGTCTTCGTCGTCTGGTGTGTCTTCTGCGCTCATGTGTTGGGTGAAGCGGTTGGACGCATCGCGCGTCTCGCTTCGGTGTGTTGACCGCGAACCGCGAGGCGAGCGTCGCACCGTGGGCGGTTCCCGCTGGGTGCGGCGTGCGTCGCGGCGAGGCCTGCCGACCGCGCCCCGGCGATCCGGGGGACTGCGGGCGGCGAGTCACTGAGCGTCGTGGCGGGGATTTGAACCCCGGAGGCTTGCGCCACAGAGTTAGCAACCCTGCGCCTTGGGCCAGGCTAGGCTACCACGACCTGCCTCTCTGTCACTCGCGCCCTCGCGGACTCGGGGACCGGCTCCCCTGCAGGTGTGTCGCGGTGTTGGCTTCCCGGTTTGGCTACTTAAGCGCACCGAAGCCGAGCGGCCGGCTGGATCGCACGTCCGTCCCACGTTCTGGCACCAAGGTCCTTCTCACCTTCTGGCACCCACCAGTGGCCTCTTTTCCGACGGGACCCAATGTGACATCGCACACAGATGCACACGCCCACCTCCGACGCCCGATCGGCCGGGGGCATCCAGGCCCGCCTGCTCGGCCCGACCGGGGGTCGTGCCCTCCCGCTCGCAGTCGTCTTCGGCGCCGCGGTATCGATGCTCGCCTGGACGCTCCTTCCAGAGGCGTTCGCCGCGATGGCCCTCCTCGGCCCGCTCGTCGCGGGGTACCTCCACAACGCCGGACCGCGCGCCGGTGCCACGGCCGGCGTCGCGACGCTCGCGCTGGCGGCGCCGCTGCAGTTCGCCCTCGCCAGCGTCTCCGCGCTCCCGAGCCCGTACCCGCTCTCGGTCCCGACCGATCCGGCCGGCGCCGAGCTGGCACTGTTTCTCGCGATCACCGCCGGACTCGTCGCGCTGTTAGTCGCTCTCGGCGGTGCGCTCGGCGCGCTCGGCGCAGAACTCGGGGTCAGCGGCGTCGACCGGGAGGAGTAGGTCGGTCCTCAGTCGTCGAGGTACGCCTCGTTGACGACCCACTCGGCATCGACTCCGCTGCCCGTAGCGTCGGTTCCGCTGCTCGCAGCGTTGGCCTCGCTACTCTCACCGTCGGCCCCGCTGCCCGCAGCCTCGACCCCACTACCCTCTCCGTCGTCGCCTTCGGCGTCGGCTTTCACCAGGTACTCGCCGTAGTAGGGCACCCGATTGGCGACGGTCTCGCGGAACGTCGCCCTGATCTCGTCCTTCGTCTCGCCCATCGAGCGCAGGTCGTCGTTCCGGTTGAGACAGCCCTTGAGCTTCCCGTCGTGGGTGAGCCGGACGCGGTGGCAGTTCGCACAGAAGGATTCGTTCGCGACGGGATCGACGATCTCGACCATCCCCTCGCCGGGCACGGCGTCGGCCCCGCCTCGGCTCGCGGCACCGCCGCCGTCCGCGGCGACCTCGGCGACCGGCTCTCCGGCTGCAGCCTCGGAAACCTCGGCGGCGGTCGCACCCTCGCGGAGGAAGTACCGGCGGCGGCCGTGCATCTCGCGGCGTTCGACCCGATGGGCCTGCTCGGCGAGCCAGTCGTGCACCCGCTCGATGTCGATCGCCCACTCCGGGTTGCCGGCGATCTCCGGCATGTACTCGATGAGCTGGAGCTGGAGGCCGTCGTTCGCCGCGACGTGTTCGACCATCGCCGGCACGTGGCCCGCGGTCGCCTCGAAGACGACCATGTTCAGTTTGACCGGCGCCAGTCCGGCGTCGAGGGCCGCCTCGACGCCCTCGATCACGCGATCGTACGCACCGGAGTTCGTCACCGCGGCGAAGGCGTCGGGATCGATCGCGTCCTGGGAGACGTTCACCCGCCCGACGCCGGCGGCGGCGAGGGCGGCGGCCCGATCGGGGAGCATCGTCCCGTTCGTCGTCAGCGAGACAGCCATCGAGTCCGGGGTCCGGCGGACGATCTCCTCGAGATCCGCCCGGAGGAGCGGCTCGCCGCCGGTGAACTTCACCGCTTCGACGTCGAACTCCGCCGCGACCTCCAGAAAGCGTACGACTTCGTCGGTGCCCAGTTCCTCGTCGGTGGGCTCCATCGGTCCCCGGACGTCGCCGAGACCCTCGTTGTGGCAGTAGACGCAGTCGAAGTTGCACCGGTCGGTCAGCGAGACGCGAACGCCGCTGACCTCGCGACCGAACTCGTCTTCGAGCATCCGATTGCTGGTAGTTCAGCGACCGCGCGGTTAAGATTGTGGTTAGTATGCACAGAAACGCAACCGCTGGCAGTTACGTCGCTCGGGAATTCGTCCGGAGCGGCACCCGCCGGTCGAGTCGCTTCGCCGGGGAAGCGGCAGCTACCGTCGGCGTTTAGACGTCGTACTTGTACGTTGCCTCGTCGGGGTCGATCCCAAAGTCCTCGGCCGTCTCCTCTGGCTCGCTATCGCCGTCGCCGTCGTCGCCCCTGGGAGCGGCGTCCTTGAACCGCCGGCGGAGCCGATCGGGCACCACGAACTCGTCGACGTCGACGACGAGCGCGACGGTGTCCTCGCCCTCCTCCGCGACGACCGTGTCCATGCGATCGGCCATCGGATCTGGGAGCGAACTGCTCTCGACCGGCTCGAAGCCGAACTGGGTCGCGTACTCCGCTGCGGGGGTAAAGAGGAAGACGGTCTCGAACCCCTCGTCGCGAGCGTGCTCGATCAGCCGCTCCATCACGTGGGCGCCGACGCCCTGGCCGCGCCACTCGGGGAGGACGCCGACGCTCGTCAGTTCGCAGAACTCCCCACCGTCGGACCTCCGGTCCGACGAGGATCGCGATCCACCGGATCGCTCACCGCCCTCGGTCTTGTGGATTCGGATCCGACCGAAGCCCGCCTTCCCGCCGCCGGACTCGTCGATGGCGACGACGTAGTCCCGCGAGCGGAAGGCCGCGTCGTCCAGGCCGAACTCCTCGATGTGATCCAGCAGCCACACCTCCTCCCTGTTTTTCGCGTCCCGGACGTACATGCGGAATGGTAGCACTCCGGCGCGTATGAATATTTGGTGGGCGCGGGAGCCGATGGCGCGGCGGGACGGTGCGAGGTAATCAGGTCGCTGGGCGGCCGGAGTCCGCCAGTCGGCACTGTCGAAGGCGGCGTACGGACCCCGGATGCACCAGCGCTTATGGCCATCATCCCCGTTGTGAACGTATGGCACTCCGGAGCACACCCGAAGACGCCTTCGACGGCGTCCCGAACTACGACTACGAGCCTCGGTACGTGTCCATCGACGCCCCGGAATCGCCCGAGATGGCCTACGTGGATACGGATCCCGCAGGCGATGCCGCGGAGACGTTCCTCTGTCTGCACGGCGAGCCCACCTGGGGATTCCTCTACCGGACGATGCTCCCCACGCTGGCCGAGCGCGGCCGCGTCGTCGTGCCGGACTTCATCGGCTTCGGGCGCTCGGACAAGTATACCGAGCGCGAAGCATACACCTACCGCCTGCACTACGACGCGCTGGAGCAGTTCGTCGCGGCCCTGGACCTGCAGGACGTCACGCTCGTCTGCCAGGACTGGGGCGGCATCCTCGGCCTCCCGGTCGCCGTCAACAACGAGGAGCGCTTCGCACGGCTCGTGCCGATGAACACCGGCTGTCCCACTGGCGCGGACGAGATGGCCGAGGAGTGGTACGAGTTCCGGGACTTCGTCGAGTCCGTCGACGAACTCCCGATCGGGATGCTGATCGCCAATGCAACGGTGTCCGACCTGGACGAGGAGGTCCTGGCCGCCTACGAGGCACCGTTCCCCGACGAGGAGCTGAAGGCCGGTGCCCGGGAGTGGCCGGACATGGTTCCCCGTGCCGACGGCGGAGACGGTGCCGAGATCACTGCCCCGGCCCGGGAGAAACTGGGCGAGTGGGAGAAGCCCGCATTCGTGCTGTTCGGCGACTCCGATCCGATCACTGGCCCCGCCCGTGACCCGCTCCGGGAACTGATTCCGACGGCCAGCGAGGAGCCGGACGTCTGGATCGAGGACGCGGCGCACTTCCTCCAGGAAGACGCCGGCGAGGAGATTGCCGAGGAGATCGTCGCGTTCGTGGATCGGACGCCTCGCTGAACACCGGTCGGGCTGCTGGGAAAGTGAAGTGGGGTGGCTCCGTCAGGCCAGTCAGTCCCGCCGAGTACCGTGGCCGGGGTAGTCCCGCTCGAACCGCTCGGCCAATTCGTCGCCGTCGATCCGAATCAGCGTCGGGCGTCCGTGCGGACAGGCGTAGGGGTTCTCACACGCGTCCAGCGCCTCGAGCAGCGCCGTCACCGAGCCTTCCGTCAGCGAGGTGTTCCCCTTCACTGCCGGCGCGCAGGCCAGATCCCCGAGCAGTTCGTCCGCCATCGCCTCCACGGTCCCCTCGCCGTCGCCGCCGGAGAGGAGCGCGCCGAACACGTCGCGAATCGCGTCCGGATCGAGCGTCTCTCCGAGGACGGTCGGCACGCTCCGGACAGTGAGGGTGCGGTCCTCGCGGTCGGCGTGGAAGCCGAGCCGCTTGAGGGCGGGCGCGTAGGTGTCGTAGGTCTCGGCCTCCGTCGGCGTCAACGAGAGTTCGACCGGCGTCGCGAGGGCCTGTGCCGTTCCCGAATCGACCGCGTCGCGCAGCCGCTCGTAGTGAATCCGCTCGTCGGCGGCGTGCTGGTCGATCAGGACGAGACCGTCTGGCGCGGCGGCGACGACGTAGGTCTCGGCGTGCTGGCCGAGGACGCGCAGTGGCGGCAGCGAGTCGAATTCGGTGCTCGACGCCGAGACGGACTCGCCATCGAGGGTCTGCTGGTCGGTCGCGGTGACGCTGGAGTCGATCGGCGACCCAAGTCGGGCGGTCCAGTCCCCGGCCTCTGGCGTCGCCGAGTGGCTGGGATCGCCGAGCGGTGCGGATCCGGACCCGCTCCCCGACGCTGGATCCGACGACTCGGCGGTATCGGAGCGGTCGACGGCATCGGTGCGGTCCGCGGCATGGGTGCGGTCCGCGGCATCTGACCGCTCGGGGTCGGTCGCACCCGTCGATCGCGGGGCGGAGCGACTGCCGTCGGACTCGGCCCCCTCGGCAGTCGTCGACCCTTCTTCGGCCGAGGGCGTGGTCGGAGCGTCGGTCGACCCCGTCGACGGCGGTGCGGATCCGGCCGCGGCTGCAGCCGAATCGTCGGCGTCGGAGTCCGTTGCGTCGGACTCCGCAGGGTCGGGGTCGGCAGCGTCAGAATCGGCAGCGTCGGACTGATCGCCGTCGCCCGGATCGACCCTCGCCTCCGCGGGCTTGGAGACGCCGCGTGGAGCCGACGCGCGGATGATCCCGTCCTCCAGCAGCGCGTCGCGAACGGCGTCGATCACCGCGTCCTCCACGGCGCCCGCATCGTCGAAGCGCACGGCCTGTTTCCGCGGATGGACGTTCACGTCGACCCGCTCGGGTGGCACCTCGACGAACAGGACGGCGAAGGGGTACCGCTCGGCGGAGAGCTGCCCGCTATAGGCCTCGACGATCGCACCCCGGACCGTGTCGCTCGCCACGGCCCGGTCGTTCACGTACGTCGCGAGGTACTCCCGGCTCGCTCGAGTCGTCTCGGGGTCGCTCACGTGGCCGACGATCCGGTCGACGGCGTCGGTGTCCGGGTCGGCGTCGACCTCGATCATCGACTCCGCCACTTCGCGGCCGTAGACCGCCATGATCGCCGCGACGCGGTCGCCGTCGCCGGTGGTCGCGAACACCTCGCGGCCGTCGTGGGAGAACGAGATCGCGACGTCCGGATTGGCGAGCGCGTAGCGGCCGACGACCCGCGAGACGTGCCGGAACTCGGTGGCGGGCTCGGAGAGGTACTTCCGCCGAGCGGGCGTGTTGTGGAAGAGGTCGGTGACGGCGACGGTGGTGCCGCCGGGGTGGGCAGCATGCTCGACGGTCTCGACGTCGCCGCCGCGGTAGACGAGGCGGGTACCGGAGTCGGATTCCGTAGCGGCGTCGGCCTCACGGCGATCGGGATTGGATTTCGCGGTGATCTCGAGGTCGGCGACGGCGCCGATCGTGTGGAGCGCCTCGCCGCGGAAGCCCAGCGTTTCGACGGCGTGGAGCTCGCCCGCATCGGACAGCTTGCTCGTCGTGTGCTCGCGGACGGCGGCGCGGCAATCTGCCTCGGTCATACCGACGCCGTCGTCCCGGACCTCGACGAGATCGAGGCCGCCCTCCTCGACGGCGATTTCGATGCGTGTGGCGCCAGCGTCGAGGGCGTTTTCGACCAGTTCCTTGGCGACGGACGCCGGGCGCTCGACGACCTCTCCGGCCGCGATCTTCGCGATGGTGTCGTCGTCGAGTGGCCGGATCTCGGTGTCGGCGGGCGAGTCCGGCTCGTCGGCGTCCTGGCGAGTTTGCGAGCCAGGGCTCGACGAGCTTTGCTCGTCGGCGTCCTCGGTCACGTCACGTGCCTGGCTCCCAGGGACCAAAACTCCCGCGGGAGGGAATGGTGCTGAGTAGACGAATTGGATCGCTGGCAAATGTAAGGTTTTAATCGCCAGAATTGACTGATTATTCGTCAGCTTACTAACTCATTCCCGCATTTGTCATTCTCCGGTGAAAATCCCGCAAAGGGGCCCCACCCAGGGAACCAGTTTCTTAACTGGGAAGCGACTAGAAAAAGTCCATCGACAGTTTCCGGATCGAAGCCATTGAACGCAGCGATCCAGACAATGTAAACGAATACCAGGCTTGACCGCTGCTATTTGGGCGCTCTCATCAGCCTTGTTCATTCCCAAATCCCAACCATCCCGTCGTTGGTATCTCTGTCTCCCTGCAAACAGAGGTCCGAAGATATCGCCGAAAGAAGACTCGGCGCGAATTGGACAGAGAGCTGGAAGCGGAGTGTTACGAGGTGCTGTCGGACGTGGGGGGTACGTTGCGAAATCGTTGGGTAGGGTGAGTTCGACGCGCCGATTCACTCGAGATGCACTCGAGTACCGCTCTTTGTACGAATGCCTAATTCTCGGCCGACTCGCCACCACCGGATCTTTTCGTGATATGAATTTGCGGGTTTTGAGCGCGGTAGACGGCACCATCGCCAGCCAATTCCTGGACCCGAGGACTCTCGAGATCATCTGCAGGGACCTTCGTGGCCACGTTGGTTCGTTCAAGGAAATCGATGTATTCCTGGGTGCCTGGTTCGGGGCGGCTTTCAGCACTCGCGGTTCTAATATAAGGAGCCGCTTTTACGAACACGTCGTATTCATTCATCACCCAGAGGCCCGAATACTGACCGATTTCTTGCCGGACGGTGAAGTTGCAGTGATGGGACCCTTCGTGACTTTTGAACTGGTATTTGGCAAAGTGTACAGATTCGCACGGAGCGTCACTCGTCCCGTAGGACCAATTGTAGGTGACGGAACTACTGGAACCGGACTCACCGTTGTCGAGGAGGGCGGCAAAAGCCTGGACCGTGGGGATAGCGACTGCTGCAAAGGTACTCGTCCCAGAAAGTGCTGCGGTCGCGGCGGTCCAAGCTGCCGAGCCGTAGTTGAGATCGTCCCCGTTGTTGGGCGATGGAGCAGCACCTACTTCCTTCGAATTAGGACTCACAAAGATTGAAGCCACATCCTCATTGTCGTTAGATATCTTGAGTTCTTGGTGAGACATGGAAGAGGTAGGTTCGTATTCCCCCTCAGAATAGGTCTCTTGTAGCGTATAGCCAGCACCGAACGACCGGAAAAAGTGGTGCCATTTACCCGTTATTTCTAAAAATTTAGATCCTAAATAAACAAGTCCGGACTGGATTTCCGTCAGGCGGGTGAGAGGGTTCGTGTTGGATGATTCGTAATAGTCAGAGTTCGAACGTTCCCACTCATAGTCCTCCAGGCTGTCCTGCTGGCTCTGATCTGGGAGCTGACACGACGTTGCTGCGCTCGCTGTGCCAAGGACGCCAGCAAGCGTCATCGAAGCACCGGCTGCACCCGCACTCCGGAGGATATTCCGCCGGTTGTATTTGCTACCCCGTCGATGTTCTCTGTTTTCAGACATTGCAACCATCCACCATTGCCGATGGCATAATAAAACTACTGACTAATAAAAATAAATTATTAGAATATTCATTTAATATATTGTTCGGAAGGCGCTCCGTGTTGCCCTCGTGATTATAGTTATCATCTTTGTATCATTATTGGATTCATCGGGAAAGCACACGACTCGAAGACAGTGATACGAAAACGGCGTGTAGAAGAGCAGCCGGCTGAAGCTATCAAGTGCGGCCATTTCACACTAGGCAGCGGTTTTATCACTCTCCAATGATACTTGGGATTAGTGTGATGCATGGCCAGATATTTATCTGCGCGATCAGACCTTCGTACGTATGCCCCAACGCGTCCCCCGACGTTCCTTCCTCCAGTCGGCGTCAGTCGGAATCGCCGGCCTTGCCGGCTGTACGACGTTCGGGAGCCAGTCAGCGTCCCAGATGCCGGAGTTTGTCGGTTTGACCGCAATCAACCACCACGACGCGCCGCATACCGCACACGTCCGACTTGAGCTAGACGATGAAACCGTCTATCGAAAGTCCAAGCAGATCGCTGCTGGCGGATCGAGAGACTCGCGAGCAGCGGTGTTCTCCGACTATCCGACAGCAGCCGAACCCTACGTCCTGTCCGCGTGGCGGGACGACCACCCAGAAGCAGAAGCAATGACCCTCGACTTCGCATCGTTCGATACCGAGTGTCTCGGCGCGTCAGTCCAGATTGGGACGTTCGGAAGTGACGTCGAGAATCCTGAACTGGCCATCTACTATACCACCAACTGTCGCTTCTGAACGTAGCGCCAGCATCTGGACGGCGCTGACCAGTCGCTTCCCGACCGTCGCGACATCATAGAGTCCGCTCAGTACTCCTCGACGTCGACGACGCGTTTCGTCTCCTCTTCGTGAGGTCACCATCCCCTGAGACGACTGGCGCGTCACTACGAACGACCTGTGACGGCAGTCACTGGCGCTCGGACCTGCGGAAGACGTACATCGTGATCGCGTGGACCCTGCGATTGCGACGGCAGACGGCACGCAGAGGGACGAGCTATCGGCGAGGCTGACGAGAGGGATCGCCAGCAAACTGACCAAGAAAGCGAGGACACCGAAGTGTACCGTCCGCATACGGCACTGGAGCGGCCGGGGCCGCATCAGCTTTTCTGCGGCGACCGTTCACCGAATGAATCGGAGACCCAACGCGCCGCCCTTCGAACGGAGTTCGCCGGATTCGGAGGACTCGTGCCCGCCGGGAGGGAAAATGAGCCGGTCGTCTCGCCGTCACTCACCGTCGAGTGACTCCTGCCACTCCTGGACCTTCGCGAGCAGTTCGACGGGCGGTGTCTCGTTCACGTCGAGGTCGGCTAGCTCCTCGAGCACTGCCTTCGTCTCGGGATCGAGTTGCTCGCTTGCGTCATCGTCGCTCGATTCCGGTCCGGACTTCCGTGGACGCTGCGCGCCGACCCCGCCATCGGCACTCGCCGTCCGGAGCTCTCCACTCCCGACGTCGAAGACCACCTGCTGCGGCTCGCCGTCGCCGGAACTCCCGCCGCGGGCCTCGATCGCTTTCTCCTGTCGCAGCCGATCCAGCACGCCCTCCGAGCGATCGACGACCGGCTCGGGCACCCCGGCGAGATCCGCGACGTGGATCCCGTAGCTACGATCGGTCGGCCCCTCGCGAACGGTCCGCAAGAACGTTACTTCGCCGTCGGTCTCCTCGGCGGCGACGTGGACGTTCGCGACGCGATCGAGGTGGTCGGCGAGCGTCGTGAGCTCGTGGTAGTGCGTCGCGAACAGCGTCTTCGCGCCGACCTCGTTGTGGAGGTACTCCGTCGCCGCCCACGCGATGGAGATGCCGTCGTAGGTCGCGGTGCCGCGGCCGACCTCGTCCAGAATGACGAGGGACTCCTCCGTCGCGGAGTGGAGGATGTTCGCGAGCTCCTGCATCTCGACCATGAACGTCGAGCGGCCCTGGGCCAGCTCGTCGAGCGCGCCGACGCGGGTGTAGATGCTGTCGACGAGCCCGATCCGCGCGGCGTCGGCGGGCACGAAGCTCCCGACCTGCGCGAGCAGGACGATCAGCGCCGTCTGGCGCATGTACGTCGACTTCCCGCTCATGTTCGGCCCCGTCACGATCACGAACCTGCGGTCGTCGCCGAGTCGTGCGTCGTTGGGCACGAACGTCGTCGTGGTCTCGACGACCGGATGGCGCCCGCGCTCAATTTCGACCGGGCCGCCGGCGGGTCCGAGTTCGGGCCGGACCCAGCCCTGCTCGGCGGCGTGGGTGGCCAGCGACGCGAGCGCGTCCACCGTCGCGATCGCGCGGCCGGCGTCCTGCAGGAGCGCCGCCTGGCTAGCGACGGTCTCCCGAATTTCCTCGAACAGCTCGCGCTCGATCTCCGACCGTTCCTCCTCCAGTCGCAGGATCTCCCGCTCGCGTTCCTCCAGCTCCTCGGTGACGAACCGCTCGTGGTTCTTCAGCGACTTGATCTGGCGGAAGTGGTCGGGCACCTGGTCGGCCTCGGAGTTTCCGACCTGCACGTAGTAGCCGTCGGTGGCGTTGCGATCGACGGAGACGTGGGTGATCCCCAGTTCCGAGGAGACGCGATCGTCCAGGCCTTCGATCCACTCCAGCGCGGCCTCGTGGCGCTCCACGATCGCGTCGAGTTCGTCGTCGTAGCCGCGGGCGATCAGACCGCCCTCCGAAAGCGACGCAGGCGGTTCCTCCGCAAGCGCCGCGTCGAGTTCGGCGCGGAGTTCGGCGGCCGCGCGGCGGTCCGGGCGCTGGAGGATCTCGGGAAGGGGCGACTCGGCGAGCGTCGCGTCGTCCTCGATCACCGCCTCCGCGGCGGGGAGGACGTCGAGGGCGTCCCTGACCCGCAACAGGTCCCCCGCATCGGCGCTGCCGTGGGTCGCCTTGCTCGCGAGCCTGGCGAGGTCGGCGGCTTCGGATAGCTCCTCCCGGAGCCGCTCCCGCGCCAGGGCGGAGGATCCGAGAGCGTCGACCGAATCGAGCCGCGTTGCGATCGTCTCGCGATCCCGCCGCGGCCGGGCGAGCCACTCGCCGAGCCGTCGTCTGCCCGGGCTCGTCACGGTCTCGTCGATGGTCGCGAGCAGGGAACCGTCTCGATCGCCCTGCATCGTCTCGGTCAGTTCGAGGTTGCGCTGGGTCGTTGCGTCGAGGGCGACGTGCTCGCGGTCGCGGTAGCGCTGGAGCCGGGTGAAGGAAGCGAGTACCCCAGCGCCGGTCGTCTCGACGTAATCGAGCGTCGCGCCGGCGGCCTGCACGGCGGGCGCGGCCGCTTCGAGGCCGACGCTCTCGACCGCTCCTTCGCCGAACTGCTCGCGGAGGCGGTGGGCGGCCGCACCGGGTGCGAACGCCTCGGCCTCGTGGAGGGTGAGCGTGGCGTCCAGATCGCCCCGGAGCGTCGCGATGGCGTCGTCGTCCTCGCGGAGGTCGGGCCCGGGTAGCACCTCGACGGGGTCGAACCGGGCGAGTTCGGCGAGCAGGTCGCCGAGGGTGCCGCCGACGCCAGTCACGTAGAACCGCCCCGTGGTCACGTCCGCAAGCGCCACGCCGTAGCGGTCGGTCTCCGCGACCACGGTCGCGAGGTATCGTGCGTCGGCGTCCGTCGTCGAGAGGAGCGTGCCTGGCGAGACGACCCGGGTCAGTTCGCGGGAGTGATCGCCGCCCTCGTCGCGCTGATCGGCGACGGCGACGCGGTAGCCACGTTCGACGAGCGCCTGGAGGTACGGCGATAGCTCCGAGAGCGGCACGCCCGCCATCGCGTAGGACTCGCCGCCGGAGGACTTCGAGGTCTGCTTGAGGTCCAGTTCGCGACAGACCAGCTCCGCGTCCTCGCCGAAGAACTCGTAGAAGTCGCCGACCTGCATGGCGAGCACGTCCGCTCCCGACTCCCGTTTCAGGGCGGCGAACTCGCCGACGATCCCCTCCGCTGCGTCCATGCCCGTGGGAAAACGACTCGGCGGCAAAACGATGTGGGTTCCGGGGCGGAAGTGATCCCGACCGTGGGCGAGACCACAGTCCGGGAAGGACGGGCTGAAACTGCAGGCGTGGACGGGCTGAAACTGCAGGCGGGGCGGGCGGGAACTGCGGCCGGGGGCTGAACGGCGGGCTACGTCTCCACGAGGAAGGTGACGAGTTTCCGCTCGGCGGCGCGGACGTGCTGCTGGAACGTCGTCGGACTGATGTCGAGTTCCTCGGCGATCTCCTCGCCCGTCTTCCGCCGTGGGCGCTCGTAGTAGCCGGCCTCGAAGGCAGCGTGGAGCACCTCCCGCTGGCGATCGGTGAGCCGATCGAGCACCGACGCCTGGAGTTCGCCCTCGCTGAGCAGCGGCGTCGGCCGGTCGCGTGCGCGCTTGGCGACCAGTTCGACGGCGTGATCCCGCTCGAACGCCGTTACGATCTCTCCTGGATCGTGCCGGGGCATGATCTCTGCGACGATCGTGCCACCGTCGGGCGTCCCTTCGACGGTCGTGGGGACCGCGCCACGCTCTGCGAGGTAGCGCGCGGGGCAGCCCTCGCCGACGACGAACTCGACCAGACAACGGCCCTCGCCGTCGGCGAGTACGTTGGCGCTGTGGCAGGCGTCGCAATCGGCGGTGTCGAGGACGCCCGCTGTCGGCGCATCGTGCACACTGAAGTACTCCGCCTGGAGGCCGTCGCCACGAGGAAGCTGCTTTTCGAGGACCATCCGACAGTCTTCCTCGCGAGCGATGCTGACGAACGGGTAGGCAGGGGCAGTGACGGCGAACTCGACCTCGACAACGCGGCCGTCGTGTGACTCGGTGCCCCGGGACATATCCATTGATACCAAATGAATAGCCTAAACTGTTCGTGTGCCAGTCGTCAGACGAGGTCGGAGACCGGGCCGACGGCCCCGCCCTCTGCCGATTCAGGGCGTGATAGTCCCGGACTGGTGGACCTCGACTGCGCCCGACGAATCCAGCAGGATGTCGTACCCCGCAAAGACGAACGTGAGCCTGCCGATCGCGCCCTCGCTCGCGAAGACGGCGTCGAGTGCGTCGGGGTCAACGGAGTTCGCGAGCGTTGGGAGATCGTCTATCGTCTCGTCCGCGACGTCGGTGACGATCTGGGAGATGACGACTGACGCCGAGTCGGTCTGCTCGACGGTCGTCGTCGCGATAGGCGTGC
Organism: Salinarchaeum sp. Harcht-Bsk1; assembly: GCF_000403645.1. NCBI lineage: Archaea > Methanobacteriati > Methanobacteriota > Halobacteria > Halobacteriales > Natronoarchaeaceae > Salinarchaeum > Salinarchaeum sp. Harcht-Bsk1. The sequence goes on from NC_021313.1 coordinate 1,112,510, forward strand.
CATCAGCAGCCTGGAGGGACATACTGGCGCGTTGTCACGGAACGGGTGTATAATTGATGGCTGTGTGTGGCGGTGGTGCCCGAACGCGCCACGGAAGTGCACCGCTGACGAACGAGTCAGGTGGCAGCACCGGGCGACCGCGGTGCGGATAGCCAGCGAGATCGGTCCCCGTGTAGTCGGTGGTTACCGGCCGAACGGACCGCGAGACGCCTCCAGTCCACCGAAGCGTCGCACGACTCCGATGCGTCGCGCGACACCGACGCCTCTCACGACACTGACGACGGGCTTACGTGCGGGCGCTTCGTCGCGGGGACTGTGTCGGTCGCACTCTCCCTCCTCGGCGGCGTCGCATTCGGGCTCGCGATGGCCGCGCCGCCGGGGCCGATGAACGCCGTCATCGCCGAAGAGAGCGTCCGCCGCGGGTGGACAGCGGGCTTTCGGGCCGGACTCGGCGCAATGACCGGCGACGCAATCTTCTGCGTCCTCGCGTTCGTGGGCGTCGTCGAGGTGGTCCAGCACGCGCCGAGGCTTCGGGCCGCGATGGTCGGCGTCGGGGGCGCCCTGATGCTCGTCTTCGCAGTCGACGCCGCCACGGGCGTCAAAAGCGCGGCGGGAATGGAGGCGCCCGGAACGACGACGAAGGACGTCGAGGGGACGGAAGCAGCCGACGAAACCGTCGCCAGCGGTGCGCTCGACCGGACCACCGGGTTCCGGAAGGCGCTCGTCCTCGCGCTCACCAATCCCTACCAGATCGTCTTCTGGCTGACCGTCGGCGTGGGGCTGCTCCGTGCCGGCACCCTCGACCTGGTCACCCAGGCGCCGTGGCTCGGCGAACTGCTCGGCACGCTCGGACTCGGCGAGTCGCTCGTGATCGAGACCGGGAGCCTCGCGTTGCTGGTCGGCTTCTTCGGCGGCATCGGGCTCTGGATCACCGGCTATCCTGCGACGCTCGTGGCCGTCGACCGGCGGAGCGAGCGGGCCGGCCCCGTCGTCGCGGGCATCTCGGCGCTCGTGCTCGGCGGGTTCGGAATCCTCTTCCTGATCGACGGCGTGACCGGACTGGTCTGACGATCCGACGGGCCCACCGACGGTCCCCGCGAGCGACACTGATCGAAGGCCGCGCAGACTTCATCGACCGAAGACCGTTCGAGCTAGGACTATCGAAGGCCGCCCGGGCTGCAACGATCGAAGGCCGTCCGAGCTACGATTATCGAAGGCCCCTCGGGCTGCAACGACCGGAGTCGACCGGGCCTCAGCGATCGAAGTCGACCGGGCCCTCCGCGGACCGGGGGTCGACGTTCGAGAGTTCCTCGGTCAGCCACTCTCGGAGCCACCGCACTCGCTTGAGGCGCCGGTGGACGACGCTCTCGGCGGCGTCGCTGCGGATGCGTTCCTCGGCCTCGTGGCCGCGCTCCAGCACCCGTTCGACCATCTCCGCGGCGTCCATGTGGGTCCGGGCCTCGTAGCCCATCCGGAGCATCATCAACACGGCGCCGTTGGCCCCGACCTTGTCGAGCAGGTCGGCCTCGATGAGGCACTGGGTCTCCAGGGAGAGGTCCTCGAGTGGTCCCTGGTAGGAGTGGTCCTCGATCGACCGGCAGACCTCGTCCAGGAACGACTCGGGGTAATCGCAGTGCGTCTCGAGGTACTGTCGGGCTACCCGGGCACCCTCCTCGGCGTGGACGTCCTGTTCGGCGTCGAGTTTCGCGACGTCGTGAAACAGCGCGGCGACCCGGGTCACGTCGACGTCGGCGCCCTCCTTCCGCGCGATCTCGGCGGCGAGATCGACGACGTTCCGGATGTGGTTGTAGCGGTACTCCGCGGAGTGCCAGGGGTACCACCGCATCCGGCCGCCCTCCTCCTCGCGCTCGACGCTGGCGGCGAGATACTCGAAGACGAACTCCTCCATGGCCGCGAACTCCTCTTCGGAGACGCGGCGCTCCTTGATTTCAACCCCCACCGAACCACCTCGACGAAAGCGTGTACTCGTTCATGTTAGGCGAATACAGGACCGTTCGACTCTTTAGGCTTACGTACCGGCCACCAGCGGGCGTCGATTCGGCCAGCGATCGGTGCTCAGCGGCCCGAGAGTCCACGATTGGCCACTCCGGGAGTCGCCCCCCTTTCGTCGCGGCGGCACCTCGTTTCGTGGACAGCCCGGGTGCGCGTCTTCCCCGACCGGCTCACGTGCGTTTTTCCGCTCCCAGCCCGTAGGACCCTGCATGAAAGGCGAGGGAGTGACGACGCTCGAGACGGTCGGCGAGTTCGAGGGCGGTGCAAGCTGGATCGCCTATCCCGACGAGCAGATGCAGCGGGCGAGCCACGTGCTCGTCGAGGACGAGGAGCTGTGGCTCGTCGATCCCGTCGACGCCGACGACCTCGATCAGTGGCTCGCCGAGCTGGGGACCGTCGCCGGGATCGTGCTCCTCCTCGATCGGCACAAGCGCGACGCCGCCGAAATCGCGCGCCGCCACGACGTCGCCGTCCACCTTCCGGAACAGCTCGCAGCCGAGGGTGCGACGCTCGACGCCCCGTTCGAGACGTTCGAGGGACGGCTCGCGGACACCGGCTATCGCACGATCGAGGTCCTCGATCGGTTCTTCTGGCACGAGGTCGCCCTCTTCGATCCCGACAGCGCCACGCTCGTCGTCCCCGAAGCACTCGGCACGGCCGAGTACTTCTGCACCGCCAGCGAGCGCCTGGGCGTCCACCCCGCACTCCGGATGTTCCCGCCACGGGGAGCGCTGGGGAGCATCGACCCCGACCGGATCCTCGTCGGCCACGGTGCGCCCGTCCTCGAGGACGCGAGCGAGGCCCTCGGGACCGCCCTCTCGAACTCCCGGAGCGGCGCGCCCGGCCTCTACGCCAGGACCGTCCGCGCGGCGCTCCCGGTCTGAGCATGGTCGAGACCTGCTACGTCACCGGTGGGCTGCTCGACGCGCTGCTGGCTATCGCCGGCGACCGCGAACCGGACGCCGTCTCGACGCTGCTCGTCGTCTCGCGGGCTGGCGAGCTCGACGAACTGCCCGCGAGCGAGGACGACGACCTCGATCCGGAGACGCCGGTGTTCACCGACCTCTACTTCCCTTCCGCCGGTCGCTCCGTCGACGCGGTGTTCGGCATGGACGTCTCCGTGCCCCACGGGCAGGCCCAGGGCCGCTTCGTCTCCCACCCGCTCGGCGAACTGTCGGTCTCGAACACCGACGACCTCCACGAAGTCGTGCTCGTCGCCGTGCCGCCCTGGACGCGCGAAGACGTCGCCGCCTTCGACCGGAGCGGCCGGCGATTGGAGCTCCGGATTGTAGCCGCCGCACCACCAGAGCAGCCGTTCGAGGGGTGAGAGAATCGTAGTCGGCGTGAGAAAGGGACATTTTGCGCGCACTGCCGCAGCAGGTGGAAGCCCCCTCCCGCTCGACCTGCCGCGACTCGCTGCGCGCTTCGCTCGGCCTTCGGCCTCGCTGCAGTGCTTGCTTCGTCGGGGCAGGGTCGAGCGTTCGGCCCCTTCCAGTCCCACCCTGTCCATCGGAGATACGCGAAACCCCGGTGGACTACGTCGGCGCGTGCTCGCGGAGGCCGTGAGCCCCGAAGCGGGCGAGCGGCCGGTGCGGACTCATCGCGCGAGGGATGAGCACCGAGCGCAGCGAGGCGCGCAATCGGTTGGGGAGGACGTGGACTGTTTGGGCGGACTACGAAAGGGGCCGATCGCTCGGCGTTCGTCACGACGTAAGCACCGCAGGGAAGGAAGCGAAGCGACTGACTGAGGAGCGCAGCGAGTGAGGTGCGTCGAGCGTTCGGGGGCTTTCGGTGGCCACTGGAACGGATAAGCCCGCCTTGCTCACGAACACGTATTTCCGTAGTCCTACTCCTGCAGGTACCCCAGGTCCTGCAACTGCTCGGCGATCTCCTGGAACTCGGCCTCCGTCAGCTCGCCGCGGCGCTCGTGCTGGATCACGATCGAGCGCAGCAGGAAGCGCACGAGGTCGCTCGTCGAGGAGAAGCTCGTCCCCTCGATCGTCTCGTCGACGCGCTCGGCGAGGTCGGCAGGGATCGAGACGGTGGTGTACTCGGTCACGACCGAGTGTCGGACGGGACGGTACAAATCGGTTGTGCGACCGAACAGGAGCGGAGCGCTCGAAGCGCCGACGCTGCTCCTCCCGATACAGCGCGCCGATCAGTCTTCGTCGTCGAACCGACGCTCCACGCGCTCGATCCGGCGGCGCTGATCGCGGTGCAGCGCGACGATCATGTCCGAGAGGAACCCGAACATGATCAACTGGATCCCCACGAGAATGCCAGCGGCCGCGACGACCGCGAGCACCTCGTGGGGGACCCTGTTGACGAACCAGTCGTAGCCGACGTATGACGCGATCGCAAGACCGGTCAGCAACGCGACGGTGCCGAAGCTCCCGAAGTAAAAGAGGGGATTGTTCGTCTTCGCGAGGCGATAGAGCGTGACGATGATCGTCCCGCCGTCCTTGATCGGGTGGAGGTTGGTCTCCGAACCGGCGGGTCGCGTCTCGTAGGTGATCGGTACCTCCATCGAGTCGATGCCGTGGCGGACGCACTCGACGCACATCTCCGTCTCGATGCCGAAGCCCTCCGCCGAGAGGTTCATCCGGTCGAGGGAGTCCACCGTCATCGCGCGATAGCCCGAGAGGATGTCGTAGTGCTCGCGCTGGTGGATCGTGCGGTAGGCCCAGTTGATTAGTTTGTTCCCGACCTGGTTGAGTCGCGGCATCGCGCCGGACTGGATGTCCGCGAACCGGTTGCCGACGACGTGCTCGGCCTCGCCCGACCGGAGCGGCTCCAGCAGGGCCTCGGCGTCCTTCGGGAGGTAGGTGCCGTCGCCGTCGAGCACGAGGACGTACTCGGTATCGATCTGGGCGAACCCCTGCATCATCGCGTCGCCCTTCCCGGTGCCGGACTGCTCGATCACGCGAGCGCCCGCCTCGCGGGCGATCTCCTGGGTGTCGTCGGACGAACCGCCGTCGATCACGAGGACGTGTTCGTAGCCGCGCTCGACGAATCCCTCGACCACGTCGCCGATCGTGGCTGCCTCGTCGAGCGTCGGGATCATCACCGTGACGTCCTCGGTCATCGGACGGGACTGCACGGCGGGCCCGTAAATGGGTTACTACTGTTAGCGCTCCTGCACGGACGCCGACGGAACAGCACACCCCGACGACCAGCCTGCGCCCCCAGCGCTCCGGCTACCAGCGGAAGGAAACGGGTTTGTGCGGTCGTGGTCAATTTCGCTCCATGAACGTACGGGCCATCGCCGACCTGCCGCCCGACGAGCGGGCGGCCCTCTTCGAGCGCGACGCCGGGATCGGGGATGCACGGGCCGACGCCCGGGAGATCGTCGAGCGCGTTCGAGACGAGGGCGACGTCGCGTTGCGCGAGTACGCCGAGGACCTCGACGGCGTCGCCGTCGGCAACCTCGACGTCACCGACGAGGCCGAGCGCGCCTGGGAGCGTCTCGACGGCGACCTCCGGACCGCGATCGAGGACGCCATCGAGAACGTCCGGGCCTTCCACGAACGCCAGGTGCCCGAGGACTGGACCGAGGAGTTCGAAGGCCGCGAACTCGGCCGCCGGTTCCGGCCGATCGAGCGCGCCGGCGTCTACGTCCCCGGCGGCACCGCCGCCTACCCCTCCAGCGCGATCATGGGCGTGATCCCGGCGGCCGTCGCGGGCGTCGAGCAGATCGCCGTCGCGACGCCGCCCGCCGAGGAGTTCTCCGACGCCACGCTCGGCGCGATCCACGCCGCCAGAGCCGATCGGGTCTACGCCGCCGGCGGCGCCCAGGCCATCGGCGCGCTCGCCTACGGCACCGAGACCGTCGATCGCGTCCAGAAGATCGTCGGGCCGGGCAACCGGTGGGTCAGCGCCGCGAAGGCGGAGGTCCGTGGTGACGTCGAGATCGACTTCGTCGCCGGGCCGAGCGAAGTGCTCGTGCTCGCCGACGAGACGGCGGACCCGACGCTCGTCGCCGCAGAACTCGTCGCACAGGCCGAGCATTCCCCGAACGCCGCGGTCGTGGCAGTCACCGACGACGAGGCCCTCGCAGAGGCTGTCGCGGAAAGTGTCGAGTCACAGGCGGCCGAGCGCGACCGCACCGAGACGATCCAGGCGGCGCTGGATAACGACGCCAGCGGCATCCTCCTCGCCCGATCGCAGTCCGAGGCCGTCGCGGTCGCCGAGGAGTTCGCCGCCGAGCACCTCGCGATCTACGCCGACGAGCCAGCGGAACTGGCCGACCGCGTCCCCTCCGCCGGCAGCGTCTTCCTCGGCGAGTACACCCCCGTCGCCGCGGGCGACTACGCCTCCGGGACGAACCACGTCCTTCCGACGAACGGCCTGGCGCGGGTGACCGGCGGACTCTCCGTCGACACCTTCCTCCGCGCTTCCACCGTCCAGCGCCTCGACCGCGACGCCCTCGCCGACCTCCGGGGTACGATCGAGACGCTCGCGGAGGCGGAGGGCCTCGACGCTCACGCCGAGAGCGTCCGGAAGCGCTTCGAGGAGTAGGGCTGCGTTGCGACGACGAGTCTGTGGACGGTCCAGAGCGAGAAACCGGGAGAATGAAACCGTCCCGCGGTGACGGGTCGAGCGTGTCGAGGAGTCGGATCGACCCGCACGTGAAAGTGCTCGACGAATCGCTCGTCGAGCGAGCGACGCGTCGGGGCCTCGACGTCGTGGTCTACGCGCCGCACTTCACCCGACTCCCCGAAATCGAGCGGCGGGCCCGCGAACTCTCGACGGAGGACCTCCTCGTCGTCCCCGCCCGGGAGGTGTTCACCGGTACCTACCGGAATCGCAAGCACGTGCTCGCGCTTGGCCTCCAGGAACCGGTGCCCGACTTCATCTCCCTCGATGCCGCGATGGCCGAGTTCGAGCGCCAGGACGCGACCGTCCTCGCGCCCCATCCCGAGTACCTCACCGTCGGCCTCACGAACGCGGACGTCCGGACCTACGTCGAGCAGATCGACGCCATCGAGGTGTACAACCCGAAGTACCTCCCCGGCGACGCCGGGCGGTCGCGATCGCTCGCGGGCGAGTTCGACCTCCCCGCTTTCGGCTCCTCCTACGCCCACCTCGGCTGGACCATCGGCGACGTCTGGACCGAGACGAACCGGACGGTCGACGACGCGGACGCAGTCGCCAGCGCGTTCGCCGCCGACGGCAACCGCGTCTCGCGGCGCTCGGGGGTGGGCCCGCGACTTCGTTCGATCAGCGAGATCGGACACCTCGCCTGGGAGAACACCTGGAAGAAGATCGACCGCATCGGCTTTCCCGGCATGGAGGCGACCCACCCCAACGACGACGCGTACGGCGGTCGTTTCGACGAGGCGTACGTGTACTGAGCACTCGGCGACAATTGAGCGTCCGGAGACGACTGAGCGCCACGGCGACGACTGAACGCCACGGCGACGACTGAACGCCCCGGCGACTACTCCGCAGCCGACTCCGCGACGTCCCCCTCCTCCTCGAGGATCCGCTCCTCGGCTTCGTCGCGATCCTCGGGGTAGCCGATGTCCATCCGCCAGCCGTCGAGTTCGACGGCGTCGATGGTGCGACCGGACTGGAGCAGCAGGTCGATCGCCTCGGAGATCTCGTACTCGCCGCGGTTGGAGGGCTGGGTGAGGTGGGCGGCGTGGAAGATCGCCGGCGTGAACGTGTAGAAGCCGGTCATCACGAGGTTGCTCGGCGGGTCCTCGGGCTTCTCGACGACCTCGGTGATTTCGCCGTACTTGTTGGTGTCGCAGACGCCGTAACGGGAGGCGTCCTCCCAGGGCACCTCCTCGACGAGGAAGGCGGCGTCCGCGCGGTCCTCCATCTGCCGGCGAACCACGTCAGCGAGGTTCGCTCGGAAGATGTTGTCGCCGAGCATCATCATGAAGTCGTCGTCGACGTGCTCCTCGACGGTCAGCAGTGCGTGGGCGATGCCGAGGGGTTCGCGCTGGTGGGCGTAGGTGATCGGGACGCCCTGGAACTCGTCGCCGTAGTGCTCGATGATGTCCTGCTTGCGGTAGCCGACGACGACGAGGAGCTCCGACGCCCCGAGGTCGACGAGCTTCTCGAAGCAGTGGGTGAGGATGGGCTTGTCCGCGACCTCGACCATGCCCTTCGGCTTGTCCTCCGTCAACGGGCGGAGGCGCGTTCCCTCCCCCGCCGCGATGACGACCGCCTGCATGTCGCTGTCCATACGAAGTGGTGAGTCGACTTGGCTACAAGTACCTTGTTCCTCCAGGGTTCCTGGCGAGGTCCTCTCCGAAACCCGTGGCGTCGGTGCCGAACCGGAGCGCCCGCCGCCGTGACACGACCGGCGAAGCTAGATTTATTCCCCTGCCGATCGTAGTTCCACCCGGTGTATGCCAATGAGTGGCAAGAAAATCCTCCAGATCGCCGGTGACTTCGTCGAAGACTACGAGAACATGGTTCCCTTCCAGGCTCTGCAGATGGTCGGCCACGACGTCCACGCCGTCTGCCCGGAGAAGGAAGCGGGCGACACCGTAAAGACGGCCATCCACGACTTCCGGGGCGACCAGACCTACCTCGAAACGCGCGGCCACGACTTCGAGATCACGGCGTCCCTCGTCGAGATCGACCCCGCGGACTACGACGCCCTGGTCGTCCCGGGCGGGCGTGCGCCGGAGTACCTCCGGACCTACGACGAGGTGATCGAGACCGTCCAGCACTTCTTCGAGGAAGACAAGCCCGTCGCGACGCTCTGTCACGGGCCGCAGATCCTCGCCGCCGCTGGCGTCCTCGACGGCCGGGAGATCACCTCCTACCCGGCGGTCCGGCCCGAGTGTGAACGCGCCGGCTGCTCCTGGGTCGACGGGGTCGTCACCGACGGCAACCTCGTGACCGCACAGGCGTGGCCGGACCACCCCGAGTGGCTCGCGCAGTTCCTCGACGTGCTCGGTACCGACGTCGAACACGGAGAACCCCAGACCGCCGCCGCTGACGACGACTGAGCGCGGTCGGCAACCACTCCTTCCGTCGCCGAATCGAAATCCTCGTTTTTGCGGAGCGAACCTGCACCGGTACCCCCTCGACGATTCGATACCATCCGGAGCGCGGCGCTACGGGCGCGCGCTCCCCGGCCTGTGCAGTACCCCAGTAGAAGAGCGCGAGGTGGACCGGGGTGACGACGCCCAGCACGACAAGCAGCCATCCCCGCGCAGAGTTGAGGGCGTCTTCATGCGCCGTGGATCGACCAGTCTCCGTATCTTTGACTCGCACCGTCGGGCCCCGAACGGCCGCTACGCATCGTCGTAGGCCATCGACCGCGAGAGCTCGGGGTAGGCCTCGATCTGCTCGGAGAGTTCGGCGACTCGTTCTTCGGCGAGTTCGATCGCGTCCTCGCCGGCGATGAAGCGCCGCGGCGGATCGTCCTCGCCGGCGATCTCGACCAGCGCGTCGGCGAGCCTCGCCGGATCGTTCGGCTGCTCGCCGCGCTGCTCGGTCCACCACTCCATCTGCTCCGCTCGCCGCTCGGCGTAGTCGTCGATCGACGGATCGGTGAAGGGCATCGACTCCCGGGACGTGAGCGTCGTGCGGAAGAACCCCGGATTGACGATCGTCGTGTCGATGCCGAAGGGCGCGACCTCCTCGGCCAGCGCGTCCATCCAGCCTTCGACAGCGAACTTCGAGGCCGCGTAGGCTGAACTGAACGCGAACCCGGAGAGCCCGGCGCCCGACGAAATCGAGACGACGTGTCCCGAGCGCTGGTCGCGCATGACCGGAAGCACGGCGCGGGTGACATGCATCTGTCCGAGGAGGTTCGCCTCGAGCTGGTGCTCGATCTCCGCCATCGTCATCTCCTCGAAGAAGCCTTTGTACGATATTCCGGCGTTGTTGACCAGTACGTCGATGCGGCCGAACCGATCGACGGCGGCCGCCGCGGCCGCTTCGGCGTCGGCAGGGTTCGTGACGTCGAGTTCCGCGACCAGCAGCGCCTCGTGCTCGCCGACGGCCTCGGTCACGGCGCCCGTGTCCCGACCGGTGGCCACGACCGCGTGGCCGGCGTCGAGTGCGGCGGCGGCGAATTCGCGGCCCATCCCACGACTCGTTCCTGTGACGAACCAGACGTCGCCGTCGAACGCGGCGTCCGAATCGGCTCCCATTGCTCGAACGTATGCGGCCGAGGGGTTTGAGCGTGGTTCTCGCTGCAAAGCGCGTTCGAGTGACCTCGATCGCGGTTTGTCCACCCTCAGGTCGACGTCGAAGCCGTTCCAGCGCTCGAGCGCTGCCCCGATCGACGTCCCGCTACACCGTCTGGCCGCCGTCGACGACCATGGCGTGCCCGAGGACGAACGACGCCGCGTCCGAGCACAGCCAGAGCACCGCGTTGGCGATCTCCGCGGGCTCGCCCATCCGTCCGATCGGCTCCTGTTCGACCACCGACTGGCGGCCGCCCTCCCTGTCGTCGGTGACGCGATCCATCATCGACGTGTCGATAATGCCCGGACAGACGGCGTTGATGCGGAGATCCGTGTCCGCGTACTCGAGGGCTGCCGACTTCGTGAGGCCGACGACGCCGTGTTTCGCGGCGACGTACCCGGATTCGGGGAAGCCTCGAATGCCAGCACCCGAGGAGATATTGACGATCGCACCGCCATGCTCTCGAATCGGTGGGATCTGGTACTTCATCGAGAGGAAGACGCCACGCAGGTCGGTGTCCAGGAGCCGGTCCCATTCCTCGACGTCCAGGTCCGCCGTCTTCACCGAGCGCTGTTCGACGCCGGCGTTGTTGCAGGCGTAGTCCAGCCGGCCGAACTCGTCGATCGTTCGCTCGATCGCCGCCTGGACTTCCGCGGGTTCCCGAAGGTCGCACGTGACGGCGAGTGCGTCGCTCCCGAGCGCGTCGATCCGCTCGGCTGTCTCTCGGTTGCCCGCTTCGTCGATGTCGGCGACGACGACGGCGGCACCCTCCTGAGCGAATGCCAGCGCCGTCGCGCGGCCGATCCCGCCCGCCGCGCCGGAGACGAACGCGACCTCGTTCTCAAAGTCGAAGTACTCGCGCTGTGGGGTCGGCTGTACGTTGTCGGGCATCGAGAATCACCACGACCGTCACTGCCTTACGTTCGTCCATCGGTTCGGAGCCCGCCGAGACCGTCGAGATCGACGAGCGGTAGCGATGGCGAACCGTCGAGAGACGTGGTGCCGATCGGCGAGTCTCGGGCGTTGCCTCTGTGAACGGCGTACCCGCTGGATCCGGAGGTCGCAGAGGATACCGGGCGTAGCGCTCTACCCGCCGCTTCCCGCGGTGTCACCCTCCTCCAGCCGCCGCTCGTACTTCGCGAGCGCGCCCGAAAGTGCGGCCTCCGCGTCGACGTCCGCCGCCTCGGCGAGCGCGAGCAGCGAGAAGTAGACGTCGCCGAGCTCGTCGGCCGACAGGTCGATCGCATCGGGATCGGTGCCGTAGCCCGTCGATTCGTTCGCCTCCTTCGCGAGTTCGCCTGTCTCGCTCACGAGATCGAGCAGGCGGTAGGCCGGCGGCGCCGAGAGGTCCTTGTCCGCGACGAAGGCGGCGACGCGTTGCTGTGGGTCGTCCATGCGACGTCGTTCGAACCGATGGCCGAAAATCGGGGGGTTTCAGCCTGGCGCGGGCTCGGGCTCGCCAGCTGCGTCAGCCCCAGCCGCGACCGTCGTCGTCATCGTCGTCGCCCCATTCGCGGTCGTCATCGTCGTCATCCTCCCTGTCGTGACCGCGTCCACGGCCGTTCCCGCGGTCGTGGCCGTTCACGACCTCGAACATCCGCATCATCTCGTGTTCCTCGTGCTCGAGGACGTGGCAGTGGAAGGGGTACTTGCCCGCGAAGTCGCCGAACTTCACGGCGATGCGGACCGTCTCGTCGGGATTGACGCGGACGACGTCCTTCCCACCGCGCTCGTTCGGGTGGGGCGGTTCGGTGCCGTCCTGGCCGCGACCGATCACGGTGAACTCGACGAGGTGGAGGTGTAGCGGGTGGGTGTGCATCGAGGTGTTCGAGATCTCCCAGACCTCGGTCGTGCCGAGCTGGGGTTCGATCTCGATCGGATCGCCCCAGCGCTTGTCATTGAGGGTGTGGAGTCCCGGATCCGAGCCCATCTGCATCTCCATCGAGATCTGGCGGGTCTCCTGGGCGGCCCGCTCGGTGGGGGTGTGGCGGTACGGCATCCTGAGATCCGTCGGGTGGCGGGTCCGGTCCCAGCCGTCGCTCTCCTCGGCGACCTCGAACTGCATGATCTCGTGGATCTGGGGGTGGTCGCCGCCGCCGTGGCCGTCGTCGCCGCCCATCTCGCCATCGCTGTCCATGTTCCCCATCCCGCCGTCGTGACCGTCGCCGTGGCTGCCACCGGAGTAGGGGAACTGGGCGTCGTTCGTCATGGTGATCGTCTCCCCGGCGTGATCCGAGAAGTCGACGACGACCTCCGCGCGCTCGAACGGCGCGATCACGAGCGTCTCCATGTCGCCGCCGTGACCGATCTCGACGACCTCCTCGAGGAAGCCGTGGCCGGTGGCGATCTGGTACATCGAGAGGCCCTCGCCGCCGTCGTCGTGGTCGCCGCTATCGCCGTCGTGTCCGTCGCCCTCGCTGGCGAGGTTGAGTCCGTACGTTCGCCCGTTCGAGGGGTTGAGAATCCGGAAACGGTACCGGCGCGGCTCGACCTCGAAGGTCGGCCACGCGGCGCCGTTGACGGTCGCGACGTCGCCGGCGAAGTTCGCGACGAACTCGTCGGGGTAGTACAGCAAGCCGTCCTCGTGGAAGGCCCGGTCGGCGAGGACGAGCGGCACGTCGTGCTCGTCCTCGGGGAGCCCCATGTGGCGCTCGCGCCAGCCCTTGACGATGTACGGACCGACGAGGCCGGCGTAGTTGTTGAGTCGGCTGATGCCGCGGGCGTGGTCGTGGTAGACCGTGGACATCCGGGCGTTGCGGTTGGGGATCTCCTGGACGGGCTCCGAGAACCGCGGGCCAGTCACGCCCTCGGGCGAGGTCCACATGTCCGCCTGGCCGTCGCTGGCCGTCGGCGTGTTCAGCCCGTGGAAGTGCGTGACCTGACGGACCTCCGGCACCGGCCCGTCGTAGTCGTGGTAGTTCTCCGTGGTCGTCCCCCGGATCTCCTCGTCGACCTCGAAGACGTGCTCGGTGGGCAGGTCGGAGGTGTCGAAGTGAACGCGGAGCCGGCGGTACTGCCAGCTCTCGATGATCGGGCCGGGGAACTGCCCGTCGAAGCCCAGAATCTTCGAGTCGGGGATGTCGGGGTGGAACGAGTGGGTCCCCGCCTCGACGCTGACCTCGTGATAGGGCGCACCGCGATCCCGTCCGTCGGGTTCACGCGTCTCGGGAATCGGGAGTGGCTGGGCGAACTTCTCGAGGTCGGGCGACCCGTCCCAGGACGCGTGGTGGTCGCCATCGCTTTCCTCGGACGCGGCAGCGAGTGGGAGCCCAGCCACGGTGCCGAGCGCAGCACCAGTCTGGAGCAAGCCGCGTCGTGATATCGGATTCATCGGTCCGTCACCCCGCCGCGACGGCTCGTCGGTGCCGGTCGACCCCCGGACCGGCTGGGTAGTGCCAGGATTACCATTGGTAGCAGTGTGCTAACCATACGGCAAAAAAACTTCTGTGCGTCGATTGACGCGAATGATTAAGCCAGACGACCGTCGGAGCATCGTCTGACGCACCGACCGACCGCGAGAATCGCAGATGGCGTCCGTTACGCACTTGGCGAAAACAGCGGCGAGAACGGCCGAGCTACGCGATTATCAGGCGTGATAGCAGTTGCCAGGAGCCACCACGTCGGAACGATCGGGCCGGCACGGCTATTGTGTCTCAGAGGACACGACAGAAATCGCGTCTGCAGGGCGCACCGGTTGCCGGCGAAGAGACGCTTCGGCACCGATCGAGCGTCGCCCCTGGGAGCGTGGCTACCGCGCGTCCTCGATGGCGTCGAGCGCCTCGGGGTTCTCGATCGAGGACATGTCCCCCAGTTCCTCGCCCTCGTAGGTGCCCGCGATCGCGCGGCGGATGATCTTCCCCGACTGCGTCTTCGGGAACGCGTCGACGAAGAACAGCTCCCGGGGACGGAACGGCTTCCCGATCTCCTCGCCGACCCACCCGACGAGCGCGTCTCGTAGATCCTCTGTCTCCGCGACGCCGGGTTCGACGACGACGTAGGCGACGACGGCCTGCCCGGTCGTCTCGTCGTCGACGCCGACCGCTGCGGCCTGATTGACGTCCGCGTGGTCGATCAGCGCGCCCTCGACCTCCGCGGGGCCGACCTTCCGCCCCGCGACGTTGATCGCGTCGTCCGCGCGGCCGTGGAGGAACCAGAAGCCGTCGGCGTCGCGTTGTGCGAAGTCGCCGTGGTCCCACAGGTCGTCCCAGGTCGACCAATACTCCGCGAGGTAGCGCTCGTCGCCGGACCACAGCGACTGGGTCATGGAGGGACAGGAATCCCGCGCGACGAGGAATCCGCGGTCGGTCGTGTCGACGATCGACTCGCCGTCCGGGTCGACGACGTCGACGTCCATCCCGAGGCCGGGGGCGCCGAGCGTGCAGGGCTTGAGCGACTGGATCGGCATCGGCATCAGGAAGCACCCGAAAATCTCCGTCCCGCCGGAGATGTTGACGATGGGGCACTCGCCGCCCCCGACCTCGTCGTAGAACCACTTCCAGGACTCGGGGTCCCAGGGTTCGCCGGTCGATCCGAGCAACCGGAGCGAGGAGAGGTCGTGGCCCTCCAGCCACTCCTCGCCCTGCTTTTTGAGCGCGCGGATCGCCGTCGGCGAGATGCCGAACACCGAGAGTTCGTGCTCGTCGATCATCCGCCAGAACCGATCGGGCTCCGGGTGGTCCGGCGCGCCCTCGTACATGAAGATCGTGCCGCCGAAGGCGTGGTTGCCGAGGAGGGTCCAGGGGCCCATCATCCAGCCGATGTCCGACACCCAGAAGAAGCGGTCCGAGGGCTGGTGGTCGAAGCCGAAGTAGATCTCCTTGGCCGACTGGAGCAACGCGCCGGCGTGGGGCTGGACGATCCCCTTCGGCTGACCGGTGGTCCCCGAGGAGTACAGCAACATCGCCGGGTGCTGGCTCGGGAGCGATTTCGTCTCGTAGTGGTCGTCGGCCTCGGCGACAGAATCTGCCCACCATTCGTCGCGGTCCTCGTGCCAAAGTACGTCGACGCCGCTGTCGGGATCGCTCGCACCGAGGCGGTCGTAGACGATAGTGTGCTCGACGACCGACTCGTCGGCCGCCTCGCGGGCAGCCGCGATCGCCTCGTCGGCGGTGTCCTTCAGATACACCTCGTCGCCCCGTCGGTAGAAGCCGTCCGCCGTGAACAGCACGGAGCAACCGGCGTCGGACAGCCGCGTCTCGACGGCGTCGACGCCGAAGCCGGAGAAGATCGGCACCGCGATCGCCCCGACCTTGAGGCAGCCGTAGAGGATCGAGATGACCTCCGGGACCATCGGCATGTACAGCCCGACCGTGTCGCCCGTCTCGATCCCGCGATCTTCCAGGGCGTTCGCCACGCGATCGGCCTGTTTCCGGAGGTCCTGGAACGTGATCCGGCGGACGTCGCCGGGTTCGCCCTCCCAGATGCAGGCGACGTGATTACGCGCGCCCGTGTCGCGTGCGGCGTGGCGATCCAGGACGTTGTGCGCGGCGTTGATCTTCCCGCCGGGGTACCAGTCGGTGAACTGCGGTCCGTCGGAATCGTCGCGAACCCGGTCGTAGTCCTCGTCGAACTCGATGCCGAGTTCGTCGGGCAGGACGTCCCAGAACCACTCGACGCCGGAGTCCGGTTCGCCCTCGACCTCTGTCGTCGTCCGCTCGATCAGTTCCTCGTGGTCGTCGATGCCGTACCGCTGCATGAACTGCCAGACGTTCGTCGACTCCACGAACTCCCGGTCGGGCTCGTGGACGACCTCGTCGATGTCCTCGAGGGTGTCCATACGTGGTCTGTAGCGAACGTTCCCCATAGTTCTTGGTCCACTGGAACGGTCCCCGCTCGCCGCGAAGACGGGACGTCCTCGCCGCAGCCGGTACTGGCGGAGTGACAGATCGGCCCCGTATCACTATCCCCTCCTGTGACCAAGAGACACCATGACCAGCGAACGATTCGGCTACCTCACGCCCCAGACCCTCGGCCTGTTCACCGATCGGTACGAACTGACCATGATGCGGGGCTACGGCGAGAACGACCACACGCCCGAGGCGACGTTCTCACTGTACTACCGTTCGCTACCGACGAACCGCGGGTACGTGATCGCCGCGGGACTCGAACAGGTCCTCGCGTACCTCGATTCCATCGAGTTCGGCGAGCGTGCCCTGCCCCACCTCCGGGCGGAGGGGTTCCCCGAGGGATTCCTCGACGTCCTCGCCGACTTCGAGTTCACCGGCGACGTGCGTGCCGTCCCGGAGGGGACCGCGGTGTTCCCGAACGAGCCGCTGCTCGAAGTCACCGCACCGATCGAACAGGCACAGCTGTTCGAGACGCTCGTGCTCAACCAGGTCGGCTTCCAGAGCCTGATCGCGACGAAGGCTGCGAGAATGCGCGACACCGTGGACCGTCACGACGAGGACGTCACGCTCGTCGACTTCGGCTCCCGTCGTGCCCACGGCACCGACGCCGGAGTGAAGGCCGCACGCGCCGCGTTCGTCGGCGGCTTCGACGGAACGTCGAACGAGGCGGCAGCGGAAGCGTTCGACCTCCCCGCGTACGGGACGATGGCCCACTCCTGGGTCCAGAGCTTCGAGACCGAGCGGGCGGCCTTCGAGGCGTTCGTCGACGTCTACGGCGAGGACGCCGTCCTCCTGATCGACACCTACGATACGGTCGCCGGCGCTGAGACCGCGCTCGACGTAGCGCGAGAACGCGACGTGGACGTCCGCGGGGTTCGCCTCGACTCCGGGGACCTCCCAGCGCTCTCCGTCGCAGTCCGTGAGATCCTGCCGGCGGAGATGGACGTCTTCGTCTCCTCCGGCGTCGACGAGTTCTTCCTGCGCGAGTTCTACGAGCGGGACGGCGTCGCCGACGGCTTCGGCCCGGGCACGTCGCTGACGACGAGCAAGGACGCGCCGACGCTCAACCCGGTGTACAAACTCGTGGCCGTCGAGCAGGACGGCGAGATGACGCCGAGCACGAAGCTCTCGGCCGGGAAAGTGTCCTACCCGTGTGCCAAGAGCGTCCACCGGTTCGAGGACGAGGACGGGTTGGCACGCGACGTCGTCGCCCGCAGGGACGAGGACGTCGGTGGTCGCGAACTCCTCGTCGACGTCGTCCAGGACGGCGAGGTGGTGTACGACAGTCCCGACCTCGCGGCGATCCGAGACAGGACGGCCCGAACGCTCGCGAAGGTCCCAGCCGGGGTACGAGCCATCGAGGACCCCGAGGAGTATCCCGTCGCGATCAGCGACGGCCTCGCGGCGACCACCGACCGCCTCGAGGCCGACCTTCGCAAGGAGGCGGGGCTCGAGTGATCCGTCGGGAGGACCCAGCAGTCGTTCCGAGGCGGGGCTTGCGGCCAGCGACTGGACCGACGGCCTGACCAACTGCTGCGGATCGTCACTCGGAGAGCGACGCCCGATACTCCTCGACGACTGCCCAGGTCGACTCGTCGTCCGGGAAGATGGCGAGCGGGTCGTTCTCGTGGGTGTAGGTCGTACCGGTCGTCGGGTCGTGGAGGTCGGGCGCCCAGAGCGCGACCCCATTCAGACCGGTCTCCCCGGCGGCCTCGAACCCCGTCTCGAGGTAGGCGTTGCGCTTCGCGAGGTCGTACTCGGTGCCCGTGTCGACGTGGACGCCGAACTCGCCGAGGTACGCGGGTTTCCCGACCTGCTCGTGGGCCTTCCGGACGTGCTCGCGGACGTACTCGGCGAAGGCATCGTGGCCGCGTTCGTTGATTCCATCCCACTCGTACACCGGGTAGTCGTGGAAGGAGCAGGCGTCGACGTGCTCGGACCGGTGGCTCTCGACGTAGGCGTTGCGAACGTTCCAGTCCTGGTACGTGTCGCCCGTAGCGCCGTGCATGCCGGAGCCGACGAGGTGCGCGTCGTCGATGGACGTGACGTGCGCCGCCGTCGCGTCGTACCATTCGGCGAGGGATTCGCCGCGACGGTCGCCGTGGTACTCCATCTCGTTACCGACCTCCCACATGAAGATCGTCGGGTCGTCGCGGTACGCCAGCCCCGTGATCCGGTTCTCTCGCGTCAGGACGTGCTCGACGTAGTTCCGGAAGTACCCGTTGGCCTGCTCGTCGGTGAAGAAGTCGTTCCGCGTCTCGGCGGTGTCCGACCAGTCGGCGTAGGCCGCGGGGCTCGGTGGTTGCTCGGCCGTCGCCCAGTTCTGGATCAGCGGGAGGATCAACCGGACGTCGCGTCGCTTCGCGGCGGCGATCACGTAGTCGAGGTGCTCGAACCACTCCTCGCGCAGGTTGCCGGGGCCGGCGTGGACGGAAGCGTCGGTCCAGCCGGGGGTGAAGGCCCAGGTCCTGACGACCGAGACGCCGCGATCGGCGACGTAGTCCAGCCACCGGTCGACGTAGGACTCGCCCCACTGCGCGACCGGGAGGTGATTCGAGTTCGCGCCGAGGAACCGGTACGTCGACCCCTCGAGGACGAAGTCCGTTCCCTCGGTCTCGACGAACGACGCGGGATACCGCTCGACGGCGACTGTCGTCGATCCCCGATCGCGGATCTCGCCGGCGGTGCTCGCGCTCGCAGCGACCTCGTGGTCGCCGACGGCGTC
Organism: Salinarchaeum sp. Harcht-Bsk1; assembly: GCF_000403645.1. Taxonomy (NCBI): domain Archaea; kingdom Methanobacteriati; phylum Methanobacteriota; class Halobacteria; order Halobacteriales; family Natronoarchaeaceae; genus Salinarchaeum; species Salinarchaeum sp. Harcht-Bsk1. Next base: position 1,131,254 of record NC_021313.1, read on the forward strand.
GAACGCGTGCTCGACGGATACCGTCTCGCTGGCGCCCGGCGCGACCGACACCGACTTCGAATCGAGAACCTCGCCGTCGACCGCCACCTGGACGTCGACGTCCGCGGTCGCGTCGCCGTCGTTTCGTACGTCGACGGACGTCGTCGCCGGGCGCGTCTGGCGCACCGTTGCCGGCTCGAGGTCGATCGACGCGATACGTGGTTCCGGCGTCCCGTCGTCGCCGCTTCCGGTGTCGCCTGTCGAGCCGTCGGCCACGTCTCCCGAATCTTCCTGGGCCGATCCCTCGCCGTCCGTCGACGAATCCCCGTCGCTCCCGCTACAGCCGGCGAGTGCCGTCGCGGCGACGGCAGCGAGGTACGCACGCCGACGGAGCGGCCGCTTCGAAGCGCCACGTCCCCCGGTACGGTCTCCAGTCACGCGGGTTGCTATCGGCCAGTTTCTGAAAACGATTCGGGCCGTCCCGGGGTCGTCACGAACGGGCGGTCGAGCGAACCGGGGACGAACCCCCGCGAACACTTTTCCCCCGAGCGCACCCCACCATCGACTATGGCCGCAATCCGCACCGAGGACCTCACCAAACGCTACGGAGACGTCGTCGGCATCGAGGACGTCTCGCTCACCGTCGAGGAGGGCGAAGTGTTCGGCTACCTCGGCCCGAACGGCGCGGGCAAGACCACGACGATCCGCGCCCTCCTCGGGTTCATCACGCCCACGAGCGGTTCCGGCGAGGTCCTCGGCGCGGACATCTCCGATCCCACCGCCCTCCGCGAGGCCAGAGCCGACGTCGGCTTCCTCCCCTCGGTGATGGGCTTTCCCGAGGAGGTCACCGGACGGCGCTACCTCGATCACCAGGCCCGGATCCTCGGCGACGAGCGACGAGACGAACTCCTCGAACTGTTCGATCCGCCGCTCGACCGGGCGATCGAGGAGTACTCGACGGGGAACCTGCGGATGCTCGGGATCGTCCGGGCGTTCATGCACGACCCCGACCTCGTGATCCTCGACGAGCCCACCTCCGGGCTCGACCCGCTGAAGCAGTCCCACTTCAACGCGTTCGTCCGGGGGGAGGTCGCCGACGGCACCACGGTGTTCTTCTCCTCGCACGTGCTCGGCGAGGTCCGGCAGGTCTGCGATCGCGTGGGGATCTTGCGCGGTGGCCGCCTCGTCACCGTCGAGCCCGTCGACGAACTGCTCCACCGCGGCGGCAAGCGAGTTCGCGTCGTGACCGACGAGCCCGATCGGGTCGGCGCGGGCCTCGACGGCGCCGTCGAGCGGACCGTCCACGACGGCGAGGTCCAGTTCACCTACGCCGGGGACTACCAGGCGCTCCTCCACCACCTCGCCGCCCTCGACTCCGTCCAGGACGTCGAGATCGCGGAGCCGCCGCTCGAGGACGTCTTCTTGCACTTCTACGGCGAGGAGAACGAGATCGGAGCAGAAGCCGCGACCGTTGCGGATCCAGCACCTGCCGGGACCGCCACCGGTACGGAGGGCGACGATGTCTGAGCGCGCGACCGATCGGTCCACTCGTCCGACGCTCGAGATCGCGCGCTTCGACGCCGGCCGACGCCTCAAGGGCTCGTTCGCGCTCTCCGTCGGGATCGCCTTCTTCGCGCTCCTCTTCACCTCCTTCTTCCCCTCCGTCGAGCAGATCGACGTCGAGGAGTACACCGAGGCGATGCCGGAGCTGTTCCGGGAGCTGTTCAACATCCAGGCGATGACCTCGGTCGAGGGGTTCCTCGCCGTCGAGGTATACCAGTTCATCTGGGTCCTCCTGCTCCCGCTGTACGTCGCCTACCTCGGCGCCGGGATCGTCGCGGGGGACGCCGACCGCGACCGGCTCGACGTCCTGCTCTCGCTGCCCGTCTCGCGCAGCCGGCTCCTCGCCGGCAAATCGGCAGCGCTCGCGCCGGTCATCGTCCTCCCCAACGTCATCGTTCCGCCGGTCGTCTACGTCGGCGTCCTCGCCCTCGGCGAGTCGATCGATCCCATGGCGCTCGTCGCCGTCCACGCGCTCTCGGTCCCCTTCTTCCTCGCTTGCGGGGCGATCGGCGTCCTCGCGTCCGTGATCGTCCTCGACGGCGACCTCGCGCGCCGGGTCGCCCTCGCAGCGATCTTCGCACTCTACCTCCTCGAGTCCCTGTCGGTCGTCGCCGAGCAGGACTGGATCGGGGCGATCAGCCCGATGCGGTACTACGATCCCACTGAGATCATGGTCGACGGCGCGTACGACCTCGTCGGCGTCGCGGCGCTCCTCGCGATCGCCGGCGTTGCCCTGGGAATCGCGACAGTTCGATTCCAGCGCGTGGACGCGCCCTGACGCGATACCGACTCGCCGCACCGTAGCTACGCTGGGTCGTCACCAGCCTCGATCGAGACGCGCTGTAGCGGGCTCTGGAGCGTCAGGATCCGAACGTCGCCCCACGGTAGACCACGTAGCCACAGAATACGCCGAGATAGAACACCGCGAGCACCGCCGTCAGCAGCGATCGGCCCAGGAGGACGATCAGCACGATCACGACCGGCCCGAGGAGCAAGAGGGAGTCGAACACGCGGTCGTCCGCACCAGATTCGAACACCTGCGAAACCACCGGAAGATCGTCGAGATTCACGCGTACAACCCACCTCGCTGGAACACGGTGCGGAGCATCACGAGCACCGGGATGATTTCGAGTCGACCGATCCACATGTGGAAGAGGAACGTGACTTTCCCGATCGTCGGCAGCGAATCGGGGCCAGTAATGCCACTGGAGAGCCCGACGTTCCCCTGCGCACTGGCCACCTCGAAGAAGACGTTTGGCAGCGTATAGTCGTCCGCAGGAAGCGCGAGGAGTAGCACGAACGTGCCGACGACGAGGAACGTGACCCAGAGGACGAAGACGATCGCTGCTTCCATGAACTCTCGACTCGACGCTTCGTCGTTCAGCCGACGGCCGTTGATAACCAAGCGGCGCACTGCACTCTCCGGGTAGAAGACCTCTGAGATCTGATACCGGATGCCCTTCGCGAGCGTCAGTCCACGGATGATCTTGATCCCGCCAACGGTCGATCCAGCGGCCCCGCCGACGAACATGCCGAACGTAACCGTAAGCTGGGCGTAGGATGGCCACCGGCCGATCGCCACGTTCGTCGCGTCGACGGCCGTCTGGAAGCCCGTACACGTGGCCGCCGAGACGAACTGGAACAGGCCATAGCGGAGCGCTGCGAAGGGAGTCTCGTAGGGACCCGCGAAGTAGAGCAAGCCCCACAGCAGCGCCGACCCGGTGCTCATGTAGAGAAAGACCCATCGCGTCTGCAGATCGCTGTAGAAGTTGCGGAGGTCTCCCTGGAGAATGAGGTAGTGGACGGGGAACGCGATGCTCCCGAGGAGCATGATGGGGATGAGCGCGAAGTCGATGGCGACGCTGTCGTAGGTCGCGATCGAGTTGTCGGTGATCGAGAACCCGCCCGTCGAGAGCCCCGTCATCGCGTGATTGATCGCGCCCCAGATCGGCATCCCCGCCAGCCACAGCGTGAGGATAGCGCCGAAGGTGAAGAGGATGAAGATCCACCAGATCGTTCGGACCGTCGAAACGACGCTGGGATGGATCTTCTCCGATCGCGCCTCGCTTTCGTAGAGCGTCAGCGACCCACTGCCGGGCCGTGAGAGGATCGCCGTCGTGAGCACGATCACGCCGACGCCACCGACCCACTCGCTGAAGGTCCGCCACCACTGGAGCGTCCGCGGCAGCGCACTTTCGTCGTCTGTCATCGTGAGTCCGGTGCCGGTGAACCCGCTCATGCTCTCGAAGATCGCGTTGAGTGGATTCGTGAACGCCGCCAGCGTTGCGGTCTGCTGTGGGGTCGAGACGATCGGCACGCCGAGTTCGACGCTCCACGCGACGAGCAGGAACGGAAGTGAGCCGAAGAGGCCGACGAAGAGCCAGCCCGCCGCGGCCACGATCATGCCGTGGAGCCGGCCCGGTGCATCCGCGCTCCTGTATCGGCGGTAGAGGAACCGGCCGATACCCAGTGGGACGACTGCAGAGACGAGCAATGCGGGGAGGGCGAAGTACTCTCCCCAGGCGAGCGTGACGAGAACCGAGACGATCATGAGGCCGCCGAGCGCCTCCAGTATCCGTCCAACGTCTCTCCCGATCGTCGCAGCTGCTCCGCTCATGCGCCTGTCGAGCGACCGCGCTGCATTCTGTCGAGGGTTCCCACGTTCGACATTGTCAGATCACTCGGCGTGGTCCTCGTAGTGGCCGAAAATATCGGTGATCTCTGGATCGGCCCCAACGGCGGAATACACCGTCAAGAGATCCCCCGATTCGAACGTGATCCCTCCACGGGGCGTGATCGGCTGATCGACGCCCGATCGTTCGATCGCTACGACGAGCATGTCGTCGGTGAGGATGCCATCGGCGGCTGCTTCTTCTATCGTCTTCCCAACGATGGGCGCGTTCTCCGTGACGGTGATCTCGAACACCTCTGCGTCTTCCCCGATTCGCATGTAATCGACGATCGCGGGGCGGGCGACTGCCCGGTAGAGGTACTCGGCGATGAGCTCCTGTGGATTTTCCATGGTATTGACGCCGATCTGCTTGAACAGGCCCATGTGCTCGGGGTTGTGAACGACCGAGAGGATCGACGGGACCTCGAACTCCTGGGCCAGCAGACAGACCATGATGTTCGTCGCGTCCTGATCGGTCGTCGAGATGAGGGCGTCTGCCCTGTCCGCTCCTGCGTCTTCGAGCGTGTCCTTCGTCGTCGCGTTGTCGTTGAGAACGAGGCAGTCGAAATCGTCTGCTGCTCGATTCGCACGAGCCTCGTCCTTCTCGATCACGACGACCTCGTTTCCGGATCGCGTCGCGATGTCGATCAGTGGCGTACCGATGTCGCCTGCTCCAACGATAATGATGTACATGGATAATCACACCGCCAGTCGCTGTGAAATCGCCTGCCGTATCGACGTTGGTGAGCGTTCCTGACCGCGAGCCATCACCACGGTTCGGTTCACGTTGGCACCGATCGTCTCGGGCAGTGATCCGAACACCGCCTGTGAGACTGCGCCGGAGCGCGTCGCCCCGACGCAGACAGTGTCGTACTCGTCGGCAGCGTCGATAATCGCCCGTTCAGTGTCCTCCGCGACGATCACCTCCGTCCGGACGGTGGCGTCCGCAATATCCGCGGCCTCGATGACGTCGTCGATGATCGCCTCACCTCGGTCGGTGGGCGATTCCGCCTCGTCCTCCGCAGGTGATTGGACGTTGAGGAGCGTGAGTGAGGCGTCCTCCGCCGCTGCAGCGAACTCCGCGGCACGACGAGCCGCGACGGACGCGTGTGGCCCTTCGCCCGCGAGGACCATGATGTCCCCACGTCCACGGCCTCCCTCGGGCCCGAGTTTGACGAGCGTCGTGTCACACGGTGCGCGACCGACGACCGGATCGATCGTCGATCCGAGGACGTGCTCACGTCGGCTCTGTGTTCCTTGCCAGCCGAGGAGCACGTGATCCGCATTCTCCTCCTCGATGACGTCGAGGATCACCGAGCCAGCGTTCCGGCCGACGATCGCCCGCGTTTGCAACCCGACGTCGAGGTCGGCAGCGATGTCCCGTGCCGTCTCCAGCAGTTCCTGCTGGCGCTGGACCCGCTCCTCCTCGAACGCGAGGTCCTGCGACAGCGACGTCTGCCGAGGGACCTCGATGACGTTCACTGCGATCAACTCCGCCTGCTCGTCTTCGTGGGCGTGGGCGCTTGCGGCAGCCATCCGAAGCAGGTCCCGTTCCGTCTCGGGATTTGCTATCGGAACCACGACGCGATAGCGTCCCGTGCCGTCGCCGACTGCGGTCGGTTCCGGGGCGATTGCGTCACCGACGAGACTCCTGCTGGGCGCTCGGTCACTCGCATAGACGAAGTACCAGACGACGCCGAACGCGACGATAACGGCCCCGATGGCCTGCACGACGACGCTCATCTGCACCAGGATCGCCAAACAGGCGACGAACCCCACGATCGGGACGATCGGGTAGAGCAGCCGCGGAATTTTGAAGGCCGGATCGTACGCCTCCGGGTCGGCGCGCCGGAGGACCACGACGGCGACGTGAACCAGCGCGTACGTCACGAGATACATGAAACTCGCCACCTCTGCGAGCGTATCGATTCCCACACCGACCGCGATCAGCAGCAGCGTGATGATCCCGGTAGCGGTGATCGCGCGGTAGGGCGTTCGGAACCGCTCGTGGACTTCGTTGAGCCAGTCGACGAGGATGCGATCGCGTCCCATGGCGAAATTGACGCGAGCCGCGGACAGGATACTGGCATTCGCACTCGATACCGTTGCGAGCACCGCTCCCACGATCATCAACAGTGCGCCGAAGGACTCGGCTGCTGATGGAGAGATATCGACGAATGGAATCCGGGAGACGCCCGTTGCCAGTGGCGAAAAGATATTCTCGGCTACGTCTGCCACCGGAATCTGCGAGGAGGAGAGCGCGTCGATCGAGAGCGTTCCTGTCGCCACGAACATCACGCCGACGTACATCAACGTCGGCGTGACCACGGCGGCGATCATCGCAAGGGGGAGATTCCGGCTCGGATTCTTGATCTCTTCTGCGCTGGTCGCGATGACCTCGAATCCGATGAACGTCACGTAGACCGTACCGATCGTCGCGGCGACCGCTGGCCAGCCGTTCGGATTGAACTCCTGATAGCTCGGGCCACTGATAAACCCGAGCGCCAGAAATGCGAAAATGAGTCCGACCAGCGTGAGCACGATGACGTTCTGCAGTGCGCCCGTCTCCTTTACGCCGTAGTAGTTGACCGCCGTCAGGAGTGCTGCCATGACGAGGGCGGCGACCGTGATCCCCAGTTCTCCCCACCCTGCCAGGAACCCGACGTACTGGCCGAGACCCGGGAGGAGGTACTGGCCGAACCCGATCATGTAGAAGGCGCTCGCGAACGTCAATCCCGCCCACATTCCCCAGCCGACGATGCTTCCGAAAAAGGGGCCAAGCGCCCGGTTGACGTAGTAGTAGCTTCCGCCGGCTTTCGGCATTCCGGTCGCTAGCTCCGACAGCGAGAGCGCGGCCAGGAGCGACACCAGTCCGCCAGCAAAGAACGAAACCATGCTCGCTGGGCCAGCCTGTTCGGCAGCGATACTCGGGAGGACGAAGATGCCCGCACCGATCATCGTCCCGAGGCCGATCGTGTAGGCCTCCAGGAACCCGAGGTCGCGGGCGAGTTCCTGATCCGCTTCACTCATCGATCGTCACCTCTCGTCGTCGACGGCTCGCCTTCCCCGATGATCGAACGGTCGTTTCTTTCATGCTTCGTCGTCCCCTTCGGGAAGGGCGATTACCGGCCGATCCGCTTCGGTGACGAGCTTGAGAGCCGTGTCGCCGGAGAGGAACTGGACGATCCGGCTACCGCCTCGCGGGCGGAACGCGATCGCGCTCGCCTGGACGTCGGCGGCAGTGTCGACAGTCGCTCCGACGACGTCTCGGTGGTAGACCAGCTCCGTCGCTGCGTTCGGGATGGTTTCTCGAAACGCAGCGAAGGCGTCCTCGGCCCGCTGTTCGGCTTGCTCGACGGAGAGCTTGTCCGGTGCACCGCCTGCCTTCTCGACGACGTGAACGACAGTCACGCGGTCGCACTCGTACCCACCGAGGATCGCTGCCGTGGCGCGTGCATCTTCTTCGTTCGCGACCGGGACGAGCAGATGGTCCGTGATCGAAGTCGGCATATCGTTAGTCCTCACCCGATTCCTCGGTTTGTTCACTCCCGCAATGCGGACAGACCGCCGTGTCGCCAACGATCGTTCCGCCACAGGAATCACACCGGGCCTGCTCCGAATCGTGGACGTCGCCCAAAAACCGCCACTCCAGGGTTTCCTCCCCATCGGGATGCGGTGTCCGCTGAACGTGGTACATGGAAGTCACGTGCGTTGCCGCGCCGTCTCCATCCGGATCGTCTGGATGCTTACGAACGATTGCGTAGGCGCCGTGATTTTCGATCTCGAGTACGTCGCCACTGGCAGTCGCTCTGATTTCGTCTTCGAGCGGGGTCCGAATCGATTCGATGCGCCGCTGTGCATAGGAGACCACTGCTTTCAACTCGGATATCTCGAGGCCGTCGAGCCGTTCGATCAGGGCGTCTGAAAGCTGGTCTGATGGATTCGGTGCCTCCCCTGATTCAGTCATCTTACGCCTCCGTATCGGAACCGCCCCTCGGCGAGTTGGTCGTCGTACGTTCGCTACGTACCTCTTGGAACGGTCGAACAGACGGCACTCCGCTGTCAGTCGCTCGGATTCGGATGTGCGTGCGCGCCAGAACTGGGGGCGGCGTCGAGACGGATGGCGGTACGGGCATGGAGGGACAGATGGAACGGAATGATAAAAATACCTAGGGTCTGCGAACGATAGCGAACTTATAGAGAGAAGAATTTTCTAATCGTTTTTTCCAATCGTTCTGGCGTCTCACTGCCCTGAACCGGTGAAGCACGGTTCACGTATTCGCCTGTATGCCGGCGATCGGGCCTCGCTGCAAACAGATGCGTGATCAAAACATCAATACTACCGGAGGACCATCTCCGTCGTATAAATATGAGCCTTGAGATCGATTCGATCGACGAACGTATCCTCTACTATCTGGCACAAGAGGCTCGACACACGTCCGCGCCCGACATCGCCGAGAACGTCGACGTCTCACCGCCGACGGTGCGAAATCGGATCCGCCGACTCGAGGAGGAAGGGGTCATCCGGGGCTATCACGCCAACATCGACTATCAGAAGGTCGGTGGACGACTGACGAACCACTACGTCTGTAGTACTGGGAATCGCGACCGGCAGGAAATGGCGCAGCGAGTGCTCGACATTCCCGGAGTCATCAACGTCAGAGAGATCATGTCCGGCAAGGGGGATCTCCGAATTTCGGTGGTGGGGTCCGATACGCAGGACCTCACGCGGATCGCGCAGGACATCACCGCGCTCGACATCGAGATCGACGACGAAGACCTCGTTCACCGAGAGTATCTCCGCCCGTTCGCCCCGTTTGGGCCACGCGACGCGGACCTGGTTTCGCCCGTGACCGGCGTCGCCGGTCTCGCTGGAGACGCCGACGTCGTCGAGGTGCTCGTTCGAGAGAGCGCACCCATCGCCGGTCGAACGCTGCAGGAAGCGAACGAACGCGATATCGTGCCGCCGGACGTGTTGGTCGTCCGGATCAATAGAGACGACGACTCGATCACGCCAACGGGGGAGACGGCAATCAGAGAAGGCGATTTCGTCACGATTCACTCGCGGACGGGCGTGACCGACGCAACGCTCGAAGCGTTCACCGGCCACTCTTCGGACGCAGAATAGCCGGTTCGGTCGCGACCGTGGCAGGCGAGGCGACGGGAGTCGAGACGGCGATCGACGTATCGAGGCTGACGGGACCGATTCGGGAAACGCGGCGCGAGTCCCAGGGGATCAGACCGGGGCCGGATCGAAGCGGGCCGATGGCCAACCCGAGCGAACGCCCGGGTGGCGAGACGCGTCAGTCGGCTGGGCTCGTCCGTCCTCGTGCGGACACGCCGAGAGGGCCCGGCACCGACAGGTCGACGCGCCGGAGCAACTGGGCGTTGATCGCGACGATCACGGTAGAAAGCGACATCAACACCGCACCGACCGCGGGCGAGAGCACGACGCCGATCGGCGCCAGGACGCCCGCTGCAAGTGGGATCGCGAAGACGTTGTAGCCGGCCGCCCAGACGATGTTCTCCTGCATCTTCCGGTAGCTGGCCTTGCTCAGCTTCACGAGCCGGACGACGTCCATCGGATTGTTCTGGACGAGGATCACGTCGGCCGACTGGACGGCGACGTCGGTGCCGCTCCCGATGGCGATGCCGACGTCGGCCCGCGTCAGTGCCGGCGCGTCGTTGACGCCGTCGCCGACCATCCCGACGCGATTGCCCTGGTCCTGGAGCTCCTGGATCTTCACGTCCTTGTCCTCGGGCAGTACCTCGGCGAACACGGTGTCGATGCCCAGTTCGTCCGCCACCGCATCGGCCACGTCCCGTGAATCGCCGGTCAGCATCGCGACCTCGATGCCCAGTTCGTGGAGCGCGTCGACGACAGCGTAGCTCTCCTCTCGGATCACGTCCGCCATCGCGAACGCGGCGAGCAGCTCGCCCTCGCGGCTCGCGGGGCCGTCGTCCCCGCTCCCTCCCTCCGGGACCTCCATTCGCTCGGCCCCGCGGACGAGATAGACCACTGTCTGGGCGTTCTCGCCGGCTTCGTCGGCGAACGACTGCAGTTCCGGCAGTACGCCGCTCTCGAGCTGGTGCAGCAGGTTCGGACCGCCGACGTAGAGCTCCTCACCACCGACGAGTGCGCGAACGCCCCGTCCCTTGATCGCCTCGAACGCCCTCGATTCGGGCACGTCGACGCCTCGCTCGCTGGCCGCCTCGCGAATCGCGCGGGCGATCACGTGCTCGGAGTCGCCCTCGACCGCGGCCGCGAGCGCCAGCGCCTCGTCAGCGTCGACGCCCTCGACGGTCGCCGTCCCGACGACGCCGTGTTCGCCCTCGGTGAGGGTCCCGGTCTTGTCGAAGACGATCGAATCGAGGTTCCTGGCGTCCTCCATCGCGATGCGATCCCGGATGAGCATCCCATTGCGTGCGGCCAGGGACGTGTTGATAGCGACGACGAGCGGGATCGCCAGCCCCAGCGCGTGCGGGCAGGCGATGACGAGCACCGTCACGACGCGTGCGATCACCTCGGCGTCGAACGTGACGGCGACCGTCCAGGCCACGCCGGTCACGGCCGCGGCCGCGACGGCGACGTAGAACAGCCAGCCAGCCGCCCGGTCGGCGAGCACCTGGGTCCTGGACTTGCTCTGCTGGGCCGACTCGACGAGGCGCATGATCCCCGCGAGGGTCGTGTCCTCGCCGATCGCGTCGACGCGAACGCGGAGGCTTCCGTCGCCGTTGACGGTGCCGCCGATGACCTCGTCGCCGGGCGTCTTCGAGACCGGCCTCGACTCGCCGGTGATCATCGCCTCGTTCACGTCGGAGTCGCCCTCCTCGACGACCCCGTCGGCGGGAACGCTCGCCCCGGGCCGCACCAGCACGAGGTCGCCTTCGGAGAGCTGGTGGACCGGGACCTCCTCGGTCTCCCCCGACTCGACGATGCGCTCGGCCGTGTCGGGCATGAGTTTGGCGAGTTCGTCGAGGGCGCTGGAAGCCCGCCGGACCGACCGCATCTCGATCCAGTGGCCCAGTAGCATGACGTCGATCAGGGTCACCAGCTCCCAGAAGAAGGGCTCGCCCCAATCGACGGCCACCGTCGCCAGACTGTAGACGAACGCGACGGAGATCGCCATCGAGATGAGCGTCATCATGCCGGGTGCGCGATCGCGGAGCTCCGGGACTGCCATCCGGAGGAAGGGTACCCCGCCGACGGCGAAGACGATCACCGAGAAGACGGGGGAGATCCACTCGCTCCCCGGGAACGCTGGCGCGGAGAACCCCAGCCACCCCTGGAGCGTTTCGCTATAGAGCAACACTGGGATCGAGAGCAGCGTCGCGACGAAGAAGCGACGACGAAACAGCTGCTCGTGGCCCTCGTGCATCCCGCCGTGGCCTCCGTGATCGCCGGCGTCTCCGTGGCTGCCGCGGTCTCCATGACCACCGTCACCGCCTGGGCCGCCCTGGTCGTGCTGCCCCTGCCGACCTGCTCCCGCGTGGCGCGCCTGGTTTTCGAGCATCGACTGCTCGCGAGGCGTATCCTCGGCCGGTTCGCCTGCACCGTGCCGGGAGTGGTCCTGCGACGGCCCCACCGCCGACTCACGTTCGTGATCGTCCATGCATTCGATCCGTTGGAACGACAGTTCGCTGCCGAAGATAATGGAACTATGGCCAGCAACGGCCAGTGCCCGAGAGCCCGTGGTCGTCACGAAGTCGGCAGCGTCCCGGACCGGCCGCTCACGTCGGTGGCACCGAACGGACGCCCGAGTGGCGAGACGTCGCACGCACCGCTGCCAAACGAACGTAAGGCTGCGACGCCTACAGAAACGGTGTGCCCGACGATACCCCAACCACTGACGCCATCGACGAACGGCTCGAGAAGATCGGCCGCTTCTCCCGGTACAGTACGATCGGGCTCTGGACCATCCTGGGCGCGTTCGCGATCGCCGTCGTCGGACGGCTTCCCTACAACCTCGATTCCGTCCCCAGCGTCGTCGATGCGATCCTGCTGCCGCTGATCTTCGTCGATGGGGTTCCTCCTCTTCGGGATCGGCATGCACCTCCACCTGCTCCACCTGAACCTCGTGAAGCAGTTGCGGGCGGAGGGAAGCGACGACGGGTAGCAGGTGGGACGCTGCCGAGGGAGCTGGCACGCGTTCGGATTCAGTGTCCCGATTCGCGTCCGCTTCGTGGTCCACTCCGCCCCCGTAGATTCGAAACACCGGCGACTGTAGCCGTACCCGGAGTGTTGGAGGAGACGGACTTCGACGCCGTTGGTTCCCTCCCAGCACCGTGTGGACGTGAAGCAGAACGTCGATCGAGGAGACAGCCGTTCGTACGCATGTGGGAACCCGGAACGATCTCCGCGAGCCGACGGACGAAGCGGCGGTCCTATTCGGGCGAACGGCCTCGAGAAGACCTACACCGAACGCAACGCCGACCGTCGTTGCCCCGGATCTGCACGCGATCGTCCTCACCGACGAACGTAGCATTCTCCCAGATATCCTCTGTGCGGGCCGAAGCGTCGGCTGCCATCTTCCCTACCGTGACGCCGTATAGCGGTCTGAACGTTTGTGGGGTTGCGTGCAGCGGATCGACAGTTCCGACCCCTGTTCGTGGGCATCGCGACCGTCACGTGCCCCGCGCACGATACGTGTCTCGACCCGGAGCTGCGGGGATACGACGGATCTGGGGGTGCGTACAACGCTTATTCCGTCAGCGCGCCTTTTTAGGGGCGATAGAATCGGTGAAGACCCAGTACTACACGGCAACGAGCGTCGACGGGTATCTCGCGGACGAGGAGAACTCACTGGAGTGGCTGTTTCAGTTCGGAGCGGTAGAAGGCGTGGACGACGGGTACTCCCAGTTCGTAGAGCGGGTTGGTGCCCTGGCCATGGGCTCGACGACCTACGACTGGATCATCGAGCACGAAGACCTCCTGAAGCATCCCGAAATGTGGCCGTACGAGGGTCCAGCGTGGGTGTTCAGCACGCGCGAGTTGCCGGCAGTCGACGGTGCGGACATTCGCTTCGTGCAGGGAGACGTCGGACCCGTCCACGAGGAGATGGTGGCGGCCGCAGCTGGCGAGAACGTCTGGCTCGTCGGCGGTGGTGAGCTCGTGGGGCAGTTCCACGATCGAGGGCTCCTGGACGAAATCGTTCTCAACGTTGCGCCTGTCACGCTCGCCTCGGGAGCGCCGCTACTGCCACGGAGGATTACCGATCCGCCCCTGAAACTAACAGACGTGGAAAGACAGGGGAACGGCTTTGCGGTTCTCACCTACGAGGTGCAACGGCCCGCCGAGAACTAGTCGATCGGACCTCTCGACGGCGCCGTCGAACGCCGCTTCCCCGGATACGGCACAGCCCGGTCGGCTACTCGACCTGTCGAGCGAAGGCGACCCGTCAGGTCCGTGTATTTCGGACGGCAACACGACCGAAACGTGGGGATTCGGCAGAGTCACGAGACGTAACCTGGGTCGGCCGTCCGATCCGTACTGCCTCTACGTCGGGCGGTCACCTCGTCGCATCCCGCCGTCGTGATTTGCACCAGCACACATGCAGGTGACCGAACGAACACCGCCAGAATGCGTGTAATGCGCACCGAACAGCGAGGAACGCCCGCGATTTCCCCGCTGGGACTGACGCCGGCTACTCGGCCGCCTCCAGCGGCGGGATCTCCTCGCCCTCGCCCGGCGGCACGATCCGGAACACCTCGCCGGTACCGTCGACGCTCGGCGTCTGGCTCGTCAGCACGTAGAGTTCGTCAGCCTGGTCGCGACCGAAGGCCAGGACGGTGCGGTTGAGGGTGCCGTCCTCGCTGCCGGCGACCTGTAGCTCCTCCATGGGGAACTCGGCGTCTTCCGTGACGGGAACGTCGAAGCCCTCGGCCTCGCCCTGTTCGGGCAGGTCGGCGACGAACAGTCGGCCGTTCGGTCGCTCGAAGCCCGCGCTCCAGTCGCCGAAGACGTAGCGGCCGTCGAGGTCGCTCAGTTCACCGCCGCGGTAAACGTAGCCGCCCGTGACCGAGATGCCGACGACCTGGTCTCCGATCTGGTGGGGGTACTCGAGGACCGGATCGAGCAGCGCCGACCCGTCGTAGGGCGCCGAATCGGGCTCCTCGGTCGGACAGTCGGTGATGGCCTGCGGGTCGCTCGGGCTCTCCGTGCTGAAACAGTGGAAGCTCTCGAAGACGTTCCAGCCGTAGTTCCCGCCGGCCTCGACCCGGTCGATCTCCTCCCAGAGGTTCTGGCCGACGTCCGCGACGAGCAGGTCGCCCTCGCCGTCGGACCCGCTGTCGGAGCCGCCCCATGCCCACTCCGTCTCCTCCTCTTCCTCACCCGCGGACACGTCGAAGGAAAATCGCCAGGGGTTCCGGAACCCGTAGGCGTAGATCTCGTCCATGCCCTCGGTGCCGACGAAGGGGTTGTCCTCCGGGACGCCGTATGGCCTGTCCTCGCCCTCGGTGTCGACGTCGATACGGAGGATGCTTCCGAGGAGGTTGTCGGTGACGTCCTGCCCGTTCCCGCCGCCGTTGGCATCGTACCAGTCCTCGACGTGGCCGAGGCCGGTGTCGTCCGCACCGCCGCCGTCACCGACGCTCACGTAGAGGTAGTCGTCGGGGCCGAACGCGATGTCGCCGCCGTTGTGGTTGAACTGCGGCTCCGGAATGGTGACGAGTCGTCGTTCGGACTCGGGGTCCCCCTGCAGCGCGTCGTCCTCGCTCGCCTGGAACTCCGCGAGGACGAACAGGTGATCGTAGTCCTCCGGCAGTGCCTCGCCACCCTCCGGCCACCCGCTGTAGCGGACGTAGAACAGCCCGTTCTCCTGGTAGTCCGGGTGGAACGCGAGTCCGAGGAGGCCGCGTTCGTCGAACCCGTCGTTGTCCATGACGATGCGGGGCGAGATGTCCAGGAACTCCTCGACGCCGTCGTCGGTGACGTGGTAGATCTCGCCCGTCTGGTCGACGACGAATCGCTCCTCGGCGTCGTCGACGGTTACCGTCTCCATGCCCACCGGCTGGGAGATCGGGTCGCCGGCGATCTTCTGGAGGCCGACCTCCTGCCCCTGCGGGACGAGCGGTTCCGCTGCGTCCTGGGCCGGTTCGTCCCCGGCCTCGCCGACCGTGATCGACCCGCGCATCGACGACGGATGGACCTCACAGACGTAGGTCGCCAGCTCCTCGGTCACCGAAACGGAGACAGTCTGTTCTGCGTCCTGCTCGTCGACGATCTCCGTTTGCAGCAGGGCGTTCCCGTCGGCGTCGAGGAAGGCAATGTTGTGGGGCAGTCCGTCCACGTTGATCCATGTGAGTTCGTAGGTCTCCCCGGCGACCAGTTGCAGCGTGGGGTTCGTCGCGCCGGCGATCGCCTCTGGCTCGCGACCCTCCCACCCTTCGGTGATCCCGCCGAGGACGATCGTCTCGGCCGGATCGATCGGTTCGCCGCCAGCCTCGCCGTCGTCCTCACCGTCGTCGTCCTCCTGGCCGCTTGCAGCGGGGACGCCACCCAGGGCCCCGAGTGCCGTCGCCGCGACGGTTCCCTGGAGGAGGCGCCGGCGCGTCGGTCGATACGGTTCGATCGCGTCGGTCCGCCCGGAGTCGTCCGCTGGGATACGCTCACCCATCGTGGGATCGATTGGCATGGGTTGCACCAACGCGAATGGTCAACGGCCACACAGTTAGGAACCGGAGATCGTTTCTGCGGTACGATCGCGTGAATTCGCGTCCGTCGACGGTACGACGATCCTGCCGGGAGTGGCCACCGAACGACGGCGTCCGCGAGGGTCGACCAGGATCGGCGACCGAGTAGAGATCGCGAGATCGGTCGGCCGGAGAGCTACTTCGGCGACGCCGCGTGGCCTTACTCGGGAGAAACGTGGCAGTATTGGATTGAGTGAGCGACCGTGGAGGGACAAGCCACTTCCTACCCTCACCGACGTAACCAGTACGTCACGGACGCAGCAACGATACTGGCGACTCCTGCCCGCAACGGCGGCCCCTATTCCGGCACAGGCGATGCAGAGCGCGACGTCGGTCCTTGCCCCGCCCATCCCGACGTCGAGGGGGCGCCGTCGCGAGCGCTCAGGCGGCCCCGCCAAGAAGGTTCCCGACGGTGTACGCGACGACAGCCGCAGCCATTCCGACGACGAACATCTCGGCACCGTTGACGTACCACCGTCGCCGCGTCACCACGCTCCGACTCGATCCGACGGCGAAGAACGCGAGTCCGGTAAAGGCAATCGAGAGTGGGAAGGAGGGCTCGAGCGCGAGGATGTAGGGGATAAGGGGTGCCCATCCAGCGACGACGAAGGCGAGAAACGTGACGAACGCCGTTCGACGGGGAGACTTCGCGTCGGACGGCGCGCTCGGTGGACCCGGTTCGTCACCTTGCACGGAGCGCTCGTAATCGAGTTCCGACCGGCGGCTGAGATAGTTGCTCATCCCCATCGAGAAGCCGTCGGCGAACAGATTGGCCGCACCCAGGATGAGCACGATCGAGGGGTTCAGCGCCGCTCCCGCGACGCCGGAGACAACGGCGAAGGTGGTGACGATCCCGTCGTTGGCACCGTAGATCACTTCGGCGAGATAGCGCCCGGACGATTCGACGTCGTCACCGAGGAGTTTCCCGATCATCTCGTCCGTGAGTCTTCGGCCGCTATCGACTAAGTACCCGTGCGAGCGGTCCAGCGCGGGAACATCCATTTCGTGCTTCGGACCCCAATCCCAGTCATGCAGGAGCACCTACTCGTTCCGTACGACGGGTCGCCACTGTCCCAGCGGGCGCTCGAACGAGCGCTCACGAAACACCCCGACGATCGAATCACCGTCCTCTACGTGCTCGATCCGGTGCTCGCGGTGTACGAAGCGGAGGCGAAGGGCGCGCCAGCGGCGAGTACGTTGCACGACCGAATGACCGAGCGGGCCGACGAAATCTGTGCCGACGCGGCAGAGCGAGCCAGTGAACACGGCCGTGAAATCACGAAGGCCACCGAAAACGGCCGTCCAGCCCGGACCATCGTATCGTACGCCGACGACCACGACGTCGACCACATCGTCATGGGAAGCCACGGGCGTGAAGGGGTGTCGCGGCTCGTGCTCGGGAGCGTCGCGGAACGGGTGATGCGGCAGGCACCGATGCCCGTGACGATCGTTCGCTGACGAGCACCGGCGTAGTGAGACCGGGTAGTACCGTCGCGCGCTCCTCGCGGTCGCCGTCACCGGCCCGAAGCAGTCTTCGGAGTGTCACGACCCAGATGCACCCGACAGGCGGCAACTGGCCGTCGCTCGCAGTCGTTCGTTGTGCATAGTCTGCACGTCGGCTGCGTACCGTCTCGGCGAATTCCCACAGCGCGCACACCGGAACCTCGCCGCTGAAAGCGGTCTCTCCGGGAGCGCAGGTCCGTCCGAACGACTTCGACCGTCCGAACGGCTCGACCCTCAGTACGTGAGGACCTCGTAGCCGTCGTCGACGAGCGACTGGATGCTGGGGTGGCCGCCGTTGTCGTCGAGGCGCACCACGCCGGAATCGTTCACTGCGTCGTCGACGCCGAACGCTCCGGAGCAGTAGTCACAGGCGGACGCGTCGTCCCGGACGGCCTGGTAGAGTTCGTGCTGGTCGCTGTCCGGATCTTCGAGTTCGGCGATCCACTGTGTGCCAGCGCCGTCGAAGATGAGTTCGACCTCGTCCCCGTCCGTTTCGGCGAACTCCTTCGCCGTTTCGAGCCCGTTCACGATACGCCCCAGGTTCGCGTGGCCCTCCGTTCCAGCGAGGATCACGACAGCTGCTTTCGTCATTGCAACCGTCGGTAGCCCGCGGGCGGGTATAGTGCGTGTGCGGCCGTGCAGCGGCGGTGCGCCCCCGGGCGAGATTTATAAGCAACTGCGCGGCCGGCTCCGATCCGCGGTGGAGCAAGCAGCGACAGTCCGGATCAGTGGGCGTGTCCGCCCCGGGTGAACTGTCCCGAGAACGCCCGCTGCACGACCTCGGACAGGGCAGGATGGATGTGGACTGACTCGCGGATGTCCTGGACGGACCCGGACCCCGCTTTCATCGCGACGACGACCTCCTGGATCAGGTTGGACGCGTCCGGACCGATGACGTGGCACCCCAGGATCTGGCCGTCGAGGTCGATGATGGCCTTGACGAACCCCTCGGCCTGCATCGCACTCCCCCGCGCAGTATCCTCGTACCGGTAGGTCCGGGTCGCGTACTCCCGGCCGGCGGCCTCGAGTTCCTCCTTGCGTGCACCCACGCCCGCGACCTCCGGCGAGGCGAACACCGCGAAGGGCATCGCGGTGTAGTCGACCGCCTGGAGTTCGTCGCCGAAGAGATTCCGGGCGACGGCCTGCGCCTCGTGGTTCGCGCTGTGTTTCAGCAGGTGCTCGCCGACGATGTCGCCGAGGGCCCAGACCCCCTCGGCGGTCGTCCGGAGGTATTCGTCGGTCTCGACGAAGCCCCGGTCGTCCGTATCGACCCCCGTCGCGTCGAGATCGAGGAGATCCGTGTTCGGCCGGCGACCGGCGGCCACGAGCAGTTCGTCCCCCGTCGCGGTCACTGCGTCGTCCTCGCTGAGGCCGCCGGCGGGGCCGTACTCGTAGGGGTGTGCCTCGACTGTCACCGTTCCGTCGGTTTCGGAGACGCCGGTGGCCGCGTGGCCCGTATGGACGGTGAAGCGCTCGGCGTAGCGGTCGGTGAACGCCTCGGCGACTTCCTGGTCGGCCTCCGGGAGGAGGTTCGGTCGGCGGCCGACGATCGTCACGTCGCTCCCGAAGGTGCCGAAGAAGTGACCGAGTTCGGCGGCGATGTACCCGCCACCGACGATCACGAGATGCTCGGGCGGGGTCTCCAGCTGCAACGCCTCGGTGCTGGTGAGGTAGTCGACGTCGTCGATGCCGTCGACGTCCGGGATCGCCGGCCGCGTCCCGGCGGCGATCAGCACCGTCTCGGCGCGGATCCGCGCCCCCTCGTCCTCGCCGCTCACGATCTCGACCGTCCGATCGTCGACGAATCGTCCTTCCCCCTCGAAGAGGTCATGGTGGGGAGAGGACCGCAACCCCTGCCGTATCGACGCAGCGTCGTCCTGGACCTCCTCGTTGACCTTCTGGACGATCTCGGAGAAGTCGACGTCCTCGACGGTCGCCTCGACGTGGAACTCGCCGGCGCGCTCGACGGTCTCCAGGACGTCAGCGTGGTAGAGCAGGTGCTTCGAGGGGATACAGCCGCGATTGAGACACGTTCCGCCCAACGGCCCTTTCTCGACGACGGCGACCGACTGCCCCTGATTCGCGGCCGCGTTGGCTACGTCAAGTCCGGACCCCGATCCGATGACCAGAAAATCGACCTCGTCCATGCCCCGTTTCTACAGGGCCCGCGTACCTTAATCACTCGCGGGTGGTCGACGGGCGTGCACGCGGCGTCCGGCGTCGGACAGGGGCCATCGTCTCGCACCAGCTCTCACAGTCGATGGCCGCAGGCGCAGTTCCCGATGCAGTAGGTCGTCTCCGCTCGGTCACTCCCGATGCCGAGTCGCGCGACCGCTAGCTGCATCGACGCCCCGGCGTCGCTCCCCGGCCGGACGCGGGCCGCGGTCGCTCCATACGGACTCGGTCCGACGCCGATCCGCTCGACCACCGCTCCGCGCTCGTGATCGACGACCGCCACCTCGTCGGCGGTCTGGACGGAAACGTAGAGCTTCGACCGATCGGGCTCCCACGTTCCGGCGAACGCCGCGCCGCCGACGTCGAGTCGCTCGGTCACGGTTCCCGCGGCGAGATCGACGAGAGTCACGTCGTTCGAACCCGGCGTGAACACGTAGCCGGTCGCCGAATCCGGGCCGATCTCGCTGGTCAGCGGTCGCCGTCCGAGTCCGTCCGCGGTAGTCAGCCGCGCCGTCAGTCTCGGTTCGGCCGGGTCCGCGAGGCTCCAGATGCTCTCGGTGCCAGCCTCGCCCTCGTCGTGTTCGACGAGCAGCGTCTCGCCGTCCGGCGCCACGGTGCCCATCCACGGGCGGGCGGGCCCGTCTCCGACCGGATCGACGTCGATCTGCGTAACGATCTCGAAGGGATCGACCGAGAGCACGGTCAGGGTGTCCCCGAAGAGATCCGGGACGTAGGCGTACTCGCCGTCGGGGTGGATCGTGACGTCGCAGGGCCCTGGCCCGTCCCTGTCACCGAGGCCGCCCTCCGGCGTCCGATCGATCTCGGCGGTCACCTCGCCGAACGCTTCCGTCGTCCGATCGGCGTCGATGCGGAACTGCGCGTGGCTGGGCTCCCTGGCACTGACGACGACGTGAGCGCCGTCGGGGGTCCGTTCGAGCCAGTTCGCGCCCGAGCCCGTCTCGACGGCCGCCGTCTCCGAGAGCGAGCCGACCTCGAGGCCGCGGACGCCGCGACCGACGTTGAGCCACAGCGAGTCCTCGGGCGCGTCGGTCAGGTCGGGCGTGTACTGGTTCGACGGGAAGGACGACGACAGATCGATCGCCCGCGTCTCGACGAGCTCGTCGCTCTCGGAATCGAGTAGACTCACCGTGCCGTCGCCGGTGTTGAAGACGAACACCGTCGGCCGATCGGTGGGCGCACTCTCGCCGCCGTCGCCCGTACAGCCCGCCGTCGCGACGGCGCCCGCAGCGGCACCGCCGGCGAGGACGTCGCGACGTGAGACCCCCGAGGTGGAGGTCGAGGCCTTGCCACGGTTCGGATAGAGTACTGGGTCGGCGTCCTGTCCCGTCACGCCCACCACTTCGGCCCGGAGCGTCTAATCAGTGACCCGGGTGCCGCCCGTCACGAGTGGCGATCCGATCGCTGACGGGTCGGCGACGGCGACGCCCGCGTCGTCGATTCGTCAGTTCGGAAGGGGCGTATAGACCAACAAAAGCGGTGATTCGACGGTTTCGCGGCTGTGCGAGTGCGTGCCCCGACCGCCTCGCCACTTTGTACCCATCGCGCATCTGATAGCACCGTACACATGGCTTCACTACTCGCCGGTCTGGCAGGCGGTCTCGTCGCGACGATCGTCATGACGATGGTGATGATGACGATGGGCGACGGCGGCCCGCCGCCGACGGCAGCACTCGTGGCAAAGTTCGCCGGCGGCGATCCCGAGGACTACGCGATGCCCGGCATGCTCTTGCACCTCCTGTACGGCATCGGCGCGGGGGCGGTCTTCGCGGTCGGCGTCCCGGCGCTCGGCCTCGACCTCGATTCCATCGGCGTCGCCGTCGGCCTCGGACTCGTCTACGGCGTCGTCCTCATGATCGGCGGGATGGCGTTCTGGATGCGGACGATCATCGGGATCGAACCGGACCGCGACACGATCACGCTCTTTGGGACCGTCCACGTCGTCTACGGGGTCGTGCTGGGCGCCTTCCTCGGTGCGGGCATCCTTGCGTGAGCGGGCACCGAATCGCGACTCGAATCGAACCGTCCCGTGACCGAACCGGACGGCCCGACGAACGCCGCTCCCATCGAATCACTCGATCATGACCCGTCGGAAGGTGCTTGCACTCGGCGGAATCCTCGTACTCGCGGCAGCGATGACCCTCCCGATGCTCGGAGCCGGGACTGATTTGGGGACGATCGCGCTCCAGTCGCTGTCCATTCCCGCCGGATTTCCGGTCGATCGGTTCCTCGCCCACTGGTGGGTATTCCCGGCGTCGATCGTCTTCTCGCTGGTCGCGATCGGGTCGGGCGTCTCCGGCGCGCTCTTTTTCAGCCCGTTTTTCATGCTGTTCGTCGGGCTTGCACCCGCACAGGCGATCGGCGCCGGGCTCCTGACGGAGGTCTTCGGGATGGGCAACGGGCTGGCGAACTACGTGCGCCAGGGCGTCGTCGACTATGCCACGGCGAAATGGCTCCTGCTCGGCGCGGTCCCGGCCGTCGTCCTCGGCGCGCTCGCCGCCCACGTCGTGCCAACGGCGCTACTCACGCTCGCGTTCGGGGGCGGACTCCTGCTGCTGGGCGCGTTCCTGGTCTACTACGATCCCCCAGAGGAGTGCGTCCCGGGCGAGTGCGAGGGCGCGTTCCTGCGACGGAAGAACACGGGGCGCGGAACGACGACGATCGAGACGGCCGACGGCGAGACGTACACCTACGACACCTGCTGGCGCCCGCCCGGCCTGGGCCTGGCGACCGCCGGTGGGTTCATCACCGGGCTGATCAGCGCAGGGCTCCCCGAGATCACGACGACCCAGCTGATCGTCCGGTGTCGGCTCCCGCCCCGGGTGGCGATCGCGACGAGCGTGTTCGTCCTCGGGATCGCCGCCATCGCCGGGGCGGCCGTGCACGCGCTCGCCGCCACGCCAGTCTGGTTCGTCGTCGCGTGGTCGATCCCCGGTGTCCTCGTCGGCAGTACGATCGGCACCCGCGTCGGGAAGTACGTCCCCAGCGACGTGATGGAGCCGGTCCTCGGCGTCGTCTTCGGGATCGTCGGCGCGATCGTGCTCGCGAGCGAGCTGCTCGTGTAGCGGACGATCGGTCCCCGGAGAGATCGCTCGGTCGACGCGCGAAACCGTTCGATCGCCGAGAGACCTTTGCGCCGGGTGGCGCCAGCAGTACGCGCCCGAGACACGACTTTACGGACAGGCGACGTACCACTGTGTGCGAATGTCACCCACCTCCGCCGACCTCACGGTCCCCGAACTCACCGCCGCCGACCTCCTCGTGCTCGACGATCCCCGCTTCGACCCGGACACCGTCGCGGTCGTCACCGGCGCCGCCTCCGGCATCGGCCGGGCCACGTCGGTCGCGCTCGCGGCCAACGGGCTCGCCGTTGTCGGCGCCGACGTCGACGAGGACGGGCTCGAAACGACCGCCGACCTCGCCGACGAGCTCGACGCACCGGGCACGATCCATCCCGTCCCGACCGATCTCACCGACGACGGCGACGTCGAGGCGATGATCGACGCCGCGGCCGACTACGGCAACCTGCGGTACGTCGCGAACGTCGCCGGGATGCAACATATCGCGTCGATCACCGAGTTCCCGATGGAGCGCTACGATCTGCTGCTCGACGTCATGCTGCGCGCCCCGTTCCTGATCGCCAAACGTGCGATGCCTCACATCCGGGCCACCGACGACGGCGTCGGCGCGATCGGCAACATGTCCTCGGTGCACGGCCACGTAGCGACCCAGGACAAGCCGGCCTACGTGACGGCCAAACACGGGCTCCACGGGCTCACGCGGTCGATCGCCGCCGAGGGCGAGGGAACGCTCCGGGGCTTCTCCGTGAGCGTCGGGTACGTCCTCACGCCACTGATGGTAAACCAGATCGAGGACACCGCTGAGGAACGGGGCATCTCCGAGCGAGCGGTTGTCGAGGACGTGATGCTCGGACAGGCCCGCACGAAGGAGATGATGACACCCGCGGAGGTGGCGAACCTCTTCGTGTTCGGCTTTTCTCAGCACGGCACCCACCTCAACGGCGGCGACCTGCTCTGGGACGGCGGTTACACGACCACCTATGCCTGAGGACGCGCCCACGAAGGTCGCCATCGCCTGCCAGGGCGGCGGCAGCCACACGGCGTTCACCGCCGGCGTCCTGAAGGGAGTCCTACGGGAGTGGGAGGACGAGTACGAACTCGTCGGGATCAGCGGCACGTCCGGCGGCGCGTTCAATGCCCTCGCGACGTGGTACGGGCTCGTCACCGACGGCGAGGAGCGGGCGATCGAGCTGCTCGACGCGCTCTGGGACGACCTCGCCGCCGACGATCTCACCGATCGGATGGCGAACGACTGGGGCGTCGCGCTCTCACGGATCGAGGCGAGCGGGCTCCCGTTGCCCCGAGTCAGTCCCTATCTCACGCCAGGCTCCCGGCTCGGGAAATCACGGATCAGACGGATACTGGAGCGACACATCGACTTCGAGGCAGTTCCGGACCACTGTACCCGCGAGGCGCCGGAACTCGTTGTCGGCACGGTCGACGTCAACGCCGGCGTCTTCGAGACGTTCACCAACGAGGACGTTACGCCCGAGGCCGTTCTCGCCTCCGCGGCGGTGCCGACGCTGTTCGAGGCCGTCGAAATCCACGGCCACTACCACTGGGACGGACTGTTCAGCCAGAACCCGCCGATCGACGACCTCATGACCGGCGACGCCGCCCGCAAACCCGAGGAGCTGTGGGTGATCCAGATCAACCCACAGGAACGTGAGGGCGAACCCACGTCGCTCGAGGAGATCGCCGATCGTCGCAACGAGCTCGCGGGGAACATCTCCCTGAACCAGGAGCTACGCGTGATCGAGCGCGTCAACGACTGGATCGACGCCGGCCACCTGCCCGAGAGCGACTTCTCGAAGACCCGAATTCGACGGATCGCGATGGATCGGGCGTACCACTGCTCGACGAAGGTCGACCGGAGCCCGTCGTTCCTCCAGGAACTGCAGGACCTCGGCGAGACGCGGGCCCAGACGTTTCTGGCCGAGAAGTGACTCGGCTGCTGCCAAGGCCAGGGGCCGTCGGTGGACGCCGATCCGGCTCGTCGGCAACCGGGGCGACCCGCCGACGGGGCGGATCGCCCGCCTCATCGCGGGACGTCCCGGAACGCCGCCTCGACCACCTTGCTCAACGTCGGGTGGGCGTGGATCGTGCCGCCGACGTCCTCGACGGTCGCGCCGGTTCGCATCGCGACGACCGCCTCGTGTAGCAGCGTCGCGGCCTCGTAGCCGATGGCGTGGGCGCCCAGAATCTCGCCGTCGGGGTCGGCGAGCACTTTCACGAACCCGTGGTCGAGCTTCTTCGCCCGACCCATCGCCGAGTCGGCGTAGTCGGCCCGGCCCGTCACGTACTCGGATCCCTCCTCGTCGAGGTCATCCGCCGTCGCGCCGACGCCGGCGATCTGGGGTTCGGTGAAGATCGCGTGGGGCATCGCCGAGAGGTCGAGCGTGCGTCGCTCCTCGTCGACGACGTTCGCGATCGTGTGGCGAGTCTCGTAGTCGCCGGAGTGTTTGAACAGGGCGTTTCCCGCGACGTCGCCCTGCGCCCAGACGCCCTCGGCGGTGGTCTCCAGGTACTCGTTCGTCTCGACGAACCCCCTGTCGTCGACCTCGATCCCTGCCGTCTCGAGGGCGAGCGTATCGCTGTTGGGCCGGCGGCCCAGTGCGACCAACACCTCGCTCCCCTCGACGGTCGTCGCCTCGCCGGCCTCGGTCTCGGCGTGGACGGCGTAGCTCTCGTCCGCTTCCTCGACCGCCGTCACCCGATGGCCGGTGTAGACGTCGTGGCGGTCGGCCGCGAGTTCGGTGAACGCCCCGGCGACGTCGGCGTCCTCGCGATGGACGAGCGAGTCCATCATCTCGACGATTTTCACGTCCGTCCCCATCGCGTCGAAGAAGTAGCCGAGTTCGACGGCGATGTACCCGCCTCCGAGGATCACGAGGCTCTCGGGCGTCGTTCGGCGGTAGAGGGCGTCCTGACTCGTGAGGTAGTCCACATCCGCGAGGCCGTCGATCGGCGGCACGACGGGGCGGCTGCCCGCAGCGATGACTATCTTCTCCGCGGTGACGGCCTCGCCGCCGAGCTCGACCGTCCGCTCGTCGACGAACTCGGTGCGTTCGTCGAACAGCGTCAGGTGGTCCCGCTCGCGGTAGCGCGTTTCCATGTCCGCCGCAATGCCACCGAGGAGCTCGTCCATCTCGTCGACGACGACGGCGTGGTCGATGCCCTCGAAGGTCGCGTCGACGTGGAAGCGCTCGGCGTCGCGCACGTCGTGGACTGCGTTGGCCGCCTGGATGAGCATCTTCGAGGGGTTACAGCCTCGATTGAGACAGGTTCCACCGAGCGGGCCCGGTTCAACCAGCGCCGTCTCCAGTCCGGCGTCGGCCGCCGCCGCGGCCACGTTGTTGCCCGTGCCACCGCCGATCACGAGGACGTCGAAGTCGGCCATAGCTAGTACACGACGCCAACGACAAAGAAACCCGGTCGGTGGTTCAGTCCGAGTGCACGGACGGCGCTCCAGTCGGGGAATGGCGCTACGTTTCGATCGCCCATGGGCCCCTCGTCAATCCACCTAAGCGGACCCCTGGCGTGCCTGACCACTACTCGGTACGCGATCGCCCGGAAGCACCGGTGATGCGGACCCTGGCGGTCCACCGTACAACGGAGTCCACACAACCGCTGTCCTGGCGGACTGAAAGGGCGAGGTCGGGTCGCGTGCGCCTCAGCCGGCTCTATCCGAGCGAGCGACTGCGAGTGAGGATATCCGGCTGAGCGTGCGCGAACCGGCCGAGGGCTTTCGAGGCCGGAGCGGATGCGATCCACCGATCGACCCACTTCCGATTCCGGCCGGGCGTTTTTACTACCGCACCCTCCAACCCCGCTCCAACGATGATCGAAGTCGAGGCCCTCCGGAAGGAGTACGGGGGGTTCGTCGCCGTGACCGGGAGCACGTTCGCGGTCGACGCCGGCGAGGTGTTCGGCATCGTCGGCCCGAACGGAGCGGGCAAGACGACGACGCTGAAGATGCTCGCCGGCCTCCTGGAGCCCACCGACGGCACCGCGACCGTCGCCGGCCGGGACGCCAGCGATCCCGAGATGCGCCGGAACCTCGGCTTCCTCCCCGAAGAGTCGCCGCTCTACGAGGAGATGACCGCCCGCTCCTACCTCTCCTTCTTCGCCGACCTCTACGACGTGCACCGAGACACCGCCAGCAACCGGATCGAGGACAGCCTCGACCGCCTCGAACTCGAGCACCGCGACCGGAAGATCGGGGACATGTCCAAGGGGATGACCCGGAAGGTCGCCATCGCCCGGGCGCTCGTCAACGATCCGGACGTCCTGATCTTCGACGAACCCGCGAGCGGCCTCGACCCGCGGACGACGAACTACATCAACGACTTCGTCGGCGAACTCGCCGATCGCGGGAAGACGGTCGTCTTCTCCGCGCACAACCTCTATCACGTCGAGGACGTCTGCGATCGCGTCGCGATCATGAACGAGGGCGACATCGTCGCCCGTGGCACGCTCGACGCGATCCGGGAGGAACACGGCCGGAGCGCCTACCACGTCTACACCGACGTGGCAATCGAGGGAAGCGTCCGGGAGAACGGGCGGTACAAGCGCGTCGTCACGGCCTACGACGACATCGAGCAGGTTCGGGATGCCGCCGACGCAGCGGGCGGCCGGGTGCTCGACGTGCGGACGGAGGGATCCAGCCTCGAGGAGATCTTCCTCGACCTCGCCGGCGACGACGAGGGATCGATCGGGAGCGATAGCCAGGAGGCCGAGCCGTGAGGCCGATCGCCGCGCCGAGCGGACCGAATCGACTGCAGACACGAGACGCAGGCCACCGGCGCAGGCCGCAAGCACGCAGCGAACCCACGCGGAGGGACGATCGGCAGTGAGCGCACGGAAGCTCCTCCGGATCGCGCGCTGGGAGGTGGCAACGAGCACCGGCACGATCGATCGCAAGACGGTCGCCGTCCTGCTCGTCGCGCTGCTCGCCGCCGCGGCGGGCGCACCGGCGATCACGAGCGGCGCCGGCCAGCTCGACGCCGGCCTCTACACCGTCGCCGTCGACGACGAGCACCCCTATTCGGACGCGATCGAGTCGCGAGACTCTCTGCGAATCGTCGACAGTGAGAACCGCGCGGACCTCGTCGTCACCGACGGTGACGTCCGCGTCGCCGACGGCACGAGCGGGGACGCCGCGCTGTCGGAACTCCGGGACGCGATCCGGTCGTACAACAACCGCAACCTCCGCGAGGAAGACGATCAGGCAGCGGCCTTCCCCGTGTTCGTCGACCTCGAGTTCGTCGAGGAGGCCGGGACGACGATCGGCGAGGACGGCACCAGCGACGGCGACACCACGGGCGATGGAACGAGCGACGGAACGGGCGATACCACCGGGGACGGCTCCGGGACCGATGGTGGCGGCTCCGGTGAAACGGACGGATCCGCCGACGACAGCGACGGCACCACCGACGACGGCAGCATCGGAGGCAGCACCGGTAGCAGCGACGGGCGACTCCCCGTGCCCGACGTCGGCGTGGGCGGCAGCGGCGCCCAGAGCGGCACGCCCGGGGACATCTCGGCGCCGTTCCCCTTCGCCTCGCTCGTGCTCGCCTTCCTGTTCGTCCTCCCGATGAACTTCGTGATCCAGGCCTACGGCTCGACGATCATGGACGAACGGCGCAACCGTCGGGGCGAACTCCTGCTCGTCGCGCCGGTCACTCGCACCGACGTCGTCGGCGGGAAGACCCTGCCCTACGTCGGCGGGATCGCCGCGGTCACCGTGACCATCGCCGCGCTGGTCGGCGGCGGGCCGCTCTCCGTCCTGGCCGTCATGCCGATCGGCCTGCTCTTCCTCGGGCTCACGTTCGTCGCCGCGATGTTCGCTCGCTCCTACAAGGAGTTGACCTTCCTCACCGTCTCGATCAGCGTCTTCGTCACGAGCTTCGTGTTCGTGCCGGCGATCTTCACCGACGTGACGCCGATCGCGCTGATCTCGCCGCTGACCCTGGTAGTGATCGACCTGAAAGGGAGCGCAGTCGACGCCGGCGGCGTGCTCTTCGCGACCGGCCCGTCGCTGCTCGCGAGCGGCGTGCTGTTCGGCCTTGGCATCGGCATCTACCGCGAGGAGGACATGTTCACGCAGGTGCCCGTCCACGGGAAGGCCCTCGACGCGCTCGCGGCGTGGATTCACCGCCCGCGTCACGTCGCCGCGATGACCGCGCTGTTCATCCCGTTCGTGTTCGTCCTCGAACTCCTCGCCGTCGCCGTCCTGTTCGCGCTCCCGCTCGCCGTCTCGCTCCCCGCGATCCTCGTCCTCGTCGCCGTGGTCGAGGAGGTCGCCAAGAGTCTCCACGTGTTCGCCGCCTTCGAGCACGATCGCTTCGATCGTGCCCTCCCCACCGCGCTCGGCCTCGGCCTGGCCAGCGGCGCGGGCTTCTTCCTCGCGGAGAAGGCCACGCACGCGATCCAGCTCGTCGGGCTCGACCAGCTCGAGGTCGGGCAGGCCGCGTTCGCGCCCTCGACGGGCGTCGGCCCCGCACTCGCAGTCGCGCTCTTCCTCGCGCCGCTTGTGCTCCACGGCGTCACGGCCGCGATCAGCGCGGTCGGCGCGAGCGAGAACGCGAAGACATACGGGAGCGCCCTCGCCGTCGCGATCCTGGTCCACGCCGGCTACAACCTGGGGGTGATCCTCCTTGTCGCGTGATCCCCGGCTGACGATCGCTCGCAGGGAGCTCGCCGCCCTCAAGAGCGAGAAGACGATCGTCCTCGCGCTGCTCATCCAGCTGTTCGTCGCCGGCTTCTCCTCGTTTCTCGTCGTGGGCCTCGTCTCGATGTACGATCCCTCCTCCGTCGAGGGCGGCTCCGTGGGCGTCGCGATCGTCGGCGAGGGCGACGAGGACGTCGCCGACTCGCTGGAGTCCGTCGACGGCGTCGAACCGACCAGCTTCGCCGACGTGACCGAAGCGCACACGCGGTTCCGGGACGGGCGGTTCGACGCGCTCCTGGTCGTCACCGAGAGCGAGGACGGCCGACTGCGGATACGCGCCTCCGTCCCCGATTCGGGCGTCCGGAGCACGCTGGTCGTCGTCCGCTTACGGGAGGGGCTCCAGCAGGTCGAGCGCGATCGTCGCGCGTCTTTCAGCGATCGACTCGACTTCGAGCCGATCGCGCTCCCGGAGTCCTCGGCCGGCAGTCCCTACGTCGGCTTCACCTACACCGTCCTCGTGCCGCTGCTCTGCTTTCTCCCGGTGTTCATCAGCGGCTCGATCGCCGTGGACTCCATCAGCGAGGAGCTCGAACGGGGGACCTTCGAGCTCCTGCGCGCGGCGCCGGTTTCGCTCGTCGACATCCTGGACGGCAAGCTCCTGGCCGCCGGTTCACTCGCACCGCTCCAGGCGGCACTCTGGCTCGCGCTCCTCCGGTTCAACGGCATCCCGATCGAGCACGCGCTCCCCGTCGTCGGTCTCGTCGCTGCCCTCACCGCCGCGATCGTGGGGCTGGGGATCGCGATCGCGCTGCTCGCGCCCGACCGCAGGCAGGCACAGCTCGTCTACTCCGTCGGCGTCCTCAGCGTGTTCGTCGTCGCCTCGCTGCTGCCCGAACACCCCGCGAACACCGTCGCGAAGCTCGCGATCGGTAACCCCACCGACGCGACCTGGACGCTGCTGGCGGGCTACCTCGTCGCTGGCGCGTCCGCGCTGGTCGTGGTCCGTGGGCTCGTCGGGCGACTCTCCGTCGAACACCTCGGCGGCGATCGCTGAACGCTCACTGCCCCGATCGAGCATGCGTGCGGCCCCGAGAGGTCCATCCAAACGACGCGCGGAGCAGCCGCTGCCCGTGCGCGATCACCGACGGACGCTACTTGCGCGCGGTACCGGACAACCACATCCCACGGCAAAGCCGGGACGACAGCTCTCGCCTACCCTTCGCCCTCGGACTGCCCCGGCTCACCAACTGCCTCGACGGGCAACACGCTGTAGAGTTCCATGGAGAGTTCGTCCGCGGACGCGAAGTCGTCGGTGCCGACGCGATCAAGGACGTCTGGGAGCGCCTCCTCGCCGTCGGCGTACTGGAAGACGACGTCGTCGAAGCGCTCCCGGACGGTCGCCGTGTCCGTGGGGTAGGACAGTTCCTCGAATAACTCGTCACTCTCGTTGAGGGGGACCTCGCGAACCATGGCGTCGCCACTAGGCGTGGGACGGGCATAAGAAGGTGGTACGTGTCGACGTACCACACCGAGACACATACGAAAACCCCCGCACAGCGCTGTTGCTGTGCGAGGGGTGAATGAGTGGTAGGCGGCGAACCGGATTTCCCAGAGGCTCGCGCACTCCAGTACTCGCCGGAACGCAGGTGGGCTTATCTTCCGTGTTCGGGATGGGTACGGGAGTGACCCCACCGCTATGGCCGCCTTAACGCCGACTCGCGGAATCGAACCGCGACGCGGAACGGCTCCTGCGTCGGTCATCCGTGTAGTACGTGCGATCCAGTTTACGCCTGGGTCCGTTCAGCGATGGAACGAACGTCAGCAATGCGGTATGAATGTGTGGCTTCGATCTGTTAGTGGACGCGGGCTCAACGCCTCGTTGCCTCGGCGCGTACACCCCGTCTCTATCGACCCCGTATTATACGGGAGATCTCAACGGTGTCTCTTTTCCAGGTGGGTTTCGGGCTTAGATGCGTTCAGCCCTTACCCCGTGTTGCGTAGCTGCCCGGCACTCGCCCTGTCGGACGACCGGTACACCAGTGGCAACCGATCGTAGTTCCTCTCGTACTATACGATCGTTCCCGTCAGACACCAAAACACCCCCAATAGATAGCAGCCGACCTGTCTCACGACGGTCTAAACCCAGCTCACGACCTCCTTTAATAGGCGAACAACCTCACCCTTGCCCGCTTCTGCACGGGCAGGATGGAGGGAACCGACATCGAGGTAGCAAGCCACTCGGTCGATATGAGCTCTTGCGAGTGACGACTCTGTTATCCCTAGGGTAGCTTTTCTGTCATCAATCCGGCCCATTGAGGACCTTGATTGGTTCGCTAGACCACGCTTTCGCGTCAGCGACCGTTGTTGTGCCGGTCACTGTCAGACCACCTTGTGCTCTTGCGCTCTTCCTCGGGTCTCCGACCCGAGTGAGGTGATCTTGGGGCGCGCTCGATATCTTTTCAAGCGCGTGCCGCCCCAGCCAAACTGCCCGGCTACCGGTGTCCTCCTCCCGGAGTGAGGGTCACAGTCACTAGTGGGTAGTGTTTCATGTGTGTCTCGGTGGCGTGCTGGCGCACGTACCTGTGTAGTGACTCCTACCTACCCTGCACACTAGCGACCGTGTCCCAGCGACAGCCTGCAGTAAAGCTCCATAGGGTCTTCGCTTCCCCTTGGGGGTCTCCAGACTCCGCACTGGAACGTACAGTTCACCGGGCCCAACGTTGGGACAGTGATGCTCTCGTTAATCCATTCATGCAAGCCGCTACTGAAGCGGCAAGGTACTACGCTACCTTAAGAGGGTCATAGTTACCCCCGCCGTTAACAGGTCCTTCGTCCTCCTGTACGAGGTGTTCAGATACCTGCACTGGGCAGGATTCAGTGACCGTACGAGTCCTTGCGGATTTGCGGTCACCTATGTTGTTAGTAGACAGTCGGAGCATCCGAGTCACTGCGGCCTGCCCCGTTGCGGGGCAGGCATCCCTTCTTCCGAAGGTACGGGACTAACTTGCCGAATTCCCTAACGTCGGTTGCTCCCGACAGGCCTTGGCTTTCGCCGCCAGAGTACCTGTGTCGGATCTCGGTACGGACGTCGTCCTCACCTTTTCACGGGCTCTCGGTTGAACCAACTTGCGCTATCTCGCTATTCATCCGCTTCGTGCCATGACGGCTTCCACGGATTTCGGCGATTCGACCGGGCGAAGGCCCGGCTTGGTCGATCCGAAAGCGTCGGTTTTCACTGGACGACGGCACTGGAATATTAACCAGTTTCCCTGTTTGTCCCGCTCGAGTTGCGACGGGACTTAGGGCCGGCTAACCCTCGGCTGATAAGCAGTGCCGAGGAACCCTTACTCTTGAGGCCGTCGGGATTCTCACCCGACTAACGCTGCTACTATGACCAGGATTTTCGTCACCGATCGGTCCACTCGAGATCTATCCCGAGCTTCCACCCGATCGGAGCGCCAATCTACACGGTTGCCTTGTGACAGGCACGGTCAGGTATCGGTGGTGGGTTTGAGCCCCGATCATTTTGGGCGCCCCGAACCTCGGCCGGTAAGCTGTTACGCTTTTCTTAGAGGGTAGCTGCTTCTAAGCTCACCTCCCGGCTGTCTGTGGCTCGGGACCACCTTCGATCGCACTTAACCCACACTTGGGGACCTTAACCCGACTCTGGGTTGTCTCCCTCATGGTGCACAGGCTTACCCCGCACACCGGACTCGCTACGTCGACAGCGTCCGTAGGTTCGGAGTTTGACAGGCGGTCAGACCCCTCTCGGGGTCCGGGCCGCCAATCAGTGTCTCTACCCCACGGACTACCTCGGTAACGGTCATGCTTCGACATGTTTCGATTGGAACCAGCTGTTGCCGGGCTCGATGGGCCTTTCACCCCTACACGTGGATCACGGGAGGGTATTGTAAGACACCAACCCTAGCGGGCCTCCACGTGCCTTTCGGCACGCTTCACCCTGCCCACGCGTAGATCGCCCGGATTCGGGTCGTGCCGGATTGACTCCCCGCGCTTGAACACGGCGGCCCTCGCGCAAAGCGCTGCGGCCATGTCGGTTTCCCTACGCCTTCCCCGATGCTCGGGTTAGACTCGCCAATCCAGCACACTCCCTGGTCCGTTTTTCAAAACGTACGACGGAACACCGGCTTCCCCTGCTTCCTACTGGTAGTTCGCACTACTGTCGTTTCACAGGGGACCTTTCGTGCCCCGTCGCTCCATCGCCATCCAATTTCAAGGCCTATTGCACCTCCCTTCTTGGGGTGCTTTTCAGCGTTCGCTCACGCTACTTGTCCGCTATCGGTCTCGAGGAGTACTTAGCCTTCCCAGTCGATGCCTGGGATATTGGCGAGGGATATCCAACCCCCGCTACTCTGGTGCTGACGCACGTCGTACTCGAGCTCGTTACGGGACTTTCACCCTGTATCGTGCTCCGTTCCAGGAGACTTCACGAACCGTTTCTGACGATGAGAGTCAGACCCAACACCACATTGCCCGTGAGGGCTTCGGTTTGGGCTGTGTCGCGTTCACTCGCGATTACTAACGACGTCTCGTAATTGATTTCTCTTCCTGCCGTTACTGAGATGTTTCAGTTCACGGCGTTCCCCATTGCGCAAAGCAATTGCGATGAGGATTCCTATTCGGGTATCTCGGGTTCTTCCCCTCCGTGCGGGTCCCCCGAGCTTATCGCAGCTTGGCACGCCCTTCGTCGGCTCTCGAGCCGAGCTATCCACCGGATGGCATAGTAGCCACGCAGTCTGCTGACGTCGGGTCCGATCGCTGTACGGACCCAGTGGACGTCTGGATCGCACGTACACACGGTGTCATTTGCACGCCCTAGTGTGAGCGGTGCGTGCATCGACCCTTCCCACCCGCGCTTGCGCGGGGCGGTGCATCGGTCAGTCGTGACCCATCGTATCGCCGTCCCACACTTAAGGGGACGGTTTCCGATCGGCCACGAGGCATGGACCCACTGGGATTCGAACCCAGGGCATCCTCCTTGCAAAGGAGGCACTCTACCACTGAGCTATGGGCCCACCCCTCTCGGGGAACGTTAGCCTTGGTAGTTCGTTAGCGTCCGGCCTGAAAGACGACGTCGGCGTTCTCGGATAGGTGGGCCTGGCTGATCGCCAGGTCCCGGTCTGTGGAGGTGATCCAGCCGCAGATTCCCCTACGGCTACCTTGTTACGACTTAATCCCCCTTGCGGAACCCAGATTCGACCCGGGAACCGGGCCTCATCCGGATCCCACTCGGGTGATTTGACGGGCGGTGTGTGCAAGGAGCAGGGACGTATTCACCGC
Source organism: Salinarchaeum sp. Harcht-Bsk1 (assembly GCF_000403645.1). Taxonomy (NCBI): domain Archaea; kingdom Methanobacteriati; phylum Methanobacteriota; class Halobacteria; order Halobacteriales; family Natronoarchaeaceae; genus Salinarchaeum; species Salinarchaeum sp. Harcht-Bsk1. The sequence continues at coordinate 1,165,911 of NC_021313.1, forward strand.
CGTCTTCTGAACGGCGATTACTACCGAATCCAGCTTCATGCGGGCGGGTTTCAGCCCGCAATCCGAACTACGACCGAGTTTAGGAGATTAGCTTCCCCTCTCGGGGTCGCATCCCACTGTCTCGGCCATTGTAGCCCGCGTGTCGCCCGGCACATTCGGGGCATACTGACCTACCGTTGCCCGCTCCTTCCTCCGCCTTAGCGGCGGCAGTCTTCCTAATGTACCCAACCGCCTCACGGCGTTGCTGGCAATTAGGAATACGGATCTCGCTCGTTGCCTGACTTAACAGGACGCCTCACGGTACGAGCTGACGGCGGCCATGCACCTCCTCTCAGCAGCATCGAGTAAGGGCATCAGCCTGACTGTCATTACTGCTGTCGGTGCCGGTGAGATGTCCGGCGTTGAGTCCAATTAAACCGCAGGCTCCTCCGGTTGTAGTGCTCCCCCGCCAATTCCTTTAAGTTTCATCCTTGCAGACGTACTTCCCAGGCGGTCCGCTTAGCGCCTTCACTGCGGCACAGCGCAGGCTCGTAGCCTGCGCCACACCTAGCGGACATCGTTTACAGCTAAGACTACCCGGGTATCTAATCCGGTTCGTGACCTTAGCTTTCGTCCCTCACCGTCGGGTCCGTCCTTCCAGGGCGCTTTCGCCACCGGCGGTCCGTCCGGGATTACGGGATTTCACTCCTACCCCGGACGTACCCCCTGGATCTTCCGGCCCCAAGCCAGCTGGTTTCCACCGGACGCCTGCACGTTGGGCGTGCAGATTTCCCGATGGACCTGTCTGGCCGGCTACGGACGCTTTAGGCCCAATAAAATCGGCCATCACTCGTGCTGCCGGTATTACCGCGGCGGCTGGCACCGGTCTTGCCCAGCACTTATTCCACCACCACCTTACAGTGGTGAAAAGCGAGGACTGTATGCCCTCGCACTCGGGGTCCCCCTATCGCACTCTCGTGCAGTGTAAAGGTTTCGCGCCTGCTGCGCCCCGTAGGGCCCGGTATCTTGTCTCAGATACCGTCTCCGGGCTCTGACTCTCATCACCCGTACCGATTATGGGCACGGTGGGCCGTTACCCCACCGTCTACCTAATCGGCCGCAGCCACATCCTGTGGCGCCGGAACGTTTCACACCCACTCCACTCCAGGATGTGGGTGTTATCCAGAATTAGCCTCAGTTTCCCGAGGTTATGCTGGTCCACAGGGTAGTTTGGCCACGTGTTACTGAGCTTTCCGCCACGAGTATGAACTCGTGCGACTAGCATGGCTAAATCGGACCCCGATAGCAATGGCCTCCGGCAGGATCAACCGGAATGTCGCCTCCGTAATGGAGGCGGGTTAGGCGGGAACACGTGACGTCGCGATGACGTCGCGTGAACATTGCATATGGTCCAAGAACGACGACAATCGGCCAACAGGCCGGATGTCGCCGAACTACCAAGGCTAACATCAGATCCCGTCTGTTACGGCGGACCGCAGGGGCGGGATCCTCATTTCCTTCGGACTTCAACGTAGGGCTTCGTCCGGGCATAAACCCTTCGAACCCTTCGCGAGTCCGTGCAACGGAGCGGGTTGAACGCCCCGCCGACGTCGCGTCGTTCGCATTCACACCCCAATGCCCGTTTACATATAAGGCATTCGGATCGTGTCCGCGAGTGATCCGGCCGTCGTCGGCCGGTTTTCGCGTTCTGTTCCGAATGCCCGTATGTACTTAAGGGCTGTGAACCGGAACGGCCAGCGGTCGCGAGGGACGCCGATCGTCCACCACAGCCGCCTGGTCGAGATCGACCTGGCCGCCGGTCCGGGGCGTGCTTCCTTCGAGCCGGAATACAGCCGAAGGCCGCGGCGCGGCGCACCGCGTTTCCATTCTTCCGGATGCCGGGTTTATACTTAAGGCCGTCGAACGAACCGACGTTCGATTCGCGGTACCATGCGCCGATCTCCCACGAACGACCAGCGCGGCTGGCGAGCGGGGAAGCGTAGCCACTCCACGGGGTAACCATCGAGTAGCCACTACACAGGTACGACCTCGAGTGTTGCACGGACGGAGGCCGGCCGGTCATCCCGCGCGTCGTGCGGCGTCGGGCCGGGTGGGATCCGCGCACCTGTGCGTCGGCGTGTGTCGCGGAAAAGCCCGTCGTCGCTGGGCAGTGCGACGGGGAAAACGCGGTGACAATACCAGTCCACCGCGGGCATCGGAACTGTCTTCGATCACGAATCGCGGGAGTAACCGACGAGGCGCGTCGTCGGCCTGACCGACGTAGGCCGCTGTACAGTCGACGGCGGGAGCCCTGGGACGATGCGTGTATCGGAACGGACGATGCTGGCGGTGGACGGACGACGGAGCCAATGGGACAATGGAGCGCGCCCACGCGTGGGCACGTGCGTGCGCGAGCGGTGTCAGGCACGAGAGAGTGCGAAGGGAGTGAGAACGTCGGAGCGGGCAACCGTGGGAGTGCGAGGACGTATTCATGGCACTGCGCAGTATCGAGCGTGCCCCGAGAGAGGGCGACTCACGTCGAGTCGCGGTAGTCCCGACGATAGAGAAGCCAACGGCTCGGCGCAGTCGATCGCACAAAATATCGGTACTGTCGCCCCGAATTCACTCGTCGAGGTGCTCGATGCCCTTCTTCGAGACGTTCGCCTCGGTGATGTCCCCCGGCATCCAGTCTGGGCTGTCGTCGGGGGCGTTCTCCTCCCAGGCCCACCCGTCGTAGATGTGGACCTTGTCGGTGCCTTTCTCGCGGAGTCGCAGCTCCGTCTCGTTGGCTGCAGATTCCGACGATGCTGGTTCGAGACGCCGCGCCGCCTTGAGAGCGGCCTGCCGCGGCGTGTTTCCGGAGAAGACGCTCGATTCGTCCCCGTCCTCGCGCAGTGCGAAGTTCCGTTTACCGTCTTCACGTACCATGGGTTCCAAACCTCCGTGTGAATGGAACACACTCCCCAACATAAAGATATCCCCGAGATCGCCAGACGGGAGCGCCCCATATATATAGCTTTCCCACAGCTGCGACGGCTCGACGGGCAAATTCGGGGGACGACGGCGGATTACGGCGAAAATCGAGCGACCGGAGCGCCGGCGCGCGGACGCGAAGTCGCAAGCCGACGGCCAGACGGCGAGTCACCGGTCCAACAACACTTAAGTACGTGCTGGGGTGAAACTTCGGGACGAGAGACCGCGATGGTCCGCAAAAAGAAGCTCAGCCCGAGTGGCGCGAAGGACGAGGACGGCGAGTACCACAACGTCCACATCAACCTCCACGAGGACGAACTCGCCGTCGCTGGGATGGAGATCGGCGACGAGGTCTTCGTCCGCGTGCGCGAGGACAAGATCATCATCCAGAAGGCCGATCAAGACGACGTCGAGCACGAGTTCTAGTACGGACGGTCCCCGATTCGAACTGCTACCCGGGTGAGATGGGCGATTCCAAGCCCGAGGCGGACGATCGCCACCGATTTCCGGGCGTTTATTGACGTTGCGGCGTCGGTATCTCCCCAATGAACGCGTACTCGATCGCGAAGCCGTTGCTCTTTCGACTCCCACCGGAGGCGGCCCACCACGTCGTTCACCGGGGACTGCGGGTCGCCCAGGCCACGCCGCTGGAGCGACTACTCCGGTGGCGCTACTGCGTCGAGGACGAACGGCTCGAGGTCGACGAGTTCGGCCTCGAGTTCCCGGCCCCGGTAGGCGTCGCTGCTGGCTTCGACAAGAACGCACGCATCCCCCGCGCCCTCGCCGCACTCGGCTTCGGCCACGTCGAGGTCGGCGGCGTGACCGCAGAGGCCCAGGAAGGCAACCCGCGGCCCCGCCTGTTCCGGCTGCCGGAGGACCGCGCGCTCGTGAACCGGATGGGGTTCAACAACGACGGTGCGGACGCGATCGGGAAACGCCTCGATGAATCACGGCTCCCAGACGTCCCGGTCGGGATCAACATCGGAAAGTCGAAGTCCACGCCGCTGGCCGACGCCGCCGACGACTACGCGTACACCTACGAGGCGGTCGCCGACGCGGGCGATTACTTCGCCGTGAACGTCTCGAGTCCGAACACGCCGGGACTCCGAGAGCTTCAGGACCGGGGGCCCCTGGTCGACATCCTCTCTCGCCTGCAGGAGGAGGGTGCCTCGCCGCTGCTGGTGAAACTCTCGCCAGACCTCTCGGAGGCCGCGACCGAGGACGCTCTCGAAGTCGTCCGTGATCTGGATCTCGACGGTGTCATCGCGGTCAACACAACCACCGAGCGCGACGAGAGTCTCCGGAGCCAGAACGCCGCGGAATCGGGCGGGCTCTCGGGCGCACCGCTCGAACACCGCGCGACGGAACGCGTCCGCTTCGTCGCCGATCGCGTGGACGTCCCGGTGATCGGCGTCGGTGGAATCGCGTCCGCGGAGGGCGCATACCGGAAGCTCCGCGCCGGCGCGAGCGTCGTGCAACTCTACACGGGCCTCGTCTACGAAGGACCGACGATCGCTAGCGAGATTAATCGCGGGCTGCTGGAGTTGCTGGAACGAGATGGCTTCGCATCAGTCGAAGACGCGGTCGGTGTCGACCTGTAGCGATCCGCGCTGGAGCAGTCGGACGAGTCGCGTCCGGGCGCAGCACCCGAGGGGACGCAAACGCGAGACGCTTACCGGCCGGTCCACCGCAACAGCAGGAGCGTCCCCTCGAAGAGCGCGACCATCGTCGCCATCAGGAGGAACGGCGCCATCCCGGTCGGGTCGGGGCCGAAGATGACGGCGACGCCGAGGAACAGCCCCCAGAAGTAGAGGCGGCGGCGTTCGAGCCACCGGCGGGTGGTGATCCCCATCATGATCGCGAGCATGATCAACAGCGGGATCTGGAAGATGATCGCGAGCATCCCCATCATCAGCAGGATGAGGTTCATCGTCTCGGCGAGCTGGAAAGCCAGGTCCGCCGAGCCCTGCGTGTAGCCGATAAAGTACGCGAACAACAGCGGGAGGAGAACGAAATAGGCGAACAGCATCCCGATGATCGCGAGGACGAGGCTGAACGGAACGGCCGCGAGGTAGTATCGACGCTCGTGTGGGTACAGCCCCGGACGCATGAACCGGTAGGTCTGGTAGACGCCCAGGGGCAGCGCTGCGAGCAGTCCGGCGAGCCCGGCGACGCGGATCCGCGTCAGGACGAGTTCCAGCGGCCCGTAGACGTGGGGCGCCACGCAGTCGCCGCTCTGGGGAGCCGTCTTGCACGCCTCGACGGTACCGGTGTGGACGTCGTACCACATCTCGATGATGATGTCGTTGGCGAAGGGGAAGGCTGCCAGCGTCGCGAACGCGGCGACGACCACGACGATCGCGAGCCGCGTGAGCATCTCCTCGATGTGCTCGGTGAGCGGCATCTCCTCGTCGTCGGGCGGCGCCGAGCCGCCGATGCCGCCGGAGAGGATGCTGCTCCCGCCGCTCCCACCGTCGTCAGTCACCGAGGTCGACGGCGTACTCGCGGCGTCGGACTGGGTACGCGCGGCATCGGTCTGATCCGTCGTCCCAGCACCGGCCCGGGAGTGAGCGGTCCCTCGTGGAGCCCGCTCCGTGGGGTTCCTGGTAGGCTGGTCGTCCGGCGTTCCGGGGGCGTCCGGATGCTCGGCGTCCTCGTCTCGTGCGTCCGTCGCATCGTCGTCGAGTTTGTCCGTGGCGTAGTCGGGCTGACTCGTGGTGGAGCCGAAATCGTCGGGGTCGTGGTGGGAGACGCGGTCCTCGTCCGAGTTCGCGTCGTCGTCCGCCACATCGCTCGGCCGCTTCGCCGGACGATCACCGGGAGGTGGCCGGGACCCCATGCGCGCACGGCCGCTGCCGCGGCGATCCGCAGGTGGCTCCGCCTCGTCGCCGGCCGATTCGGCGGACGGATCTGCAGCGTCGGAATCGGCCTCGCCGTCGTCGCCATTTCCGTCGATAGAGGAATCCTCGGCGTCGGCAGGAGAATCCTCGGCGTCGGCAGGAGAATCCTCGCCGTTGACAGGTGCATCTTCGGCGTCGGCCAATGCGTCCGCTCCATCGGCCGTCGTCTCCTCGGCGTCCCCACCGTCGGAATCCGATTCCTCCTCGCCGGGACGGGACCAGGATTCACCGTCCCACGTAGGCGTCTCCTCGGGGTCAGCGGAGGGCGCGGAGTCCGTCGCGTCGTCCTTGGGGCCGGACGTGGACGACGCTCCTTCGGCGTCGCTCCCGGAATCGCCGTCCTCGTCCGGCTCGTCGGGCATTCGTCCCGTAGTTCGCAACCGGGTTATTATAGGCCTTTTCGACTCGCCTCCGTGCCCGCGCGGGGTGAAGGAAGAAGATTGATAACGAGCAGATTGCAAGCCTCGGGAACATGAGTGTCGTCGACGAGGACACGGCTCGCGCCGTCAACGCTGGGCGAGAGACGATCGGCGGCGTGCTCTCGGAGGCCCAGCGCGAGCTGAAGAAGGTGTTCCTCGTCTTCGTCTTCGCCTTTCTCGGGACGATTCTCGCATTGCGCTGGTGGATCTGGGACTACCTCGAAGCGGTGACGAAGGCCCAGATGAACGAGTCGGTCGCCCAGGAGGTCGACATCATCGCGCGGACCCCGTTCGACGTCATCCTGATGCAGGTGAAAATCGGGGTCATCGTCGGCATCGTCCTCGCATCGGTCGTCGGCCTCTACCTGGCCCGGAAAGCCATCCTCGGTCGCATCGAGGACACCGGCGTGAACGTCACGACCGGCAAGGTCTACGGCTTCGTCGGACTCTCGCTCGGCCTCGCCGTCGTCGGGATGGTCTACGCGTACGCCGTCTTCTTCCCGCTGATGTTCAAGATCCTCGCCGAACAGGCCTACGCGGCGGGGGCGAAACCGAGCTACGGGATCGTACGATTCACCGAGTTCCTCCTCCTGCTGACCATCTCGTTCGCGCTCGCTGCGCAGCTTCCACTCGTCATGGGCGTCCTGTCCTACGGAGAGATCGTCCCCTACGAGACGTTCCGGGACAAGTGGCGCTACGCTGTACTCGGCATCTTCGTCTTCGGCGCCGTCTTCTCGCCACCGGACCCGTTCACCCAGATCATGTGGGCGATCCCGCTGATCACTCTCTACGCGTTCAGCCTCGGCGTCGCGAAGGTCGTCACGAACGTCCACCGCGGCGGCGTACGGAACAGTCCGGTCGAGCCCGGCACCTTCCGGCGGAAAGGGTACCTCGTGGTCGGCGCATTCGTGCTCTCCGGTGGTGCAACAGCGCTCGCGCTCTACACCGGTCACGCCGAGGTGATCGGGGAAGCAGTGCTCGAACAGCTACCCCGATCGGCCTCGATCCCGTTCCTGGGAGAGGTCACGTTCCCGACGACTGTCGAGCGTGGCGGACCGACGGTGTGGCTTCGCTCGGGGCTGGTGATGGGCGTCCTCGGCGGGGCGGTAGCACTCGCTTACGCGCTGGTGGCGGTGCTCCGGATGCCGGTCGTCCCCCGCGCCTACGTCGGCGTCGAGGAGGAGGAGGATCCGGAAGCCGTCGACGTCGCCTCTCTCGACGTCGAGGGCGTTCGTCGCGCGCCGCTTGCCGCGTTCGCGGACCTCTCGGAGTCAGAAGCAGTCGACATCGCCGGCGAGGCGATGGAGGCCGGCGACGAAGAGAAGGGACGACTCGTCCTCGAACGGTGGGAGGACGCTCAGCAGGCAGCCGATGGCGACGGAGCGGACGGCGATTCCGAAGACGCCGTCGACCTCCGCGGCCTCGACGCAGCGGGCGTCGCAGACGCGCCGGACTCGGCCTTCGCCGCGCTCACCGAGGAGCAGGCCGTCGAGATTGCCGGCGCTGCGATGGAGAACGGCGACGAGGAGAAGGGACGGCTCGTCCTCCAGCGCTGGCAAGCGGCAGAAGACGTCGACGAGCCGCCGGTCACCGGTGATCCCGCGAACCTCGACCTCCGCGAACTGGACGCCGGCGGCGTCGAGGCAGCGCCGACGGAGGCGTTCGCGGCGATCAGCGAGGACGAGGCGATCGACATCGCCGGCGAAGCGATGGAGGCCGGCGACGAGGAGAAGGGCCAGCTCGTCCTCCAGCGCTGGGACGAGATCAACGAGGCCGGCACGGCCGCCCCGAACGGCGGCGAGGGCGATCCGAACGCTGTCGCGACCGCAGACGTCGAAGCCGGCGCTGGCGCCGAGACGACCGAGCAGTCTGCAGCCACCGACGAGGAGGGCGGCGCCTTCGACGACCTGTTCAGTGACACCGCCGGCGGGATGCTCGGCGCCTTCGCCGACGAAGAGCGCGACGAGGACGAGATCGGCGGCTACATGTACGACATCGGGTTCATTCTGGACTCGATGCGTTCGCGAATGTTCGTCATCGTCGCGGTGTTCATCGGCGTGTTCACGGCGACGTTCGCCTACCTCTACACGGTCGGCATCAAGCAGATCATGGACGTCTTCATCTCGCAGGTGCCAAACGAGGCCCTCGCGCCGGGGCAGCGCGCCACCGACGCGACGGACGTGATCATCGCCCTCCACCCCGTCGAGGTGCTCATCTTCATCGTGAAGTTCAGCGGCGTGCTGGCGATTCTCGTCACCACGCCGGTGATCCTCTACTACGCCTGGCCCGCGCTCCAGCAGCGCGGGCTGGCCCCCGGGTCCGGCGACCGACGCGCGTTCCTGATGTGGGGCTACGTCCTCCTGATGGGGACGCTCACCGGCGCGGTCGTCGGCTTCTTCGGCGTCGCGCCGACGGTGATCTCCTATCTCGTCACCGACGCCGTCCAGTCCGGGATGGTCGTCTCCTACCGCATCAAGAGCCTGCTGTGGATCGTCTTCTTCATGACGATCGGCTTCGGGTTCTTCCTCAACATCCCGATCGGGATGATCCTCCTCCACCTCTCGGACCTCGTCTACTTCGAGAGCATGCGCAAGTACTGGCGACACTTCGTCCTGGTCACCTTCGTGGTCGCGGCGCTGATCACGCCCGGCGGCATCCTCACGATGCTCGTCTTCGCCATCCCGGTGGCGGTCGCGTACGTGCTCGGCCTCCTGCTCCTGTGGCTGCTCACGGCACCGTGGCGGCTGTTCGGCCGAGGGCGGGCCTCCAGGACGTCGTAGCGCCGATCCTCGTAGGTTTCTGAGCACCGATCTCGTGGGGTTCTGAGCGTCGAACGTCGAGGGGTTCGGCGCCGAGCGTTGCGGGCGTCGTAGCCCGTCGAGCGTTCGGGTCTCCGCTAAGTAGACTGGTGTGGCCGGAGCGTGGGACCCACGCTGCGAGGAGCGCGACGGAAAGGAAGGTTCGATGCGTCGAACGCGACGGAGACGACGCGACCAGAGCGGCGTCAGTCGACGCGTTCCGCGAACGCGAACCGCGGCTTGACCTCGTCGATCCGCACCTCGAGCGACTCGCCGACTTCGGCGTCGGGAACGAATAGCGTGAACCCGTCGACGTGAGCGACGCCGTCTCCTTCCGAGCCCTCGTCGGTGACATCGACGGTGTAGGTCTCGCCAGCGGCGACGGGTGCCGTAATGCGGTGCTTGCCGACGACGTAGACCTCCGAGGAGCTGTCGCGGGTCGCGTCCGGGACGACCGTCCGGGCGTAGTCGAACGCCTCGTCCACGTCGGCCTTGAATGCCTCAAGGTCCTGCCCCTGGAAGACCTTCGCGACGAAGTCGCCGCCGGGCGCCAACACGCTCTTGGCGGTCTCGAAGGCCTGGCGCGCGAGGTGGACCGACCGGGCGTGGTCGAGTTCGTACTCGCCGGAGACGTTCGGCGCCATGTCGGAGAGCACGACGTCGACGGCGCCTGTAGCGGTGTCAGCGGAGGGGTCAGCCCCCGCAACCTCGGCTGCGATCTCGCGGATACGTTCCCGCGTGTCCGCCTCCGTGACGTCGCCCCTGAGGAGTTCGACGCGTGGTTCCGGGTCCTCGAGGTCGTCGATGCGCTGTCTGTCGACGCCGATCACGGCCCCGTCGGGACCGACGCGCTCGGCGGCGACCTGGAGCCAGCCCCCGGGCGCCGCGCCGAGGTCCACGACGACGTTCCCGGGACCGAACAGACCCGCGGTCTCGTCGAGCTGTCTGAGCTTGAAGGCCGAGCGAGCGCGGTAGCCCTCGACTTTGGCCCTGTTGTAGTACTCGTCCTTCCCGGGCATTCTTGGCCAATGTAGCACTGGCGACGGTAAACGGGCTTCGTTCCCGCCCGATCGCAGGCCGTGCGCACCACCAGGTGCCGATCCGCGCCCGTCGATCGCTACAGAAGCGAATTTCAGTAAACCGCACTACAGAAATGTAGTTCAGATTATGCTTATGGGGACGGGGCTCCGACTACTAACTACAATGGAGCAAACGATCCCCACGTCCGGCTACAAGAGCTCAGTGACCGACCACCGCTCGATCGGCGGCACGATCGTCTTCGTCGCAGTGCTCGCCGCCCTGCTGCTCGCGGCGGCGTACCCCGCACTCGCGACTGCAACGGCCCTCGGTGCGATCAGCGCCCACGTCCTCGGCACCGCCATCGCGGCGCGGCGACGGCACAAGCGCCGCTACGCAGCCTGAGCTGCCGGGGAGCTCCGTAGTTCGAGCGGCCAGTCTGCAGTTCTCACTACCTGATCGCGGGCGACGGGCGACTACTCTGGTCCAGCCTCGTCGACGACGAGCGATTCCTCGACTGCGTCGACGACCGTCGCGGTCTCGTCGAGCGTCACGGTGAGCCGAGCGTCCTCGGTCTCGAACGTGACGGCGACACGGAACGGCGATTCGGAGACGATCCGCTGTTCGCCCGTCCAGTCGTCGATCTCCCAGGCCACGACCTCGCGGACGTCGACCCCTCGCTCCCAGAAGAAGGAGACGACGGCGGGGTGGAAGAACACGGCGTAGGTCGGTGGCGTGGAGTAGCCGACGCCACAGCGAGTGCACCGACCGGTGTAGAGCACTGGCGCGGGACCGTCGGCGTCGCGATCGACCGACCACTCGACGTCACCGTAGCAGTACGTGCACGTGCCCTCGAGCACGATCTGGAGTTTGTACCTGGCGCGGGCCCGGACCGATTCCAGCACGTCGGCGAGTGACTCCTCCGTCGCGAGGTCGTGGGGCACGCTGCTCGTGAAGATCTCGTGGCCGTCACCACACGAGACCACGATCTGACCGTGCTCGTAGGCCGCTTCGAGAGGCGCGCCACAGTGCGGACAGTCGCCGTCGAGGGGCTCCGGACCGCGATCTTCCCCCTCCGCGAACGCGCCCGAGAGGATCGCGCCGGCCACCTCGTGGCCGCGCGGCGAGAGCCGGTACCCATCCTCCGTCGAGCGAACGAGGTGGCCCCGGAGCTTGTCGAGGTGGTAATTGAACTGGCCGGAATCGTCGATGTCGACGCGATCGTGGAGAGTCGAGAAGGTGAGCGCCGGCGCGTCGGGATCGGCGCTTGCCTGTTCGGCGAGCGCGAGCAGGATGTCGACGCGCGCCGGACTTCGAACCACGTCGAACGCCGAGACGTACCGCTCGTCGAGACCGCCGCTCCCGTCCATATCATCGGCGAGGTGCCCGTCCGACAAAACCGCTGTGCCGGTGCGCGTCCGCCAGCCTCGTTGCACGGTACGGATCGCACGCCACGACAGTGGCGCGCCGTGAGAAACTCGGAGAGGACGACAGACGCTGGCTTCGGGCGTCAAAGCCGGTACGCAACGCCTTCGTTCTGGGTACGCACGTGTTGCTATTGGCGGCGGATGCCGTTCCTGAACGCGTGCTCACGCAGTTCACGCTCGTGGTCCTGGTCGCGAGTCGCACCGTCGCCCAGAGCGCGACCGACGTCGGGACGAATCTCCTCGGCAGCGCCGTCGGTGCGTTCCTCGGCACGCTGATCGTCGGCGGAATCATGATCCTCGTGTTCCCCGACTACACGGAGCGCACGGTACGGACGCTCCGTCGAGATCCGGGGCCGTCGTTACTCTACGGACTCCTCACGCTCGTCGCGTTGATCGTACTGACGGTGCTGCTGGTGCTCACGATCGTCGGCATCCTCGTCGTGATCCCGCTCGCGTTCCTGGCGTACATCCTGTGGGCCGTCGGTGCTGCGATCGCCTTCATCACGATCGGCGACCGCCTGGTCGGGCACGAGGGCGGCTGGACCGCCGCGCTCGTGGTGGGCAGCGCGATCAACGGCGTCCTCGTCCTGACGGGGATCGGCGGCTTCGTGTCCTTCCTGATCGGCGCCGCCGGCTTCGGTGCCGTCATCCACGGCTACCTGGGGTAGGGCGACGACGCTCGTCGCAGTACGGATCGGTGATCCGACGAGGTGGAGAACCGCCGACGGTCGGAGGATCGCCTCAGGTAGCATCAGCCGATGGAGTTCGGCCGGTTCGGTGGTGACAGCCGATGGAGTCCAGCGGGTGTAGCGGCGTCTACTCGATGGAATCCAGCGGGGTCTGGCGGCGTCTACTCGATGTAGCCCAGCGCGTCCTCGATGCGGCCGAGTTCGGGACCCGTGGTGTCTTCGCCGACGACGTAGCCGTCCTCGCTGGCGATGAGCCCGGAACCGACGAGCGGGGCGCCGTAGTTGATCGTCCCGATGTCGGCGTGGACGTCGAGGTGCTCGGCGAGGTGGTCGAGCTGTTCGTCGGTCGCCTTCGGGTGACAGAGCACCCCGCGGTCGTTGGCGACGGCCGCCGTCCCGACGGTACGGACGCTCGCGACGTCGCCGCGGTCGACGGGGACGCCGAGTGTCTCCTCGATCACCTCGACGGCCTCGTCACCGAGTTCGCGGTGGACGTAGGCGCCCGTGTCGTTCGCGAGGACGACGTTGCCAGCGGCGTTGATCCGACCCGGTAGCTCGGCCACGGGGACGGAGACGGCATCCCGGATGCGGTCAAGTTCCCGGTCGAGCGCGCGGCTGCTCACGAGGATGCCGTTATCGTTCCCGACGGCGAGCGAGCCGACGGTCCCGGAGCCCCCGACGGTCGTCGGGAGGGGCTCGAGGCCGAGTTCGTCGGCGATCGACTGCTGGAGGGACACGTCGACGTCGGGGCGGACCAGCAGGTGGCCGGCGGCCGCCCGAGCGAAGACGCCGACGTACGACGAGCCGGAGAAGGAGGCCCGGAGCAAGTGTGGCTCCCGTTACTCCGCGTGTTCGGCTTCCACGACGCCTTCGCCCTCTTCCTGGAATCGGGCGGCGCGAACGCGGAGCTTTCGTGGCGGGCTCGCGTTCCCGGCGTTCCAGACGGCCTCGTTGATCGAGGGGTCCAGGCGAACGGCGTCCTCCTCGACGGAGAAGTGCTTCGCGAGGTGGCCCCGGATCAGCTTCATCGCCTTGTCGGAGCGCTGGTGGCTCGGCGCCGCGGCGGCGTCCCGCAGCGGAACCGTCACGACGCGCTCCTCGAAGTCACTCGCGCTCATTCGTCAGTGGAGGAGCGCCGCCAGTTACGACGCTTGGGGTTGCGGGTGACCTCGCGATCCGTCTTCAGCATGACCCACGCCGGGATGCGGGAGTTCTGTCGCTCCAGCTTCCCGAGGCGCTTCTTCTGGGCCTTCGACTTCTTGCTCATGGTGACGTGTTCGTTCCGCGCCGACTCATAAAACGTTGTTCTTCCGCGTCGACCGACCGGCCGGCCAGTGCCGTCGGTCACGAGCAGGGCTACTTCGACCGACAGGAGCCGGCCACCGCCGGCGGTGCCGCCACGACTCGATCACGGACGGGACACAACTGTCAGAACTGTTGCAGTATCGAGGAGAAAACGGACGAAACGGGGGCAGTGACGGGCGTACGGTACGACCGTCCTACCACACGTCCCCGAGAGCCACAGCGGCCGACTCCGAGGATCTCACCGCATGTCTTCGAGGTCCGGCGCCTCCTCTGCGTCGATGGATACCCAGGCCTCCTCTGTTGCGATGTCCGCTATGACGTAGGATTCGCGGTCGTCGGCGTCGTCCAGCGACCCGATCACCTCTCGGTCGGGGCCGTCGTCAGCGTGGCCTGGTGCGACTGCCATGTGAGTACCTACCGAACGGTAACTGATAAACGCTCCGGATCGGAGTGGCCCCTCGATCATTGGAGTACGATCGTCCTATATTCGACAATATAGCTAAACATTCCGTCACTTGCACCGATTACACCTATATATTGACCACTTTTCCCGGCGGAGTAAGACATGAACAATCGTTAGGTCCAGCAGTTCTAATCCGCTGGAAGTACCGTCAAAAATAGTCAGCCCGGCCCAGCAATCGAAAGTGCTCGAGGGATCCTACCGCCGAAATCGGCAGTGATTGATCGTGATCGTTGCGTTCTCCAAGAGCCACGGTGCACCGAGAGTCCCACGAGGAGGACGGGTGCCGACGGCACTGGCCAGTCGACCACAGCTGGTGGGCAGCGAGCATCCGGAACGTAAACACGTACCGACAGCCGAACCGAGACCGCGAACCGTGAGCGGGTATCGAGGGCCGTACCGAGCGGTCCCAGAAACGGAACGACGCGAACCACCGGCCGCGAGGGCGGACGCACCAGATGGCCCCGCAAAGCACGGGGTTTATGCCGGGATTGGACCTACGGCGGGGCATGAACGTCTCGGACGCAATGACGCCGCGCTCGGCACTGGTGACCGTCGAGCTGCCGGGCAGTCGCGACGACGCGCTGGAACACCTCCGCGAAGGTGCCTTCTCCTCCGTGCCAGTCGTAAAGGTCGAAGACGGCCACGAGCGGTACCGCGGGCTCGTCTCGCGGGAGACGCTGATCGAACAGCCCGACGAGGACCAGCTCGCCCTCCTGATGGAGGAAGTCCCGACGATCACCGCCAACGCCGACCTCCGCGCCGCCGCGGCGCTGATGGTCAGCGAGCAGGCCCGACGGATCCCCGTCGTCGACGGCGAACTCGAGGGCATCGTCACGATCACCGACGTCGTCGACGCCATCGCGAAGGGGAACGTTCCCGGGGACGCGAACGCCGGCGACATCGCCACGCGCTCCGTGATCACGGCCTACCAGGGCACTCCGCTCGCCGTCGCTGAGCGTCAGCTCTTCCACGCCGACATGCCCTACGCCGTCGTCCTCGACGACGAGGGCGGCATGGCGGGCGTGTTCACCGAGCAGGACGTCATCGAGGTCGCCGAGGTCGTCGAGGGCGAGACGAAGACGGGCAACTCCTTCGCCGACCAGGACGACGACTGGATGTGGGAGGGCATCAAGGGCGTCGGCAGTCGGTCCGTCACGACGCGGGACGTCGAACTCCCCGAGGGCACAGTCGCCGACTTCATGACCGGGGACGTCGTCACGATCTCCCAGTCCAAGACCGCCCAGGACGCAGCACAGGCGATGATCACCCACGACGTCGAACAGATTCCGCTCGTCAGCGGCGGTGATCTCGCGGGCATCGTGCGCGACGTCGACCTGCTGGCGGCGATCGCCGAGGAGGAGTAGATGGTCGCGCCTGCCAACGCACCGGCAGATCTCGCCGAGGAGGTCGTCGAGCTAGCCAAGCGCCGGGGCTACTTCTTCCAGAGTTCGGAGGCCTACGGCGGCGTCGCCGGCTTCTACACCTACGGCCCGCAGGGCGCGGGGCTCAAGCAGAACGTCGAGGACGCCTGGCGCGAGCGGTACGCGATTGCGGAGGGTCACCAGGAGGTCGACGCGCCGACGATCATGCCCGAGCCGGTCTTCGAGGCCTCCGGCCACCTCGACACCTTCGACGACATGCTCGTCTCGTGTGCGGAGTGCGCCGAGAGCCACCGCGCCGATCACCTGATCGAGGACGCCCCCGGCTCGACGGTCGAGGACGCCGAGGCGCTCCCGATCCCCGAGGTTGAGGAACTGCTCCGGGAGTACGAGATCACCTGCCCGAACTGCGGCGAACCCCTCGCCGGCGAGCCGGTCGAGGACTTCAACCTCATGTTCGGCACGAACATCGGCCCCGGCGACGCGTCGCCGGGCTACCTCCGCCCGGAGACCGCCCAGGGCATCTTCGTCGAGTTCCCGCGGCTCAAGCAGTACGCACGCGGCCAGCTTCCCTTCGGCGTCACGCAGATCGGCCGCGCCTACCGCAACGAGATCAGCCCCCGGAAGTCCATCGTCAGGACGCGGGAGTTCACCCAGGCCGAACTCGAGCACTTCATCGACCCCGAACTGGACGAGCCCGACGTCGAGGCCGTCGCAGACGTCGAGGTCACGCTCTACTCCGCGGACGCCCAGCAGGCCGAGGACGGCGAACCGATCGAGACGACGATCGGTTCCGCCGTCGAGGACGAGGTCGTCGAGAGCGACTGGATCGCGTACTACCTCGGCGTCACGAAACGGTGGTACGACCGCGTCGGCGTCGACATGGACCGCTTCCGGTTCCGCCAGCACCTCCCGGGCGAACTCGCCCACTACTCCAGCGACTGCTGGGACGCGGAGGGCTACGCCGCCGGCGACTGGATCGAGATGGCGGGCTTCTCCTATCGCTCCGACTACGACCTCCGCAAGCACGCCGAGTACGCGGACGACGACTTCACCGTCTTCAAGCAGTACGACGAGCCGCGGACGACGAAGCGTGCCACCGTCGATCCGGACATGAGCGAACTCGGTCCCACCTTCGGCGGGGCGGCCGCCGATATCGCCGAGGCGCTCGAAGCCATCGCGGCGACCGACCCGGACCGCTTCGACGCCGCTGCCGCAGCGCCCGCTGGCACCGTCGAAGTGACCGTGGGCGAGGGCGACGACGCGGACACCTACGACGTCCCCTTCGAACACACGGGCTACGCCGTCGAGGAGGTCACCGAAGCCGGCGAGCACCTCCGACCCCACGTCGTCGAGCCGTCCTTCGGCGTCGACCGGCTCGTCTACACGCTCATCGAGCACGCCTACCGCGAGGACGAGGTCGACGGCGAGGAGCGGGCCTACCTCACGCTCGACCCCGAGGTCGCACCGACGACCGTCGGCGTCTTCCCGCTGATGGACAGGGACGGCATGGGCGAGCGCGCTCGCGACCTCGCCGACGACCTTCGCGAGATCGGCCTCTCCGTGGAGTACGACGACTCCGGCGCCATCGGTCGGCGCTACCGCCGCCAGGACGAGGTCGGGACGCCGTTCTGCGTCACCGTCGATCACGACACGCTCGAGGACGGCACCGTGACGATCCGGGAACGCGACTCGACTGCCCAGGTGCGCGTCCCCGCCGACGACCTCCCCCGTATCTGTCGGGACCTGCGGGACGGCGTCCGGGAGTTCTCGGCGCTCGCCGAGGGCCAGCCGGCGGAGTGATCGATGCCCGACCAGCGCACGGAGGGACAGGTCGGCGAGGACGGCCGGATCGGTAGCGGACTGGCCGCCGTTCGCGAGCGCCTGGAGGGCGAACTCGGCCGCCGGCTCGTCCACGTCAGCGGCGCGGGGATCCCACTGTTGTACGTGCTCGGCTTGCCCTACGCCTGGCTGCAGATCCTGCTCGTCGGCGGCGTGGCCATCGTCGGCGGCCTCGAGCTGCTCCGCCTGCGTGCCGGCCTCGCGGACTGGTGGATCTTCGAGCACCTGACCAGGGAGTACGAGTCCGAGACGATCGCGGGCTACGCCCTCTACGTGGTCGGGATGGCCGTCGTCGCCGTTGCGTTCGATCCCCAGATCGCGATCCCCTCGATGTTCATGCTCGCTGTCGCCGACCCCGTCGGCGGCGTGCTCGGCGGTGCCGATCCGACGCCCGTGAAACCGGCCCGCGCCTTCGTCGGCGCCTTCGTCGTCTGTCTGCTCGTCGGCCTGCCCTTCCTCCCGCCGCTGGTCGCCGCTGCGGGCGGCGTCGCCGCGAGCGTCGCCGACGGCGTCTTCGCGGAGTTTCGCGGCTACGTGATCGACGACAACCTCACGATTCCGATCGGCGCGGCCGCCGCTATCGCGCTGATGCTCGCGTACGGCCCGGGCTGGATCGGGTGAGTCGCTGCAGCGTTCGCCCAGCAGCGCGCCCACCGTCCGAGTGCGAAGCGACCCGCCGGTCACGGCGGTAGCTTGATTGGTCCGACGGGAGAACGATGTTCCATCGCTGGCAGCCGCGAGTGCTCTGCCGGTTGTACACATGGCAGTCACCTTCTGGGCCCTCGTCGGGCTCGCGACGATCGCGGGGCTCTCGATGGCCTGGGCGCTCGGGGCGAACAGCAACTCGCCGCCGTTCGCGCCGGCGATCGGCGCCAACGCGGTCTCGACGATGCGAGCGGCGTTCCTCATCGGCATCCTCGCCGCTCTCGGCGCCCTGACCCAGGGCGGGAGCATCTCCGAGACGGTCGGCTCCGGACTGATCCTGGGCGTAGACATCACGCCCCTGGCGGCCACGGCCGGGCTCCTGACTGCGGCGGCGTTCATGGGCTTCGGCGTCTACTCGGGCTACCCGGTCCCGGCGGCGTTCGCGACGACCGGCGCGATGATCGGGGTCGGGCTCTCGCTGGGCGGCGATCCCGCGACCGACACCTACCGGGAGATCGTCACCTTCTGGCTACTGGTGCCGCCGATGTCCGGCGGACTGGCGTTCGGGACGGCGACGATGCTCCGCAGAGACGAGGTGCCCGAAACCGTCGGCGTCCCGCTACTGGCAGCGGTGGTCGGCGGGATCGTGAGCCGGATTCGACTCGGCGTGATTCCGTCCGCGCCGGGCGAGAGCCAAGGGTCGCTCGCGGGGTTCGCCGCGCGTGCCGTCGGTGGGCCAGTCGTGGGTGACGTCGACGTCGTCGGGCTCCTCGCGACGGTCGTGCTCGCAGCAGTGGCCTTCGCGTTCGTCCGCAAGCGGATCCAGGACTCGGTCGAGGGCGGGATCCGCACGTTCCTCGTCCTGCTCGGCAGCCTCGTCGCCTTCTCCAGTGGCGGCAGCCAGGTCGGGCTCGCGACGGGGCCGCTCGAGTACCTCTACGGCGTCGAACTCGGCCTCCCGGCGATCGTCCTGCTCGGCCTCGGCGCGCTCGGCATCCTCGCCGGCGCGTGGATGGGCGCACCGCGCCTCCTGCAGGCCACCTCCCGCGAGTACGCACAACTGGGCGTCCGTCGATCGATCGCTGCGCTCGTGCCGGGGTTCATTATCGCCCAGCTCGCCATCGCGCTGGGCATCCCGATCTCGTTCAACAACATCGTGATCTCCGGCGTGATCGGCGGCGGTCTCGCCGCGGGGAGCGCGGGCGTGTCCCGGCGCAAGATCGGCGTGACGATCGCGTTCTGGCTGATCACGCTCGCGGGCTCGATCGGAGTCGGCTTCGGGCTCTACAAGCTGTTGACGACGGTGCTCGGCGTGGAGTAATCGGAGCGATCGGGGCTGGCTTCGAACGGTCCGGCGCCCTAGCGCACGATCGTCACCGGTACCTCCGCGGCGTCAGCGACCTCCGTCGCGACCGTCCCGAGGATCCGCTCGACGATCTCGTGACGCGGCCCGCCGTGACCGCCCATGACGACGTGGTCGACGTCGTGCTCGGAGAGATAGTCGAGGACGGCGTCGACTGGCGTGTCGGCGACGACGACCGGTTCGACGGTCGGCGCGGTCGCGTCGGCTTCCGCGGCGAGTCGTTCGGCGCGCTCGCGGGCCTCTCGCTCGCGCTCGTCGTCCGGGTCGAGGATCGATCCCTCGCTCATCCCCGCGTCGACCGGCGTGATCACGTTCAGGACCGTGATCGTGCAGTCGTACTCCACGAGGGCGTGCTCCAGGGCGGCCTCGGCCCGCGGCGAGCCGTCGAGGACGACCAGGACGTGGGAGGGTGGCACAGCCCCGCTTCGCGGCGGACGCCCTTGTAGGTGGTCCCGGTCCGACCGGCGGCCGCAGCGAGGGCCACGGAGACCGACCACTTTCACCGAGGTACGGGAACCCTTTTGCGCGCCGACGGCGAATCCACGCCGATGACAGACGGCGAGTCGGTGGCGACGATCGAGCACCCGATGCTCGTCGACGGGATGCTCGAGCGGCGGCGCTACCAGCTCCAGCTCGCGGGCCGCGCGATGGACGGGCACACGCTGGTCTGCCTGCCGACGGGCCTGGGCAAGACCGCAGTCTCGCTGGTCGTGACGGCCCGGCGGCTCCATGAGGTCGGCGGGAAGGCGCTCCTCCTCGCGCCGACGAAGCCGCTCGTCGAGCAACACGCCGAGTTCTACCGGGAGGCCCTGGAGATTCCCGACGAGGAGATCGTCGTGTTCACCGGCAAGGTTCGGCCCGACGATCGCGCGGAACTCTGGGAGGACGCGCGGGTCGTGATCGCCACGCCGCAGGTCGTCGAGAACGACCTGATCGGCAACCGGATCGACCTCGCGGACGTCACCCACCTCACCTTCGACGAGTGCCACCGCGGCACCGGCGACTACGCCTACGTTTACATCGCCGAACGGTACCACGAAGACGCCGAGCAGCCGCTGGTCACGGGGATGAGCGCCTCGCCCGGCGGCGACGAGGAGGAGATCCTGACGGTCTGCGCCAATCTCGGGCTCCGACAGGTCGAGGTGATGACCGAGGACGACGCCGACGTCGATCGGTTCACGCACGACACCGACGTCGAGTGGGACACCGTCGAACTGCCCGAGGAGCTGATCGAGATCAGGGATGCGCTCGCGGACGTGATCGAGGAACGCCTCGAGCGGCTGCGCGAACTCGGCGTGACGAAGAAGCGCAGCGCGGACCTCTCCCAGCGCGACCTGAACGAACTGCGGGGGAAGCTCCAGAACCTCATCGACCAGGACAAGTCGGAGGGCTACGAGGGGATGTCGATCCACGCGGAGATCATGAAGCTCCGGCGCGCGCTGGAGGTCGTCGAGACGCAGTCCATCGAGGCCGTCGAGCGCTACTTCGAGCGCCAGCGCCAGCAGGCCAGGTCGTCGGGGGCTTCGAAGGCGAGCCAGCGGTTCGTCTCCGATCCCACCATACGCGAGGCGATCCGACGCGTCGAGGACTTCGACGAGCGGCATCCCAAGTTCCGGGAGGCACACCTCCGTCTGGCCGAGACGCTCGGCATCGAGGACGGCGAGCGCGCGATCGTCTTTACCGAATCCAGGGACACTGCGGAGGTACTCACCGAGTTCCTGGGCGAGCACTTCGACACGCGGCGGTTCGTCGGTCAGGGGGACAAGGATGGCTCCGACGGGATGACCCAAAAGGAGCAACAGGAGACCCTCGACGCGTTCCGCGCGGGAGAGTTCGAGGTGCTCGTTTCGACGTCCGTCGCCGAGGAAGGCCTCGACGTCCCCGAAGTCGACCTCGTCCTCTTCTACGAGCCCGTGCCCACGGCGATCCGCTCGATCCAGCGCAAGGGCCGAACGGGCCGACAGGCGAAGGGAAAGGTCGTGGTGTTGATGGCCGAGGACACCCGCGACGAGGCCTTCTTCTGGATCGCGAAGCGTCGCGAGGAGGAGATGGCAGACGAGCTGGCCGAGCTCAAGGCGATGACCGACGAACTCGACGCCCGGCTCGAACAGGCCGGGCTCGACGCGTTCGCGACCGGCGACGCGCCGGAGGCGGTACCAGCGGGTGGCGCTGGAGCGACCCCCGAAATCGCCGAGTCGAGGACCGGTGACGGGAGCGACGATGGAAGTGAGGAGGGAAGTGACGAAACCCCCGTTTCGACTGGACCGTCTTCGACGGAGGGTCTGACGGACGAAACCGCCGAGAAACCGGCTGCAGACGGCGTCAGACGCGCGTCTGACGGAGCCGGAAGCGACGGGAAATCGCAAGCAAGCGATGGGGGAGAGGCCGAGGGCCAGGCGGACCTCGGCTCGTTCGACGCGAGCGACGACGCGGAGGACGGTTCCGTGCCAGACGATACCACACCACATGCTACAGCCGAAACAGAGGGGTTCGAAGCAGTGGCCGGTAGCGAGGCTGCAGTCGACGAAACCGAGGGAGACGAGGACGAGCGCGAGGGCACCGTCGCGGCCCCCGATCCCGAAGCCGACGCGATCGAGGTCGTCATCGACCAGCGCGAGTTGGAGTCCTCGATCGCGAGAGATCTCTCCCGCAAGGACGAGATCGAGACGCGCCTCGAGACGCTGGCCGTCGGCGACTACGTCTGCTCCGATCGCGTCGCGGTCGAGCGCAAGACCGTGGAGGACTTCCTCGATACCTTGCTGGGCGGCGATCGCTCGCTCTTCGAGCAGGCCGGCGACCTGACGCGGCACTACGAACGCTCCGTCGTAATCTTAGAGGGCGAGGGCGTCTACGAGCGCCGGGACGTCCACCCGAACGCGATCCGCGGTGCGCTCACCTCACTCGCCGTGGACTACGGACTCTCGATCATGCACAGCGACGACCCCGACGAGACGGTGGAGCTGCTCGCGACGATCGCCGGTCGCGAGCAGGCCGATCGGGATCGCGAGGTGTCCGTCCACGGCGAGAAGCAATCGAAGACGCTCGGCGAACAGCAGGAGTACGTCGTCGCCTCGATCGCCGAGATCGGCCCCGTGACGGCGCGGGCCCTGCTCGCACACTTCGGGAGCGTCCGCGACGTGATGACCGCCGACGAAGAGGAACTGCTGGAAGTCGACGGCGTCGGGCAGGTGACGGTGGAGCGGATTCTCGAGGTCGTGACGAGCGAGTACACGGGGCAGTAGGCAGAGACAACCGACTGGTTGAACCCCGATTCTCTTGCAGGTGCCAACCCAAGCAGTACCTATGATCCGCCGGTGGACGCGACGGCGACTGCTCGCGAGCGGAACCGCGGCGATCGGCGGGTTCGCGGGCTGTCTGGGCGACGATTCGGACGCCGGAGACGGTGACGGGTCGGGCGGCGAAAACGGAGACGGATCGGACGGCGACGACCGCTCGACCACGGCAGACGGCGGTGAATCGGACGAATCGAATTCCGACGACGACGTGGAAGATTCGGGCACGGACGGCGGGAGCGACGACCTCGACCTCCGCGAGGCGAACGTCACGGCGGTCGCCGTCGAGACCGAGGGCGACGGCGCTTACCGCTTCGACGTTACCCTCCTCCACGACGACGATGGCGAAGACGGCTACGCGAACTGGTGGCAGGTCGAGACGCCCGACGGCGAGCGACTCGGTCGTCGCGAACTGCTCCACGCCCACGGCACCGAGGAGTTCACCCGTTCGGAGACGGTCACAGTGCCGGCAGAGGAGTCCTGCGTCGTCGTCCGCGGCCACGATCAGACGCACGGCTACGGTGGACAGGCGATGCTGGTGACGATCGAGAGCGGTGCGACAGACCCGCGGCGACAAGGAAGCGAGCCGAGCGGATTCGGGGACGCGAAGTGCCCCTGAGTCCACAGCTGTCGGGGACGGACACGGCGGCGGTCAGTTCTCCGGGCTGATCTCCGCGAGCGCCTCGGCGGCCTCACTGGCGGCTTCGAGGTGGTCCTTCGCCGCCCGGGGATCGGCGTCGGTCGCCGCGCGGGCGTGGTGGGTGATCGCGTTCAACAGCGACTGCTGGGCGTCGGCGAGGCTCGCGTCGGCGGCGGGCTGTGGGGCGGGGTCGGTCGGCTGTGCTGGCGGCTCGTCCGAGCCAGATGATTCGCCACTCGGCTGGCTCGACGCCGTCCCCGCATCGTCGGATTGGACCGAGGCAGCAGCGCGCTCGGCGATCGAGGTGCCGCCGGTCGGTTCGGGCTCGGCGTCCGCACCGCTGGAGATGACGTCTGCGAGCTGTTCGTCGGGGGACGGCTCCGCAGTGGCGTCGTCCTCGGTGCCCGCTGCGTCTGCGGGGGCCTCGTCCGCTGCCGGTTCGTGGGTCGCAGCGGACTCCTCGGTTTCCACGTTGCAGTTCGGGCAGAACTCCTGACCGTCGACGCGGAAGATCGGTGAGCCACACTCGCCGCAGTGGGCGTTCGTCATCGTCGCGCCCTTGAGCAAGAGGTCGCTCATCTGCTCGGCGGCCGCGCGATCTTCCTTCTCGCGCTCGTACTTCTCGCGGAGGCGTTCCCGCTCGGCCTCTTTGTCGAATCCGGAGTCGTCGGCGTCGCTCATGGGCGAGCGGAGGAGCCGCGGGGCGAAAAGTCCGGCGGGAGCGCGAGCGGTTCCGGGGGAGCAACGTTGAACCGGCGTCCTACACGAGGTGCAGCCACAGTGACGACCGACGATCGATTGCGACGCGACGACGCTGACGGGCGGGCGCCCACTGGAACGGTCGAGGAGCCGATCCCGGTCGTGCTCGCGACGGACATCGGCAGCGACGTGGACGACACCTGGGCGCTCGCACAGCTCCTCCGGACCCCGGAGTTGGACCTCCAGCTCGTGCTCACCGAGACCGGCGAAGCGCGCTACCGTGGCGAGGTCGCCGCGAAGCTTCTCGAGCGCGCCGACCGGACCGACGTGCCGATCGGCCTCGGCGTCGAAGACGGCGCGATGGCGGCGGACGACCGGCATCAGGGCCCGTGGGTCGACGACTACGACCTCGAGTCCTACCCGGGCACGGTCCACGAGGACGGCGTGGGCGCGTTCGTCGACCTGGTCGCGGCTACGGAGTCGCCCGTGACGGTGATCTCGATCGCGCCGACGCCGAGCGTCGCGGCAGCGCTCGACCGCGACCCGGAACTCGCCGAGTCCTGCCGGTTCGTCGGAATGCACGGCAGCTTCTACATCGGCTACGACGGTACCCCCGAGCGCGACGCCGAGACGAACGTCCGGGTCGATCCAGCCGCGTTCCGCCGGGTCCTCGCCGCGGACTGGCGGGACGTCCTCCTGACGCCGCTGGACACCTGCGGGCTGCTCACCCTGGACGGAGAGCGGTACAACGCGATCTGGTCGGCGACCGACGATCCGCTGCTCCGGAGCGTGATCGAGAACGTCTGCATCTTCGCGCCGCGCGTCCCGTGGATGCCCTACGAGGACTTTACGCGACGCTCCTCGACGCTGTTCGACTCGGTCGCCGTGGACCTCGCTCGGACCGAGTCGTTCGTCGAGGTCGAGCGCGCACGCTTCGACGTCACCGACGACGGGCTCACGGTGCCCGGCGAGGGCGGCGAGTTCGAGGCACGGGTGGCCCTGGAGTGGGCGGACCTCGACGGCTTCGAGGCGTACCTAACCGAGACGCTGCTCGGCCGATAGGCGGTGGGGAACGACCGGGCGCGGGTGGATCGGCCCGCGAACAATTCGACGATCGTCGATCCCGAAAATCGGCGTACGACGGCCCACAGACCCCACTCCGACACCGTTAACTGCGAACGTGGGGGAGTTCCACGTGGTATGACGAAAGTTAGCGTGGTCGGCGCGGCCGGGACGGTCGGCGCCGCCGCAGGCTACAACCTCGCGCTCCGGGACGTGGTGGACGAACTCGTCTTCGTGGACATCCCCGACCAGGAAGACACGACGATCGGCCAGGCGGCCGACACCAACCACGGCATCGCCTACGACTCGAACACGCGCGTGCGGCAGGGCGACTACGCCGACACCGCTGGCTCCGACGTCGTCGTCATCACGGCCGGCATCCCGCGACAGCCCGGCCAGACCCGCATCGACCTCGCGGGCGATAACGCGCCGATCATGGACGACATCGGCTCGTCGCTCGCCGAGCACAACGACGACTTCGTCACGGTGACGACCTCGAACCCCGTCGACCTGCTCAACCGCCACCTCTACGAGACGGGCGAGCGCGCTCGGGAGAAAGTGATCGGCTTCGGCGGCCGCCTCGACTCCGCACGATTCCGCTACGTCCTCTCCGAGCGCTTCGAGACGCCCGTCAAGAACGTCGAGGCCACGATCCTCGGCGAGCACGGCGACGCGCAGGTCCCCGTGTTCTCGAAGCTCCGCGTCGACGGCACGGACCCCGAGTACGACGCCGACGAGAAGGAGGCGATCCTGGGCGAACTCCAGGAGTCCGCGATGGACGTCATCGAGCGCAAGGGCGCGACGCAGTGGGGCCCGGCGACCGGCGTCGCTCACACCGTCGAGGCCATCCTCGAGGACACCGGCGAGGTCCTGCCCTGCTCCGTCGTCCTCGACGGCGAGTTCGGGTACGAGGACACCGCCTTCGGCGTTCCCGTCAAGCTCGGTTCCAACGGCGTCGAGGAGGTCGTCGAGTGGGAACTCGACGAGTACGAGGAAGAGCTGATGGACGACGCTGCCGAGAAACTCTCCGAGCAGTACGACGAAATCGCGTAGCGCGGACTCGGTGTCGCTGAGCGGACTCGCTCGTGGCTTCGTGGGGGATCGATTACTCTGCGCGTCGGCCCGACGCCTCGCCCTCTTCGTACTCCGGCGGGACCCGCTCGCCGACGAACGACGCCCACTCCGAGACGTGGGTGCGGTTTCGGGTCATCTCAACGAAGAAATGCAACGCCATTCCGCATAATGGTTTTGCAGAGAGATTGATAGGTATTCGATCCGGAACGGTGCGAACGGCCGTGGAGGCCCCCGTTCTCCATCCGGGACTCGCCGTGCCCTCCGTCGCCTCACTTCGCTCGATCGCACGCCGCGAAATAGCGTGCGAAAATCGCGCTACTCCTCGGGGGAGTCGGGATCGTGGTCGACCTCCGCCGCGACCGTCCGGAACGCGTCGATAATCGCCTGCTTGCAGACGGCTCCTTGCGTCGTCCAGTGGTGCGCGTAGTCCAGCATGTCTTCGTAGACGTCGGGTTTGCAGCCCGCCGCCTTCGGGTGGCCGCCGCCGTTGACCTTCCCCGCAACTTCGTGGGCACGCTCGAAGTCGTCGGTGCCACGAATCGAGGCCGGGCCGGAGGGCTTGACGATGACGGAGGCGTCGGCGCCCTCCTCGCGCATCCCTTCGGCGACCTCGTTCTGGGAGCAGCGGCCGTAGGTGATCCCGACGGTCCAGGGGCCGATCTCCCGGAACTCCGCGCGACGGAGCGCGCGCTCGATGCGGTCGGTCTTCTCGACGCGACGCTCCTCGAGCATCGCCATCGTCTCCTCGGGGAGGTCGGGACCGTGCTCGCGAACGACCTCGACGTAGGTCTCCTCGTCCTCGACCCAGTAGGAGTAATCGGAGATGTCGTCGCTACGGGGATCGTCCTTGATCCAGAGGTCGTGATCCCGCGTCACTGCGGCGAGTTCGTGGAGGTGCGCGGGGAACTCGTAATCGAGGGAACGCAGCGCGACGTCCGCGGTGCACTCCTCCTCCGAGTCGCCGACGACGAGGTCCACGCCGGTCTCGCGGACGGCGTCGGCGACCGATTCGTCCCACTGGTGGTGGTCGAACCACCGGACCTCGCTCGCGGTCTCGACGAGCGCGGCGAGTTCCTCCTCGACGTACTCGAAGCGGTCGGGGGAGAGGTCACAGACGAACGCGCGGAGGTCGTCCTCGCCGTACTCGGCGACGTACTCCATGCCGTCCTCGAGGTCGTGGGGACCGGTCGGGATCAACGCCGCCTCGCCGTAGACCTCCCGGAGCAACGCGACGCAGGCGAGTCCGTCGGCGTCGGGGTCGGCGACGACGGCGACGGAGACGCCGGCGAGCGCCTCGGCCGCCTCCTGGGCCTCGAGTTCCTCCTCGAAGGAGTCGGGTACGAAGAAGCCCTCGCCGGGGAGCAGGGAGCGGCGCTCCGGCGAGAGATCGCGATCGTCGATGAGATCGTCGTCCATACGGGCTCGAGCGGAGCGAAGGCCAAGAGTCCGCCGATCCACCCCATCCGCGACGAACCGCGAAGAGAGCTACGCCGGTGCGATCGCCGTCGGCTCCTCCTCGAACATCACCTGGAGCAGTGCCGCGAGCGCGTGGCGCAGGTGCCGGTTCACCGTCGGCTGTGAGACGTCGAGCAGTTCCGCGACGTCCTCGCCGGTGGACTCCCGGGGCCACTCGAAGAAGCCAGCGAAGAAGGCCGTCCTGAGGACCTCGAGCTGCCGCTCGGTCAGTTCGTCGAACAGGCCGGCGACCAGCTCCTGCCGGGTCTGGACGTCCCGACGGACGTTCCGGCGCCCGATCAACTGGACGGAGCTGTACCGTTCGCGGAGCATGTCGAGGAACTCGCGGACCTCGGTCGTCGTCGGAACGTCCACGACGACGGAGAGATCGCCACCGCTGGCGACCATCGATCTGGGCACGCCGCCGCGACCGACGAGGCTCGCGGCGAGCACCGTCCCCGCGACCGTCGCCTCGAACAGCGTCGGCTCCTCGGCCTCGCCGATCCGACGGAACTCGACGACCGAGTGGAGGTCCTCGAGCGCGTCCCGAACGGTCTCCGCCGCCACACCCGACGTCTCGAAGAACAGTCGCGATTCGTGCTCCCCGTGGGTCGCCAGCCCGACGTACTCCACGCGGGCGCCGGACGCCGCCGCGAGCTGGCCCAGGAAGTCCGCCTCCTCCTCGAGGCGCAGCCGGAGTTCGACGAACTCGTCGGCGTAGAGGGCGCGACGGGCCTCGACGGCGTTGATGGCGTTGGCGATCGTGCCGCCGAGGTCCTGCAACACGGAGCGTTCGAGGTCGCCGAACGCGCCCGGCTCGGTACCGTAGACCGCGAGGACGCCGTAGCTGTACTCGTCGAGCTCCAGGGGAACCGCGATCGCCGAGGAGAACTGCCAGACGAGCGCGTGCTTGCGCCAGTGCTCGGTGGTGACGCCTTCGACGATCGACTCGACGACGGTGGGGTCGCCGGACACCGCGGTCTGGACCGCCGGATCCGGTGTCTCCGATGACGTCGAGAGCGAAATCGCGTCGAGGTACTCGTGACCGATGCCGGCCCAGGTCCGCGGAACGAGTTCGGCTCCCTGCTCGTCGAGTGCGCCGATCCAGGCGAAGGCGGCGTCGTCGCTCTCGACGAGTCGCTCGCACACTGCCGACTCCACCTCGTCGCGGCTGCTCGCGCCGACCAGCGAGCGATCGACGCGCCGGATGATCTCGGTGATCTGTATCTGTCGGCGGAGCCGCCGGTTCTGTGTCTCGAGCTGGGACTGCTGGCTCCGGAGCGCGACCTCGTTGTCGAGCCGCTGGAGCGCGGTCTCCATCGTCGCGACGAGCGTCTCGGCGAGCCGGCGGTCGTCGGCGTCGGGCGCGTCTCTGCCCGAGGCGAGGAGCAAGACGCCGTACTCTCCGATCGGTACGAGCATCCCGGCGTGGTCGGAGGCTTCGAGAATCGGCGAGTTGTCCTGCGCCGGGTCGTCGATCTCGATCGCCTCGCCGCTGACGTAGCTCTCCCACACCAGCGAGTCGTCCTCGGCGTCGAAGCCGACCCCCTCGTCGCGACAGACCGTCTCGAAGGCCTCCGACACCGCGGCGGGTTCGAGCCGGCCCGTGGACTCCTCGAAGAGATAGACGGCGACGCAAGGCATGTCGAGGACGCCGACGGCCGCGTCGCGGACCCGCGCGGCCACTGCCGGACGCGAGTCGACTTCGAGGAGCCCGCGGGAGAGTTCGTGGAGCGATTCGAGAGTTAGCTCCTGTTCTTTTTGCTCCGTGATGTCCTGCACGGAGCCGCGGACGGCGACGATCTCGCCGTCGGACGTGACCGGCTCGCCGATCGCCCGGACCCACCGACGGCCGCGACCGTCGGTCGCGAGCCGCACCTCCATGTCGTAGCTCTCGCCGTTCTCGATCGCGTCCGCCATCACGCGGTCGATGCCCCGGCGCTCGTCGGAGTGGTAGAACTCGCGAACGGTCTCGACGTCGACGTGGTCCGCGGGCGTCGCGCCGTGAATCCGGTAGAACTCGTCGGTCGCCTCGAAGACGTACGGTTTGGATCGAACGTCGAGTTCCCACCCGCCGACGTGGGCGATCCGCTGTGCCAGGTCGAGCAGGTACTTCGTCCGTTTGAGTTCGTACTGGCGCTCGGCGCGCTCGCTGACGTCCCGTCCGATGCCCACGAGCACCTCGTTTCCGTCGGGATCCTCGAGCACCGACCCCAGGAAGTCGTAGCGGACCTTCTCGCCGTCCTTCGTCAGGACGCGCGCCTCCATCCGGGCGGAGCCAGTTTCGTACGCCTCGTCGAGCGCGGATGCGAGGGCGTCCCGATCCTCCGGGGCGATGAAGTCGAGTGGCTCCATCCCTTCGATCTCCTCCTCGGAGAAGCCCGTGGCCTCGCCGAGCGACTGATTCCAGCGCTCGAACGCCGAGTCCGGACCGACGACGTAGAAGACGTCCTCGATCGTGTCGAGGACGTCGTCGATGAACGAGGTGTACTCCACGAGGCGATCGGACTTGCGGCGTCGTTCGAGTTCGTAGCCGACCCACTGCGTCGCGAGGTCGACGAACGTGTACTGTTCGGCGGTGAACCCCGACGGCGCAGGATCGTCGTCGACGAAGGCCAGCGTGCCGGCGAGTTCGCCCTCGACGTACACCCGCCCGCCGATGTACGCGGCCGAGCCCCAGCGCTGGTACGCCGGGTGCTCCCCCCAGCCCTCGGCCGGGGCGTCGGCGATCGCGAACACCTCGCCAGTGGTGATCGTCTCGTTGCAGTACGTCTCCGTCAACGAGGTGACCGTCCCCGGAGACATCGTGTCGAGACCGCTCGTTTGCACGAACTCGAACCGGTCGTCCTCGGGGTCGATGGACGAGAGGTACCCGCCGGAAAGGTCGAGGCGTTCGCGGCCGAGGTCCAGCAGCGTCTGGATCTTCTCCTCGAGAGACGCGTCGCGGTCGGCGCCGATCTGGTAGAGTCGCTCGAGCGCCCGGTTCGTCTTCGTGAGGCGGTCGCGGGCTTCCCGGAGTTCCTCCTCTCGCTCCCGGCGTTCGGTGATGTCCCGGGCCGACACGACGAGTGACTCGACGTTCCCCGACGCGTCCGACACCGGGCGGATCACGCCCTCGGACGTGTAGGCGGCCGTCTCTGTCTCGTCGTGGTCGGCGACGTACTCGACGTACTCGTCGTGCGTGGCCGCACGCTCGATTCCAGAGCGGATCTCGGCTTGCAGCGCTTCGTCACCCTCCCACCAGGGCGTCTCCCAGAACGGTTCGCCGAGGACGGACTCCCGGTCGGCGTCGATCATCCCCATGGCCCGGTCGTTGATCTCCCGGAGCGTCCCGTCGGGATCGAGGATCACCGCGAGCAGGTTCGGGTCGTTGAACACCGCCTCGAAGTGCCGCGCGTACCGGTGGAGTTCGTCCTCGCGGTCCGCTGGATCGGGCTCGTCGGCGTCGGTCGGATCCGCCTTGCGCGTCGCGATCGCCGCGGTCATCTCTTCGAGCGCGCTCGCAAGCCGTCCCAGTTCGTCGTCGCGCTCCAGTTCGAACGCCACGTCGTAGTCCCCCGCCGCAACCCGTTCGACGCCCTCGATGAGCCGCTCGACGTCGCTCGTTGCCGCCATCCCACCGAGTGAGACCACACTGACGAGGACGTGCCAGTCCGTGCTGCCCAGTGCGGAGGGTGGCACACTCCCCCGGGGCGATGCTGCGATGGCGAAAGACAGGACCACGGCGATCCCCACCGCGAGCGAGACGAATCGGAGTCGTCGTTCTCGAGTCCTGGTGGCGTGACGCTGTGCCGGCGGCGCGGACGACCCAGTCATGTCACCCGAACAGGGCCCACGGCACCATTACGAGTGGGCTTCGTTCGGGCGTATCCGAGAGGAGTAACCATCGTTTTCCGGGCCACCTGCAGACGGCTGCCGGCGAGGTACGTACCAGCTGGGTACGGCTGACGTCGCGATCTGCGGGCAGGACCACGGTCAGCAGCCACTGGTCGTGACCGTCGGATCACCGCCGCGGCCGGATCCGAGGTCCCGGGAGGAGCCCCTCGAGTGAAATCGACCGACTGCGTCGAGGCGATTCGGTTTCACCCCACGCGGTGCTCGAGTCAGACCCGTCGCGTGAATACACATATCCCCCGGTCAAACGCGGGTTAATACACGTACGGAACAAACCGATACCGATCGTACCGCTAAAGAAGACTGACAATGGGTATTGCACCAAACGATCACGACGTCCAGACGGTTCAGACCGACGACCTTCGTTCGCTCTCTGTCGCCGCCGACGACCTCTCTCCGAGTCTCCGCATCGTCGCCGCCATCGCGGATACCATCGGGACCGACCCCGCGACGATGGCACCGCTGTTCCGTACCGTCGACACCGAGGCGCTGGATCGGCTCCTCGCTTCCGATACCGTCCTCGAAGTCGTCTTCGAGTACCAGGGCCACGCGATCGAGGTCGGCAGTGACGGGCACGTCACCATCGACGGCGAGGATGTCGAGGTGCACTGAAACGGTGCCAGAGTCGTACAGCCCGACGGATCGCGACGCACAGATCAGAGAACGCTACGACGAGTACGAGGTCGGCGAGTCGGTCGTCGGCGTCATCTCCGACCCGGAGAACGAACACGCCTGGATCTGGTCGGACGAACTCCAAGAGATCGAGACCTGATTGGCCCTGCTTCAGTAGACGGACACCCGATCGAGACCTGCTCCAACAGATCGAACGCTAACGAGACGTGCTTCTGCAGATCGAGCCCTGAGCAGGCCGGGGTGCCGGCCGCCGCGACGCATCCTCCTGACGCCCAGGATTAGGCGCCGCCGTCGACGGGTTCGCCCTCGACAGACGACTTGATCTCGGCGAGTTCCTCGTCGATCTCGTCAGTTTCCGTGAGTTCGGACAGTTCGCGCTCCAGCGACGACTCCTCGCGCAACTGATCTTCGAGGACGCCCTCCTCCTCGAGTTCGTCGAGCGCGGCGGATCTGGCCTCCATCTCCCTGGTCTGGTCCTCCGCTCGCTCGATCGCCCGGTTGACGTCGGCGAGTTCGTCGCCGGCGCCGGTGACCGCCTCGGACACGCGAGTGCTGGCCTCCGCGGCCTGGTGGCGAGCCTTCAGCGTCTCCTTGCGCGTGCGGAACTGATCGACGCGCTCCTGGAGCGCCTCCTTCTTCTCGACGAGGTCGTCCTGGGTCATCCCCAGTTCCTCGATCCGGTCGTCCAACTGGTCGATCTGGGCGGACTTCGTCCGCTTCTTCTCGAGAGCACGCCGCGCGAGGTCGTCGCGGTCCTGCTCGACCGCGCGTCGCGCCTGGTCCTCGTGCTTCTCGACGTTCTCCTCGAGCCGCCGACGCTGGGTTTCGAGGCGCTTCTTCTGGGTCGTCAGGTCTGCGATGCCGCGCTTGACTGACTGGAGTTCGTCCTGCAGTTGCTCGTAGGAGTAATCCAGCGTCTGCGCGGGGTCCTCCGCGCGACCGATCGCCGCGTTGACTTTCGAGCGAACGACGTACGACGCGCGTGATAGGATGCCCATACGTGACACAGTGGCACCCTGGAGACAAAAACCTGACCGACGGCTGCCGACAGTGAAACGGTGCCCGCTGCCGCGGGCGGTGAAAGCGGCCGAGGCTCAGGGATCCAGGGTCGAGGATCGCGAGCGGTCCTCCGCGGGCGACTCGGCAGCCGCGACGATCCGTTCGACGGTCTCTGCAACGTCGTCGATCGGCTCGCCGTCGGGGAGCGGATCCGCGTCGATCTCCGCGGCCAGTTCCCTGGCGTACTCGATGAGGCCCGGCGGTACCGTCTGGGCAGCGAGGTCCGCGCCCGCGGCGATCGCGAGGACGACGACGTCCGCCTCCAGCGACGGCTCGTCGTCGACGTCGAGTGGCGAATCACCGGCGTCGAGGTCCGACGCATCGCCCTCGTGGGGCTGGCCGTCGGCGTCCCGCGAGTGCGTGCGACCGAACCGCCGGATGATCTCGACGACCCGGTCGCGCACGCCGGTGTGGGCGAGCTGGTTCAGGCCGCTTGCGACCAGCACCTCCGCCGCAACGACGTCGACGTCGGGGTCGCCCTCGCCAGCGGGCGGCCACGGCTCGGTTTCGACGAGTCGGCGCGTGAGCCGCAGGCCCTCGTAGATCAACTGAACCCCGGCTGCGCGCTGAGCGGCGGCCTCCGAGGCGACCGCGCCGTCGATCGCACTGGCCGTTCGGACCGTCAGAATACCCGGCGTGAGCGGCCGGCCCTCGAGCGTCCGCTCCAGCCTGGCCCGGAACGGGTCGGGGTCGATCTCGCGTAGCGACTCCCGTAGCGCCTCGCGGACGCGCGGGGCCTCCTCCATGACCGTGGAGTTGGGGGTAAGCGGGCAAAGACCTTTGGAAACGCCGCAGGGAAGGGACGGCGATCGAGGAGTGACGGAGCGACGGCGACAGCAAACGGCCCGGAAGCCCCTCCTAGCCCCCCGGACGTGGTTGGTCGAACTCCGGCGGTTCGGTGGAGTGTGCAATCGCACGATACCCGGAGGAACGCGAAAGCTCGCACTGGGCGATAGCCAATGCCGTCGCACGGACTGGCGTGAAAGAGAGAATCGCGCGAACCCGAACTCAGAGCGCGTCGAGCGTCGCAGTCCGGCCGGCCTCGGCGTCGACCTCCGCGCCGAGGCGCTCCAGCGTCTCGCCCAGCGCGTTCACGACGTAGATCACGTTCTCCGGGCGAGCGGAGTAGCCCATGCAGCCGATGCGGAAGATGTCGCCCTCCAGATCGCCGAGCCCGCTGGCGATCTCGATGTCGTAGTCCTCGAGGAGCGTCGAGATGACCGCACCGTCGTCGACGCCGTCGGGCACGCGAACCGCGTTGAGGCTCGGGAGCCAGTACTCGTCGGCGGGGTTGAGTCCGAGGCCCATCGCCTCCATCCCGGCCTTGAGGGCGCCTGCCATCTCGAGGTGGCGCTCCCAGCGCGACTCGATGCCCTCCTCGGCGACGAGTCGGAGGGCCTCTCTGAGCGCGTAGACGTTCGTGATCGGGGCGGTGTGGTGGTAAGCGCGCTCGTCGCCCCAGTAGTCGTCGAGGAGGGAGAGATCGAGGTACCACGAGCGGGCGGGTTCCTCGCGGGCGCGGACTTTCTCCATCGCGCGATCGTTGAGCGTGAGCGGACTGGCACCCGGCGGGCAGGAGAGGCACTTTTGCGGGCCGGCGTAGGCCACGTCGATGCCCCACTCGTCGACCCGCAATTCGACGCCACCGATCGAGGTGACGCTGTCCGCGATCACGAGCGCCCCGTGGTCGTGGGCCGCCTCGGTCAGCGCGGGGACGTCGATCTGTTTCGCACCGGTCGAGGTCTCGGCGTGGACGAAGCCGAAGACGTCCGGTTCGTGTGTCGCCAGAGCGTCTTCGACGTCGGCCGGATCCAGCGGCTCGCCCCACGGTGCGTCGACCTCGACGACGTCGCCGCCGGCGCGGCGGGCCATCTCGGCCATCCGGCCGCCGAAGTAGCCGTTCGTCGGGACGAGCATCGTGTCGCCCGGCGCGACGACGTTGCCGATCGCGGCCTCCATCGCCGCCGAACCGGTGCCCGAGACCGGGATCGACCACTCGTTGTCGGTGCGGAACGTGTAGCGCAGGAGCTCCTGGACTTCGTCCATGATCTCGACGAAGGAGGGATCCAGGTGGCCCACCAGCGGCGTGCTCATCGCACGGAGGACTCTCGGGTGCACGTCGCTCGGTCCTGGCCCCATCAGCGTGCGATCCGGCGGCGTCAGTTCGCCGACGGCCGGTGGCTCGCTCGACTCGCGAAGCACGGGATCGTCCGTCATGGGCGGGTGCTCGACCGCCAACGCCCTAAAAGAGGGGGTCGCGGCGAGGCGGACGCGGTAACTGCGTGCGTGCCGACGGCGAGCGACCGTTCAGGCGGTCTCGATCGAATCCAAGAGGTTCGACAGCTCCTCGTCGATGTTGCGCTCGAAGTACCGCTCGACGCCGGGCAGCTTCCCGTCGACGGCGAACGACGATCGCACCCTGGTGCCGCCGTCGTCGAGTTCGGTCAACTCGTGTTCGCCCTCGACGCCGAACGCCTTCGAGTCGCCGGTGAAGCGGACGAACGTCGGCTCCTCGCGGACCTCGTCGCGGGTGCGCACCGCGATGGTCCGGTTGATCACCGGGATCGGGAGCGACACCTGCCAGACGAACTCCTGGCCCTCGACGCGAAAGGAGTCGACGACGCTGATCGCTCGCCCCCGGCGAGCCGGGTCGGCGAGCACGTCCCAGACGGCGTCGATTCCGGCGTCCACCTCGACGACCCGCTCGACCTCTACGACCATCGTTGTTCGACCTTCGGCGGCGTGCACGTAAAGACCCCCGACAGCGGACGCGATCGACCTCCTGGGCTCCGGGCGGTCGTCGCCGGGAAAGACCGAAGCACGCGGCGATCACAGCGGGCGTATGATCAGGACTGGAACCCGGACCGTGGCGGACGGTGCGACGATCCGTACCGTCACCTTCGACCGGCCGGAACGCCGGAACGCGCTGACGCCGAAGGGGCTGGACCAGCTCGAAGCCGCAGTCACCGACGCGACCGAACCGGTCGTCCTCCTTCGCGGCGACGGCGACGCCTTCTGCGCCGGCGCGGACCTCGATGTCGTCGACGCGCTGCCGGATCGCGACGCGGCGAAGGCCTTCGCCGAGCACGGCCAGCGCGTCGCGACCGCGATTGCCGCGGCCGATCCGCTGGTCGTGGCGGGTATCGACGGAGCGGCCAGGGGCGGTGGGCTCGAACTCGCACTCGCCTGCGATCTCCGGATCGCGACGCCGACAGCCACCCTGGGAGAGCCGGGCGTCGAACTCGGCCTGTTCGGCGCGTGGGGCGGCACGATCCGGCTCCGGGAGGTCTGCGGACTCGGCGACGCGATGGACCTCGCGTGCTCCGGGCGGGTGCTCGACGCCGAGGACGCCCTGCGGATCGGACTGGTCTCTCGGATCGTCGACGGAGAACAGGGAATCGTCGAGGTCGCCGAGGAACTCGCGAGCGTCGATCCCGACGCGCTCCGGACGGTCAAGCGGCGACTCCGCGACGACGCGGATCGAGCGACGCAAGAAGCGAGCGAAGCAGCGGCGTTCGCGGACCTGGTCGTGGCACGGACCGACGGCGGCGGGCGGTGACGGCGGATCGACGCCGACCTCAGTCGTCGGCGTCCGGCGCAACGTCGGGGCCGTCGACGCTGACGCCGTCCTCCGTCGACTCGCCGTCGATCACGCCGGGGACCCCGGCAGCACCGACCGAGCCGTCGGCCGGATCGGGCGGCGCAGCAGCGTCGAGGTCACCGCGCCGGAGCGCACCGCGGAGGGCGAGTTGGGCGACGGTCGCGCCGTGGTCGGCGGTGCGGCGGCAGTGCTCGAGCGCCCGACCCTGCCAGACGTCCGGCTCGGCGGCGAAAAGCGCTCGTTCGGTCTCGTCGAGGGCATCCTCGAGGGCCGCGTGTCGTGCCAGCGCCGAGCGGGCGTCGTCGGTGCCGTCCTCGGCGACGAGCGCGTCGGTCGCCCGTTCGAGCACCGTCCGGGCGCGCTCGCCGAGTCGCTCGAACGCCTCGGCCAGATCGTCGTCCGCGAGCGGCGCGGTGTGGTCGGCGTCCGTACCGGACTGGTGCCGGGCGTCGTCGACGTCCTGTCCCTGGCCGTGCGTCTCGACGAGGTTGCCGAGCCGGCGGGCGTCGGCGGCCACGGCCTGCAGTTCGCGGGCGGTCGCCCGGAGCACCGCGAGTTCGGGCCGGGAGGAATCGAGCGCGTCGAGCGTGCCGATCTCCGAGCAGCCACGCTGGAAGTGGCGGTCCACGAGCGCGAACAGTCGATCTGCCTCGGCGCCGCGGTCGATCGCGTCCGGATCCGCCTCGCCGACGAGCGCGCCGACGGCATCGCGGTGGGTCGAGGACGCGACGAAGGCGAGCTGGCGCACCGACTGCTGGATCGAGACCTCCGACCCGTCCAGCAGTACGCGGATCGCGAGCAGGTCCTCGCGCTCCTGGACGACGGTCGTCCCGGGGAGGTCGTCGGTGACGCGGCCGACCGCGCGGCGCTGCTCGCGGGTCAGGCTCTCGGTCGCCTCGAATCGGATCGCGTCGACCCCCGCGGCGTAGGCCGATCGGAGCAGTCGCTCCAGTCGTTGGGGTGACTCGTGGGCGACGGTGACGGTACGTTCGGTCTCGCGGTCGTCGTCGCCGGGCTGGACGACGAGCACGTCGTCCGGGTGGGCGAACAGCGTGACCAGCGAGCCGGCGTCGAGGCCGCGGGCTCGGGCCCAGTCCTTGGGGAGCGAGACGCTGAAGGTAGAGCCGCCGACTTTCTGGATCTTGCGCGTTTCACGAGCCATGATTAGACGACGAGGGTCGGGTCGTGTTCGACCATGTAGAGCGTTCGAGCGGCGACGTTCACGGCGTGGTCGCCGACGCGCTCGAGGTCGCGGATCGTCAGCAGGACCCGCGACACGTCGTCGAGGGCCTGCTCGACGTCCCACTCCGTCGGTGGGTCGGTATCGGTCGCGGCGGTGCCAGCCGAGAGGAGCTGCCGGACGACGTCCTCGCCCGCGTGCTGGCAGAGCACGTCGAGTTCGTCGTCGCGCGCCGCGATTTCGGGGCAGACCTCGGCGTTCTCTGTCTCGAAGGCGTCCAGAGCGTCCTGAAGCATGGCCTCGGCATCGCGGCCGATCTCGGTGACGCTCTCGGGCGGCACGTCGACGGCGGACGATGCGGTGCCGGCGGCGCCGTCCGCGGCGACGGTCCCGTCGCCCGCTGCCAGCGCGTACTGGCCGAGGTTCGTCGCGAGGTCGCCGACCCGCTCGAGATCGGTGAGGATCTTGAACGCGGCCGCGACGAACCGGAGGTCGCTGGCGACGGGCTGCTGGAGGGCGAACAGGTCGACGCAGCGTGCCTCCAGGTCGAGGTAGCGCTCGTTGACGGCGTCGTCGCCGTCGATCACGTCGCTCGCTAGCTCGGCGTCGGCCGTCTCCAAGGCCGTCAGGGCGTCGTCGAGCTGCGCGAGCACGTGCTCGCCCATCCCGACCACGTCGGCCTGGAGCGCCTCGAGTTCGGCCTGGAATGACTCTCGGGGCACGGGCGTGCTCACCCGAACTTCCCGGTGATGTAGTCCTCGACGCGCTGGCTCTGGGGATCCTCGAACACCTGGTCGGTCTCGCCGTACTCGACGAGTTCGCCACCCGTGAGGAAGACGGCGGTCTGGTCGGAGATCCGCGCGGCCTGCTGCATGTTGTGGGTGACGACGACGACGGTGTAGTCCTCGGCGAGCTCCTCGATGAGGTCCTCGATCTTCGCGGTCGCAATCGGGTCGAGCGCGCTCGCGGGCTCGTCCATGAGGATGACCTCCGGGTCGACGGCGAGACAGCGCGCGATGCAGAGTCGCTGCTGTTGCCCACCGGAGAGGCCGAGGGCGTTGTCGTCGAGGCGGTCCTCGACCTCGTCCCAGAGTGCGGCCTGACGCAGGCACCGCTCGACGAGGTCGTCGCGCTCTTCGGTGTCGTCGCGGCCGAGCAGCTTCGGCAGCAGCCCGGTCGAGATGTCGCCGTGCTTGCGCGGTCCATAGGAGATGTTGTCCCGGATCGACTTCGGGAACGGGTTCGGCGCCTGGAACACCATGCCGACGCGCCGGCGAAGCTCCACGAGGTCGACGTTGTCCTGGTAGATCTCCTGGCCGTCGAGTTCGACGGAGCCGTCGATCTCGGCCGCCTTGATGCGGTCGTTCATGCGGTTGAGGCACCGCAGGTAGGTGGACTTGCCACAGCCGGAGGGGCCGATCAGCGCCGTGACGCTCTGCTCGGGGATCTCCATGGAGACCCCCTGGAGCGCCCGTTCGTCGCCGTAGTAGACGTCGAGGTCCTCGACGGCGAACTTCGGCTCCCCGGCGAACTCGTAGTTGCGCCACTCCTCCTGAACGCGCTCGTGGGTCTCGCCGGCGGTGGTCGCGCTGTGCGTCTCGTCGTCGGTCCGCGTGAGGTCTGCTTCACTCATTGTCATCACCTGTCGCTCAGCTTCCGCTCGAAGTACATTCGGCCCCCGACGCCGATGCCGTAGAACAGCAAGACGACGCCCAGGAGCACGAGGGCGGTTCCCCAGCCGAACTCGGTCGTGGTGTAGATCTCCTTGTTCCAGACGCCCGCCGTGATCGAGGTGTAGAGCTGGTAGGGCAACGCCGTGCCAGCTTGCGTCAGCGCCTCGTTCGTGATGAACGGTGGCTGCAGGCTGAACTCGAAGGATTTCATCACTGCCGGATTGTCCGACGGGAACGGCGGTCCACCGAACACGAGGAGGAGCGGCGCGGTCTCGCCCGCGATCCGGCCGACGCCGAGGATGACGCCGGTGATGACGCCCGGCATCGCCGCCGGGAGCACGACGCTCCGGATCGTCTGCCAGCGGGTCACGCCGAGCGCCGCGCTCGCGTCCCGGTACTCGTCGGGTACCGAGAGGATGGCCTCGCGGCTCGTGATCATGACCAGCGGGAGGAGCATGAACCCGAGGACGATCTGGCCGACGATCAGCGAGCGACCGCCGCCGCTGAGCCGGGGCATCAGGAAGGCCAGGCCGAAGAGTCCGAACACGATGCTCGGGGTGCTCCAGAGGCCGTTGGTGACGACCTCGACCACCTGCGTGATCCGGCCGCGCTCGACGTACTCGGTGAGGAAGATCGCGGAGCCGATCCCCAGCGGCACGGCGACGACCACCGCGCCGATCACGAGCCAGATCGTCCCGAGCACCGCCGGCCAGACCCCGGGGATCTCCACGAACAGCCCACCGGGGACGTTCGTGACGAACGGGAGTTTGACGTGGAGCCACGGGATCGTGACCCCGAGGAACGGGATCGTGAACTCCCCGTCGAGCCCGCCGATCTCCGCGCCCGTGAGGAAGACCTCGTGGCCGTTGTCGACGATGAACCAGATGATCAGGCCCAGCGTCCCGAGCATCCCGGCGACGCTCGTCCCGATGAGGTAGTAGGCGCCGCGCTGGCGACCGCGGGCGCCGAAGCCCTCCTGTGCCTTCGCGACGCTCCAGGCGCTGACCACCGACACGGCGATGAACAGGAGGGGAAGCACCTCGCTGCCGGGGAAGATGGCGTCCGTCCAGTTGGGCTCCCAGACCCAGGGTGGCGAGAGCGGACCGACGAGGATCGCGAGACCGAGCGGTGCGATCAGCGCGGCGAGCGGTACCGTCGAGCCGACGTCCTCGCTGGGCAACACGACGGCGACGAAGGCGGCGATCCCGCCCAGGATGGCCACCCCGACCCAGCCGATCGTGCCGAGACCGAGCTGGACCGACCCGATTCCCCCGAGCGTGCCGGTCCAGAGGAATCCGACCAGGAAGCCCGTCAGGAGGCCCGAGGAGGGCGAGGGATTCGACGGGAAGTAGCCGTAGTAGCTTCCGAGGCCGAGCAGGCCGAGCCCGGCTCCCTGCACGACCAGCGACAGTGCGAGGACGTCGACCAGCGGGACGCCCAGGAGGTCGATGCCGTCACCGACCTGTCCGAAGAGGACGAGCCAGCTCGCGAGGAAGGTGAGCAGGGCTGCGGTGAGGAGGCCGACGGCGATCCCGTTGCGGAGACCGCCGTCGCCGGTGACGAGGTCGTGACGATCGATCGTGCTCACGACTGACCACCCAGCTTGCGGTGCATCCGCCACTCGACGTACTGCGCCGTGATGCTCAACAGCATGACTGAGACGAACAGGACGACACCGGCCGCGAACAGCGCGCTCTCGTGCATGCCACCGATCGCGTTCGGCGCCTCGCTCGCGATCACCGTCGTCAGGGTCTCTCCGTACCGGCTGAAGACGTCGAAGAAGGGATCGGGGACGCCCTTCGTGTGTGAGAGCATGACCGTCGCCGCCATGGTCTCGCCCATCGCGCGGCCGACGCCGAGGAGGACCGCAGCGGAGACGCCCGAGAAGGCAGCGGGGATCGTGACGCTCTTCGTGGTCTGCCACTCGGTCGACCCCATCGCCAGCGAGCCGCTCTTCATCGACTCCGGAACCGAGGCGAGGGCGTCTTCGGCGACGCTGACGACGGTCGGCAGCGCCATCAGACCGATCATGACGCCGGCCGCGAAGTACGAGGCGATCGTCGGCGTCTGGAACTCGGTGTAGAAGTACTGGTTGACGATCGTGAGTCCGACGAACCCGTACGTGATCGATGGGATGCCAGCGAGCAGTTCGATGCCCGGCTTGACGACCTCGCGGACGCGCCGGGGCGCCATCTCGCTGATGAACACCGCGCCGGCGATACCGAGCGGGGCGGCGATCATCGTCGCGATGACGGTCGTCAGCGCCGTCCCGACCATCAGCGGGGTCAGCGAGTAGGTGCCGTCGGGGCTCGGCGCCTCCCAGAACGGCGGCTCGAGCCGCCAGAGAAGCTCTGTCCCCATGTGCTCGAAGGCGTCCCGGGAGTGGAGGACCAGGAACGAGATGATGAGCAGGAGGATGGCCACGGTCACGACGCTCGCGAGCATCGTGAGCGCCTTCGC
The DNA here is from genome assembly GCF_000403645.1 of Salinarchaeum sp. Harcht-Bsk1. Lineage (NCBI taxonomy): Archaea > Methanobacteriati > Methanobacteriota > Halobacteria > Halobacteriales > Natronoarchaeaceae > Salinarchaeum > Salinarchaeum sp. Harcht-Bsk1. The sequence continues at coordinate 1,207,833 of NC_021313.1, forward strand.
CGTCCTGCCCCTGTGGCGGATCCAGCCGACAGCGGTCGCGCCGGCGAACAGGGTGAGCGGCGTCGCGGCCTGGCCCGGGCTCCGCCAGAAGAAGTAGGCGGCAGCCGCGAACGAGACGACCCCGAGAAGGAGAATCGCCTGTGCGTCCGCAGGCGTCCGGTCGAGGAAGTCCCGGATTCGGTCCGGCAGCTTGCGGAACCACGTCACGATGGCCGCGATCTTCGCGTCGATCCAGTCGCGTACTGCCTGCATCCGCCGCTGAATCGTCCCACTCATGTCGGTATCGTCGGGGTCGTCGGGAGTATTGTCCATGCGTGTACTCGAAAAGAAACTGCAGACGGGGAGTTACTCGTAGTTCGAGGCAGCGACCATCTCGCGCTGGGTCTCCAGGCGGTCCTGGGGGAGCTTGAAGTAGTTGTTACCCGCAACGAAGATCTCCTGCCCGAAGTCGGAGAGGAGGAAGTTGATGAAGCAGGCCTCCTTCCGGGAGGTGTCCTCCCAGGTGTAGGCGTGGAGGTCTCGCGAGAGCGGGTAGTCCTGCGCACCGAGGTTCGTGCCGTACTCGTAGAGGGTGCCGTCGATCTCGAGGCCGATCGGAGGCGTGCCGCCGTCGGGCTCGACGAAGGCCAGGGCGATGTAGGCGATCGCGTTGTCGGCCTGCGTGACTGCCTGCTGGAGCTGCTGGTTCTGCCCGAAGCGCTGGTCGGGGCTGATCGAGGCCTCGGGGTCGCCGTAGACGTTGGCGCGGAAGGCGGTGTCAGTCCCGGAGCCAGCGGAGCGACCGAGCGCGAGGATGTCGCGGTCCGGACCGCCGACCTCGCTCCAGTTGGTGATTTCCTGGCGGTAGATGCCGCGGAGCTCCTCGATCGTGATCTGCTCGACGCCCGCGTCCGCGATCTCGCGGGAGACGACGATCGGCTGGCCGTCGACGCCGACGACGTGGTCGACGAAGTTGTTCAGCGTCTCCTCGCTGGGGTCCGTCCCGGCGAGTTCGGCCTCCGCGGGGGCGGAGGAGTCGCCGATGTCGATGCGCTCCTCCATGACGCCCTCGACGCCCGTCCCGGAGTGGGACAGGGCGATGGACGCGCGGAACGGCGGGTTCGAGCGCTCCTCGGTGGCCTCGTACCCGTAGTCCTGTGCGAAGAAGTCGGCGAGGCGCATCTGGGTGTCGTACTCCTCCTGCGCCCACGAGTTCGGCCAGTAGTCCTCGTCGCCGGCCTCGGGATTGGAGTTCCAGTAGCTACCGCCGGTGTTCGTGATCGGGTAGACCGTCGAGGACCCGTCGGCGGTCAGGACGCTGGTGTCCATGCTGCCGGACTCGTTGCCGTCGGTGTTCTCGTTGTCCGAGCCCGAGTCGGAACCGGAATCGGAGCCGGAGTCCGAACCCGAGTCCGAGCCACCGTCGTCGGAGTCGTCACCGTCGCCGCTCGAACAGCCCGCCAGCGCTGCCGCACCCGCAGCGCCAGTGGTCAGGATGATCTTCCGCCGTGATACGAGGTCGGAGTTGGCCGCTGACTCGCGTGCCATCACGTGGATCAAACCCAGTTAATAGTAAGACACTTTATAATAGTTGTCCGGGTGCCTACGCCCCGCTCCACCCCGCTATGCCCCGAATTCGAGTGGCCCAGAGAGCTATATATCACTCTATTCAACTACGAGCGACGCCCGATTTCGGCGGCGAGCGCGATCGCTGGGGCGATCCGTGCTGGAGCTTTTGGTCGACCGGAGCGTTGGTTCGGTATGGACGTCGACTGCGAGGGCTGTGCCGGCTGTTGCGTCGACTGGCACGCGCTCGCGCCCGGCATCGAGGACCCCGAACGCGAGGGAGAGCGCCAACCACTCGACGCGTCCACGAACTTCGTACCGCTGGAACGCGACGAGGTGCGGGCCATGCTCGCCGCGGGTCACGGCGACGCGCTTCGCCCCCGGCTCTGGACGATCGACGGGGCCGAGACGACCGCCGGCGACGCCGATTCGGCGAGCGCCGAGGCGGCCGATCGACCGGACGCCCCGGTCGAGGTCGACGGGTACCCGCTCGCCGGCATTCGGGGCCGACCGGTGTTCTACGTAGGGCTCCGCAAACCACCGAAGCCCGTCGCGCCGGCCGGGCGCGACGAGGCGGTGTGGCTGCCGACCTGCACGTTTCTCGATCCCGAGACGCTCCAGTGCCGCATTCACGACTCGGAGCTCTATCCAAACGCCTGTGCCGCGTACCCCGGCTTCAACCTCCTGCTCGACCAGCCGACCGAGTGCGAGCGCGTAGAGGAATCCGGCGGCGGGAAGCGCCTGCTCGACGATGAGCCGCCGGCTGACCCACCCGGCGTCGGGCTGGGGCCGCAGGCGCTCGGCGCGAAGCTGTTCGCGCACCCGGAACCGGAGTCGCTGACGGGCCGCATCGAGCGGCTGGCCAACGGGAACGGAACGCGAGCGGATCGGCGCGCGTTCGTCACCGTCGCCGCATCGTCGAGTCCCGGGACACTCGCCGTGAGCGAGGACTGGCGCGAGCGCGCACGCGAGGAATTCGACGCCGGCGACTCGTGGGTCAGCGGATCGATCGACGAGTGGACGGAACTGGAGGGCGGCGACGCGGCTCCGACGCTGGGCGAGCAGGTCGAGGTCGAGCGGGGCGCCCCAGACACGCCCGGTTGGGAGTGAAGACGGGTCGAACAACCGACCCGGGCGATAGCGCCCGCCACCTGTGGCCGAGGCTACTCCAGCGCGACGACGGCGTCGACGGTCACCGCGGCACCGCCGAGGAGTTCGGAAACGCCTACGGTGGTGCGTGCCGGGTACGTGTCGTCGAAGTACGCCTCGTAGGCGTCGTTGACCTCCTCGTAGGCGTCCAAGTCGGTGAGGTAGAGCGTGAGCTGGAGGACGTCGCTCGGATCCCGCCCGTGGCGGTCCAGCTGTGCGTCGAGATTCTGGAGGCAGCGTTCCAGCTGCTTCGCCGGCGGGTCGTCGACGACGCCGTCGCCGTCCTCGGGGAGCTGCCCCTCGACGAAGCAGAGATCAGATTCGCCGGTCGTCTTGCCGAACGCGCCGACGAACGCCGTTCCGTCGCGTTGCTGCCTGTCTGGTGCACTGGCACGGTCCGGACTGGGCTGCTGCATCGGTTCGGCTTCCACAGCCGAATTTAGAAATTGATCAAGTAAGTATGCATCGTTACCAGTACATCACGTCTCGATATATCTCGGTACCAATACAGTACTCCTTGCCATCAATACGCGCCTCAGCATTGCACCATATCGGAACAATTAATTGATATTCTATTCAACTGACTCGCGATGGCAACTGCGAGCGATCGACTTCGCCGCTATCTCGACGACGAACTCGGGGAGTGTCGGGACGAAGACGTCGAGCGCCGCCTCGACGAACTCGGGACGCTCGAAGCGGCACTCGGCACGGCGCGAGTGGACGCCGAACTCGACGTCCTCTCGGCCCTCGCCAACGAGACGCGCTACACGCTCGTCCGCGTCCTCGTCGCTGCCGAGGAGGAGCTCTGCGTCTGTGAGCTGAACGCGGTCGTCGACGTCAGCGAGAGCGGGTTGAGTCACGCGCTGTCCGCGCTGGTCGACGCGGGCCTCCTCGAGGGGCGAAAGGACGGCCGGTGGAAGAAGTACAGTGCGACCAACAGAGCGGTCGCACTCGTCACCGTGATCGAGGGGAGCGTCGGCGCCGTCGAGGAGCGGGGAGACGACGGGGAAGCGCGAGCTGACGGTGAAAGCGAGCAACAGAACGGTGAAAGCGATCGAACAGGCGGTGACGCTCGATGAGCACGACCGAGGCCCACGAGCACGGCCCGAACTGCGACTGCGAGTCCTGTGGCGACCCGCGGTCGATGGACTTCCTCGACAAGTACCTCACCCTGTGGATCTTCGGTGCGATGGCGCTCGGCGTCGGGCTCGGCCACGTGGCACCGTCGGTGACGGAGCCGATCCAGAATCTGCACCTCGTCGAGATCGGCCTGATCGCGATGATGTATCCGCCACTGGCGAAGGCGGACTACTCACAGCTCCGGGCAGTGTTCAGCAACTGGCGCGTGCTCGGTCTGAGCCTCGTCCAGAACTGGCTCATCGGGCCGACGCTGATGTTCGGCCTCGCCGTTTTCTTCTTCAGCGGCCTCGTTCCCGGGTTGCCCGCGCGTCCGGAGTACTTCCTCGGGCTCGTGTTCATCGGGATGGCCCGCTGTATCGCGATGGTACTCGTCTGGAACGAACTCGCCGAGGGATCGACGGAGTACGTCACGGGGCTAGTGGCCTTCAACAGCCTCTTCCAGATCCTCACCTACGGCGTCTACGTTTGGTTCTTCGCGCTCGTCCTCCCCGATCAGCTCGGCATGACCGCGCTCGCAGACGGGATCACGACGTTCGACGTCACGCCGGGGCAGGTGTTCGAGGCCATCGTGATCTTCCTCGGCATTCCCTTCGCCGGCGGCTTCCTGACGCGCTACGTCGGGACGCGCACGAAGGGCGAGACGTGGTACGACGAGGCGTTCGTCCCGAGAATCGACCCGCTGACGCTCGTCGCACTCCTCTTTACCGTCGTCGTCATGTTCGCGACCCAGGGAGACGCCATCGTCGCCTCGCCGGGCGACGTCCTGTTGATCGCGGTCCCGCTGACGATCTACTTCGTCGTCATGTTCCTCGTGAGTTTCAGGATGGGCCGGTCGATCGGCGCGGACTACTCGACGACGACCGCGATCGGCTTCACCGCGGCCTCGAACAACTTCGAACTCGCGATCGCCGTCGCCGTCGCGGTCTTCGGCGTCGGCTCCGGCGTCGCGTTCGCGACCGTCGTCGGCCCGCTCATCGAGGTCCCGGTACTGCTGGCGCTGGTCCACGTCGCACTGTACTTCCAGCGGCGCTACGACTGGGGCGGGTTCGACGCCGGACGTCTCGACGGAGCGACTGCCGAATCGGCAGCCGACGACTGAGGACGACCACAGATACTGAACCATGACACCCGACACCGACGCGGACGATCCGATTCGCATCGCCTTCGTGTGCGTCCAGAACGCCGGACGCTCCCAGATGTCGACCGCGTTCGCCGAACACGAACGTGAGCGCCGCGGCCTCGAGGACGCCGTCGAGATCCTGACCGGGGGCACGCACCCGGCCGATCGGGTCCACGACGAGGTCGTCGACGCGATGGCCGACGCCGGGTTCGACGTCGCCGATCGGACGCCCCGAGAGATCACGAGCGAGGAGTTGCGCTCCTGTGACCACGTCGCGACGATGGGCTGCTCGACGCTCGACGTCGGCAAGGTCGACGATACCGTGAACGTTCGGGACTGGGCGCTCGAGGATCCCGACGGCAAGGATCCCGAGCGCGTTCGTGAGATTCGCGACGAGGTCGAGGAACGAGTCTCCGAGATGTTCGACGAGATCAGCCGTGACTCCGGGCCGAATCGCGAGAACTGACGGCTGGACATGGGCGGCGATCGATCCACAGTTCGGCGGGGAGCGAACGCGCCGACGGATGCGGCCACCGACGATCCCGGAGTCAGTCTTCAACGAGCGCCTCGGCGACGTCCGCCGGACCGAGCAGCTCCGGATCCACGGCGAGGTCGGTCTGGGCGCTGACGAACTCCGGCAGCGCCGCGCGGTCGTACACGACGGCGCGGACGTCCGGGTTCAGATCCGTCGCGATCGGGATCGTCGTCGCCTCCTCGACGTCGGTGACGACGAGCAGGTCGGCGTCGAGGATGCCGGCCTCCTCGAGGTCGGGCCGGGTCGCGACGTCGCCGACGCGGGTGACGGTTACGCCGACGTCTTCGAGTGCGTCACCGAGGCCGTCCGCGTCCGGGCCAACGAGTACAGCGGTGGTCATATCGAGCAGTCACACAGCGCCGAGCAATGTGTCTTGTTACACGAGACTGGTGCAGTCCGTCGAAGCGGACCGCCGACGTCAGTCACTCGACCTGCTCGCGGTACGTGTCGGCGTCGAGCAGTTCCGCCAGTTCGCTTTCCTCGGACGGTTCGACGGCGAGCATCCAGCCCTCCTCGTAGGGGTCGTCGTTGACGAGTTCCGGACGGTCGAACAGCGTCTCGTTCACCTCGACGACCTCGCCACTGACGGGCGCGTAGAGGTCCGAGACGGCCTTGATCGATTCGACGACGCCGAAGGCCTCGCCGGCCGTAATCGACTCCCCTTCGTCGGGGAACTCGACGAACACGACGTCGCCGAGTTCGTCCTGTGCGAAGTCGCTGATGCCGATCCGGACGACGCCGTCGTCCTGGGCTGCCCATTCGTGCGAGTCGAGATAGCGCCTGTCGTCGGGTACGTCGAAGCTCATGCGTTGGAAATCCTCGCTTGGTGGTGTCTCGTGGCTGGTGGATAGTAAATCCGCGTGTACGGAGTCGGTCGCGGCGGGACCGTGTCGTCGGCGTCGTGCCGGCGGCACCGGGTCGACGGCTACTCCAGGAACGGCAGTTCCCGGACGGTCGCCACTTTGGGATCGTCCCGGACGACGATCCGGAGGTCGGTCCCCGGCTCGGTGTAGTCGATCGGAACGTAGCCGAGGCCGATCGCCTCGTCGAGCGTCGGGCTCATGGTGCCGCTGGTCACCTCGCCGATCGTCTCGCCGTCGGCCGACTCGATCGAGTAGCCGTGGCGGGGGACGCCCCGCTCCTCGAGTTCGAAGCCGACGATCCGCTCGGCAACCCCTTCCTCGGCCTGCTCGGCGAGGGCGTCGAGGCCGACGAAGTCGCTGTCGAACTCGACGACGAAGCCGAGGTCGGCCTCGTAGGGCGTCCGGGGGTTGTCTTCGGCGTCGAAGTCCTGCCCGGAGAGGAGGAGTCCTGCCTCGAGTCGGAGCGTGTCGCGCGCGCCGAGGCCACAGCGCTGGCAGTCGAGTTCGTTCCAGACCGTGTCGACGACGCCCGCCGGACAGATCAGTTCCACGCCGTCCTCGCCGGTGTAGCCCGTCCGGGCGACCCAGCACTCGACGCCCGCCACGTCCGCCCAGCGGGCCTCGAACCGACCGAGGTCGGAGACGTCCTCGCCGATCTCGGCCATCGCTGCCATCGCCTCGGGCCCCTGGATCGCGAGCATCGCGTCCTCGCCGGTCCTGTCGTCGACCTCCGCTGCGAGGCCCCACCGGTCGCGATGGGACCGCCAGCGCTCGGCCATCTGCTCGTCGTGGCCGGCGTTCGGCACGAACCGGTAGGCCGGCTGTGCCTGCCGGTCGGGGAGCCGGTAGACAACGGTGTCGTCGAGCATGACGCCGCGTTCGTCCGTGATCGCGGCGTACTGGGCGTCGCCGACGGAGAGCGCCTCGACGTCGTTCGTCGTCAGTCGGTCCATCAGCTCCGTGGCGCCTGGCCCCGAGACGACGACCTGGCCCATGTGGGAGACGTCGAAGCGTCCGACCGACTCCCGGACGGCCTCGTGTTCCGTGCGAATCCCGTCGAACTCGACGGGCATCGACCAGCCGCCGAAGTCGGTGAAGTCGGCGTCGGCTGCGCGGTGCTCGTCGTGTAACGGCGGGGTCCGCTCGGCCATACAGGAACGTCCACCGCCGCGGGGTAATGTCTTTTCATCGGGTGGCCGACGTGCCGGTACGGCGGACAGTCGTGGGGAAGACGGCGCCCTGGGGTCGAGCAGCATCGACACGCTGACGTCGAGCCGAACAGCATCGACACGTTGATTCGCCGGCCGCGCAGACGGCGAGGCATGCGCTGGCTTCGCGAGCTACTCGGGGCCACCTCGAACGAGTCACGGGGCGACGGCTCGCACGACGAGGACGCGACAGCGGCCGAGGCGACGGGCCTCGAAACCGGAGCCAAGACCGCGCCTCGCGTCGGCCTGTTCGTCGACGGGCCGAACGTACTCCGAGAGGACTTCTCCGTCGACCTCGACGACGCTCGCGACGCCGCGAGCGAGGAGGGATCACTCGCGATCTCGCGCTGTTACCTCGACGAGAACGCGCCGGCGAGACTCATCCAGGCCGCTGAAGCGCGAGGTTTCGAGGTCGTCGTGACCAGCGGTGACGTCGACGTTCGCCTCGCCGTCGACGCGACCGCCGCCATCGGGGACGGTGCGATCGACGTGCTCGCGCTCGCCTCGCGGGACACCGACTTCAAACCCGTCCTGGAGGCCGCCAGGCGCGCGGGGATCCGGACCGTCGCCCTCCCGCCGGGGCAGTACGGGAACTCCGACGCCCTGGCCAACGCCGCCGACGTAGCGGTGGTGCTCGAGGAGCGATAGTTCGCCCTCGGCCGAAGCGATTCCCCCGGACCGCATCGGCCGAACCCCGGCGCTTTTCGTCCGACCGGCACAACCCACGACCATGCCCGAGTACGACGGAGCGATTCTCGACGACCACCTCCACCTCTCGCCCGAGCGAGGCCGCGGCGTCGACGCCGTCGAGACCTTCGCCGAGGCCGGCGGCACCCACATGCTCGTCGTCAACCTGCCCTCCTGGCACTACGGCGTCGAAATCGAGGCGCCCGAGGACTTCCGGGTTGGCTTCGAGTCCACGATCGGCGTCGTCGAAGACGCGAGCGAGGTCCTCTCCGGCCGCGCTTGGCCCGTCCTCGGCGTCCATCCGGGGCTGCTCTCGCGCCTCGTCGACGACCGCGACTTCGAACCCGAGGAAGCCCGCGACCTGCTGCAGGCCGGCATCGACGTCGCAGCCGACTACGTCGCCGACGGCCCCGCGCTGGCGCTCAAGTCCGGCCGACCACACTACGACGTCCCCGACCCGGTCTGGGCGGCCTCGAACGCGGTCATGCGCCACGCCTTCGAGACCGCCGCCGAACTGGGCTGTGCCGTGCAGCTCCACGCCGAGGCGGGCGAGGACTTCTCCCAGGTCGCGGAGTGGGCCGAGGACGCCGGCCTCCCGCGCGGACGAGTGGTCAAACACTACGCCGAGGGGCGGCTCGAGGGACCAGTGCCGAGCGTCATCTGCCAGAAGGATCGCCTCGAAACCGCTGCCGAGCGCGCCGAGACCGAGGACGAGCCGTTCCTCATGGAGACGGACTTCCTCGACGACCCCGACCGGCCCGGCGCGGTGATGGGCCCGAAGACCGTCCCGCGTCGCGTCGAGTGGCTCCTGGAGCAGGGGCACGCCGACGCGATCCGGACGGCGCACGTCGACACGCCCGCTGCAGTCTACGGGATCGACACCGAAGCGACGCTGGAGTAGCGATCTGCTGCAGCGCACGCGGCAGGCGGTGAAGTCCTGTTCCTGGAGCCGTTCGGGCCGAAATCCGTCACGTCGCCCTTTCGAGAGGTTCAAGTGTGCGCTCGCCCCAGCAACTCGGTATGGTCGAACACGGACGCTCTACCCGCAGCCGGACCGGCGGCCGACGCCGTCCCAAGCGCAAGCGGCGCAAGCACGAGATCGGAAACGAGCCGACCGAGACCGAGGTCGGCGAGCAGAAACTGAAGGCCGTCGACGCCCGCGGCAACTCCGAGAAGGTCCGCGCGCTCGCGACCGACGTCGCGAGCGTCGCCGACGGCGACGAGACAGTCGCTGCCACGATCGAGGACGTCGTCGAGAACGACGCCAACCCGAACTACGTGCGCCGGAACATCGTCACGAAGGGTGCGCTGATCGAGACCGACGCCGGCACCGCCCGCGTCGTCTCCCGACCCGGCCAGGACGGGCAGGTCAACGCCGTCCTCGTCGAGTAACGCCGCCAGCAAGCCGGTCGGTTGCAATTCTCTCGCAGTACGTCGCGATCGTGAGCCTCGGAGCTACGCGTGAGATCGACGACCAGACCCAGAGGTGCCTGGATCGCCGGTCGAGCCGTGCCGGTACCTAACTGATCATACGAGATGGAACTCGTCCGGGACGATCCAACGGTACGGCGCAGCGAGCGAGAGTGAGCGTTACTCGGTCTCCAGTTCGAACTGCTCGTTCTCCGATGCCGCGTTGAGCACGACGGAGGTGTTGGACTCCTTGATGTCTGGATCCGTGAGCAGCGTCTTGATCTGGGCGTTCATGTCGTCGGTGTCGGCGAACTTGCCGATCGCGATGATGTCGTAGTTACCCGTGACCTCGTAGACGGAGACCATCTGCTTCTCGGCGTCGAGGCGGTCGGTGATCTCGGGGAGTGCGTCTCCCTCGACCTTGAGCTGGAGGATCGCGGTGACGTCGAAGCCCATCTTCGAGTAGTCGATGATCGGCGTGTAGCCGCGCACGACACCGTCCTCCTCGAGGTCGCCGAGGTGGTTGGAGACCGTCGTGACCGACACGTCGAGTTCCTCCGCGAGACTCCGGAGACTCGCACGCCCGTCGCCGAGAAGTTCATTCACCAACTTGGCATCGAGATTTTCGTAGGTCATCAACCGGAACGACGAAAGCAACGTACAATAGCTTTACGAACATCCAGTTTAGTGGTCGTCAGGGAAGATATCGCGTATCAGCAGCCCTTTGGTACCGTGGGTCGTCGATCCGGGTGACTCATCGATGACAACCGACACGCTCACTGCCGAGGAGGAAGCCGTCCTCGAGGAGATCGAGGAGGAGGGCATCGACTTCCTTCGCCTGCAGTTCACCGACATCCTCGGAACGGTCAAGAACGTCTCCATCCCCGCCAGCCAGGCCGAGAAGGCCTTCGAAGAGGGCATCTACTTCGACGGCTCCTCCATCGAGGGGTTCGTCCGCATCCAGGAATCGGACATGCGCCTCGATCCCGACCCCTCGACCTTCGCCATCCTCCCATGGCGAGAGTCCGAAGACGGCGCCGCCGGTCGCCTGATCTGTGACATCGTCGATACCTCCACCGGCGAGCCGTTCGTCGGCGACCCGCGGACGGTCCTCAAGAGCGCGCTCGACGACGCCGCCGAACTCGGCTACAGTCTGAACGTCGGTCCCGAACCCGAGTTCTTCGTCTTCGAGCAGGACGAGGACGGTCGCGCGACCACCACGACCCACGACGCCGGCGGCTACTTCGACCTCGCACCCAAGGACCTCGCCTCGGACCTCCGCCGCGAGATGATCTACAACCTCGAGGAGATGGACTTCGACGTCGAAGCCTCCCATCACGAGGTTGCGGAGGGACAACACGAGATCGCCTTCAAGTACGACGACGGCCTCTCGACCGCGGACAACATCGCCACGTTCCGCGCGGTCGTCCGCGCCACGGCCCAGAAACACGGCGTCCACGCGACGTTCATGCCCAAGCCGATCGCGCACATCAACGGCTCCGGCATGCACTCGCACCTCTCCCTGTTCGAGGACGGCGAGAACGCCTTCCACGACGCCGACGACGAGTTCAACCTCTCCGAGACCGCGAAGCAGTTCGTCGCCGGTATTCTCGAGCACGCTCCCGCCATCACGGCGATCTGCAACCCGACGGTCAACTCCTACAAGCGCCTCGTCCCCGGCTACGAGGCACCGGTGTACGTCGCCTGGTCCGACGTCAACCGTTCGGCGCTCATCCGGAAGCCGGCCGCCCGGACGCCGGCCGCCAGCCGCATCGAACTGCGCTCGCCCGACCCGTCGTGTAACCCCTACCTCGCCCTCGCCGTCATGCTCCAGGCCGGCCTCGACGGCATCGAGCGCGACCTCGAAGCGCCCGACCCCGTCCGGGAGAACATCTACGAGTTCGACGAGGCCAAGCGCGAGGACTACGGCATCGAGACCCTGCCCGCCAACCTCGGCCAGGCCGTCGACGCTCTCGAAGCCGACGACGTGATCACCGACGCCCTCGGCCCGCACGTCTCCGAGAAGTTCGTGCAGGCCAAGCGCGCGGAGTACGCCGAGTACGTCGCCGAGGTCACCGAGTGGGAGACCGACCGGTACCTCGAGACGTTCTAACAAGGACCTTTTTTCGACCGGGGTTTCCTCACTCGCTCCCTGCGGTCGCTCGTTGCGGGAACCCCGGTCCAAGAAATCTCCGCCAAAAAAGGCCGCAGGCTCGGCAAGCCTCGCCTGCGGAGAACCGCTCGCTCCCTGCGGTCGCTCGCGGACGACTCAAACGACGGGACAGCAGACAGGCACCGCAGTGGGGCCGAGCAGATCCCATCGTAGTATCTCGCGTATCGAGCAGCCATTCGGCAATAGTCGAACGACCACGAGAGTCCCGACGAGCGGCCGACCGACCGGCGCTCAGCACCCACCGAATGGACGAACGGCCGCAATATCCCCGCCAGTTCGAGAGGCGTCGAAGAACTGAGCGCGCGTCGCCAGCCGTACGTGACGTTCGTCCACTGTTTCGTCGCAGTTCGGAAGAATTGCACACTCAGTCAGTAGCTTAATACCCTGACTCTATTGGTCACTCGTAGATCGCTATGACAACCGGAAATCTCACCCCCGAAGAAGAAGCGGTTCTCGAGGAGATCGAGGAGGAGGGCATCGACTTCCTTCGCCTGCAGTTCACCGACATCCTCGGAACGGTCAAGAACGTCTCAATTCCCGCCAGCCAGGCCGAGAAGGCCTTCGAGGAGGGCATCTACTTCGACGGCTCCTCCATCGAGGGGTTCGTCCGCATCCAGGAATCGGACATGCGCCTCGAGCCCGACCCGGCGACGTTCGCCGTTCTGCCGTGGCGGGACAGCGAGACCGGTGCCGCGGGCCGCCTGATCTGCGACGTCATCAACACCACGACCGGCGAGCCGTTCGTCGGCGACCCGCGGACGGTCCTCAAGAGCGTCCTCGCAGAGGCCAAGGAGATGGGCTACTCGCTCAACGCGGGTCCCGAGCCCGAGTTCTTCGCCTTCGAGGAGGACGAGGACGGCCGCGCGACGACGATCACGCACGACGCCGGTGGGTACTTCGACCTCGCCCCCAAGGACCTCGCCTCGGATCTCCGCCGCGAGATCATCTACAACCTCGAGTCCATGGACTTCGAGGTCGAGGCCTCCCACCACGAGGTCGCCGAGGGCCAGCACGAGATCGACTTCAAGTACGACGACGGCCTGACCACCGCAGACAACATCGCGACCTTCCGCTCGGTCGTCCGCGCGACCGCCGCGCAGAACGACGTCCACGCGACGTTCATGCCCAAGCCGATCGCCCACATCAACGGCTCGGGGATGCACACGCACCTCTCCCTGTTCGAGGACGGCGAGAACGCCTTCCACGACGCCGACGACGAGTTCGACCTCTCCGACGAGGCCTACAGCTTCCTCGCGGGAATCCTCGAACACGCACCGGCGATCACCGCGATCTGCAACCCCACGGTCAACTCCTACAAGCGCCTCGTCCCCGGCTACGAGGCGCCGATCTACGTCGCCTGGTCCGACGTCAACCGCTCGGCGCTGGTGCGCAAGCCCGCGGCGCGCGTCCCGGCAGCGAGCCGCATCGAACTGCGCTCGCCCGACCCGTCGTGTAACCCCTACCTCGCCCTCGCCGTCATGCTCCAGGCCGGCCTCGACGGCATCGAGCGCGACCTCGAAGCGCCCGACCCCGTCCGGGAGAACATCTACGAGTTCGACGAGGCCAAGCGCGAGGAGTACGGCATCGAGACCCTGCCCGCCAACCTCGGCCAGGCCGTCGAGGCTCTCGAGGAGGACGAGGTCGTCCAGAGCGCCCTCGGCCCGCACGTCTCCGAGAAGTTCATCGAGGCGAAGACGGCGGAGTACAACGAGTACATCGCCGAGGTCTCCGAGTGGGAGACCGACCGCTACCTCGAGAAATTCTAAAAGGACCTTTTTCCGCTCGGGTTTCCTCGTCCGATCTTCGATCGGCCTGCGGGAACCGCTCGCGCAAAAAATCTCCGCCAAAAAAAGACCGCGGCTCGCTCGCTTCGCTCACTCGCCGCGGGTCGGATCGCTTGCCGGCTGGAGCCGCTCGCTCCCTACGGTCGCTCGCGGACGTTTTTGCACACTAGTTGGGACTGCTAGCAGGCAAACAGAATCGCGCAGCGCCGCATCAACTACGCCACTCCCCGATCCGATCGCGCAGCCGACCCGGCAGCCCCAGCAAACTGAGTCCCGCACCGACGAGCACCATCAGCACGTACAGTCCCAGCGTCGACAGCCAGACGACGAACATAGCGAGGATAGCCCAGCCGCTGGAGAGGTAGTAGAACGCACCGATCGTCATCGCGGTGCCGTAGAGGAGCACGAGGTAGGGGCCCCAGCCGCGAGCGTGGCCGCGGCGGACGCGTCGGCGTACGTAGCGTTTGAGGTCGCCCTCGACCTCGTCGCGGTCGACGGTGCGGCCCTCGACGTCGTCGCGGAAGTCGTCGAGTTCGGCGCGGAGTTCGGCGACCTCCTCGCGCAGGCGAGCCTCCTCGGGCGTCCGCTCGCCGGGGTCGAACTCGGCGGCCTCCGGGCCCACCGCCTCCTGGGTGGCATCGTCCTCGCCGTCGGCGCCGCCCGACTCGGGGCTGGCCTCCTCGTCTGCCGGCGTGTCGTCCTTGGAAGCTGGCATCGTCCGCGTTAATCCTGGGCCAGGACTGCTACCCTGTTGTAGCTGCCGGTCCGATCCGAGCGTGACGTTCACCACGGCGCCCACGACGACGATCAACGCGCCGAAGTAGAGGAAGGTGACGAGCAAGAAGACGCCTCCGAGGACGCCGTAGACCGTGACGCCGGTGGCGACGTCGACGTAGACCGAGAAGCCGGCTGCCAGGAGCATCCAGCCGAGCGCCGCGGTGACGGCGCCGGGCGCGGCCTCGCCGACGTCGATTGGACGGTCCGGGAAGACGTAGTACATCGGGAGGAAGAGCACGGTCAGCGTGAGCACGCCGAGCAACACCGCCACCAGCGGGGCGAAGGGGCCGAGCGGGAGCAGGCCGACGCCGAACACGATGCCGGTCATGGCGATGAGGCCCACGAAGATCGCGACCGTGACGGTCAACCCGTCCCGGACGGTGCTCAGGAACGTCGCCTCCTCCGCCGAGCCGTAGATCTCCGAGAAGGCGATGTCGAGTCCGCGGAAGACCCTGAGAGCGCTCCAGGAGACGGCGACGGTACCGAAGGCGGTCGCTCCGATGCGCCCCTGCTGGTTCAGGAGGGCGTTGAAGAGGAGCTCCTGCGTCTGGTCGGTCAGGACGGTGTCCGTTCGGTCGAGGGCCTCCTGGACGAGTGCCTCGCCACCGATCGCCGTCGAGAGCACGACTACGAGCGCGAGTAGCGGCACGATGGACACGAACGCGTAGTAGGCAATGGCTGCAGCCAGAAACGTCAACTGTGCGTTCCTCGCCGTCTCGAACACAGCAGCTGCTGTGGCCCAGCCGCGACGCGCGACGTCGTTCACGCAGAATCGTTCGTGCTACCGGACTGTAAGAAAGAGGGAACAAACGCGACTGGCAATCTACAGTTCCACGGGGCGCTCGCCTCCAGGGCCCGTCGGTGGCTCGCGAGACGTCGATCGCCGCGAGACGTTGATCGCGGCGAGACGTCGACCGTGGAGATACCTCGGTCGAGGCAAGACGATGATCGTGGCGAGACGTTGGTCGTGGCTAGACCTCGGTCGCGTCGCGGATCTGTTCCACTGTCGCGTCGGTCTTGAAGGCAGTGCCCGCGTAGTGAGCCCTCGTCGCGTCGAATCCGGCGTCGCGCAACCGGTCCAGGAACTCGTCCATTCCGCTTGCCGGCCGTCCCCACGCCTTGCAGAGGCGGTGCTGATCGTAGTGGGTCGGCTGGTCGAGCTCCCCCTCGATCTCTTCGAGGAGGTCGCGGGCTCGATCCGCCGTGCCCATGTTGGGGGTGATGGCCGCACGGGTCGCCGCGACGAACTCGGGATCTCGGAGCGACCCGAGCCAGATTGGCCCCGCGACGAGGACGCGCTCGCTACCACAGGCCGGGCAGGTCTCTGGGACGGTCGCGTGGAAACCCCGCTCCGCGACGCGGTGGAGACAGTCCTCGCAGTGCGCGACGTGGCCGAGTTCGTCGACGCAGTCGTCGGCGGTTCCCGCACCGCCCTCGAGTTCGAGGTAACAGCGGACGTAGTGGCGCGTGGCGTGGGCGAGGATCGGTCTCGCTGCGCGGTCGTACCGCGCTGCCGTCCGGACGAGCGCCGAGACGAGCACCCGTAGCCCCATCTCGCGGTGGTACTCGGTGTTCTGTGGAACCGTGCTGTACCGACGGATGCCGGCCCGGAAGTGCGCGCCACACAGCGGCGCGGTGTCGGTCGCGGTCACGCAGACGAGGTCGCGGGCGTTCGAGAGGGCGGCGTCGGCGAACGGAATGGGCGAGCCGTAGGGATCGACGTCGACCACGTCGTGGACGGACTCGTGGAGGGCGACGTTGGCGTCCCGCTGGCGAACGTCCGCGTCGAGGCCGTTCCGTTCGAAATTGCGTTCACAGAGGTCGATGGCGTCCGGATCCAGATCGCAGGCGGTGACGTCCCAGCCGTCGGCGGCCGCGCGGACGCCGCGGATCCCACTCGCCGCCATCGCGTCGCAGTAGGTCGACGCGCGGGACTCGCGCTCGCGGTAGGCACGGAGCACCGCGATCGTGCAGTCGCGGTTGAGTTCCTGATTCGGATTGTAGAAGACGTCGTCGCCCACTTCCTCCTCGGAGGTGCTCGGCACCTCGATCCGAACGCCGCCTTCGATGACCTCCATGCTCGCGGAAAATCGGGCGGCACCGAAAAGCGTTGCCGGTCGGGGCAGCAGAGTCGACGGAGACGTCCGACGCGGAAGCGTTTTGGCCGACGGGCACTCGGTTCGAGCCGTGTCGTACCCACTCGTCGCGGGCACGGTCGCCCTGATCGTCGCGTTCGTCTGGGGATCGATCACCTACGTCTATCGCGACGCGCCGCGCCGCGGGATGGACGGTGATCAGTGGGCTGGCGTGCTCGCGCTCACGCTCGGACTCGGCGTCTTTCTCTACCTCTACAGGCGGCCCGCCCTCGACGACGTCGAGGAGCCGGCGGTAGACGCCAGCTAGACTCGTCTCGAACGAAACGCCCATTCCCGGCGATCGCCTTGCTCACGCCGATGACGCGACCGCGCCTCGTCGTCCTGGACGCCTCCCACGGGAACGAGGACACCCGCCGAAACTTCCGGCGCGAACTCGACGCCGATCTCGTGGAGTACGACGTCACGGCCGGCGACGTCCCCGCGTCGGGAGCCGAGTTCCCCGACGTCGACGGCGTCGTCGTCACCGGCTCCCGCGCGTCGGTCTACTGGGACGAGCCCTGGATCCCGGACGTCAAGGACTGGGCTGCGGAGGCCGCCGATCGCGGGCTGGCGATCCTCGGGGTCTGCTGGGGCCACCAGCTGCTCGCGGACGTCCTCGGTGGCGAAGTCGCCGCCATGGACGCCTACGAACTCGGGTACGTCACGATCGTACGGACGACGGACGACTCCCGCCTCCTCGACGGCATCGACGAGTCGTTCACGGCCTTCGCGACCCACTCCGACGAGGTCGTCTCCCTTCCGCATGGCGCCGAATTACTCGCCGAGAACGACCGATCGATCCACGCATTCCGCTCGGGCGACGTCTTCGGCGTCCAGTTCCACCCCGAGTACGATCGCGGCACGGCACGCCGGGTCACGGAGGGCAAACGCGACGGGGAGGCCAGCGACGAACGCGTCGATCAGGCCCTCGCATCCATCGACTCCGATGCATACGCAGCCGCTTGCGAGACGAAACGGCTCTTCGAGAACTTCCTCGCGATCGTCGACGACCGTCGCGTTTCGACCCCGACTGCCTGAGGACCACGTGAGAGAATACCTGGCCGCGCTCGCAATCAGCGGCGTGGGCCGCCCGCACCAATCGTTCCCTGCCCGCAGCCATATCCCTGCGCGGCACCTGTATCGACCGTGCAGCGCCTCGAAGTGGCGACGGACGTGTACGTCGAACCCGAACGCGTCTACGACCTGCTCGTCTCCTTCACCGAGTACGCACAGTACTCCGAGTACCTCGACGAGGTCACCCGCCACGGCGACGGAAGCCCCGGAACCGAGTACGAACTCTCCTTCAGTTGGTGGCGTCTCGCTCACACGACCCGCTCGCGAGTGACCGACGTCGACCCCCCAAACGTGATCAACTGGCGCCTCGTGTCCCGGATCGCGGCCCAGGGACGCTGGGAAATCGAAGAAGCGGCCGAACCGATCCACGGCACTGCCTCCACCGGGGATCCAGTGACGCGCGTCCGGTTCGTCGTGGAGTACGACCCCGAGAGTGCGGACGGCGACGTGCTCGGCCTCCCCGCGTTGCTGTCGTTCGATGGCCTCGTCGACCGCGTGACCCCGCTCATCGAAGACGAAGCCACCCGCGTGGTCGAACGGGTCGTGGCGGACCTCGAAGGCGAACCTCGCGACGTGGAGCTCGAGGTTCGCCACTCGACGGACTGACCCGAACGCAACACTCCGGAAGTGACGGCTACTCCTCGTCGCTTCCGCCGTACTTGATGAAGTAAAAGACGAGTGCGACGACGGAAGCCATCGTACCCATGGCGCCGAGGGAGAGATTGAGCGCCGACGAGGACACCTTGGGCGGGCCGGAGCTACCCCCGCCACCTCCACCGCCGCCTGCCGCGACCTCGATCGTTCCCTCCATGCCGGCGCTGAGGTGCGGTTCGCAGTAGTACTCGTAGGTCCCCTCGACCTCGAACGTGTGCTGGTACTCGAAGCCGGTGTTCTCGACCGTGGTGTGACCTTCCCAGTTCGCGCCGTCGGGCTGACTGTCGACGACGATGTTGTGGCCGTCGGTCCCCCAGGACCAGGTCACGGTCGTGCCCGGTTCGACCGTGACGGAGTCCGGCGAGAAGGCGAGCGGCGCGTCGCCCGTTCCGGCCATGATCTCCTGTGACTGTGCAGCTGCCGAGCCGGTGGCAGCGGCGCCACCGAGGGCGGCAGCCGTTCCCCCGGCACCGGCGCGCAACAGGCTGCGGCGGTCGAGCGTCGCGGCGTCCTGCTCACTCATAACCGCCGCTTACCACCACCCGCTACTGAATATGTTGGTTTCGACGCGGGTGCCGTAGCTGGTCGAGGTTGCGTCCGAAAGAATGGAAGTCCCGCTGACAGCGGATTCGTCCGCTTAGTTCTGACGGCGGAGCGCCAGCAGCGCAGCGCCGATCAGGGCGAAGAGAGCAACGACCAGCCCGAAGCCGGGCTGCCCGCCGCCGTCGCCGTCGGAGTCACCGTCGCCGTCGCCACCAGTGTCGTCGCCACCGGTGTCGCCGCCGGTGTCGTCGCCACCAGTGTCGTCGCCGCCGGTGTCGTCACCGCCGGTGTCGTCGCCACCGCTCTCGGCGACAGTGAGCGTACCGGACGCACTGTCGTGCTGGGTGGAGACGGACCACTCGACGTCACCAGCGGAGCTGGTGTCGAACTCGTAGACCATCGGCGAGGTGGACGAGCCAGCGCTCAGGTTCGCGGTGCCGGAGTCGACCTCCTCACCGTTGACCGTGACCGTGTACTCCACCGTACCGTCAGCGTCGCCGTCGTTGGTGAACGAGTACCCGAGCTGGGCCTGCGCGCCCTGCTCGACTTCGGACGGCGCGTTTGCGGACACGCTGAAGGAAGCCGTCGCGTTGGTCGGGCCGTCACCGGACTCCGTGATCACGGAGCCGACGGTCTTGGAAAGACCGGTGCCAAGACTCACCCGCGTGTCGAACTGCGTGCCAGCCTCGAACTGCGAGAGGTTGACTGCCGAGGAGAACGTCCCGTCGTCGGCGATCTCACCGGAGGTCGTGACGAACTGGAACGGGAAGTTCATCCGGACGTTGACTGCCGTACCGGGTGCCACGTTGGACTCTGCAGTGACCTCCGCGCTGTCCGAGTTGGGCAGCTGGAGGGTACCGTCCGAGAAGTCACCCGTGATCTCGAGACTGCGCTCCTCGACGCTGAGGGACGCAGTGGACGAGATAGTGGAGTCGACGTACGGGTTGGACTCGTGGATCGAGAATGCGGCGTCCCAGCTGGAACCAGCCGAGATGCTGCCAACCTGAGCCGTGTCGATCGCGACCAAGAACTGACCCTCGCCGGGCTGCTTGATCAGCGTCGAGTTACCAGAGATGTCCTGAATGTTGACCGTAGCGCCGTCGCTGTACGGTCCGGTGTTGGTCTCGGTCAGCGTCAGGTTGAGACCACCGGTCGTGTTGAAGTTCGCCAGGTCGTCGGCCATGTAGCCGTAGACGCCGTTCGTCTCGACCTGCAGCACGAGGAGGTCGTCGTTCGCGATCGTGTTGTCCTGCGTGGACGCGCCGACCAGTTCGGACGCGTTCAGCGTACCGTAGTTCGTGCTCGAGGGAGCGGTCCAGACCGTGACCGGACCGTTCGAGCGCTCGTTGACGCGGACGGACGAGACGTCGCGGAATTCGCCGCTACCCATCGGGTCGTCGACGAAGGACTCGAAGGTGTAGGTGCTGCTGCGGTTCAGCAGGTTGTCTGCCATGATGGCAGCGCCTTCGGCGTTCACGACGTTGACGGTGGCGTCACCGTTAGTCTCAGTGAGGCCGAGCGTGCTGCCGTTCTGGCTCGCGTTGTGGGTGTTCCACGTGAGCGAGAGCGTGTTGTCGTCGTCGTAGTTCGTATTGTTCAGGAGGACGGTGGCCGTGTAGTAGCCCTCGTCGTCAGAGATGTTCAGCCAGACCTCGTCCGGCTGACCCATCGTCTCGAGGTCGAAGGACGTCGTGTCACCGACAACCGTCGAGTAGCTCTGAGAGTCGAACGTGGCGTCCTCGTCGGTGCCTTCCTCGACCGTAATGGTCGCCGTTGCGCTCGCGTCAGAGTCGTGAGCCTCGAACGTGAAGTTGTACGTGCCAGCAGCAAGGCCAGCAGTTGTGGCGTTGACAGTCGTCGACGTGCCAAGGCCACCCTTCACTTCAGTGATGTTCTGGTCACCGAACACCGTCGAGACGTCAGCGCCATCGGAGCTGGCGACGACGGTGAAGTTCTCTGCTCGGTTGGTGTCCAGAGTTACAGTGGTGTTCTGACCCGAGTTGATCGAACTGTCACCGAACGAGGCAGAGAGCGTCTGCGTCGTGAGGGTGAAGTTCGTCACGGTGGAACCGCTGGAGTCCTCAACAGTGTACTCGCCCGTCGCGGGGAGAGTCGAGGAGTCCAGGGTGTGGTTCCCGCTGGCATCGGTGTCGAAGTCACCGAGGTCGGAACCATCCGGACCGGTTACGGTGTAAGTATCGTCAGTTGTGAAATTGAATCTGATCGTTTGGCCATCCCAGACGCGGGGGTTCTGGTTCTCCTGAACCTCCACGTCGTAGCTCGATCCGGCGTGCGACGCCGCAACGCCCCCGGTGAGCGCTGCAGATGCCGCAACGACGGAAAGGACCATAATCGCTGCCAGGAACACTGCGCGTCCCTTTTGGCGATATGATGTATCGTTTGTCATAGTTGTGTTGTGTGTTCGGCACCACCAGCTTTCATCCGAGACGGAGGTACTCGCTGATGCTACCCTTTGGTAGGGGTACAGAGAAGATGTATATGGGGTTACGTTAAATACTTTGTGTGATTGCGACAGTGCGTTTCGACGAAATTGATCGGAAAATTCTCCATTCCATCTTGCGATTAGGAACCGATTAAAGACGGGTTCGGCAGTGGATATATCCCGACAGTATCTCGACGAAGCGCGGTCTCGAGTCGGCGTTCACTCGGGGCGGTGCAACGACCCGTCGCGCTCTACGAGCAGGCCCTTCTCGATCGCCCCGTCGAGTGCTGCACTGCACTCCCCGTGGTCGAGTTCGTACGCGCTCGTGGCAAGCGCCTCGAAGTCGGCGCGGTCGACGGGGAACTCGCGATTCTGGAGGAGTCGGACTACACGGTTGTAGGTGCGCGGCGAGACGTCGGCGAGCGGATCCTCGGCCGCGGACTCGTTCGTGCTTGCGGACTCGGTTGCAGTCTCCGTCTGCCCCGTGGCAATCGTGGTGCCAGTTCGCTCGTCAGTCGTCGGTGGTTCGTCGCCCGGGGAACTGTCACTCGGCGACTCGTCAGCGTTCGTCGAATCGCGGGGCCCGGCTCCGCCGGTTTTGCCGGTATCCGCACCGTCGGCTTCAGGCTTTCCGGCGTCCGCCGGTGGTGCGGACTCGCGTGCACTGGCGGAAACGACGGGCTCCGGTGCCGAGTCGTCGGTGCCGTCTTCCTCGGCCGAGGCGTCGGTAAAGGGCTGGTCAGCCGCTTGCTCGTCGTCGGCATCCACAGGGAGGTCGTCGTCGAGCAGCGCACCCTCGTCGTCCGCGAAGATCGGTTCGCGATCGCCTGTCACTGGATCTGGATCGGACTCGTCAGCGGTCCCGTCGTCTCCAGCAGTCTGGTCGGCCGACTGAGTGTCGGTCGCAGTAAGATCCTCGCTCGCTGGCGTCAACGCTTCGGCGGCCCGATCCCGGCCCGCTTCGTCATTCGCACCGGGGTCGTCGACCGGATTCGTTCCCGGGGTATCGTCGGTATCGGTCGCGTCGCCAGCAGACTCCTCAGGAGCGTCCGCCGGGAGGTCGCCGTGCTGTGGTAACTCCTCGAGTAGTGCGGAAAGCTTGCCCTGACACTGCGCACAGAGCGTGAGCGAAACCTGCTCGTCGGTCGGCGCGTCGTCGGGAATCGCGTACTCCGCGAGCGAGGCACCGACGGCCTCGCCACAGAAGTAACACGAGGTGAGTGAGGGCATTGTGCTGGTGTGTGATCCGGGCTCACGTAAACGTTCGCCCGACGGGTGTGGGAAATGAAATCGGTCGCTGGCCCCCGGATCGGTCCGGTGAGCGCGAATCCCGGGCACAACCGTTTTGCGCTCGGTCGTCGTTGGCTGCGCCGTGCGCGTGGTACACGAGCCGGCGGATGGAAGCCCGCGGCCGCTGGCGACGGACGTCGACACGGCCGACTGGCTGCTCCCGAAAGCGATCGGGCTGATGGGCCGATCCTCGATCCCCGAGGACTACGCGATGATCTTCGACTTCGGCACGCCGACGACCCGGAGCGTCCACATGCTGTTCGTCCGGACGCCGATAGACGTGGTCTGGACGGAGAACGATCGGGTCGAGCGGGTGGAGACGCTCGCGCCCTGGACGGGGCACGCGCGTGCGCGAAGTGACCGATTTATCGAACTCGCACCAGGGGCAGCGAGCGACGTCGAACCCGGTGATCGGGTCGTGGTCGAGGAGTGAGGCGGCTGCCCGAGTTGCTACGTTGCGGGGAGGCCGGTCTGCGGACGCCGAACACGTCCGTCGGTGTGCGGAACTGCGCTTTCGTGAACTTTATCCGCGTGTGCTACCTCGGCGTGTCTATGACGTACGAGGATAGAGGAAGTCGCCGCGAGGCGGCTGGACGCGAAATTCGCCGGCACTCAGCCAACTGATTCTCCCGTGGGATTCTCCGATACGCCGATCGACGACCAGACCGAGGTATCGCTGCTGGACACGACGCTGCGCGACGGCGAGCAGGCGCCGGGCGTCTCCCTGACCCCCGAGGAAAAGGCCGAGATCGCGCAGGCGCTCGACCGGGCCCAGGTCGACGTCATCGAGGCCGGATCGGCCTGCACCGGCGAGGGCGAGCGACGGACGATCCGCAGAGTCGCGGACCTCGACCTCGACGCCACGGTCACGAGCTTCTCTCGGGGGATCAAGCGCGACGTCGAACTGGCGCTCGACTGCGGCGTCGACGGGATCAACCTGGTCGTCCCCGCCAGCGACCGCCACGTCGAGACGAAGGTCGACTCGACGCGGGAGGACGTCATCGCGTCGACGGAGGAACTCGTCGAGTTCGCCGTCGACCAGGGGCTCTGGGTCGAGGTCATCGGCGAGGACGGCTCGCGAGCGGACCTGGAATTCCTCGAGGAGCTGATGGCCACCGCACTCGACGCCGGCGCCGATCGGGTCTGCTACGCGGACACGGTCGGCCACGCCGGCCCCGAGCGGGCCTACGAGGTAGTGTCCGCGCTGTCCGACCTGGGCCCCACGAGTGCGCACACGCACGACGACCTGGGACTGGGCGTCACGAACGCCCTCGCCGCGATCGACGCCGGTGCCGACATGGTACACGCCACGGTCAACGGCGTCGGCGAGCGGGCAGGCAATGCTGCTCTCGAGGAGATCGTCATCGCGCTCGAGCACGTCTACGGCATCGAGACCGTCGAAACCGAACAGCTCTACGAACTCGGCCAGACCGTCGCGAACGCGACCGGCATCGAACTGCCGCCGAACAAGGCCGTTCTCGGCGAGAACGCCTTCACCCACGAGTCCGGCATCCACACCGACGGCACGCTCAAGGACGACGCGATGTACGAGCCCTACGCGCCCGAGACCGTGGGTCGCGAGCGCCGGATCGTCGCCGGCAAACACACCGGCCGCGCTGGAGCGAAGGCGGCACTGGAAGAGCACGGGATCGACGTCGACGGCGAGGAACTGGACAAGATCGTCGAGCGCGTCAAGGCGATCGGTGATCGTGGGAAGCGCGTCACCGACGCCGACCTCATGACGATCGCCGAGGAGGTCACCGACGGCGAGCGCGAGCGCCTCGTCGAACTGGTGGACATGACTGCAGCAAGCGGCGGCGGAACGCCCACCGCGAGCGTCCGGCTCCTCGTCGACGGCGAGGAGCACCAGGCCGCGGCGACCGGGTCGGGGCCCGTCGACGCCGCGATCTCCGCGGTTCGAGCGGTCCTGGGTGAGAAGACCGCGAGCCTCGATTCCTACGAGGTCGACGCGATCACCGGCGGCCACGACGCCGTCGTGACCGTCGAGGTCGAGATGTCCCGTGGTGATCGGTCCGTGTCCGTTCGATCGTCGGACGCCGACATCACGACCGCGAGCGTCGAGGCGATGGTCGAGGCGCTCGATCGACTCCTCGCGAGCGACGAGGACACCGAGGCGCTGCTCGCGGACGACTGATTCCGCGGGGACGGCCTGCGCGGCGTCGGTCGGCGTTGGGTCGGCCCGTTTTTCGCCGATCCACCCTCAGGGATGGTAGCGTTCGAGGATATCCCAGGGATCGAACAGGTACAGGACCGCGAGCCACAGCGCCAGCGCCACCGCAAAGAGCCCGACGGCGGTCCGGAGCAGGGATTCCCCCGGATCAGCCGCAGCGAACGCGAGCACGGCCACGAACAGCCAGATTACACCGACGACGGTTCGGCGTCGATCCTCCATGCCGGTCGGTCGGGCGGCGAGCGACAAACCGCTGGTGATCGACTGGTGTCGACCGGAACCCGACTCCGAGCGGGCGCCATCGGGGATCAGGGTTCGAGTCGCGTGCCGTCCCTCGGGCAGTACTCGAAGGAGTCGTCCGTCGTCCGGAAGCCACACTGCGGACACTCCGAGACCGGCGGTTCGGGTCCCGATCCAGCGGACCGGCGGAAGAGGAAGGGGACGAACGGCACGAACAGGAAGAAGACGAACGAGTCGAAGTAGTACCAGAGGGCAGCGCTGAGCAGGAGACTGACGACGACGCCGACCGCCGCGGTCGCGAGCCTGGAACCCATCGATCGGTGGTAGGGTTCGGGTGGTGAAAAGGGCGGTTCCCGAAGACGCCTCTCAGACACGTGCCGCTCGCTACGCTCGCGGTCAGAACGTCGGAGAAGCGCCGAGGGGGAGATTTGAACAACGGCCGGACGTGCTCGCTTCGCTGCGCGCGTCCGGTCTCGTTCAAATCACCGACGGCGTTCCTGCTGACGCAGACTCCTCGCTACGCTCGTCGTCAGATACCAGCAGGAACGCCGAGGGGGAGATTTGAACTCCCGAGTCCTTGCGGACAGTTGCTCTCGAGGCAACCGCCTTGGCCGGGCTAGGCTACCTCGGCTCGATTCGGGATACCTCGCTCGTGGGTGTAATCGTTTCGATTCAAACGCCCGAACGCGGAGAAAGAATCAACTCCCCCCAGCCCCCGATGCGGGTATGGACGTTTCTGCTGCCAGCGATCGGAGCAGTGCGGTCGTGGACGAGGTGCTCGAGGCGGTCATCGCCGATCGAGAGTTCGTGGAGACAGTGCTGACCGGCGTCCTCGCACGGGGGCACGTCCTGCTCGAAGACGTGCCCGGAACGGGGAAGACGCTCACCGCGAACTCCCTCGCGACGGCGCTCGGGCTGGAGTTCTCCCGGATCCAGTTCACGCCGGACCTCCTGCCCGCCGACGTCACCGGGACCCACGTGTTCAACGAAGCGGATCGTAGCTTCGAGTTTACCGAGGGTCCGATCTTCGCGAACGTCGTCCTCGCCGACGAGATCAACCGGGCGCCGCCGAAGACCCAGGCCGCCCTCCTCGAGGCGATGGAGGAAGAACAGGTCACCGTCGACGGCGACACCCACCAGCTACCCGATCCCTTCTTCGTCATCGCGACGCAGAACCCCGTCGAGCAGGAGGGAACCTTCGAGTTGCCGGAGGCCCAGGTCGACCGATTCCTCGTGAAGACGACGCTCGGCTACCCCGAGGAGGCCGGCGAACTCGAACTCCTCCGTCGCCGCGCGGGTCGGAGCGACCGCGCGCCGACCGTCGGCTCGGTGCTGGACGCCGACGCCGTCCGGGAGCTCCGTGAGGTCCCCGAGGGCGTCCACGTCGAACCGGACGTCCTCGAGTACATCGCCGCGGTCGGACGGGCAACCAGGATTCGCCCGCAGGTCCAGACCGGCGTCTCCCCGCGTGGAACCCAGCGCCTCTTCGAGGCTGCCCGGGCCCACGCGGTGATCGACGGGCGGGACTTCGTCACGCCGGACGACGTCCGCCGCGTCGCACTTCCCGTCCTCTCCCATCGGCTGGTCCTCACGCCCGAAGCTGCCGTCGAGGGCGTGGACACCGACGAGATCGTCGAGGACGTGCTCGACAGCGTCCCCGTGCCCACCGTCGAACCGACGGTCTGATAGGGGGTCGAGAGACCCGGGCCGACCCGCCAGCTGCGAACGCCGAACGCGTTCTCGTTCGCATCCGACGGCAGTTCCGGTGAGATGCGTTCGCACAGGTGTCGAGCCACTGCGACCGCTACACCGACAGCTACCGAACAGTAGCGAGCGAAGAGAAGGGTCGACTCAGTCGTCGGCCTCGGAGTAGAGGCCGCTGGTTTCGTCCGAGTCGTCGGTGATCTGCGGACTCGACCAGTACTCGTGTGAGTCGTCCTCTCGGAAACACTTCGTCTCGTGGAGCTCCTCGGTGGAGTACTCCGGCGGCGTCTGCTCCATGCAGACCTGCCGCGCTTCCGGACAGCGCGTGTGGAACCGACAGCCCGGCGGCGGGTTCTGCGGGTCCGGGATGTCGATCTTGCGCACCGGCGGTTTCTCGCTGCCCTGGCTGCCGGGCGCGAGGTCCGGCGTCGCCCAGCGCAACACCTTGGTGTAGGGATGCTGGGGGTTGTTGATGATCTTCTCGGCGGGACCGATCTCGACGAGCTCGCCGAGGTACATCACGCCGATGCGGCCGCCGCTGTGGGCCGCGAAGTAGCGCGCGTTCGACAGGTCGTGCGAGACGAACACGAACGACGTGTCGAACTTGTCCTGCAGATCCAGCATGAGGTCCATCATCTCGACCCGAAGCGACACGTCGAGTGCGCTGACGGCCTCGTCGGCCAGGATCAGGTCCGGGTCCATCAGCAGGGCGCGAACCAGCGCGACGCGCTGCTTCTCGCCGCCCGAGAGCTGGTGGGGATACCGACCGGCGTAGTCGTCCGGCGGCGTCATCCCGACCTCCTCGAGCATGGCGAGCACCTGCCCGCGGCGGTCGCCCGCGCTCATCTGGCTCTGCCAGCGCTTGAGCGGAGCTTCGAGAATCTTCATGACCCGGCGGTTCGGGTTCAGCGACGAACCGGGGTCCTGGTGGATAATCTGCAGGGAACGCCGGATGTCCTTGTAGGGAATCTCGACGTCGCCCTTGCCGTCCTTGGCGTCCCAGATGTCCTGGCCGCGGTACTTGACGCTGCCACCCGTCGGGCGTTGTAGCCCGATGCAGGTCTTGCCGAGCGTCGTCTTCCCACAGCCGGACTCGCCGACCAGTGCGACGACGTCCTCCTCGAAGATATCGAGACTGACACCGTCGACTGCGCGAACGACGTCCGGATCGCTGAAGTCGAAGATACCCTGACTCTCCTCGAAGTGGACTTCGACGTCTTCCAGCGAGATGAGAGCCTCGTCACCGGTCTGTCGGGTGTTCTCTACGCTCATTGTGCTTCCTCCTCAGGGGTCGCTTGCTGTTGGTCGATGTTGAACGGAATCGCCTCCGACGCGTCCTCCCAGTGGAAGCACTCCACTCTGTGGGTGTCGCTGACCTCGTGGAAGTCCGGAGCCTCCGCCGTGCACTGCTCGTCGGCGAGCGGGCACCGCGGGTGGTAGGAACAGCCCTCCGGCACGTTCACCGGGTCCGGCGCGGAACCGTCGATCGAACGCATCTCTGAGAGCGGCGCGTCGAGGTTCGGCGTTGAGTTCAGCAGTGCCCGCGTGTACGGGTGGGCCGCGTTTCGAAGGATCTCCTCCGTCGATCCCTTCTCGACGAGTTCGAAGGCGTACATCACCGACATCCGATCCGCCAGCTCGGCGACGAGCGGCAGGTCGTGGGTGATGAACACCATCGTCAGGTCGTACTTGTCCTTGAGTCCCTGCAGCAGGGAGAGGATCGAACGCTGCATCAGCAGGTCGAGCGCGGCCGTCGGCTCGTCCATGACGAGCACGTCGGGCTCGAGCACGACCGACAGTGCGATGAGCGCCCGCTGTCGCATCCCGCCACTCAGCTCGTGGGGGTACGACTTGAGTACGCGTTCGGGGTCGAGGTAGAGGTCGGCCAGGAGCTGTCTGGCCCGGTCCATCCCCTCCTCTCGGTCGTAGTCGTGGGCCTCGAGCGTCTCGACGAAGTGGCCCTTGATCGACATCGTCGGGTTGAACGAACTCATCGCTCCCTGGAAGACCATCGAGATGTCCTCCCAGCGAAGCTTTCGGAGCTCCTCGTCGCTCAGCCCCAGGACGTTCACCGGATCCCTGTCGTCGGGATAGTAGGTGATCTGGCCCGAGAGCACGCCGGGATCGACGACCGCATCGAGCATCGCGGAGGCGAGCATGGACTTTCCGGAGCCACTCTCGCCGACGATGCCGAGGATCTCCCCGCGCTGGATGTCCAGGTCGACGTTGTCGAGCACGCGGGAGACCCCGCGACTCATCTCGAAGACGACCTCGGTGTTCCGGAGCTCGAGGATCGGATCCGACGTGTTGTGCATTGTCGTGTCCTCGGTGGATGTGTTGTGCGTGCTCATCTTACATCATGGCGGGCTGGATCTCTTCGTCCTCGCCCTCCTCCTCCACGGTTTCACCTTCGTGTCGCGTGCGAACGCGCGGGTTGAAGAGTCGATCGGTTCCCTGCGAGAGCAGGATCAGACCGAACGACAGGACGACGATCGGTACCATCGGGACGAGGATCTGGTAGCGGGCTTCCGGAACGGTCAACGCGTTGCCGTTCGCACGGGCCCACTGCATCATCAGCCCCCAGTTCGCGATAGTCTCGAACGTCAGGAAGCCCAGGAAGAACAGCGCGACGCTGTCGTAGATCACTCGCCGTGCCGCGTAGACGAAGTTGACCATGATGTACGGCATCAGATTCGGCAAGATATCCTTCTGGATGATCCTGGGCGTACTGACGCCCATCGTCCTGGACGCTTCGACGTAGGACTGTTCGCGAACCGAGAGCACCTGTGATTGGATCGTTCGGGCGAGCCCCGCCCAGACGTTGATCACGATCAGCGTGCCGATCACGTACGGCGACTGCGGGTCGATGACCGCGATCAGGACGATCACCAGCGGAAGGCCGGGGATCGACATCCCGATGTCGGTCAGGGTCATCAGCACCGTGTTCGTGGTGCCACCCTTGTAGCCCGCGACCGTGCCGACGATCGTCGCCATCGCGATCGAGAACACGCCGCCTGCGACGATCATCTTGAGCATGCGCGGCGTGCTCCAGATGACCGCGGATAGCAGGTCACGTCCACTGCCGTCGGTGCCGAGTGGCGTGTCCCAGTACGTGAACGGCTGCCGCGAGTTGGGATAGCCGACCGCACACTCGCCACCCTTGCCCCCACTGCAGCCGTAGGAACTCGTCGGTTCGGCGAGCTCCCACGGTGAGACGGGGCCGATGAGGGTGTTCAGGATGTCGATCCCGTTCCGGTGCGACATCACCAGCAGCGCGATGACCACGAAACTCCCGAGGATCACGATCCCGGTCTTCGTCCGCCAGTCCGACCAGGCGATCTTCGCGGGAGCGACCACGCCCTCGTAGAGGACTTCCTTGAACTGCTGGGCCGGGCCGACGTCGGTGGCCTCGGCGTCCTCGAACATGGCGTTGCCGCCGTCCGTCATGACCTCGTCTCGTTCAGTAGGCTTCACCTTCATCACCCGATTTGATCCGCGGATCCAGCCACCCGTAACTCAGGTCGGCGAAGAACGTCGCGATAACGACGGTGATCGTAATCAGCAGGAACACCGACATCATCAGTGGGATGTCCCTGTTCTCGATGCCCCGGAACATCCAGAAGCCGACCCCCTGATACTGGAAGATCTGCTCGAGAATGACCGACGCCCCGAGCATGAACCCGATCGAGATCAGGAGGCTGGTGTATAGCGGCAGGACGGCGTTCCGACCGACGTACCGCAGTGCGATCCGACGGGACGGGAGTCCACGGAGCTCCGCGACCCGAACGTAGTCTTCACCCAGCGTCTGAATGCTGTTGCCTCGCATCGACAGCGCGAGGAGTCCGTACGCTGTGAGGATGTAGGACAGTGCAGGCAGTATTGCGTGCTGGAATGCCCCGACGACGAACGCGAGCGTGAATCCCGGATCCACGTCGGCCGGCAGCCGGTTCCGTACGGGGAACCAGTCGAGGATGAGGCCGTCTCCGTACCCGACGTAGATGATCAGGAGGATCCCTGCAACGTAGTAGGGAACGGAAGTCGTCACGATGCCGAGGACGGTGTTCGAGAGGTCGAAGATCGATCCCTCCTTGTATGCCATGATGGCACCGAGCATGAGAGAGAATCCGAACAGCCCGAACGTCGCGATGGACATCACGAACAGCGTCCACGGGACGGCGTCGGCCATCACCGAGTTCAGATTCTCACCGGCTTCGATGGAGTACCCCAGGTTCTGTTCGATGATGAGGTTCTCCATGTACGTCAGGTACGACTCCCACAGCGGTGCGTCCGGATCGTACACCAGCTGGTTCTCGATGCTCTGTCGAACCTGCTCGGGGTTCGCGTTGGGACGGTTCCTCAGAACCTGGTCGACGTATCGCTGGACCATGTTCCCCGGCATCTGCTGCACGAGGATGAACGCCAGCGTCACGACTGACCAGAGCGTAAACAGCGCCTGCCCGGTCCGTTTTACGTACCAGTTCATAAAGAATGAAAACGCTCTGCGGCGGTTATTCCGGCTTTGCCTTCAGCAGGCCGGGGGTGTCCTCTTCCGTGGCGTCCTCGAGCTTCTCGTCCAGCTTCGGCAGCCACCAGAGCGGCCAGAAGGCGTTGAAGTGCTTCGAGGACTCCGGAATCGAGAACTTCCGGGTGTTGATGAAGGACTGCTCGTACTTCTCCATCATGTAGAAGACGGGCACGTCCTTGTTGACGACGAGTGCGAGCTGCCGGATCAGCTCTTCCTGCTCCGCCTCGTCGGTTGCAGTCGACAGGGCGTCGAGGGTGTCGTCGATGTTGACGGTGCCGACCTCGGGGAGCTCGACCTCGTCCTTCGTGTACCCTGCGAAGTGACCCTCGGGGTCACGCAGCACGTTCCGGAGGATGTACCGGAACCCGAAGTACGGCAGGTTCTGACGGGGCTGCCCACCGGGGGTGTGCTGGTCGACGCCGAGCGGGAACTCCTCGCCCAGCTGGTTGATGTAGCCACCGGGACCGCCCGAACGGGCGTCACTGGAGGCGTTCCAGCCGGCGTTGTTGAGCTGGTCGATGGCGGACTGCGCCGCGACGGCCCAGTCGGACCAGCCGGACGGGAACGCGATGGTAGCGTCGATGTCACCGAAGGAGTAGCCTGCCTCGCTCAGCAGGGACTCGGCCTGGTCGAGGTCGAGGTCGTAGACGTTGAAGCCCTCGGGCTCCTTGTCGCCGAGGTAGGAGTCCACGGACGCCCACGTGAGCCCAGTCGGGGCCGGGTGGTGGCTGACCTTCGTGGTCTCACCGACGTTCTGGATGATCGAACCGCGGTCCAGCGAGTAGTAGAAGGCCTGCCGGACGTTGCGCTCGCTGAACGGACCGTCACCGTGCCACGGCCAGATCGCCATCCCGAAGTTGCCGGGGATCTGGAACTGGCTCCAGGTGTCCGGGAAGTTCTCGAGCGTCCCGGGCTTCACGAACATGCTGTGAATCCCGTCGACCTCGTTGGCGATCATGGACTGGTGGGCTGCGTTGTTGGAGGACCGGTACTCCATCTTGTAGCCATTCCAGTTGTAGTGATCCGCGAGGAAGTGGTCCTCGTAGTCGTCGAGGCCGTCGCGAGGTCGCGTCCGGTTGTAGTTGGACGTCGCCTCGGTGAGCGCAATCGGTCCGGACGGGTCGGGCGTGTTGACTTCGACTTCGGCCGGCGACTCGTTGTCCTCCTCCCCCGACCAGATGGACGGGGCGTAGGCCGCAACCTTGGGCAGGACCGAGTAGGTGACGAAGGACGGGCGGGTACCCTCGGCGTACTCGATGCGGAGCTCCGTGTCGCTCGCGGCGTTGACGCCACCGTCGACGATGAAGTCCCAGGCAGCGTCGTTGGCATTCTTCTGGATTTCGAGCTGGAGCTTGAGGTCCTCGGCAGTGACGGTCTCACCACTGGTGCCCCAGGTGAACTGGTCGGAGACGGTGAGCACGAACTCGTTCCCGTCGTGCTCCCAGTCCGTGACGAGGTGGGGCACCCACTCGTCGAGGCCGTTCAGGTACTTGACCCACGGCGCGAACAGGCCGAACTGGTCGTGCGGGATGAACCAGCCGACGAGGGGGTTGTACTGGAACTGGTCCGGAGTGAACGACCCCGAGAACGTGACGAACCAGCGGTTCGTGTCGGGGTAGGTCGGTCCACTGCTGGAACCGTCGGAGTCGTCACCGCCGGTGTCGTCGCCACCGGTGTCGGATCCGGAGTCGCCACCGTCGGACGAACCAGAGTCACTGTCACTGTCATCACCGTCTCCGTCGCCACCGATACAGCCGGCGACGGCTGCCGCTCCTGTGGTGCCAGCGAGCGATACGAATTTCCGTCGGGAGACCACGTCGCTATAGTCCCCACTTGAATGGCTATCTGCCATACGGTCACTCAGTCATGGTTACACATACATAAATGTTTCATATGTCGGGATGCGGTCGCATGCGACCGGGAAAGTGACGGGATACCGCTGCTCGGATCGTCGGCCAGAACGAGGGGCTACCGTCGAAGCGGCCCGGGAAAAATCGACGGATGGCAGCGGGGTAAATGCGACATTCGAGCGATCGATGGGCGATTCGTCGGGGCGTCGCATCCCCGTTGGATATAAAATCGCTCGTGAGCGAGTAAATCTGGCAGCGTTCAAATTTATCGACGCCGTAGCAGTCGATCGTCCGAACGCGAGTCCGTCGACTGTTCGTAAACGATACGACGACGACCTCCAATCGGCGAAAAACCACTCGCGAACGATCGCGCTAGTCCTGCGCTTCGAGGAAGTCGGCCGTCTCGGCCGCGAGGTCCTGCAGTTCCTCGGTCAGTTCCGGATCGTCCGATGCTGCAAGCTCCCGGAGGGGATCGGCCGCTTCGGTGGCCCCCGCGTGCCCGAGGGCCTGGATTGCGTGCGCACGAATGGAATTGACTTGCGTCTGGGTGACCTCGATCAGATCGTCGACGACCGGATCGACGGCGTCCGGATCGTGCTGGGCGATGTTCGCGATCGTGTCTATCGTCGCTGCCTGTGCGATCGGCGGGTCGGTGAAGAGGGCCGGTGTAAGGTCCTCGATGCGAGGTGCAACGGCCTCGGGGGCACGTTCACTTACTTCGACGAGGGAGTTCGCCGCGATCTCCCTGATACCGAAGCTCCTGGCGACGTCGGCGCGGGCCTGCTGGGCGCGTGACTGGAGCCGGTCCTCCGTCTTCGCACGCTCCTCGTTGTCCATGCGCTCGTAGTCCTCTTCGGTCGGCACGGACGCGTCCTGTGGATCGTTGACCACGTCGATCAGCTGATCGGCCTCGGAGACGAAGTCCTCCGGGAACTCGGCGAGGAGTGGAGCGAGCGTCCGGCCGGCGCGATACCCCGTCAGCGGCGGAATCTGATCGAGCATCTCGATCAGCCGTGGAATGGCGGGACGAACCTCCTCGGGGTACTCGTTGGCGATGCGAGAGAGGACCTGGGCCGCGGAGCTTTCCGCGACCGGGAAGCCGTCGTTCAGCGACTCGATGAACTCGTCGGTGTACTCGACGACCATGTCGGCGTCGTAATCGGCGACGCGGCCGAGGGCCATGAGCGCCTCGTTGCGTGCCTGGCCCTCGTCGGCGTCGAGAACCTCGACGAGTGCTTCCACGTCGACCTGCCCCGGTCGCTCCCGGGCTGTGGTGAGAATCTGTTCGTCCTCGGGGGGTTCGGGGGGCGATTGTTCGGTCATGGATAGTGTGGAACGTGCACACGCTGAAGTACCTCACGGTTCCGTAGCTCCGGCCTATATCAGCCGGTGTCGACGGTTTCGAGCATCGGACGGCCGAAACGTGATGGCCTCGGTCCCCACGTGCGTATCGACCCGCGATAGGCCACTGTCGCGTCGCCCGTTACGGCCCCTGCTGGCGTCCGACACACTTATTCACGGGAGGAAGATTGATGAGGTATGCGCGTCGGGACCGGGGTCGCAGTGCTCTTCCTCGTCGTACTCACGGCCGGCTGTATCGTGAGCGTCGCGCCGGCGACCGACTCGCCGCCGCCCAGCGAGACCGAGCTCGCATTCACCGAAGTCTCCGAGGAAGTAGGACTGTCCTACGCCTCAGTCGAAGGCGGCGCCGGGAACGGAAACGACGGGATCTACGTGGGCAATCTCGACGGCGACCTCCGACAGGACGTCTTCGTGATCGGTGGGGAGCAACCTGCGCTCTACCGGAACACCGAGGACGGTCTCGAACGGTCGGACGCCCTGCCCAACGTGACGCGACTGACCGAGGACGGGGCCGGACGAATCCAGAGCGCCCTCTGGCTGGAGGACGACGGCGACGGCTACGACGAACTGCTGCTCTTCCCCCGGAACGGGACGGCGGTCTACCTCGACAACGAGGAGGGGCAGCTGGTGCACGAGAACGCTGGTTTCGAAACGCGGTACACGAATCCCGTCGGTGCCTCGACCGCCGACTACGACGGTGACGGCTGTCTCGACGTGTTCGTCGCCCAGTACGGGCTCTGGTACGATGGCAGTCCGGCAGGCTGGCACGGCGAAGACTGGCAGGAAGACAACGGGAACCCCAACGTCCTCTACCGGGGGAGCTGTGGCGACGGCTTCGAGCGTGCGACCGACGCGGGAATCGGCCCCGACGGCCGCGGCCCGCACTGGACGCTGGCGACTAGCTTCGTCGACCTCACCGGTGACGGCCATCCGGACATCCACGCCGCGAACGACTACTTCAACGACACGCTGTACGTGAACGATGGCGACGGCACCTTCACCAAGCGAACGATGGCCGGCGTCACGGATCGCAACGGGATGTCCTCGGAGATCGCGGACCTGCAGGGCGACGGCCGACCGGAGATCTTCGTCACGAACATCTTCTTCCCCGAAGAGCGGATCGTGGAACTGCCAGCCATGGAGCGACGGCTGTTCAGCAACTTCCTCAACAACAGGCTCGGGAAGCGCCTCCAGGGCAACAACATTCTCGTCGCCAACGGATCGAGCTACGACGGCGTCGGCCGCGAGGTCGGCATCGCCGAAGGCGGCTGGGGCTGGGGTACCGTGGTCGCGGACCTCGACAGCGACGGCGAGCAGGACGCCTTCCACAGCACCCAGACCGTCGTCACCTTCGACGACGACGAACCGGTCTACCCGCTGCCCGGCGTCTGGGTGCAGCAGGACGGCCAGTTCTACCGACAGGACGCCGACGAAATCGGCCTCGAGGTTGCCAACGGTCGCGGCGTCGGACAGATCGACTACGACGTGGACGGCGACGTCGACGTCGGCGTCGCGACGTACGACGAGTCCTACCGCCTCTATCGAAACGACGGCGAGCAGGGGGCCTCACTGCAGGTCCTGGTCGGCGCGGGGGAGGAGCGAACGGCCGTCGGGGCAACCGTGTACGCGACCGTCGACGGCGACACCCAGCACTACTTCGCCAACGGTCGCACGGACTTCCAGTCACAGGACAGCCCCGTGATCCACGTCGGGACCGGCAGCGATTCCGTCGTCGAGGAACTCCGGATCGTCTGGCCAGACGGGACCGAACGGACGTTCGAAGACGTCGAGACGGGACAGCGGATCCGCGTCACGCCCGCCGGGATCCAGGAGCGACTCGCCTACGACGACGAGTAAGCCGGGGCAACGCTCTCCGCTGTCCGGCGCGAGAAACGGTGCCTTCCGGCCAGGCGAACCGTGCAGTCTGCTATGCAACTCGCGCTCCCCAGCAGCACGATCGGCGGCTCCTCGAGTGCCGCGACGATCAGTCGTCGGGGCGCGGCGACGGGAGCGCCCGCTTCGAGCGGGGCGGCACGAGGTAGGTGCCCCGCCGAACGACGGTGAGGAAGTCGACGATCCCGCTGTGGTGGGCGTCGATGTCGTCGCTCCCGAGGTCGTTCATCGCCTCGCGGACCTCGACGAAGTTCGCGAGGTCGCGCTGGACGGAGGTGAAGTTCATCCCGGCGTCGAACTCGGGGTCGGAGACGTTGCCTTCCGACCGCCGGAGGATCTTCGTCTGGAACGAATCGTCTCGCGCACGAGCCGTCTTCTGTGAGTGGCCGAGCCGTCCGTGTTCGGCAGCCTTCTCCTCGAGGTTTTCGGTGTCGTCAGGGGTGATGCGGCTGTGGCCGCCGAGGTTCTCGCCAGTGTCCCCGACGTCCTCCGTGTCGTAGCTGGTACCGAACATCTGGGTGACCCGTTCCTCTTCGCTCATGTCGTACCAGCCGTCGAGGTCGATCCCCATCCGGCTGACCAACTGGGTGGTGCCCTGATCGAACGGGCCGTCCTCGATCGTGACCGCGTCCTCGGGCGGGTTCGAGTCGTCGAAGCCGGATTTGTACCCCATCGAGAGCGGTGACTCCTCCTCGATCTCGGGGTGGTCGAGTTCCTCGGCGGGGTTCCCGCGGCCGACGACGGCGGGGCGACGGCCGATCTGCTCGAAGACCGAGGAGAAGTCGCCGCCGACGTCGATGCCGTTGATCCGATCGACCTCGCCGGCGAGCGCCTCCTCGACGGCCAGCGGGATCGAGCCGAAGTCGCTGTTGAGCAAGATTGCGACGTCGGCCTCCTCGGGCGTGGCGTCCTCGTCGAGCTGGTCGATCACGTCCTCGGGTCGCTGGAGGCCGACGTCCTCGGGCAGCGACTCGTCGAAGCGATCGAAGTACGAGGGAGAATAGCCGAGCATGAAGAGGAGTCCACGGGAGAACGTGGCGCTCGTGTCGCCGCCCGTCCCGCGCTGGTAGGCCCGCTCGATCGATCGGAGCGTCTCCTCGACGGCGGTCCGCTCGTCCTCCGCCGGCGGCACCGAACCGGTGTACCGGTAGAACAGAACGAGCTGCTGTTCGGGCAAGTTCGTGTTCCCGCTCGGCGATCGTCGGAGATAGGCGTTCCAGGCGTGCTGGCGCTCGGGGAGCATCGAGAGGTCCTCGGGACCCTGTGGGAACTGCGGTTCGCCGGGATCGTCGCTGTTCGATTCTGCTTCCAGACAGGCGGCGAGCGCGCTGGCACCGCCGATGGCGACCGCGCTCCGGACGAACTCACGTCGGGGGATCGCCCGTGAGGGATCTGGTGACATGCCCACAGGCTAGTATGCGACGAATAAATGCGTGTCGTGCCAGTATTCCCCCGACGCGTGAGGGGAGCGACCCCGGAGGCAGCGGCTCGAACGCATGGGCCAGCGGTTCGAGCAGCGGCGCGTCACTCCTCCTGCGACCGATCGGTGGGCTCCACGCCTTCAAGCTTCTCCCGGTCGGGGCCGCGCAGCTGCTTGCACTGCCAGAGGACGAATCCGACGGCGAGCGCCGTGAGGCCGAGGATCACGAACACCATGGTCGCGATCACGAAGGAGGCCGTCGACTGCTCGGCGAGGAGCATCGCCACGGCGTTGAGCACGGCCATGATCGTCACGGCGATCAGGAGCATGAAGTAGTACTCCGAGTACGAGCAGACGTTGAACCAGAATCGCGGCCAGAACTCGTCTGGCTGTGAAGGGCCAGGCGTCGCCTGCGACCGATCGCTCGACATGCCACCACGTGATCGACGGCGCGTAATAAAGGCGCGGACAGGCCGTCGCGACGAGGCACCGATCACCAGGGAGCGATTCGCGCCGTGGGCGAGCGTCGTTCGGAGCCACCCAGGTGCCAGGGAGGGTGAAACGGCGTGGGCTCCACACCCTTCGGCGGCCGGCGCGATTTGCTTTCGATTCGAAAACGTACCCTCGTTCGAGGTGACACTAGGCCCGTCATACCAGCAGTCCTGGCAGCAATCTATAAGAAGAAGGAACTATCTTCCATATGAAATGCCGTCCGGAGAACTGAGTCCAGAGGGCGTGAGCGTCCACGGACGTCCGGTTCCGTAGATTTAGCGAGCCAACACCTTTAATATCCGGAGGAGGGTTCGTCTACCACATGCCATACGCGGGAGGGTCGTAACACAAAAATGACACCAAACATCTCTTCCTACCTGGTCCCGTCGTTCATCCAGCGCCGGTACACCGCGAAGTTCGTCGTCTCGATTCTCTTCGTCTTGGTGGCGATCGGGATCGTGGGGTACGTCGGGTACGCACAGGTTTCGACCATCGAGAATAGCATCGAGGGACAGATCGGGGAGGAAACCGAGAACAACCTCCGCGAAACGTCCGAACTCCAGGCCGGTTCTCTGAACGAGTGGACCACCAGGATGGAGTACCAGGCACGGCTCGTCGGACAACTCCCCGACGTGTCCGACGGGTCGCCACAGAACGCCAGGGGACGGTTGAGCGCGTACGCGTCGACGCTCGACGGGTTCTCGTCGATCCACCTCGTCCACCTCGAGGATCAGGAAGTCCTGACGTCCACGGCGGGGACGAGCGAACTCGACTCGGGGACCAGTTTCAGCGAAATCGACGAGCCCTGGGCGACTGACGGGCTCGCCCGGAACATCTCCGGTGGCCAGGTCTGGGTCTCCGACGGTGCCTACCCCTCCGTCTCGGTGCCGGGCCGACGCGTGATCGCCTTCGCCGCGCCGACACAGAACCCCGATCGCGCGGTCGTGCTGACGGCGTCCATCGACATCCGGCTCGAGCAGCTCTCGAGAGAGGGCTCGGCACGCACCACACAGATCGTCAACGAAGAGGGAGCATTCGTGCTCCAGGATAACGCCAGTGGGGCGGTCCACCTCCACGAGGAAGAGCTCTCCCAGGTCGAGCAGGCTCTCGCCGACGATACGGTGGCGTTCAGCGACCACGGCGATTCGCTGCAGGCGTACGCGCCGGTCGACGGGCCGTCCCAGGCCACCGACTGGGTCGCCGTCACCAGCGTCCCCAAAGAGGAGGCGTACGCGGTCCGTGACACGGTCGGACAGGAGGTCCGCGAGTCCGTCGGACAGCTCCTCCTCGCCATCGTCGCCGTGGCCTTCCTCTCGCTGGGCATTATGGGCTTCATCCTCGGTCGTCAGACCGTGACGCCGCTCCGACGGCTCCAGTCGAAGGCCCAGTCCATGGAGGAAGGGAACCTCGACGTCGACCTCGAGACCGGCCGCAAGGACGAGATCGGCCAGCTCTACCGCGCCTTCGACAGCATGCGTCTCTCCCTCCGCGAGCAGATCCAGGAGGCCCAGTCCGCACGCGAAGAGGCCGAGGCCGAGCGCGAGCGCATCCAGCGCATCAACAAGCAACTGGAGGCGACCGCCGACGACTACAGCGACGTCATGCAACGCGCCGCCGAGGGCGACCTCACCGCGCG
Source organism: Salinarchaeum sp. Harcht-Bsk1 (assembly GCF_000403645.1). Lineage (NCBI taxonomy): Archaea > Methanobacteriati > Methanobacteriota > Halobacteria > Halobacteriales > Natronoarchaeaceae > Salinarchaeum > Salinarchaeum sp. Harcht-Bsk1. The sequence goes on from NC_021313.1 coordinate 1,247,676, forward strand.
GATGGCGACCACGACGGAGAACGAGGCGATGGCAGCGATCGCCGACGAGTACAACGAGATGCTCGCCGAGATCGAACAGACCATCGAGGAACTCAACGCCTTCGCCGCCGAGGTCGCGACGGCCTCCGAGCAGGTCACCGCTTCCAGCGAGGAGGTCCGCTCCGCCAGCGAGCAGATCAGCGACTCCGTCCAGGAGATTTCGGCTGGCGCCGAGCGACAGAACGACTCGCTGCAATCCGTCAATCAGGAGATGTCCGACCTCTCGACGACCACCGAGGAGATCGCCGCCTCCTCCAACGAGGTCGCCGACATCGCAGAGCGGACCGCCGAGACCGGGAAGGCAGGTCGCGACGCCGCACAGGCAGCGATCGCCTCCATGCGCGAGATCGAGGACGAGTCCAGCCGGGCAGTCGAGGAGATCAACCAGCTCGAGACGGAAGTCGGCCAGATCGACGAACTGATCGAGCGCATTCAGGAGATCTCCGACCAGACCAACATGCTCGCGCTCAACGCCAACATCGAAGCCTCTCGTTCCACCAGCGGCGAGGGCGACGGCGGCTTCGGCGTCGTCGCACAGGAGGTCAAGGAGCTCTCCCAGGACGCCAAGGACGCTGCCGAGGAGATCGAGGACAGGCTCGAGTCGATCCGGCACCAGACCCAGCGCTCCGCGGAGGAGGTCGAACAGACCAGCGAGGACGTCGACGAGGCCAGCACGCAGGTGGCCAACGCCGTCGAGGCACTCGAAGAGATCGCCGAGTACGCAGGCGAGACCAACACCGGCGTCCAGGAGATTTCCGCAGCCACCGAGGAGCAGGCCGCCTCCACCCAGGAGGTCGTCGCCATGGTCGACGAGGCCGCGACGATCAGCGAAGAGACCACCGCGGAGTCCGAGTCCGTCGCCGCGGCCGCCGAGCAGCAGACGACCGCACTGACGGAAGTGTCGAACTCCGCGAGCGACCTCTCCGAGCAGGCAGCACGCCTCTCCGAAGCCCTGGATCGCTTCGACACCGACGCAGAGCTAGAGGGCGCCGAGACTCGCATGCTCGAAGGCGAGCAAATCGACGAGGAGTCACCAGCGGGCGGTCTGGGCGACGAAGAGCTGCCCGACGGCGACCTCACCGAGGAGGAGCTACCCGAGGGCGACGAACTCGACGACGGCACCCCCGCTGAATCCGCCGACGACGTCGACGAGGACATCGACGCCTTCCAGCCTGGCGTCGAGGCCGACGAGTTCGGTGCCGACACCGCTGCTGGCCCGGAAGGCGGTGCGGACGAGCCCGCAGCGTCGCCGGCAGCGGAGCCCGACGACGCCGAGCCCGTGGAGCCGATGGATACTGACGATGCCGAGGGCGTCGACGACGCAGAACCGGACGCCGACACCGCCGCGGAGGAGACCGACCAGACCGGCGAGGACGTCTTCGACTTCGGCCAGTCCGAGGGCAGCGAGGTCGTCGGCGACCTCGACGACGAGTCCGCGGGCGCCGGTGACGACGCAGCCGAAGCAGCCGGCGACGTCGCCGACCTCGCGCTGACCGACGTCTCCGGCGTCGGCGACGCCAAGGCCGAGGCGCTCCGCGCCGCCGGCTACGAGACCGTCGCCGACCTCCGGGCGGCCAGCCAGGCCCAGCTCGCACAGGTCGAGGGCATCGGCGACGCTCTCGCCGTCGAGATCAAGGACGACGTCGGCCACGAGTAAGCGTCGGCGGGCGCGACCGTTCGAGCTGTTTCTCCTCGCGGCGGACGACGTGACGTGGCGTCGTACTGCCGGCACCGATGGATCGCCGCCCACACCGAAGGCCCGATCCGGGGCGAACGAGAACATATAACGATCCCGTCATCGGGACAGTTCGATCGGTCGAACCGGGCCTCCCCGCCATCGAGAAACCAGCGAGTGGAACAATCGCACGCAAGAGCGTGTGAGGCGGCTGTAGACCATCCTTCATCGACGATGAACATGGTTGTGATAAATTGGTAGAAACTCCCCATCAGTTCAGCAATCCAACAATTTTAATAGAGGAGGGTAGGAGGGCTTACCTATGTCAGTAGTAGGGGGTCGAACGAGCGTATGACACCGAAACTCACGTCGTATCTGCTTCCGTCATTTATACAGCGTCGGTACACCGCGAAGTTCGTCGTCTCGATTCTGTTCGTCGTCCTGGCAATCGGGATCGTGGGATACGTGGGGTACGCACAGGTCAACACGACGATCGAGGACAGCAGACAGGATACACTCAGATCCAGCGCCGAGATGCAGGCCGACTCGCTCGACGAGTGGTCCCAGTTGATGGAACAGCAGTCCCGCGCGATCGGGAACCTCGAGAACGTCGCCAACGGTGACGGCGAAGCGATCACCTCCTACGAGGCGCACCTCGACGACTACGTCGCGATACACGTGATCGACTTCTCGAACGACACCGTCGTATTCTCGACGGTCGACACCATCGAGGGGAACGATTTCGAATCCGTCGACGATCCCTGGGCGTCGGAATCGCTTCAGGAGGAGTTCTTCGGTGGCACCATGTGGATGTCCGAGGGGAGCTACGAGTCCAACGCGCTCTCGGGAACGCAGGCGATCGCGTTCGCGACGCCCACCTCGACGAACTCCGAGCGGGTCGTCGTGATCGACGCGGCGATCCAGACGCGAATCGACCAGCTTACCCAGCAGCACTCGACGCAGTCGACAGACATCGTCAACGCCGACTACCAGTACGTACTCAGCCAAAATTCCGAGACGGCCGACGGCACGATCGACGACCAGAACCAGCGGGAGGCGATCGACGCCGCCCTCGAGACCAGGAACGTTCAGTTCACCTCCAACGGGGGCGAACTGCGCGCCTACGCACCAGTCAACGGTCCGGGGACGGCCGACGACTGGGTCGCCGTGACGAGCATCCCCAAGAGCGACGCGTACGTAGTCCGGGACACCGTCGGGCAGAGCGTCCTGATGATCCTCGCCGTCGCCTTCCTCTCGCTGGGCATCATGGGCTTCGTCCTCGGTCGTCAGACCGTGACGCCGCTCCGACGGCTCCAGTCGAAGGCCCAGTCCATGGAGGAGGGCAAACTCGACGTGGACCTCGAGACCGGCCGCAAGGACGAGATCGGGCAGCTCTACAGCGCCTTCGACGACATGCGACGGTCGCTGCGCGAGCAGATCCAGGAGGCCCAGTCCGCACGCGAAGAGGCCGAGGCCGAGCGCGAGCGCATCCAGCGGATCAACATGGAGCTCGAATCGACGGCGGACGACTACTCCACGGTGATGCAGCAGGCCGCCGACGGCGACCTCACCGCACGGATGGAGACCTCGACGGACAACGACGCGATGGCGGCCATCGCGGAGGAGTACAACGAGATGCTCGCCGAGATTGAAGAGACGGTGGAGGGCCTGAACGCGTTCGCCGCGGAAGTCGCGACCGCCTCCGAGCAGGTCACCGCCTCCAGCGAGGAGGTCCGCTCTGCCAGCGAGCAGATCAGCGACTCCGTCCAGGAGATCTCCGCCGGCGCCGAACGCCAGAACGACTCCCTCCAGACCGTCAACCAGGAGATGTCCGACCTCTCGACGACCACCGAGGAGATCGCCGCCTCGTCGAACGAGGTCGCCGACATCGCGGAACAGACGGCCGAGACCGGCAGGGCTGGTCGCGACGCCGCACAGGCCGCGATCGCCTCCATGCGCGAGATCGAGGACGAGTCCAGCCGGGCGGTCGAGGAGATCGCGCAGCTCGAACAGGAGGTCTCCCAGATCGACGAACTGATCGAGCGGATTCAGGAGATCTCAGACCAGACCAACATGCTCGCGCTCAACGCCAACATCGAGGCCTCTCGCACCACCGGCGGCGAAGAGGATGGCGGCTTCGGCGTCGTGGCCCAGGAGGTCAAGGAGCTCTCCCAGGACGCCAAGGACGCTGCCGAGGAGATCGAACACCGCCTCGAGTCGATTCGCGAGCAGACCCAGCGCTCCGCGGAGGAGGTCGAACAGACCAGCGAGGACGTCGACGAGGCCAGCACGCAGGTGGCCAACGCCGTCGAGGCACTCGAAGAGATCGCCGAGTACGCAGGCGAGACCAACACCGGCGTCCAGGAAATTTCGGCTGCGACGGAGGAGCAGGCTGCCACGACCGAGGAGGTCGTCGCCATGGTCGACGAGGCCGCGACGATCAGCGAAGAGACCACCGCGGAGTCCGAGTCCGTCGCTGCGGCCGCCGAAGAGCAGACCACGGCGCTCACCGAAGTGTCGAGTTCCGCCAGCGACCTCTCCGAGCAGGCGGCCCGCCTGTCGGAGGCGCTCGATCGCTTCGACACCGACGCGGAGGTCGAGGGCGCCGAGACCCGCATGCTCGAAGGTGAGGCGCTCGAGGGCACCGGGGAAGGCGAGGAGCCGGCTGGGGAGGCCGACGACGACGGCGTCGACGACGACGTCGACGCCTTCGATCACGACGTTGCTGTCGAGGACTTCGGGGCCGACGCCGCTACGGAGCCGGAAGGCGGTGCCGACGAGCCGGCTGCCTCGCCAGCGGCGGAGCCAGCGGACGAGGCACGGGGCGACGAGGACGTCGGCACTGCGACCGACCAGACCGACGAGGCGACCGACCAGACCGGTGAGGACGTCTTCGACTTCGGCCAGGCCGAACGAAGCGACGCCGGCAGCGATCCCGGCGAGGACGACGGCGCGGGCGACGACAGTGCTGACGTCGCCGAAGGCGCGCTGACCGACGTCTCCGGCGTCGGCGACGCCAAGGCCGAGGCGCTCCGCGCCGCCGGCTACGAGACCGTCGCCGACCTCCGGGCGGCCACTCAGGCCCAGCTCGCACAGGTCGAGGGCATCGGCGACGCCCTCGCCGTCGAGATCAAGGAAGCCGTCGGCCACGAGTAAGCGCGGGCCCCGACCCGCTCGGCCGTCGAACCGCAGCGAACCGTCGAACGAACGCGGTTTCCGTTGCCAGTTCATCGCCGTCGAAAGCCATTTGCTCGCCACCAACGGATCCCCGGGTATGCACCTCGATCCAGCCACCAGCCTCGCGGCACGGCCCGCCCCGAAGATCCGGGCCGTCGCCGCCGAGCCGGGATCGATCCTCGTCGTTCCCGTCGGGAGCGTCGAGCAACACGGCGAGCACCTCCCGGTCGCAACCGACAGCCTGCTGGCGGAAGCCATCGCCCACGGCGGCGTCGCTGAGGCGAACGGTGGCGTCGCTGAGGCGACCGGCGCCGATGGTGATGCGGACGGCGCCGGTGAGGAGGCCACCGTCCCGGCACTCGTCGCGCCGGCGGTCTGGACCGGCTACTCGCCTCACCACCTGCCGTTCGGCGGCACGCTGACGCTCGGCTTCCAGCGGCTCCTCGGCGTCCTCGAGGACCTCGCGGAGAGTGGGCTCGGTGCCGGAGACGACGAGGGGTTCGACGCGATCCTCCTCGTCAACGGTCACGGCGGCAACGCTTCGCTCGTCGACGGCGCGGTGAGCACCATCGGCGTCGCCAACCCGGACGCGGAGGTCGTGGGCGTGACGTACTTCGAGCTGGCGGCAGGCCTCCTCGAGGACGTCCGAGAGAGCGATCCGGGCGGGATGGCCCACGGCGGGGAGTTCGAGACCTCCCTCATGCTGCACCTCCACCCGGACCTCGTCGGCGAGGACCAGCCCGCGGAACCGCTGGAAACGCCCTACGAGCGTGGCGGAACGGACCTGCTGGAGGGTGGACCCGTCTCGACGTACCGATCGTTCGACGCCTTCTCCGAGAGCGGCGCGATCGGCGAGCCCGAGTACGCGAGCGCCAAAGCCGGTGGGGCGATCTTCGAGTTGCTGACGGAGGAACTGGCGTCGCTGCTCGGCGAGATACACGACATCGCTCGGTAACCGCCGGAGCGCGGTGCTCGATCGGTGCGACGGTGCTCGCGACCCTGCGACGGCTATCGCGACGGGTCGGCAGTGCTCGCGTAGGGGTTCTCGGGACGACGCTGTGGTCGACCGGGCGGCGAACGGACGGGCCCAACAGGTATAACATCGAACCCCATCGTTAGGTGACAGTAATGCGCCGCGTGAGGGCCGCTGGAGGGGTCCGGCAGTGACGGCCCGCGAGTGGGCCGGGAGGATCGCCTCCGCGGTCCTGATCGTCGTGATCCTCTCGCTGGTCGTCGGCCACCTGCTCGGCACGCCGATTCTCTTGGGCTACGTTAGCTCCAACAGCATGGAGCCGACGATCGACCAGGGCGACGGGTTCGTCTCGATCCCACAGCCCCTCGCCGGCGACGTCGAGGAAGGGGACGTCGTCGTCTATCGCGCACGCGAACTCGACGGCGGCGGGCTGACCACCCACCGCGTGGTCGAGGTGACCGACGAGGGATACGTCACCAAAGGCGACAACAATCCGTTCACCGACCAGGACGGGCCCGAACCCATCGTCAGGGACGAGCAGGTCGAGGCGGAGGCCCTCCGGATCGGCGGTACCGTCGTAACCATCCCCCACCTCGGCACCGTGGTCGGTGGTATCGGCTCGGTCGCAGGCGGCGTCCGTAGCGGGCTCGCGAACACCCTCGGCCTCGGGGCGGCGACGAGCCCGCGCGGTTTCGGCCTCCTACTCGTCGGCCTCGGGCTCGCGCTGGTGGCGCTGGCCTCCGGCGGGGGCGGCCGCGGCGTCCGGGTGACCGACCGCCGGACCGACCGCGAGCACGTCATCAAACTCTGGTCGGCCGTCGGCGCGGTCGCGATCGTCGTCGTGTTGCTCGCGACCGCGGCGATGGTGATTCCGGGTGGCGTGCAGGAGTTCGGCGTCGCCAGCCAGGGGGACCCGTCCAGCGATCCGCTCTCCGTGGAGCCGGGTGGGACCGCCGAGATCGAGTATCCGGTCAACAACGCCGGCCTCGTTCCGACCGTCGCGATCGTGGAGCCCCACTCCAGCGACGTCGACGTCCAGCCCGACCGCGTGACCGTCGGCGGTCGCTCGACGGAGACCGCGACCGCGACGATCCAGGCCGCCGAACAGGAGGGGATCCACTACCGGCACGTCTCCGAGCACCGCTACATCATGGTGCTCCCGCCCGGGATGATCGAGGCCGCCCACGACGTCCATCCGGTGTTCGCCATCGTGCTGATCGATCTCGTGGTCGGCGGGCTGGTGGTGCTCGCGGGGGTCGCGTTGCTGGGGACCGACGACATCCGGGTGCGGCCCGGTGGGAGCGGGCGGCCGCTGACCGAGCAGGTGCGGCGGGCCGTCTTTCGCTGGTTCTGACGGTCGAATTCGAATGCTTCTCTTGGGAGACCAGGATTCAGCGACGTCGGTGGCACAGGTCGCACGCTAAACGTATCCGAAAGCCCCCGATCGCTCCAGTTCCGTCGGAGCAAGCTCCGACGACGTCACGCTCGCTTCGCTCGCGTGACTCGCGGGGCTCGCGGGGCTCGCTGTGCGCTTCCTTCACTCACATTCGTTCGTTCAGTCCAGTGCTTACTTCGCCCGGCTTCCCGGAGCGATCGGCCCCCTTCGATGTCCACCCAGACAGCCTCATTCCTCCCCAGCCTTCTGCGCTCCTCGGCTTCGCTTCGCTCGCCTCCGGTGCTCGGCCCTCGCACGGTGTCGGCGATTGGCTGCTCGCCCGCTTCGGGGCTCGCAGCCATCGCAAAGCGCGCGCCGACGTGGTCCACAGGAGTGGCGTGCACGTAGGAAATCAGCAGGGCGGGACTGAGCGGAATCCGTGATTCCGCGACGGTCGGGAGGCGAGCGGAGCGAGTCCCTCGGGACCGGAACGGGCCGACCGCTCGGAGGCTTCCGAGGCGGTCGACGTTAATCCAGATTCAAAGCGATTTCTGATATTTAAACCCAGTCCGTCACGGTGTAACACACCAGGCGATAGTGGTACCGTCCGGCGATCGGCGGGACCCGTGCAAAAGGTTTATATAGAATCACAATCAATCAACGCGATACCTATGTCACAGCAGATGGGCAACCAGCCGCTGATCGTACTCTCCGACGACAGCCAGCGCACGTCGGGGAAGGACGCTCAGTCGATGAACATCACGGCCGGCAAGGCCGTCTCCGAGTCCGTTCGGACCACACTCGGTCCGAAAGGGATGGACAAGATGCTCGTCGACTCCACGGGGAACGTCGTCGTCACGAACGACGGCGTCACGATCCTCAAGGAGATGGAGATCGAGCACCCCGCGGCCAACATGATCGTCGAGGTCGCGGAAACCCAGGAGAGCGAGGTCGGCGACGGGACGACCACGGCCGTGGTCGTCGCCGGTGAGCTCCTCAAGAAGGCCGAGGACCAGCTCGACCAGGAGATCCACGCCACCACGCTCGCGCAGGGCTACCGCCAGGCCGCCGAGGAGGCCAAGGACGCCCTCGAGGGCATCGCGATCGACGTCGAGGAGTCCGACACGGAGATCCTCGAGAACATCGCCGCGACGGCGATGACCGGCAAGGGCGCGGAGAACGCCCGCGACCACCTCGCCTCCCTCGTCGTGCAGGCTGTCCGCTCCGTCGCCGACGAGGAGGGCATCGACACTGAGAACATCAAGGTCGAGGACGTCGTCGGCGGCGCCATCGAGGAGTCCGAGCTCGTCGAGGGCGTGCTGATCTCGAAGGAGCGCGTCCACGACGACATGCCCTACGCCGTCGAGGACGCCAACGTCGCCGTGCTCGACGACGCGCTGGAGGTTCGCGAGACCGAGATCGACGCCGAGGTCAACGTCACCGACCCCGACCAGCTCCAGGAGTTCCTCGACCAGGAGGAAGAGCAGCTCAAGGAGATGGTCGACCAGCTCGCCGAGGCCGGCGCCGACGCCGTCTTCGCACAGGACGGCATCGACGACATGGCCCAGCACTTCCTCGCACAGGAGGGCATCCTCGCGGTCCGCCGCACGAAGTCCAGTGACGCTTCGAAGCTCGCCCGCGCGACGGGCGCCAACGTCGTCTCGAACGTCTCCGACGTCGAGGCCGACGACCTCGGCTTCGCGGGCTCGATCGCCCAGAAGGACGTCGGCGGCGACCAGCAGATCTTCGTCGAGGACGTCGAGGAGGCCAAGTCCGTCACGCTGATCCTGCGGGGCGGCACCGAGCACGTCGTCGACGAGGTCGAGCGCGCCATCGAGGACGCGCTCGGCGTCGTCCGCACCACGCTCGAGGACGGCAAGGTCGTCCCCGGCGGCGGTGCACCCGAGATCGCGGTCGGCCTCGCACTGCAGGACTTCGCCGACTCCGTCGGCGGCCGCGAGCAGATCGCCGTCGAAGCCTTCGCCGAGGCGCTGGACGTCATCCCGCGCACCCTCGCCGAGAACGCCGGTCTCGACCCGATCGACTCCATCGTCGAGCTCCGTAGCGAGCACGCCGACGGCGACTCCAACGCGGGCCTCGACGCCTACACCGGCGATGTCGCCGACCTCTCCGAGGACGGCGTCGTCGAGCCGCTGCGAGTCAAGACCCAGGCCATCGAGTCCGCCACCGAGGCGGCCGTGATGATCCTGCGCATCGACGACGTGATCGCCGCTGGCGACCTGAAGGGCGGCCAGACCGGCGACGATGACGACGACGCGGCAGGCGGTCCCGGCGGCCCCGGCGGTATGGGCGGCGGCATGGGCGGCATGGGTGGTATGGGCGGCATGGGCGGCGCGATGTGAAGTCGGTCACTGCCCACGCCTCACCACCTCGACGCCACCCGCCACGCACCGCACACTAACTGCAGCCGCGCCGAGCGTCTCCCCACTGCGCGTCGGCGCGGATCACACCCGATACGAATTTCCGTCGGCCGACCACGCTGGTCGGCCATTTTCCGTCGAACCGAACGAGGAGCCGCTGCCACAGCCGACCCCGGGCAGTTCCACCGTCGCTTCGACCCAATCCATGTTGGGAAGCGCCGGTGCCGGGCTCCGACCGGTCGCCGACCGCGACGGAGACCCCGAGCGAGAAGCGGGTTACAGGGACTTCCTGTACAGCAGCACCTCGTACTCGCGCCACTGCACCGTGTCCTCGTGCTCGAACCCGAAGCCCTCGTAGAGGCGCTGGGCGCCTTCCTGCCGTGCGGTCGTGTCGAGCACGAGCGTCGCGTAGCCGAGTTCGCGAGCGCGCTCCTCCAGGCGGTCGACGAGTCGGGTGGCGATACCGCGGCGCTGGAACTCGGGATCGACGCGCATTCGGGTGATCTCGCCCGCGGGCTCGTCCCCCGGGCGGACGATCGCGTCGGCCTGGAACGTCGCGTCGCCGACCGGCTCGAGCGCGCCCATCCCGACGATCGAGGGAGCGTCCGCCTCCGCCTGGCTGTCGCCGTCGATCTCCGCGACGAGGAAGTCGCCGCCGACGGCGACGTAGTTCGCCTCGACGTCCTCGAGGTCCTCGTCCATGCCCTCCTCGACGGCGTCCTCCGCGTAGGCGTCGACCTGCCGGAGGGCGACCTCGTTCAGTTCGCGAATCCGCGGAGCGTCGGCGGGTTCGGCACGTCGGATGACGATCTCGTCGTTGGGAGCGTCGTCCTCGGACACGGGCTCAGGGCGCACCCACGAGGACGAACTGGCTCTCTTCCTCGACGTCGATCGATCGCGTCGCCTCGGGATCGATCCGGAGGACGTCCCCCGCCTCCATCGACACGGCTTCGCCCTCGACCGTGACGGTGGCCGATCCCTCGACGAGCACGTAGACCTCTTCTTGCCCGTCCTCGGCGTGGTCGTGCTCCAGACCGCTCCAGCCCTCGTCGGCGTCGAGCACCGTGACCCCGACCTGCTCGGCGTCGAGCGCGTCCCGGAGGAAGTGCATCCCCGGTGCTGCGGGCTCGACGTCTTCGTAGTTGACGCTGTCGTAGCTCATACGGGTGCTACTCGCGCCCGATCGACCAAAGAAACTCGTGTCGCGGCGCAGCGCTGCGGGGCGGGGCGGCCCGTCGCCGCCCGGGTTCAGGCGCTCGCGGCCGTCGAGTTCACGCCGGACTGGATCAGGAACCAGGAGATCGGCGCGAAGACGATGAACAGGACGAACAGCAGGGGACCGCTCTGGTCAGTGACGGCCTCGGCGTCGTTGCAGAACTGCCAGCTCCAGTAGAGCCCCAGGAACGGGAGCAGCGAGAGGAGCGTTCGCGCCACCGGGCTGAACTCCGCGTCGGTCCCCGCCGCGAGCTGGGCGTTCGTGGAGTAGTACCAGTAGAGCCCGTAGATGCCGAAGGTGACGATGAAGAGGACGATCTGGAGGCCGAGCGATCCTTCCTCGAACGCCGAGGGATCGGTGACAGTTGGCATACAGGGGCACTGTTTGATTCTCGACTCATTAATCATTCGGCAGAACTTACCGACAGCTGTCGAGAACGAAGGCAGTTCCTACCGGCGAGAAAGCTGGACGGTTCGCTGCGGAACCGTGCTGGGGGAACGGCGAGCGCCCGGTACCTGGCCAAGTCGGCCTGGCGTCGGCGTCAGTCGTCCGCCGGTGCAGGCGACGGCTCGCCAGTCAGGTCGGCGTCGCGCCACGTGCCCCGGGTGAACCACGCGTAGGCGAGCGCCGCGGCGGCGACGTTCGAGACCGCGAACGCCAGCCAGATGCCGGTCTCGCTCATCGAACCGGCGAGCAGGTCGGCGATCGCCGTGCCCGCGAGGACGTCGGCGCTCAGGCGGCCGAAGCCGGGGACGTCGACGCCGATCGTCGAGACGTCGATCGAGCGCGAGGCGACCCACGCCAGCGGGACGCGGATGACGCCGAGCATGATGATCGCGAGCGCGGCAGCGGTGAGCGTCTTCCCCGCACCGCGGAACCCGCCGGAGTAGGCGCGCACGATCCCGATGAAGCCGAAGGTCGGCGCGACCCAGCGCAGGAAATCCGAGCCGACGCGAACGACCTCCGGATCGCTGTCGAAGACCGCGACGATCTGCGGCGCGAAGACGAACACCACGACGCCGACGCCCGCCAGGATCAGGAAGGAGATCCTCGCGGCGACGTGGTTGGCGACCGCAGCGCGGTCGGGCTTGCCGGCGCCGATGTTCTGCCCGGTCATCGTCTCCACGCCGCGGTCCAGCGCGATCGCCGGCATGAAGATCAGCGAGAAGACCCGGACGCCGACCCCGAAGGCCGCGACGATCGGCGTCGAGAACGTCCCGACGACGAACAGCATCATGTTCACCGAGATCGAGCGGCCGGTCCCCTCGACGGTCGCCGGGCCGCCGATCCTGACCAGTCGGCGGGCGTAGGTCGGATCGGGCACCATCTCGCCGAGCCGGATCTGGATGCCGTGGTAGCCCCGGAACATGATCGCGACGCCGACGCCCATCGCGACGACGCGGGAGAAGACGGTCGCGATCGCCGCGCCCTGGACGCCGAGTTCGGGGAAGGGCCCGACGCCGAAGATCAGGAACGGGTCCAGCACGACGTTGAGGAACACCGTCCCGAACATCACGAGCATCGGCGTGACCGTGTCGCCGGCCCCGCGCATGAGGTCGATGAACACGATGAAGCCGAACATCGCGAACAGCCCCAGCGACATGACCTCGAGGTAGTTCGCGGCCTGCGGTGCGACGTCCGGCCCCGCGCCGAGCGCGCGGACGAAGTCGCCGACGAAGAAGTAGCCGATCGACCCGAGGACGACCGAGAAGAGGACGGCGTAGGTCACGGTCTGGGAGGCCGCGAACTCCGCCTGCTCGTACTCCTCCGCGCCGGTGTGCTGGGCGACGAGGACGCTCCCCGCGACGGCGACGCCCATCCCCAGCGAGATGAGGAAGAAGACCAGCGGGAACCCGAAGGTGACCGCGGCGAGCGCTTCCGTGCTGTACTGGCCGAGCCAGAAGGTGTCCGCGAGGTTGTAGGCGACCTGCAGGAGGTTCGTGACGATGATCGGCGCCGAGAGGTAGAGCAGTGGCTTCCCGATCGGGCCATCGGTCAGTTCGAGGTTCTCCTGATCGCCGAACATCGCGCCGAGTTTGCCCAGGAGCGAGTCGGGCTCATCGCTGGCAGGCTCTGGAGGCCCGGATCCGCCGCTCTCGGGCGAGTCGTCGTCCGGACCGCTCACTCCTCACCCGCCTCCGATCGTCCGCCGTCGGTGAGTTGCTCGCTCGTCGGTGCCTCGGAGCCGCTCTCCGTCCGGTCGGCCCCGTCGTCGACCAGGTAGCCGTCGAGGTAGTCCTCGAGCGAGGCGAGCGCACAGTCGACCGGCGCGTCTGCGATCACGTGTCGCGCGTCCGCCCCGTCGTGAGTCACGAGGACGAACTGCGCGACGTGGGCGGGATCGGCCGAGTCTCGGTAGATCCCGGCCTCCTGGCCCGCCTCGACCAGTTCCGTGACGGTCTCCGTGACGAACGCGTCGAAGCGTGCGATCCGTTCCCGGAAGGCGTCGCTGTAGGGCGCCTGAGCCTTGATCTCCAGCATCGCCGTCCGGAACTCGCGGACGTCGTCGCTGTCCTTCGGTGGGTGGAGCACGGCCGAGAGGAAGGCGCGGAGCCGCTCGTCCGGATCGCTGGCGTCCACGTCGTCCGGTAGCGCCGCGTCGCCGTCGACGCCGTAGCCGCCGACGCGGTCGGTGAACCGGTCGTACATGTGGTCGAGGAAGGCCACGAGCAGCCCCTCCTTGTCGTCGTAGTGGTAGTGGAGGGCGGCCTTGCTCCGGTCGGACTCCTCGGCGATGTCCCGCATCGTCAGCTCCGCATACCCGTGATCGCAGAGGGCGCGAAAGGTCGCGCCCATGATGTCTGCTGCCGGATCGTCCATCACGATAACCTGACCAACCGGTCAGTCAAAAGGGTTCGGAAACCGATCCGTGCGTGCCGGTTGCTCTCTTTCTCTCCGACGAGTATTGGATCCAGTCGCTGGCGGCGGTCGGATCGCCAGCCGACCCCAAACCCTCATCACGCGACCGAGCGACAGTGCTCACATGCCAACGCTCCTGGACAGCTACATCGAGAACCGCCACCGCGTCCAGCCCAACCACGCCAACACCGTCGGGACGGCCCACGGTGGCGACGTGATGAAGTGGCTCGACGAGGTCAGCGCAATGTCGGCGATGCGTTTCGCTGGCGAGACCTGCGTCACCGCGCGCATGGACCCCATCGAGTTCCACCGGCCGATCGGCGTCGGCGACATCGCCGTCATCGAGTCCTACGTCTACGATACCGGGAACACGAGCGTCCGCGTCCGCCTGACCGCCGACCGCGAGAATCCCCGCACCGGCGAGCGCGAGCGGACCACCACCTCCCACGCCGTCTTCGTCGCCGTCGACGAGAACATGAAACCCACCAAAGTACCCGACCTCATGGTCGAGACCGAGCGCGGGGAGAACCTCCGCGCCGCGGCGCTGGAGTCCCGGGAACCCTAGTTGGCGCGCCGGCCGCCGTCGAAGACGCGACAGAGTTCCGTCCACCAGAGTTTCGGGCAACCGAACCCTCCACCGGGTGTTCGCGATCCCTGAACGCTACCATCGGGTGGGATTGGAAGGGGCCGGCCGCTCGACCGGTTAGACGAAGTAAGCACCGCAGCGACCGAAGGGAGCGAGGAGCACAGCGAGTGTAACCGGTCGAGCGGTCGGGGGCTTCCTAGAAGCTTCCCGCGGGGTCGTTCCGGAGAGTAGTCTTGCCACCAGCGATCGACCGCGAATCAGCAGGCACTTTCGATCCCGCCACGTACGGCCGACCATGTTCGAGGCGCCGGATCGAAACGGCCTCGCCCTCGCGGCCGGCGACCACCTCGCGGTGATCGCGATCGTCGGCTGGGGGATCGTCGACCACCACGGACTCGAGGGCCTCACCGACCTCCAGGAGGTCGTCGAGACGATCGGCCCGTTCCTGGTGGGGATCGCCGTCGCCACGGTGCTCGTGGGGACCTACGAACCAGCGCACACCGCCACCGCAGCCGCGCAGCTCCGGTCGGTCGCCGCGGCGGCGATCGGCGCGGTCGGCGTCGGCCTCGTGATCCGAACGTCGCCCGCGATCGAGGGCGGCGCCGCGTGGCCGTTCGGACTCGTGATGCTCGGCACGATCACGCTGGGACTCCTGTTCTGGCGATCCGCCGCGATCACCGTCACCCGCTACCGCTCAGGCGCGGCCGAGTCGGCCGGTCGCGAGCCCGCCGGCGAGTAGGGCCGCGACAGCCGCGATGCCGGCGAGCCCGAGGAAGAGTGCTTCTGCAGTCGCGATCGTGAGCAGTCCACCAGCGAGCGCGCCGCCGAGCGCACCGATGCCGAACACGCAGAGGTAGGTGAGGCCGTAGGACGCGCCGCGGGCTGCCTCGGGCGTGAACTCGGCGACGGCTGCCTGGTAGAGCGGCTGGACGACGAACAGCGCGCCGCCGAGGAGCGCGGCGACGACGAGCAACGGCGCCGCCCCAGCGGCCGCAGCGATCGGGAAGACGACCGCGAGCGCCGTGAGGCCCAGGAAGGCAGCGGCGATCCCGCGGGCCGGTTCGAGCGTGTCGGAGAGTCGGCCGCCGATCAGCTGGCCGACGACGCCGACGGCGAGCACGCCGACGTAGACGAGTCGGGATGCGGGGAGCTCCCTACTCCCGAGGTCGATCGGCCCGAGCCACTCGAGGTCCGCGAGGATCTCGGGGAGGAAGGTGAGCGCGCCGCGGTAGTACAGGCCGGAAGCGATCACGATCGCAAGGACGACGAGGAAGGGGCCGCCGAGCACGGAGCGGATGGTCGAGAGCTCGTCGCGGAGGGAGGGGGAGTCGGTCGCCCCGTCGCCGGCCGACTCATCCCTGCTTTCGCCGCCGTCGGGGGTCGCCTCTGCGTCGGGGTCGTCAACTGGCGAGTCGCCAGCGGCGTCGACAGTCGTATCGACGTCGAGGATAGTCGCCGTCGCCCCGACGACGATCCCGCCGATCCCGAGGACGAGCGCGACGGTCTGCCAGGCGAGCACCTCGAGCAGGAGGATCGTCACGAGCGGGCCCGTTGCGATGCCGAGGTTACCGGCCGCACCGTGGAGGGCGAACCCGCGGCCCCGCTGCTCGACGGCGGTGCTCAGGAGGGTGAGCCCCGAGGGATGGTAGGCGCTCGCGGCGACGCCCCAGAGCGCGAGGGCCAGCGCGATCGCCCAGATCGGACCCGGCACGCCGAGCGGCGCCACGTCGTCGATCGGGAGCCAGCCCGCACCGCCGACGAGGAGGAAGGCGCCGCCGGCACCGAGCAGGCTCGCGCCGATCAATCTGCTCGCGCCGACTCGATCCGCGAGGACCCCGGCGGGAAGCGCCCCCGCGCCGAAGAAACCGTACGCGACCGTCGCGACGACGCCAAGCAGCGCCGGCGTGACGGAGTACTCCGCGAGCCAGACCGAGATGAGAATCGGGATCGACAGTTCGTGAGCGTGGACGAGCGCGTGGGCTGACGCGGCCGTCCCCACCACCCGTCGATCCTCCGAATTCACGGTTGCTCGGGGGTAAGACCGGTGGTCGTTTGAATGCGTTGGGAGCGGAATTTCAGACGGATATCCTGTCGTACGGCAGAGGCAGCGGGCCGCTCGGAAGCCCCTCCTGCTCGCCGATCCTGACTCGCTGTCGTCCGAGAGATCGAAGATCTCTCGTGATCACGAAAGAGCTCCGCTCTTTCGAACGACGCTCCTCACTCGGTCGCTTCGCTCCCTCGTCGCGGTGCTTGCTTCGTCAGATACCGGCGAGCGGTCGGCCCCTTCCAGTCCCACCCTGTGATTGAGCAGACCACCTGAGCGCGTGGAAGGACGCGGCTGCGGTACCGAGGGATCCCGGTGGAGCGCCGCCGTCGGGACCCGGGACCGCCGAGAAAAACCGCGCGCTGGATCAGGGCACGGAGAGCGCGGTCTCGATGTCCTCGCCCGCGATCAGCGAGCGGACGCGATCCTCCGGCGACCCGGTCTCGACGACGTTCTCCATCAGGACCGTCTCGCTGGGGAACAGCTTCGAGCCGAGTTCGAGGCCGTGCTCGCGCGCGGTCGAACCGGTGACGGTGAGGTAGACGCCGAGGCCGGCGTCGGCGATGGCGGCCTCCTCATCGCGGCCGTTCTCTGGGTGGACGAACTCGACGCCCTCGATGGCGTCCGTGCCGAGGACGGCGGCGACGAGGCGCTCGTAGCGCGGCGAGACGCAGAGCGGGCCCTCGTAGTCCGCGACGAACGATCTGTCGAGTTCGTCCGGGGGACCGTCGCCCGCGGTCCGGAGTTCCGGGGTGCCGAGGAGGGTGTGGTGCACGGTGTCGCCGAGGCCGGTGGCGACCCGAACGTCGGTGTCCTGGGGATCGATCCGGGCGTTGACGTCGTCGATGGAGGTGAGCGGCTCGGGGCGGAGTTCGACGACCTCCTCGAGGACGAGGTCCGCGCTGTCGAACGCCAGCGGCACTTCGTGGGTCCGGACGGCGCGGAACGGCTCCTCGCGGCCGACGAGCCGGATCGGCGTGCCGTCGATCCACAGCGTCAGGGCGTCGAAGACGATCCGGCGTGGACGCCCCGCGCGGTCGTCCCGCAGCAGCGTGTACTCGGGGCGGTAGGGCGCTTCGAGGTCGCTGTACTCGGCGAGCCGGTCGTAGACGGTGGCGTCGGGATCGTCCTCGGCGGCGTCCTTGGTGACGGCTTTCTCGTAGCGCAGCGTCGAGATGACGTCGTCCGCGACCTCGGCGACGGTCGGGGCGTCGGACGGCGTCCCACCAGCGCTGGGAGTCCCGTCCTCGCCGGTGCTCGCGACGTCGCGATGGTGGCCGGTCGGGGCAGCACTCGCGTCTCCCGCTCGATCCGCGAGACGTCCGAGAACGGCCTCCAGGGGGCGTCCCTTGCGAGGCACTGCGACGTCGACCGGCTCGGTCATGACAGGAATCGGGCCGCGGCCGAGGTTATTCGTTGCGTTTCGGCGCTGCCGCTGGGGAGCCGTCGAGCAGACGAGAAAATCGAGAACGACCGACGATCCGGACGCTCAGTCGGTGAACATCTCGCCGAGCTGGCTGCGCCACTGCTTGATGTCCTCGACGTCGGCTGCGAGGTCCTCGACCTCGTCCTCGACTGACGAGAGTTCGTCGAGGCGGCTGCGCAGGTCCTCGACGTCGTCCTGGAGGTCCGCCTCCACGTCGTCGACGGCTGCCTCGACCTCGTCGAGCGTCGCCTGGAGCTCGTCGACGTCGGTCTCCATCGAGTCGACGTCCGTCTCCACGGCGTCCACGTCGCTCTCGACGGCGTCGACGGCCGCGTCGGTCGACTCGAGGTCGTCCTCGATCGTCGCGACCTCCTCCTCGACGGTCGCCACATCGTCGGCGACGTTGTCGACCTCCGCGAAGACCTCCGAAACGTCGTCGTCGAGGTCGCCGACCCAGTCGGTGAGGTCGTCGAGGTCGGTCGCGGCGTCGTCGACCTCGGCCTCAACCGCGTCGACGTCCGCCTCGACATCGTCCACGTCGGCCTCGATCGCGTCGATCTGCTCGGCGAAGCCGCTCACCTCCGCGTCCAGCGCCTCGACCTCCTCGCGGAACTCCTCGATGAGCTGCTGGCCGGTACCCTCCTCGTCGAGGAACGCCTCCATCGCGTCGGCGTAGGCCGCCACGTCGTCCACGCGACCCTGGAGGTGGTTCAGCTT
Source organism: Salinarchaeum sp. Harcht-Bsk1 (assembly GCF_000403645.1). Taxonomy (NCBI): domain Archaea; kingdom Methanobacteriati; phylum Methanobacteriota; class Halobacteria; order Halobacteriales; family Natronoarchaeaceae; genus Salinarchaeum; species Salinarchaeum sp. Harcht-Bsk1. Next base: position 1,266,144 of record NC_021313.1, read on the forward strand.
GGCCTCGAAGGCGCCGCCCGCTGCAGCGCCGCCTGCGCCACCAGCGTCCTCGGCTTCGACATCGAGGGCGTCCTCGAGGGCCTCGCGGTCTTCCTCGGGCACGTCGCCGGATTCGAGCTCCGCGGCGAGGGCGCCCGCCAGCGAGTCGTGTTCGTCGAGCGCCTCGACGGCGGGCCCGGTCGCGACTGGCTCCGGGGCGGGTTCCTCCTCGGCCGCTTCCGCGTCGTCAGCTTCCTCGGCAGCTACATCCGCTGCGTCTACACCGTCGGCGTCTGCAGCCTCGGCCACTTCGTCGTCCTCGACGACGGCTTCCTCGGCATCTGCTTTCGCACCGGCCGCCTCCTCGGTTTCGGCTGCTTCCTCCGCTTCGGCGTCCGCCTCGGCATCGGCTTCCTCGTCGGCGTCGGGTTCGTCCGCTGCGGAAGCGGCGGGCTCGGCAGCCTCCGCGCCGGCGACGGCCTCGTCGACGGCGGCCTCGATGCCGCTCTCGGGGGCGGACTCGTCCGTTTCGTCCTCGACGTCGTCGGCCGATGCAGGTTCGTCGGCCGTTTCCTCGTCGTCCTCGGGCCCAGCTTCCTCGGCAGTCTCCTCGGCCTCGTCGTCCGCTTCCTCGTCGGCCGGTGCGTCGTCGCTCTCGGCTGCGGCTACCTCGGTGGCGTCGACGTCGTCGGCTGGTTCCTCGACGGCGATGGCGTCCGCGTCGTCGGCCGCATCCTCGTCGGCCGCACCCTCGTCTGCCTCCCCTTCGTCAGCGTCGGGCTCCTCGGCGGCAGCGTCCTCGGCGTCGGCGAGGTCGAGAATCGGCTCGTCGTCCACGGGGCCGGACTCGTCGTCGGCATCGGCTGCCTCGGCCGCCGCTTCGTCCGGTTCGTCGGCCGCCGGCTCGTCCGCCTCGCCTTCCGCATCCTCCCCGGTACCCTCGACTTTCTCCTCGGCGGCGTCCACGTCGATTTCGATCTCCGGCGCGTCGGCAGCGGACTCGTCGTCCGCCTCGGCGTCGTCCGATTCGGCTGTCGTTTCGTCGGGGTCGTCGGCCGCCCCCTCCGGTTCAGCTGCCTCCTCGCCCGGTTCAACTGCTTCGGCCGCAGCCTCGTCCGTCACGTCCGCGTCCTCTCCCTCGACTGCATCCGTTTCGGCAGGCGCCTCCTCGTCGATCGCGCCGAGATCGTCGTCATCCAGCCCGAGGTCGAGATCGCTCGCGTCGGCGTCGGCGGCGTCACCCTCCGCCGGATCGGCCTCGTCGAAGCCGAGATCGATGTCGGGGACATCGTCCGTCGGATCGTCGTCGGCGTCGGCGGCCAGGTCCTCGGGCTCCGTGTCGACGTCCCCGAGGTCGAGATCGAGATCCTCGCCGGCGTCGTCCCCTGCCAGCGGGTCCGTTGCGTCGTCCGCCAGCGGGTCCGTTGCGTCGTCCGCCAGCGGGTCCGCTGCGGCGTCGTCCCCCTCGGGGGAGTCCGCAGTGGCGTCCGCCGCCGCGTCCGCACCGTCTTCGGCCTCGCCGGCGATCATGTCCTTGACCGCCTCGTCGTCCTCGGCGGGCGCGATGTCGTCGATGGTCGTGCCGTCGATGGACTCGCCGGCGCCGGGCTCGAGCGAGACGGCGTCGCCGGCAGGGCTGACCTCCGCGATCTCGGGCGGAGTCAGGAACGGATCGGCTTCGGAGGGGTCGTCGATCCGGATCGCGTACACCGTCTCGATCTCCTCGTCGGGGTCGAGTTCGCGCTCGTACTCGACGTGGTGGTCCTGGAACGCAGCCCAGTTGTCGCTCTCGTAGTCGGGGTGGAAGCCGACGCCGTCCATCGGAAACTCCTCCGGAATGGACTCGGAGAGACGGACGGAGACCGTCTCGGATCGCTCGGAGCGAATCAGAAATCGGATGGCCGGCACCGGGAAGTCGTCGGCGCTGAACTCCTTTTCCACCGTGATTCCGTTGTCGGAGACGGTGATCTCGTCGTCGGGGGCGCCCTCGGTACTCATGGACACCCATTCCCCGAGCACGCCTATAAATGAAACGACGGGTGAAACGGAGTACCACGCTAGTTCTCGGTCGCTATCTGGGATAATCGAAGAGGGACGTGGATACTATACTATTGCGAACTGGTGGCGTGCTATGGACCAACGGTCAGTCATCGGACCTGCAACGGGCAGAGAGAAGCCAAAGCGGGGTTGCGCGGGTGGTTCGTCCCGGGCGAGGGCGTCCGCCACGCGCCATCGTCGCGCCGGACGCAGGTCGGTGCTGCTTGACTGTTACGGCCGAAGCCTTATACCCCATCCCGCTGCTACATCAATTCCGAATGCCTGCTCGGCTCGAAACGGGGATCGATGTCCTCGACAGGAAGCTCGCTGGCGGGATCCCCGCCGGGAGCCTGGTGGCCGTCAGTGCCGACCCCGCGAGCCAGTCCGAGCTGTTACTCTACCAGTTGACGAACACCCGCGGGACGCTCTACATCACGACCAAGCGCTCCGATCAGGCCGTCCGCGACGCCATCGACTCGACGGAGGCCCCGGTCGGCAGCCCGACGGTGCGGGACATCGCCGGCAGCGAACCCCTCGATCAGGCCAACCGCCTGATCCGGGCGCTCCCGGAGGGCGCGAACCTGATCATCGACCCCGTGGACGTGCTCGAACACCGCGAGGACGCCCGCTATACGAACTTCCTCAACGAGCTCCAGACCCACATGGTCAACACCGGTTCGATCGCCTTCCTCCACTGTCTCGACGGCCAGAACCCACCCGACAACCGCGACACCACCGAGCACATGGCGGATGTCGTGTTCGACCTCGATACCACGACCCGAGGCTCCGACCTCGTCAACTTCCTCGCCGTGCCGAAGTTCCGCGGCGGACAGCCGCTCACCGAGACCATCAAGCTACAGTTGACTGGCGAGGTCGACATCGACACGAGCCGCGACATCGCGTGACGTCGGCTGGCGGTGCTGCCGGTTGCAGCGTCGACCCCAGACCGCTCGCTGTCGCTTTCTAGCGCCCTCGACGCCAGCCCGCCCAGTTGCCCGACGGTCGGAGCGATCCAGGTGTCCAGACCGGTCTGCGCTCCAGGTCCAGCGGTCGCTCCGCGAAACGAGACCGGAAAAGCCGCGAAGCCGCCAAATTCGACCGCGTTACGCGTCGTCTTCGAGTTCTTCGACGAGTTCGTCCGCGTCGACGTCGGCGTCCTCGAGGGCGTCCTCGATGTCGCCCTCGCCACCGCCACCCATGCCGCCCATCATGCCGCCCATCGGGCCCGCGCCCATGCCGTCGATGGTTTCCTGCACGACGACGCGGTCGATGCCGAGGCGGTCGATGAGCTGCTGGGCGATCTGCTGCTTGCCCATCATCCACTGCTGGTTCATCGTGAGCTGCGGGGTCGCCTCGATGTAGAGGGACTCCTTCTCGACGAGTTCGGTCTCGAAGTGGCCCTCGACGTCTTCGTCCTCGTCGCCCTCAGTGTCCTCGTCTTCGCCCTCTTCCTCGCTCGGGCTGACGTAGGTCTCCTCCTCGACCTCGTCGGTCTCGAACCACATCTCGAGGTCGATGTCGAGGAAGGCGTTGACGAGGCCCTGGGCGCGTTCCAGGCGGTCGTCGACGACGTCGAGGATCTCGTACTCGTACTCGATGTCACGGCCCGCGAGTGCGTGGTTGAAGTCGACGCGTGCGCGGCCGCCGATGATCGCCTCGACGTGGCCGTGCTCGCCGTCGATCTGGACGTGCGCGCCGGGGTAGCGCTCGTCCTCGGGGACCTTGTCGGCCGCGACGGTGCGGACCTGCTCGGGGTCCTTCTCGCCGAAGGCCTCCTCGGCGGGAACGGTGACGGTGCCGGAGTCACCCTCCTCCTGCCCCTTGATCGCCTCCTCGACTGGCTCGAAGAGGTGGCCCTCGCCCAGCACGATGATGCGGGGCTCGAACGTCTGGTCCTCGTCCGCGACGCCCTCCTCCTCGGCGACCTCCTGGGAGGTCGTGTCGACGAGGCCGCCGTCCTGGGTCTCGCGAGCGGTGTAGGACAGGCGGACGAAGTCGCCCTCCTGTAGTCCCGACTCCTCGTCGCCGTTGTCTTCGGCCTCAGCCTCTGCGGCCTCCTCGGCTGCGTCCTCTGCAGCCTCGGCGTCGTCCTCGGTCATACGGATACCGACTGCCGTTCGCCATATAAGGGCCACGTTTCGGGGGCGAGGGGCGCGTCGGCGTAGCTGGCCGGCTGCAGCGTGTGGAGCGACGAAGCGGAGCGCTCAGACCTCGAACTCGTCCTCGTGGAGCTGCACGTACCCGCCGTCGCGGAATTTTCGCTTCGTCCACCAGTACTGCGCGAAGAGTTTGAGGCCAGAGAACCCCGCTCGCGGGGAGAACCCAATCAGCGAGCCCTCCCGCTGCATGAGTTTCCGAGCGGTGCTGAACGCGCGGTCCCAGTCCGCGGGCTCGTAGTCGGCGACGATGTCCGCGAAGGAGACGTTCCGGAGGATCTCGTCCCCGATGGCCTCTTTCCAGGCCTCGTTGTAGGCTTCGAGCCGGCGGGTGGCGGCGAGTTCGCCCGCGATGGCGCCCGAGCGCACGGCGACGTGATACCCGCCCTCGTGGAAGGCGGAGGTCGTGCCCATCGCACCGCCCGCGATGGCGATTCCCGCGCCCGTCGGCGAGTCGATCGGGCGCGTCGAGGAGATGGCGTAGGTCTCGGTGCCGTCGCGCTTCCCGCGGTCCTCCACGAGCGGGAAGTCCTCGAGATCGTACTCGGGGTAAGCGCGTTCGAGCAGGCGCTCGATGTACTCCGAGCCCGACGGAATCGAGTCGTCATCGGCGTCGAGCAGGAGGTACTCCTCCTGGTTCGGAAAGTCGTCGATGTCGAGCCCGATCGGCATCGTCAGCCCGACGCGGGCGACGGTGCCGTCGTTGGGAAAGACCCACGGGTACGCCGTCTCGCCGGGCATCGCGCCCCACCAGAACCGCAACATGTCTTTCTCGATCGCGTCCTCGGGGAACTCGCGGTGCTCCTGGTAGGCGATGTGGTTCGCTTTCGTGGTGCCGACGTAGTCCGTAATGTCCTGCCCGTCGGGGAGGAGCGGATCGAGTACGCGATTCGTGACCTGGCGCTGCGGGCCGTCGGAGAGGACGAGGCGGTCAGCCTGGATCTCCTCGCCGTTACGCAACGAGACGGTGTGCTCGGGATCGCCCGTCAGATCGGAGTCCACGCCGGTCACGCTCGCCTCGACGCGGTACTCCGCGCCAGCGTCCTCCGCGCGCTCGATGAGCCAGTCGTCCATCCGGGCACGCTGGAAGGTGTACCCGAAGTGCGGGTAGTCGGCCTCCATGCCGGTGCGTTCGAGGCGGAGCGATTCGGTGGGCCCCTCGAACTCCGTGCCCGAGAGCTCCTGCAAGATGACGTCGTCGGGGAGCTCGTCGGGGTCGATGCCCATGATCTCGATCCAGTAGTCGAGCATGCCCGCGGCGTCCGTCGAGTCCGGCCCCAGCCCATCGCGGTCGGCGCGCGGAACGCCCTTCTCCAGGACGACCGCTTCGGCGCCCCGGCTGGCGGCCTCGTAGGCTGCTGCGGCGCCCGCCGGTCCCCCACCGACGATCGCCACGTCGTACCGGTCCATACTGGCTACGCCCGCCCCCGACGCCTTTAATACACCCATTTCGCACCACCTGATTCACATTTTGCCACACCGGCACCGAGGACAGCAGCGGCACCAGCCGCCGCCGGCTACCGCGAGCCTTCGCAAACCACCGGGGTTTCGCGGGATTTCACCGACCACCATCGGGTGGGACTGGAAGGGGCCGACTGCTCGCGTTCGCTCACGAAGGTGAGCCGAGCGGAGCGAGGCGAACGTCGAAAGACGAGCGAAGCGAAGTCTTTCGGAATAAGCACCGCAGACGAAGGAGCGGAGCGACTGAGTCGAGGAGCGCAACGAGTGAGCGGGCGCGAGCGGTCGGGGGCTTCCAAGCGGTTTGTTGCCCTGCGAACGGCCGTCTCGATTCCTCGACCAACCCTACCACCACGCCGACGATTCACACGCGAAACCACACCACAGCCCGTCGAGTCGACCTTCAACAGGTACTTACACCGCGCGGGACCTCTTTTCCCACAATGAGCGAGCAGGAGGCCGAACAGAGCGATCGACAAAAGTACGAGTTAATTCCTCCACAGTAATATTTTGTATTTCGAGTTGGCAAAATTTGCTTGAGAGTGGCGAGTGCTGGCAGCACGGCTCAAAACGCGGAAATATCTGCCGATAGTTCCGCAAAATCAGAAATCCGCGTCGGAGAGCGCTGCAACCCCCGTCGGAATCGAAACTGAGACCATCAGCAACAGCATGGCTACGATGTACGGTTGAATCTCTGAGACACTCCCTCCGCTCAGTGCGACGGGGTACCCCTGCATGAAGATCGCGAGCAGGGATAGGGCTGCACCGATGTAACTCACTACTCCGATCAGAGCAAGGATGCTGCCGTAGTTTCCCGAGCCGGCTCTCGATCGTCTCATGCTTCCTGTAGTGGCTGAAGCGTACAAATATGTTGCCCCGGTGGCGACGGTTAATCGAAGAAGGACTTGGTATTGAAGTACATTTGTCCGAACTAAACTGTAGGTATGCAGCTAGTCACGCCCTTGCCGCTCTATCGGATTACCCTTCTTCGAAAATGATTGCCACTGCTAACGGCGAAAATCTTTATCAATCTAGCGAAGTGTTCTCTGGATCATGTCTGAGTTGATCATGAAAGCAAGAGGGGGTAAAGTGAGAATCTCAGGGAATACAAACGAACGCACTTTTTGCGGCAAGATCAAGATATTCGATGATCGAATGGAAATCCAGCAAAGAGGAAATGTTTTCTCGAAGGGATGGATCACTATCCCATATTCGGAAATCAAGAGCATATCCCAATCGACCCTTGGGAAGCTAACTGTTGTAACTGAATCTAACGATTATAAAGTCAGCGGGTTCTCTGGAAAAAATACTAGAAAGGATCCTGTAAAAGAAATTAAAAAACAAATGGGTAGGGGCAGTGACTCGAAGTCTGCGAACCAAGAATTGGATTCTCCCCAAAGTGTTGCAGACGAGATCGAGAAACTTGCTGATCTGAATGAAAGAGGTGCACTAACTGACGAAGAATTCCAAGAGAAAAAAGAAGAGTTGCTTTGATTGGCTGTTTGGGTTGGCTACTAGTCTTGAAACCTATCTTCTGTCCATTCTCTCTCTTGAGGCGTACTCATCCAAGCGAGAGCCACCGTATCCGCCCAAGGGTTGCCACGCTCGCTTGTCCGTTGCCCAGAGGAGCGAGGCCCAGAGTCGAACGTGGCACGGCGCTTGCTGTAGATCGTTGTCCACCTGCATGGCTGGCAGATTGCTCGCAATCTCTCGCGGCAAGGCGGTGGTCCTTCCCCTCTGCGCTTCAGTCTCCGAGTCCGCTCCCTCTGGCAAGTGGGAGAGATCGTTACCGGTTACCCGATTCACCCTGATTGCTTTCTCCGGTGAATTGTCCGATTCCCGCGCAGTCGGGTGATTCCTGACGAATGAGTTTATAAAGGCCTGGAAGTCATCTTGCGCAACGGTGCCGTCAATCCAGAGAGCCACGTGGCGGTGCGTGTAGCCGGTCTGACGGGGCGAGTGGAGGGAGACGCCCACGTAGTCATCTGACGGGATGCATCGCCTTAGCGCCTTGCTCACTGCCCCTGATTGGAAACCATCGTAGTGGTCGAGAGGGTCGTACCAGAGGCCAGTATCTGCCTTGGCTCGTGCATTCAGCGAGAGCCATACGGTGTGGAGATCGTCATACTCTCGGATGCAGTAACGCTCGCAGTCAGCTACCTTGGCGAATCGGTATCGGGCCTTCGAGTGAGTGAATCGAGCAGTGTACTGGCCCTTGTTCTGGTGAGGCCCTTCCTGCTGGAGCCAATCGCAGAAGTTGGCGCTCTGTTGCGCCCACGTTTGTCCAGATAATTTGCAAAGGTGTTTGTCCGAACTAAGCTGCAGGTATGCAGCAGATTGGTTCGGTTCAGTTGCTGTACTGTCAGTATTGTATATCTCGCTTTCTTGCATCGCATATCAAGGAGAAGACGGATGCAAGCAAGGGCAGAGCTATCGGAAGATTTAAGTGTTTCCAGCCCGTACTAAAGAGTGAGAGGCTTTGGTAAGGTCCTTCTCCCTTGCTTTCATGCTCTTAGATCGCATAGACGCTAGTCCGTAATATCAATCTCCTTACTACTAATTGTAGCTCCAGCTACTTAAAAGTTCTGAAAGTTCACTCTATTCGATGTAACAGCTTGTATAGATATTCTCTTCAATTGTACTACATGTCAACTTTGTTTTTAAATATAACGATTCTGCATGCCCATTTAAATGCTGCCCGGTCGGTCGCAAAGATTGGGCGTGAAATTGTGCAGGCATATGGCGATTTTCGTTATCGGTTGAAAGTGTCCTACCAAGAAAATTTTTGTGGGTGCGCACTGTTCGAGTCATATTGCAAATGTTATATCAATTCTTTTAAGTTGTCCGGCGCATATACTATATAAATGGAGGTAGCAGGGTTTTCGGACCCTCCGATCTTTGCCCCTGCTGCCTCCGATAAACCTACTGTCCAACGTTTCCCCTGACGGGGTACGTCTTTGCTCGTAGTGTGTCCGCAGGCTCACTGCTAGCGTGCTCATGGATCGCGGTAAGTTGTAGGGAGCGTGGTGCAACTCCCTTCGAACGACGGCACCTTGCGGGCTTTGCGAGGAAGCCCTGATTTCCTCGTTAGCTAAACTATGTCTACTACTGATAACTATACAATGCTGCGACTGACTGAGGAAGAGCTTGATACTCTTGCCGAAGCGTCTAACGAGCGATTCGGTGAGGGAAGACAGGTGCCACGAGGCGTGTTCGTGCGTCTCCTGGCCGAAGAATATCTCGATGGTGACGGCTAATGTCTGCTACTTTCGAGAATCCCAGAGCTACCAATACTTATACAGCTGTTGTGAATCTGCCTGCTCGCGAGACTGCAATCTTGCGCGAGGCTTACGAAAGCGTCGGGGAACCGGAACCGCAAGAGGGCGTTACGCTCTCGCACAATGCTGCCGTGGTGGATTGGCTTCGGTCCGTGCTGCGTGGTGAGGTTTCACCTGACGACGTGCAGGCCAGCGAGCCGGAAGCGATCGATAGTGATGCGTACTGGCCAGTGGAGATGACGGTTACCCGCGATGAATTCGCAGCACTACGCAAGGCCAACATCTCCACTCAATCGCCAGCAAAGTCCTTCCGCCGCAATGGTGAGACCGCGCAGCGAATCAGACTCTTGCTCCGTAACTGGTGCAATGGAGTGGTCGGTGAATGAACGACGTCGAGCATCTATCGGAGAACACCGTTCAACTCGCCAAGCACGTGGCCCGTCGTCACCCAGAGCTGTCGGAGGGTGCATCCCTGGAGGAGATCATTCGAACGCTTGCGGAAGAGCACCTTTCCAGCGAGTCCGTCGATTCACTGGAGACGGAGGAAGCGATTGCGCAGAAGCAAGAGGAACTGATGGAAATTCGCCGGGGATGACTCGAATAATATCACATTCCCTATATATCTGAAACACCCCTTGTATGGGTCTTAGGGTGCCGATATCAGCCGATTCAGCCCGTCTAATGGGCATTCGGACCCCATGCAGGCAAAGAGTCAGTTGGAAGGCCCACGTAGCTGGTACGCCTCCCTAACCTGCTCCTCGTCATCGTGGAGATAGGTGGACGTAGTGATCTCGGTTGAGGCGTGCCCGAGTGCTTGGGAGAGAGTGTACACGTCCCACCCGTTATCGAGAGCCGCCATAGCGAACGAGTGGCGCAGAACGTGAGGAGTAACAGAGTGTCGTTCGACACCATCTGTGGTCGTGCCGTATACCTCTTGAATCCCGGCTTGCTCAGCCACTTCTCTGACCATCTCGGTTACAGCGGCCCGAGTGATACATTCGGAGTGAGACGTCGGGAAAAGATACTCACTCTCTTCGGCGTAGAAGACCGCTGGCCGTCTATCGGTCAACCAGATGTGCATGGGAAGTGCAAGAGAGGGCTGATAGAACACAGTACGGTTCTTCCGACCCTTCCCCCTGACTGCGATAGAACGGGATTCCTCGTCAAGATCAGAAAGACGGATATCAGTTAGCTCAGAAACTCTAAGGCCAGTTTGGAACAAAAGGCGAATTATCAGTCCATCTCGGAGCTTGTCCGTCTCTTCGACCATCTGATCTACCTCGTCGGGCTTCAAGTAATGCAGGTCTTGCTTCAACTCCCGGCTCTTGATGGTAGATGTATCGTTAGGGGTGTAGTCGGCGCGGTCGGCAGGGGTATCCCGAGGCCACGGCTCACCGTCGATTCTCCCCGATGTTATGAGCTTGTTTAGTTCATCGAAGGCAGCGACCAACGCTGCATCGGCCTTCCCCACACTGGAGGCGTTGCTGTACTTCTCATCCTGCTCTCCAAGCCAATCCTCTACGTCGATCACGTCAGCCTCCTCAAAGGGCTTCTGCTCACGCAATACGTTTCCCTCGTCATCTTTCTCTCCCTCTGTAAGCCACGTTCGGAACTCGCGGATCTTGGGAACATACTGGTTAGCAGTCGCCTCAGTCTTGCTATTTTTTACCCTCTTGATAACACGATTAAATTCGGCGTCGTTCATTGCCCAGCCCCTCGCTTCCAGTAGTAACGCCCGTCGTGATTCACGTCGCTACGCTGAACTTCTGCCGTGGCCTCCACCATGCCATCAATGGTCCCCTCAACTTCGGGGTAGTCGGCACCAAGCAGTTGGGCGATTTCCCGTGCAGTGATAGGGTCAGCCTCCTCCACGTTCTCAGGGCCAGGTATCTCGTCATCGATCACGCAATCAGGATCTTCTGGCAGAACTGCGTAGATCGCCTTCTGGAGATCGTAGCTGGCCTCTGCCTTCTCTACTTCTTCGAGGGCAGACATGCGCTCCTCCAGATCACTGACAGCCGTCTGAATTCCCTGCACGGCGGTGAGGATTTCCCCCGAGGAAGTGTCTTCCGTGGGGTCGGCGACAGGTTGTGCGCTGGGCCGGTCGTTGTCGATCTCCCGTTGCACTGCGAGCCGGATGAGGTGGCTGATGGAATCCACTTCCGGGTTCTCCTGCACGTACTCGTCCCACTTCTCGGCCCGTGAATCGGGGACCTTTACCGTCTTGGTCGTTGTTTCTGGCATAAGAGCCACCATGGGGTCCACCGAGAAAAGTAATACGGAAGATTACGGAGACAGGCAGAAGTACGAGTTCAAGAAGGTCATCGAGGAGCTCGAGGAGTACGAGGGCTCCGGGACCCAGCTCGTCTCGATCTACATCCCGGGCGGCACCCGCATCAGCGAGGTGCAGGCCCACGTCACCCAGGAGCACAGCGAGGCCTCCAACATCAAGTCCAAGCAGACGCGGACGAACGTCCAGGACGCGCTGTCCTCGATCAAGTCGCGGCTGCAGTACTACGAGGAGGCGCCGGAGAACGGGATGGTCCTCTTCTCGGGGGCCATCGACGCCGGCGGTGGCCAGACCGACATGGTCACGAAGGTGCTCGAGAGCCCGCCGGATCCCATCGAGTCCTTCCGCTATCACTGCGACTCGAACTTCCTCACCGGACCCCTCGAGTACATGCTCGCGGACAAGGGCCTCTACGGCCTGATCGTCCTCGACCGCCGCGAGGCAAACGTCGGCTGGCTCAAGGGTAAGCGGGTCGAGCCCGTCAAGAGCGCCTCGTCGTTGGTCCCGGGCAAGCAGCGCAAAGGTGGCCAGTCCGCCCAGCGATTCGCCCGGCTGCGCCTCGAGGCCATCGACAACTTCTATCAGGAGGTCGCTGGGATGGCCAACGAACTGTTCGTCCCCGACCGCCACGAGATGGACGGCATCCTGGTGGGTGGCCCATCGCCCACGAAGGACGAGTTCCTCGACGGCGACTACCTCCACCACGAACTGCAGGACCTCGTCCTCGGCAAGTTCGACGTCTCCTACACCGACGAGTCCGGGCTCCACGACCTCGTCGACAACGCGTCTGAGGCCCTGGCCGACGCGGAGATCATGCAAGACAAGGAGCACATGGAGACCTTCTTCAAGCAGCTCCACGAGGGCGAGGAGGCCACCTACGGGTTCGACGCGACACGCCAGAACCTGATGATGGGCTCCGTCGAGACGCTTCTGCTCTCGGAGGATCTCCGCCAGGACGTCGTCGTCGCGGACTGCGACGCCTGCGGCAACACGACCTACGAACTCGTCGATCGCCGCCACGCGACGCCGGGGTCGGTCGACTGCGAGGACTGCGGCGAGACGGTCGAGGTGAGCGAGGAGGACCGCGAGGACGTCATCGAACACCTGATGGCCATCGCCGAGCAGCGCGGCACGGAGACGGCCTTCATCTCCACGGACTTCGAGAAGGGCGAACAGCTGATGGACGCCTTCGGCGGCATCGCCGGGCTGTTGCGGTATTCGACGGGCGTCTGATCGGGGGACGTAGCGGTTGGTTTTTCGGATCCTCGCTGGATCGATCGGCGAGTACTGCAGACAGGAACAGCGAAACAGCAAACCACCAGGAAGCCCCCTCCCGCTCGCGGCGTCTATCTCGCTGTCGTCCGAGAGATCTTCGATCTCTCGTGATCACGAAAGGTGCGCAGCGCCTTTCGAACGACGCGCTTCGCTCAGTCGCTTTCGCTCCTTCCCTGCAGTGCTTACATCGGTAGACGCCGCGACCGGTCGGCCCCTTCCAGTCCCACCCCGTGGAAATTGTCGGGGAGTGCTGACACCGGCGGATTGCCGAAGGCCGTGGCGTGATCCGAGACGAATCGCGAAGAGAAACCGGCCGCTCAGTACGTCTCGCGGAGGTGCGTCACCGAGAGCGCCTCGGCGACCGATCCGTCCTCGCCCTCCTGGCGGTCGAACGTTACCGTCCGCTCCTCGCCGGCAGCGAGGTGGAAGAAGTTGTCCGTGAAGTGCCCGGCGAGCGCGCCGGGGTCCAGCCGGACGTAGAGCGCGGCGCCGTCGGCCGCGACCGTCACCTCGTCGCCGTCGACGCTGACGTCGAGGTCGACCTCGGGGAGTTCGAGCTGTTTGTAGACGTTCAGGACCTCGATTGCGACGTACGAGTCCTCCTCGCCGGTGTACTCCGCTCGGACCAGGAGATCGGACAGGTCGGCGTCGAGACCCTCCGCGCCGAGCGCGTCGGGATCGAGCGTCGCCACGACCGCGCTCTCCTGGGCGTCGAGGTCCGCCGCCACCGTCTCCTCGTGGAGGATCTCGCCGTCGAACGTCTCGGCAGTGATCTCCACGTCGCCGTCCAGGGCGTGAGGTTCGTCGCTCGTGACCCAGACCTGCGCCGCGCCGGGGTCCTCGTCGCGCCCGATCGGATCGCCGTCCTCGTCGACGGGCGTGATCGAGACCAGCACCGGCGCGTAGAACCGCCGCGCCATGTGCTGGAGCGCCTTCCAGCGGCCGCCGTACTCGATCGACGACCAGGAGGCGACCTGCCACATGTCGTTGAGCTGCCAGTAGATGGTGCCGCCGCAGTGGGGCTTCAGGCGACGCCAGTGCTCGATGGCGGTCTCGATGGCGAGGCCCTGCTGGACCTGGCTGAGGTAGACGAAGTCCTCCATCGAGAAGGGGACGCGGAAGTGGTCGACCATCCGCTGGAGGATCCGGCCGTTGCCGCCGGGGTTGCGCTGGTGGTGCTCCATCAACGGAGCGGTCGGGTTCATGTCCGCGGGTTCGAGGACGTCCGAGAGGGTTTCGATCGAGGGGAAGGACTGGTAACCGAACTCGGAGGCGAAGCGTGGCTCGGCGTCGAGGTACGCCGAGAAGGGCTTGCCGGAGTGCCAGACGTCCCAGAAGTGGACGTCGCCCTCGCTGTTGTCGTTGGGAAGCACGTCGGGGGAGGTGCTGTGCGGTGAGGCCGGCCAGTACGCGCGGCCGTCGGGGTCGACGGACTCGACGATCGGTTCGAGCGTGTCGAGGTAGAGCGAGTCGTAGTCGTCGGCGTAGGTGTCGTAGTCGTCGGCGCCCTCGCCGATCCACTCCCGGAGCATCTCCTCGTTCTCGTTGTTCCCACACCACAGCGCGATCGAGGGATGGGAGGACAGCCGGCGGACCTGGTACTCGGCCTCGGCAGCGACGGAGTCGAGGAACTCGTCGTCGCTGGGGTAGAGCGCGCAGGCGAACATGAAGTCCTGCCAGACGAGGAGGCCCTGCTCGTCGCAGGCCTCGTAGAAGGCGTCGCGCTCGTAGATGCCGCCGCCCCAGATCCGGATGGTGTTCATGTTGGCGTCGACGGCGTCGGACAGGAGGCGCTCGTAGTCCGCGTCGTCGACGCGCGTCGGGATGCCGTCGGTCGGGATCCAGTTCGCGCCCTTCGAGTAGACGGGCTGGCCGTTGACCTCGAAGCCGAAGGACTCGCCCGCCTGGTCGGGTTCGCGGACGAGTTCGATCTCGCGGAAGCCGATCCGCTCGGAGGCCGCATCGGCGACCGTCTCGCCGCTCGCGTCGGGCGCGATCTCGACGTGGAGATCGTAGAGCGGCTGATCGCCGTGACCAGCGGGCCACCAGAGGTCTGGGTCGTCGACGGACACCGAGACGGTGGCCTCGTCGACGCCTGAGCCGAGGGCGACGGACTCGGTCGCTGCGGCGTCGATATCGTCGTCCTCGAAGGCGAGGGTGACGTCGTAATCACCTGCATCGGGAGATTCGACGCGGAGGTCCACGTCGAGATCCACCGCTCCGTTCTCGCCGTGCTCCTGGCCCACCGCGACGTCTGTGATCCGCGGCGCGGAAAAGGACACGAGGAATGCGTCCCGCCAGATACCCACCGTCGGGAGGCAGGTGCCCCAGTCCCAGCCGAAGTGACACTGCGCCTTGCGGATGAAGTTCCGGTGGGGCTGCTCGACGGGGAACTCGATCGAGCGGACGTCGTAGGGGTAGGCGCCGGCGCGCTCGGCAGCGTACTCGACCGGCGACTCGAAGGCCACCTCGATCTCGTTCTCGCCGGGCGACAGCGCCGACCCGACATCGAACTCGTACCGCTGGAACATGTTGTCGCTGCGTCCGACCGAGTCGCCGTTGACGAACACCTCGGCGACGGTGTCGAGCCCCTCGAAGACGAGGCGGTGCTCGTCGTGGGTCAGTCGGTCGCCGTCGACCTCGATCGTTCGCGAGTAGGTCCAGTCGGTCTCGCCGACCCACTGCACGTCGAGTTCGTTGTCCTCGACGAACGGATCGGGAATTGCCTCGGCGCGCAGCAGGTCGTGATAGACGTCGCCCGGTACCTCGGCGGCGAGGTCGCCGTCGAGGCCGGCGTCGGTGGGGGCGTCGGCAGGCGCGTCGCTGGCCTGCCGGACGGACCACTCGCCGGCGAGTGACGTGCTGGTGAGCTGGTCGGCCATACGAGAAGGCGCTCACCCTGGGCCTTGTAGCTGACTGCTCCGGGTCAGCCCGCCGGAATCGACCCGGGATCGTCCGGCCGAGGGCGCCTCGATCAGAACGGGGCTCCGTCCCGGACGACTCCCGGGAACTCCGCTCGCAGCCCTACCACTCCAGCCGAACCGCCATCGCGTCGGAGCGGTCCCCCAGCAGCGAGTCGTAGACGGCCGGGGCGTCCGCGGCGTCCTCGACGTGCGAGAAGAGGTCCGCGACCGAGAGCCGGCCCTGCTCCAGGTAGGAGAAGAACAGTTCGGCGTGGGCGGGCTTCGTCCAGGGATCGCGGGGCGTCGCCACCGGCGCGTGGCTCAACTGGTGGGCCCCGATAATCTCGTGACTCGGGGCGTTCACGTGGTCGTGGAAGTCCAGCGTCGTCTTGCCGTGTGGACTCGAGAGCAGGACGAGTCGGGCCTGCTCGCGGAGCACGTCGAACTCCTGTGGAATGACGTCCGGGTTGCCGGTCACCTCGAAGCAGACGTCGGCGAGGTCGCCGCCGGTGGCGCGTTCGACTGCCTCGGCCGGGTCCTCCTCCGTGGGGTTCACGCCGACGACCTCCGGCGCGTCGGGGAGGTACTCGAGGCGCTGGTCGGCGAGGTCGACGCCGACGACGACGTCGGCGCCGGCGAGCCGGGCGAAGCGGACGGCGAGCTGGCCGAGGATGCCGAGCCCGTAGACGACGACCGTCTCGCCCCAGTCCACGCGGCCGCGGCGAACCCCGTTCATGACGATCTGGGCGATCGCGAACAGCGAGGCCTGCTCGTCGTCGACGTCGTCGGGCACGACGACGCAGTCCCCGGCCGCGGCGGTGACGTACTCGGCGTGGGGAGTCCACGTCGCGACGCGGGTGCCGACCTCCAGCTCCTCGCCGGTGGCGCCGGTCGTCGCGTCGTCGCCGACCTCGGCGATCGTCCCGACGTTGGCGTAGCCCGGGTCGAACGGGAACTCTGCGTAGTCGTCCCAGAAGGAGCCCTCGGGGAAGTCTCCGGAGAGGACGGTGCACTCCGTACCGGCGCTGATCAGCGAGGTGTCCGTCTCGATCAGGACCTCGTCGGCGGACGGCTCCGGCCGGTCCCGATCCTCCACGGCAACCTCACGAGCGTCTGGAAAGACGACGGTCTGGTTCATCGCTTCGATGTGGCTCTGGAATCCGCATAGTCGTTGGGCTTCCGGCGATGGAAGCGGTGATTCGACGCGGGCTACTCGCGCCGTCGGAGGCCGACGAAGAACGCAGGACTGCCGCCCCAGCGCCGCTCGAACGTCGTCTCGACGGCGAAGATCCGTTCCCAGCCACTGCGTTCCGGGAACCGGTCGGCGAACTCGCCGGGCGTGACCCCGTAGAACTCCCGATCCGGATGCCGGGCGTCCCCGAGCACGGCGTAGAGCCCACCCGGCTCGAGCACCGCGGCGAGTCCGTCGGCGAGCCGGTCGCGCTCGGCCGGCCCCAGGACGTGGAACAGTCCCGAGTCGACGACGGTGCGAAACGAGAAGCCGGCGGTGGCGAGTCGCTCCAGCTGGAGCGCGTCCCAGACCAGAAATCGCGCGTCGATCCGCCGCCAGCGCGCCTTCTCGCGGGCCTGGCGGACCGCCAGCGTCGAGAGGTCGACACCGAGCACGCGGTGGCCGCGCCGCGCGAGGAAACAGGCGAGTTCGCCCGTTCCGCAGCCGGCGTCGAGCACCGGATCCTCGATCAGGCCGGCCTCCTCCAGCCGGACGAACGCCGACTGCGGCCGGCCGATGTCCCAGTTCGGGGCGCCGGTGTAGGCGGCGTCGTAGACGCTGGCTTTCGGTCGCGCCCGGGGACGGTAGAGACTCATGGTGGAGACCCCCGGCGCGGTGAGCGCACGAGTCCCCCTTCAGCCTGCAGCGCGGTAACAGTTGGCACCAGCTGCGCGGGAACAGTTGCCGCCAGCGCGACGCGGCACGCGACAGGAACCGGAACGACCGTCCAGACAGGCCGCCATTTATTAGGAAGGACCGCCCGAACCAATTAACGACCGATGACCGAACAGCACGTCTTCGCCGTCGCGAGCGGGAAAGGCGGCGTCGGCAAGACCACGACCGCCGTCAACGTCGCCACGGCGATCGCCGGCGGCGGCTACCGGGTCGCCGTGGTCGACGCCGACCTCGGGATGGCCAACATGTCCGGCCTCCTGAGCCTCGACCCCGGCGACGCCACCTTGCACGACGTGCTCGCCGGGGAGGCCGAGGTCGGTGAGGCGACCTACGAGGTCGCACGCGGCATCTTCGCGATTCCCTCCGGCGAGGAACTCGACACCTACGCGAAGACGGACGCCCGCGGCCTCGGCGACGTGCTCGACGACCTCGAAGGGAGATTCGACTACGTCTTCCTCGACGTCGGCGCCGGGATCAGCCACGAGACGGTGCTCCCGCTCGGCGTCGCCGACGGCGTCATCCTCGTCGCGACGCCCGAACCCGCTGCCGTCAACGACGTGGCGAAGACCCGGGACCTCGTCGAGCGCGCCGACGGCGAGGTCGCGGGGCTGGTGATGACCCGGACGCGAGCGACCGACGCCATGGACCCCGAGGAGGTCGCCGCGGACCTCGGTGTCGACCTCCTCGGCACGGTGCCCGAGGACGGCGCCGTCCGGGGGAGCCTCTACGCTGGCGTCCCGCTCGTCGTCCAGAACCCCGAGAGCAAGGCCTCGATCGGCTACCGACGGATCGCAGCACGGCTCGCGGATCGCACCGGTGCGACGCAGCCGAAGGCCGCGACGGGAGAGGACTGAGACGGCTCGACGCTCGCCGGGCTTACATCGACTCCGGAGCGGCGACGCCGAGCACGTCGAGCGCGTTCGCGAGCGCCGTCCGCGCGGCGACGACCGTTCCGAGGCGGGCCTGCTGCAGGTCGCCATCCGCGTCGAGCACCGGGCAGGACCGGTAGAAGGCGTTGAAGCGGTCGGCGAGCAGGCGCACGTACGTTGCGACGACGTGGGGTTCGAGGTCGTCGGCCGCCGCCTCGATCACGGCCGGGAAGCGGGCGATCGTCAGGAGGAGGTCGCGGGCCTCGGGCTCCTCGAGCGCGTCGACGTCGACCGACGCCAGCGCGTCGCCCTCGGGCACCGCGATCCCTGCGGATTCGGCCTCGCCGAGGATCCCACAGCAGCGGGCGTGGGCGTACTGGAGGTAGGGTGCGGACTGGGCCTCGAAGTCCAGGGCGCGCTCCCACTCGAAGGTGATCGCCTTGGTGGGCTGCTTGGCGATGATGTCGTAGCGCACCGCGCCGATGCCGACCTGGCGGGCGATCCGCTCGACGTCAGAGTCGTCGAGGTCGTCGTCGCGGAGGCGGTCGGCGGCGCGGGACTCGTACTCCTCGCGGGCGCGGTCGACGGCCTCGTCGAGCAGGTCGTCGAGGTCGATGCCGGTGCCCTCGCGGGTGCTCATCCCCTCGCCGCCGGGGAGGTTGACCCACGAGTAGTGGATGGAGTCGAGGCGGTCGGTGTCGTTGCCCAGCAGGTCGAGGGTGGCCTGGAGCTGCTGGGCCTGGAGCTTGTGGTCCTCGCCGAGCACCGTGACGGCGCGGTCGTACTCCTCGAACTTCCACTCGTGGTGGGCGATGTCGCGGGTAGCATAGAGACTGGTGCCGTCGGAGCGCTGGAAGACGAACTCCTTCTCGATGCCGAACGCGGAGAGGTCGAGTTGCCAGGCGTCGTCCTCGTAGACCGCCTCGTCGAGGGCCTGCATGCGCTCCATCAGTTCCTCGACCGAGCCGTCGAACATGAACTTCGTCTCCTTGACGAACTCGTCGAACTCCGCGGGGAGCCGGTTCAGCGAGTCCTGCATCCCCGAGAGCACTGCGTCGACGACCTCGGTCGTGCGCTCGTAGGTCGCCTCGTCGGCCTCCTCGAGGCCCTGCATGATCGCCTGGATCTCGTCCTCGGCGGCCTCGATGGCGGCCTCGTCGGCGTCGGGGTGTTCGCCCTCGAGAAACTCGTTGCCGAGGCGGTAGTAGCGCACCAGGTCGTAGTCGGGCTTGATCCGCTCGGGTGCGCCGTAGCCCGCCGCAGCGAGGTCGGCCTCGTCGAAGGTCTCGTAGGCCCAGGTGAACGTCGCGATCTGGCGGCCGGCGTCGTTGACGTAGTAGTGAATGTCGACGTCGTAGCCTGCGTAGTCGAGCAGGCGCGCAACGGAGTCGCCGATGATCGGGTTCCGCGCGCGACCGACGTGGACCGGCCCCGTCGGGTTCGCCGAGGTGTGCTCGACGACCATCGACGTGTCGCGGTCGGGCAGGTGGCCGTAGTCGTCGTCCGCGGCGGCCTCGATGGTCCCCGCGAGGTAGGCGTTCGAGGGGAAGACGTTGACGTAGGGGCCTGCGGGCTCGACGCGGTCGACGAGGTCGAGGGCGGCGCAGTCGTCGGTCTGTTCCTCGATGGTCGCGACGATCTCGCCGGCGACCTGCGGTGGCGGCGCGCCGGCCTCGCTCGCGAGGCGGAAGGCAACGCTGGAGGCGAGCACGGCGTCGACGTCCTCTGGCGGCTCCTCCAGTCCGAGGTCGCCCGTCGGGTAGCCCTCGGCGTCGAGGGCCGCCTCGATGGCGTCGGCGGCCTCCGCGCGAAGCTGTCTGAACATGAACGCGAGTATACGAGGTGGTGGTTTCAGGCTGTCGGGATGGCCCGGACGGGAGCAATCGGCCCGGCCGCACCGCGGCTCACTCCGCTCGCTTCCCGGTCACCGTCACCGGCAGCGACGTGTCCCGGATGACGTCCATCGTCACCGAGCCGAAGATCGCCTTGCCGACCGCCGAGCGCTTGCGCCCCCCGATCACGATCGAATCCACCTCACGTTCCTCGGCTTCCTCGAGGATTCGCGTCGCCGCGTCGCCGCTCTCGTCGAGCACGTGCATCTCGACGCCGGCCTCCTCGAGCCGTTCGCTCGCACGACGGACGGCACCGATTCGGGTCGCGGTGTTGAATCGCTTGTACTCGTCAGGGATGTCGTCGTCGGACTCGTCGAACACGAACAGGATGAATACCTCGACGGCATCGGCGGCTCCGGGCAGCTCCGCGACGTAGTCGGCCTGTGCGAGCGCCCGCGATTCCTCGATGTCGACGGGGAGCAGTATGCGGTACATGCTACCACGTTTGGGAGGAGGGGAGAAAAAGGAGGCCGTTGAATAGGGAGCCCAACCCGCCAGCTTTTCCCGCTCGACCCCAACGCTGGGGTATGAGCGACGCGGACGGGCCAAAACAGGTTGACGATCCGAACTACCACAACGTCAACCACACCGCGGCCCAGACCTGCGGCTGGACCAAGAACGCCCTCAACGGCGAGGGTACCTGCTACAAGCACGCCTTCGAGTGGTAAATACGCTCTATAAGTACGAGCACGTCGGGTCTACATGGCCCGGACAGACGATCCCGACCACCGGTATCTCCAAGCCCGAAACCGACTTCGAGACGCTTCGATACCCGACCGGGACAAGGAGGCCAGCCTCGAGTTCCTCGACGCCCTGAACCCCGACACGTCGACGATCAACTTCTACTCCGACGACGGCGTCCGCGAGACCAAGTCCTACGGCACGCTGGCGGCGTACGCCCAGGCGCTCAAGCGCGTGGCCGAACTGGCCGAGCAGCCGCTCTGTGAGTTCGAGAACGCCCGCGCGGTGAACGCGCTCTTCGACGATCTCGGGAGCGGCGAGCATCCTGACGTGAAGGAGGGCGGCTACGGCAAGTCGACGATGGCGCAGTGGGAGAGCGCCGTGTCGAAGTTCTTCGAGCACCATGACAGCCTCGGCGTCGACCACGAAGCGATCGTGATCGACCGCCAGGAGAAGTCGACCGTCGACGAGCGCGACATGTACACGCCCGACCAAGTCCAACAGCTACGCGAGGCCGTGACCAACACCCGGGACCGGTGCATTCTCGAACTCCTGCTCAACACGGGTCAGCGCATTCGGGCCGTCCAGACGCTCCGCGTCAAGGACGTCAACACCGACGCGGGCGTCTACTACCTCAACACGGCAGACGGTGGGCTCAAAGGAGCGGACAAGAACGGCAAGAAGCGGCCGCTGCTCGGCGCGAAACGTGCGGTGTACGACTGGCTCAAGGACCACCCGACAGGCGAGCCGGACGACTACCTGATCACGTGCCTGCCCACGGCCGCGCGGGGCACGCCCGGGGACAAACTCTCCCAGAGCAACATCCGCGATCGGCTCCGCGGGATCGCCGACGACGCCGGCGTCGACAAACCGCCGAACCCGCACAACTTCCGGCACTACTTCGTGACCGCGTGCAAGCGCGACTACGAGATGGACGAGAGCACGATCAAGCACCTGATCGGCCATGGCCAGGGGTCGCGCATCATGGAGACGACATACCAACACCTGAGCGACAACGACCACGTCGAAGCGGCCGAGGTCGCAGCGGGACTCCGCGAACCCGACGCCGGTTCGCCACTGACGCCCAAGATCTGTCCGACCTGCTCGGAGTCGCTGGCTCCAGAGGCCAAGGCATGCCCCGGCTGTGGGACCGTATTCGCCCCAGACGCACAGGCGACGCAGGCACAGATCGAGGAGGACGTGAAGGCGGACTATCGCGAGACCGACCCCAGCGACGAGGAGACGATGGAACGGCTCGAGACGCTCGACGAGCTCCTCGACGATCCCGAAGTCAAGGAGGCACTGTTCGAGCGCGTGGACTGACTGTGGTGTGTCGTAGTGCTGATTTAGAGTTCATCGAGGGCTGTCGAGATGACGTCGTCTGGGACGACTGACAGTGGCCTGAGCGCACCTGCTGTAGATCTCGGCAGAAGGTGATTCAGCGCGCTCCCATACTGCGTTAGTTGGAGCGTCCAGTCGCGAACGTCGGCTGGTGAAGAATCAAGTTGGAACACGGCGGGACGGTCGCGTGTCCCCAGCGTGCTGTGATGCTCCCCTGACAGATACTTGCCGTGGACACCGACGGCTGGGAGTACTTCTGCCCGTCTGTTGACTCCAGGGTACCCCTCCGTGACGCTCTCCGCGAGTTCTTCGACCGTCTTCACATCAGCATCAGCGTGAATGATTACCTCTGTCGCTGGCAAGTCGCTGAACGTTGTACCCGGAAGTTCATCGAGGTCGCATTTCAACTGCTCGCGTAAATGCTGTTTCTCTACCAACCGATTCGCTTCGACGATCTCCAGAATCTCCTGCTCCGAGACTGCATCGGAGGGATCCCATTCCTCTGGAGCGCTACTACCCGATGATTCCGCCACTTTTCCGTAGAGCTCGCTACTTCCTCCGAGCGCTGAGATCACGTCGCGGACCACCGGATCGACCGGATCGATGCCGTTATTCTCGAGCACTTGTTCGAGATGCTCCTCGATCGCCTCGTGTCTCTCGCTGATCGACTCGGGGACGAATCCGTCGGCGATCATCTCGTCGAACCTCTCCTGTGCTTCCATCTCTGCATCAATCAGATCCGACAAGTTTTGGAGATCCGAGATCGCCGAGGAACGACTTACATTCACACCAAATACAGCATTAATGAAGCCCACCACCAGGTCCAGTTTTACAGCGTCTGAGTCACCAGTGCCGAACGGTTCTACCGCTGGGACGAGTGGAAATGCGGTTGCGAAGTGGCCTAGTCGTTGCCCAAACCGTTCCGGGACCGTCTCTTCACCGGACAGTCTCGACCGCTCTCGGATAAACGGGATCTCGTCTAGGTCTTCGACACCGTAGATCTTGGAATAGCGACGTACCTCGTGTCCGGCCTCCTCACGCACGTCTTGGCTGAAGAATCCGGCACGAGAGAGAAGTTCTACGTCGCTCAATAGGGAGTCGATTCGCTCGGGGAGCGGCTGGACCTTCCGATCGACGATGTTGGATCGTGCCATGTCCGGGCGGTTTGTATACGTCTTTCCAACATCACGGCGCTTCAGTCGCTCATCGCGAGGTTCGACGGGCTTGCCCTCTGCAACCACCTCGAGAAAGCCCCGCTCGTTCTCGTTCAGACCATAACGATTTGTCATAAATGGATATGAAACAGATTCTGTTTCTAGCAAGGGGTCTGTTCCACACTCGCATAAGCTTGACTGTAATCATGAAGATTACAAAGCGACTCGTCGGCCGAGGAAAGATTACGATCCCGGCTGCGATCCGGGAGGAGTACGGTTTGGAAGACGGCGATTTCGTGGAAGTCGACGTCGCTCCAGTGGACGAGCGGGAGGAGAACGCATGACGAAGGTCGTGCAGCAGCATCGCGAGGACCTCGAAGCGCTCGCTCAGAGCGACCTCCACGTCGACTGGATCGCACGCACACTACTGGAACTCGACGAGGAGGGCGGTCGGGAATGACGACGGGCGAGGGACCGAGCTACCCCGCAGCTTGCGTAGCCACTCGGACCGCTGAGGAGGTCCGCGAGCAGCTCCACGAAGGCCAGGCGATCGCCGTCCGGACGGCCCGCGAACCCTACCGGAGCCGGGTCGTCCTTGGCGGGCGAATCGAGATGTGCGAAACTGGGAGTCCGTGGTTGTGCGTGATTCACCCTGGCTGTGGCTGGCGATGGAGTATCGGCGCTCCGGACACCATCGAACGGATGGAGTTGGACAGCCTCGACCACGGCCCGCCCACGGAGGTACGCCGCGGTCGTCGCTCAGAATACAACACGACTCCAGGACTGGCGCAGAACGAGGAAGGCTTTGTCGACCTTCTAATTCCAGGACCGGTGTTTCGACGTGGGCGTGTCCACTACTACACTCCCGACCCGATGGGGAGGGTGACCGACATCGCAGTCGGTCCCGAGGTTGCCCCCACCGCGTTACTACCGGCAGAAACGCGTGGTGAGCGGTCAAATCACGTACCGCAGGGGGAGTCGCGATGACCGACGAGCGGCCGCCAAAGCCCCACGCCCTATCGGTCGAACCCGACGGAATCCCGACCGCCCTCCGCGAGGACGGCGCGTGGCTCGTCTGGCGCTACGTCTGGCAGGAGGACCGCGAGCAGTGGGCCAAGGTCCCCTACCACGCCGATGGGGAGCACCGCGTCGACGCCACCGACCCCGCGAACGGCGTCGACTTCCCGGTCGCCCTGGCGACCTACAAACGCGGGACGTACGACGGGCTGGGCGTGATCACAGATCCGGACGATCCGCACCTCGTATTCGACCTCGACGACGTCGTCGATCCCGAACGGCGCCACGAGTCACTCCCGGACCTCGTCCGAGAGATCGTCGAGGAGCTGGACACCTACACCGAGTACTCCCCCTCGCAGACGGGCTACCACGTCTGGGTCGAGGGCGAGAAGCCGGGCGAGGCCTGCCGTTCGGACCTCCCCATCGACCCAGTGGTAGAAGGCGAGACACCGCACCTCGAACTGTACGACGGCAGCTCCGGCCGCTACATCACGGTAACGGGGCAGCACGTCTGCGGCACTCCCGAAACTGTCGAGCCGCGCCACGAGGTGACGAGGTCGCTCTACGACGAGTACCTCGGGGCCGCCGACGCACCCGACGGCCCGATCGACCAGCCCACACCGGGCAGGGACAACAGCCTCGACGACGAGGACCTCCTCGAACGGGCGAAAGCGGCCAGTAACGGCGAGAAGTTCGAGCGGCTCTGGAACGGTGGCACAGCCGGCTATCCCAGCCAGAGCGAGGCCGACCTCGCGCTGTGCGGCCTACTCGCGTTCTGGACTGGCGGCGACCGGGAGCAGATGGACCGGCTGTTCCGGCAGTCGGGACTGTACCGAGAGAAGTGGGACGAACAGCGAGGCGACCGGACGTACGGCCAGCAAACGATCGTGAAGACGCTGCAGGGGAACACGGAGTTCTACGAGCCCCGCGACGGGAGTACGGGTTCACCGGTGAGCGGACCGGCCGACCACGTCTCGGAACCGCTCCTCGACGCGATCCGAGAAGCGCCGACCGACTGGATCGATCCGGACGCGCAGGCGTGGAGTGTCCGGGCAACCGAGGACTTCGGCGCCTCAGAAATCGCCAGCGCAGTTCGAAAGGGCGAGCTCCCGGGCGACGCCGATGACGCCATCGCCAGCGCGGTCATGGCCGGCAACTTCCCCGACGAGATCGGGGCGGCGTTCACAGCGTGGAACCGAAAACCCGACGAGTGGGACGTCGAGGTGGCGCGCTACTTCGATCCCGGCGCGCTCGATCCCGGGGCCATCGCGGCGGACGCGGACGTGGACCCCGAGAATCTCGGCGGGCTGCCGGCGCGGGAACTGGCCCACCACGTCTGGACGCGCGTTCGGCGCCGGGACGACGTCCACGTAGTCGCTCGCGTCGGTGAGCGCGGCGACGGCAGCCTCTTCAGTCACGATCCGGACACGGGGACCTGGTCCGAGACGGGCGCTCCAAAGCTCCGTACTATCGCCAACGAAGCGCTCGGATCCGCGTACTCCAGATGTGTCGGCGACGAACTCGAAGAGCGCGTCCGGACGACCCGCGCGATCGACGAACCGAACGGGCAGGTCGACGTTGACGAGTTCGGTGCGCCAGTGGAAAGCCTCCCCGTCGCGAACGGACTCCTGGAGATCGGCGGCCGGGAGCTCGGGCCCCTGGAGCCGACCGACTACGCGCTCGCGACCCTCCCCATCACGTACGATCCCGACGCGGACTGCCCGACGTTCGAGGCGTTCCTCGAAGAGGTGTGCCCGCGGTCGGTGGATCGCCAGAAGCTCCAGGAGTTCGTCGGCTACGCGCTCATGCACTGGGCGCTGCCCTACCACAAGGCGCTGTTCGTCGCGGGGCCCCAGGCCAGCGGCAAGTCGACGTTCCTCGACGTGGTCCGGCGCCTGCTCGGTCCGGAGACGACCTGCTCGCTCGCGCCCCAGGAGATTACGAGCGAGCGCTTCGCCGGGTACGACCTCTGGGGCGCCTGGGCGAACATCCGGTCGGACATCCCCGCGGAGCTCATCCAGAACACGGGTAAGTTCAAGGAGGTGACCGCGGGCGACCCGATCAAGGTCGAGCAGAAGCACAAGGACCCGATCACCATCGAGCCGACGGCCAAGCACTTCTTCGCCGCGAACACCCTGCCCTCCGCGGAGATCGACGACGACGCGTTCTTCCGGCGGATCCTCATGGTTTCCTTCCCCCGCACCGTCCCCCGCTCCGAGCGAGATCCCCACCTGATCGATGCCCTCGCGGACGAACTCCCCGGCATCTTGAACTGGGCGCTCGACGGCCTCGACCGGCTACGCGACCAGGGGCACTTCTCCGGCGACCTTCCACCGGCAGAGACGCACGAGAAGTGGCAGACCTGGGGCGAGTCCATCCAGCGGTTCCTCCACCAGTGCGTCGACACCGACGTGGCCGCGACCGCCACCGTCCCCAAGGGCGACCTCTACGACGCGTACGTACGGTTCTGCGAGGAGGAGGGCATCCCCGCGGAGTCCAAACAGAAGTTCGGACGGGAGATCATGGGCAAGCCAGGGGTCGGCGAGAAGAACGCACGAAAGGATGGACGTCGCGTCCGGGTCTACACCGGCATCGAGTTAGACGAACGCCGCGTGACGGCAGAGCGCGAGGGCGACCAGCGCGGACTGGGAGGGCACTAGCTGATGCGGCCTTCCTCCAGTCGTCACACGCGGCGAGTGATCGGATCATCCGCTCCAACGCAGTCCGGAACGGCCACCTCGACACACGCCGGGTCGTTTCACCGAGGCTGCTGCGGTACGCGAGGTACGGGCATCTACGGACCTTCGCGTGACGCGCGCGAACTCAGTACTGCCGATTGGGAGAACTTCTCCCTAATGGCCCGTACCACGCGTACCACCTCGGCTAGCGTACGCCGGTCGAACCTCGCTTGCGGATCGGAAACCACGCAGCACTCCGTGACCAGCTGTTTGCCGACTCCGACCACCAGCCCGTGGCCGAATGGAGCAGGGAGCATCCGAATCTCCCGCAGTGGCCTGGGTGGGAGCGGCACCCGCCACGGAGCAACTCAACGCAACTCATGACCGACGACACTCCCGACTACAGCGCACTGGAACCGCCGGACGGGAAGGCGCCACAGGAGTACACGCACCACGAACGGCGGGCGGCAATCTTGCGCCACCTGATCGAGGTGGGCTCACCAGCTGGCGTGACGCAGGCTCGCCTCGCGGAGCGATACGGCGTCCACGAGTCGACGATCTCGCGTGACATGGACCGGCTGCGGGAGTCCGTCGGCGAGCACCTCGGGACGGAGGCGAAGTTTACGACGCGAACGCTGTACTACCACGTCGTCGAGGAGCTCCTTGCCGCCGACGACTGGAGGGCGACCAAGGCGGCCTGGGACGTTGCCATGGACTGGAACGAGTGGCTGGCGGAGATCGGCGAGCAGCGCCGGGAACCCGACCGCTCCGAGGTCGACGTGGACATGCGCTCGCGAGCGGTCGATGTCGAGTACACGGTCGTCCGGGAGGGCGACGACGACCTGCCGACGACGGCTGACGGCTCGCCGGACCACGCGGCGCTGGGGTTCACCGCGGCACCGGCGGTGCCCGAGGAGACGGGCCAGGAGGCGTGCGATGAGTGAGACCGGAGAGGACGACACCGCCGTCCAGCGGCGAATCCTCCGGTCGCTGTGGGAGCCTCACCCGGGGCAACGCGCCATCATGGCCCACCCGGCGCGGTTCCGCGTGGTCGCCTGTGGCCGCCGGTGGGGCAAGTCCGAGATGTGCGCCCACCTCGCGCTCGAACACGCCCTGGAGCACCCGGGGAGCACCGTCTGGTGGGTCGCGCCCACGTACGATCAGGCCAACGAGTTCGGCTTCGACAAGGTCAAGCCGCTGCTCTCGACGACAGTGCTCGCGGACGATCCCAAGCGCACCAAGCCCCGGGAGTTCGTACTGACCAACGGCAGCACCGTGTCGTTCCGGAGCGCGGAGCGCGAGGACAGTCTGCGCGGGGGTGGTGTCGACTTCTTGGTGATCGACGAGAGCGGGAGCGTCCCTGATCGAGCCTGGACCGACGAACTCCGCCCGGCGCTCTCCGATACGGAAGGCGACGCCGTGTTCGTCGGCACGCCGAAGGGACGGAATTGGTTCCACCAGTGGTTCCAGCGGGGCCAGTCCGCAGACCACCCCGAGGTGGCGAGCTGGCAGGCGCCGACTATCCAGAACCCCCACGTCCCCGACGAGGAGGTCGAGGCCGCCCGGGAGGACATGCCCGAGCGCGTGTTCGAGCAGGAGTACCGCGCGCAGTTCGTCGACGACACCGGCGGCGTGTTTCGGAACGTCCGCGAGCAGGTCGAGGACTACGACCTGCCGGTCGCCCCCGCCGACTGTGAGGCGCCCTTCGCGATCGGCGTGGACCTTGCGCGCCTCCAGAACTGGACCGTCGCCGTGGTACTGGACGACCGGGGGACGGTGGTAGCGTTCGAGCGGCTCCAGCAGACGACGTGGTCGCGAATCCAGCAGACCATCGAGCAGCTCGCTGGGCGCTACGACCCGGCGACGGTCGCCCTCGACGCATCGCGGGACAACAAGATCGTCCAGGACCTCGCGGACGCCGGCTTGGCGACGGAGCCAGTGCGTTTCACCCCGGCGAAGAAGCGCACACTCGTCGAGAATCTGGCGACGGCTCTCGAGATCGACGAGTTGACGCTCTCGTCAGACGCGACCCCTCTGGTGAACGAACTCGAGGTGTACGAGTACGAGGCGACCGAGAGTGGTCAGATCCGGTACACGGCTCCATCAGGCTTCCACGATGACTGCGTGGACGCGCTGGCGCTCGCGGAGTGGGCTCGATCGAACGCTCGACGTGAGCCGATTCAGGTCCCCAGTACCTGGTAAAAGTCGTTTCCTGATCGACTGGTGGTGACGTATGGGGAAAAAGAAACAGACGGATTTACACATTCATTATTGTACTGCAATTTTATCTTTACACGTCCAACATTGTCCCATGCCAGTGCGCTTCCATCACAGGACCAACATAATATCTGCGGATTCCTCAACTTCATTGACGATCCACCCGGCTCTCGTACTCTATTGGATCTTCAGCCCCTACGTTCTGGAACGCCTCTAGCCTGAACGCGCATGAATCACAGGTGCCACATGCCGGCTCCTCGCTTCGGTAGCAACTCCAAGTCAGCTCATAGGGCACGCCCAGTTCGAGGCCGCGTTCGGCGATATCCGTCTTCGACCACTCGACGAACGGCGCGATGAGGTCGATTTTCGTCTCGGGTTTCGTTCCGACATCTATGACCTGCTGGAACGCCTCGAAGAATTCCGGCCGGCAGTCCGGATAGCCGGCGAAATCCTCGGAGTGAGCGCCGATGAACAGGGCCCTACAGTCGCTGGCCTCGGCGTAGGAGACTGCCATCGAGAGCAGGTTCGCGTTCCGGAAGGGGACGTACGATGTTGGAATCCCCTCGGCGTCGGGATCGGCTTCGGCGACGTCGATTTCGTCGTCAGTCAGACTGGAGTCGCCGATCGCCGAGAGATGTTCGGTGGCAACGTGGAGGAAGTCGGCAGCTTCGACCTCTTCTGCGAGCGCCCGAGCACACTCGAGTTCTTTGTCTTCGGTCTCCTGGCCGTAGGAGGTGTGTAGGAAGTAGGGTTCGTACCCCCGATGGATCGCCTCGTAGACGGCCGTCGCGCTGTCCATTCCGCCAGAAACCAGGATGACTGCGTTCTCGCTCATAGGTTACTGAGTACGTTGTCGAACTGCGTTCGGTCACAGTCGTTGGGATCCCCTGCAGTCGCTCGCGAGGTCGTCTCCGTTCGGGTCTCGACGCCTCGCATCGCTTCGCAGAGATGCGTCGCGGACACCTCGACGATCACGGATTCCGGGTCGAGTTCGTCCTGTAGCCCTTCGGCGATGTCCGCCGTCAGGCCCTCTTGGGTGGCGAGTCGCCGTGACTGCCAGCGGACGTACCGTGGGAGTTTCGAGAGACCGACGATCTCCTCGCCGGGGCGGTAGCCGATGTGGGCCACGCCGAAGAACGGGAGCATGTGGTGTTCACAGAGGCTGTAGATGGGGATCTCCGTCTTGACGACGAGTTCGTCGGTATCGGCCCCGAACGTTCGAAGGTCGGGTTTGGCGGTCTCGCGCGTTCCCTCAGTCAGTGTCTCCATCATCGCAGGGACGCGGCGATCCCACGTTTCCGCCAAGGGGGCCTTTTCGGGTTCCTCGCCGATTGCCTCAAGCAGGAGTCTCGTCCCCCGCCGAGCCTTCTCGAGGTCGATCTCGCTGTCCTCCACCGGATCGGCCGTCGTCTCCTCGTACTGAAGCTGATTGTCGGTCATCTATGTCCCCGGCGCGTCGTTCCAGAGGTCGACGTGCAACCGTGGCGTGTATCGGTAGCCGTGGTCCTGTGCGAGCTCCGCCACCGTTCCCCGCCGCTCGTCGAGTTCCTCGCGTGTCATTCCTTCCGGCATGAGCAGAACGTCGTTGTTCTCGATCTCTGTATCCGCCGTCTCCCGGAGCCGAACGAGCAGGTCCTCGATCTCGGCCATGTCGTCGGGCCCGGTAACCACGAACTTGAGTTGGCTGTCGTAGGCGTCGACGAGGTCGGACAACGTGTCCACGTCGATCCGACGGTTCTCGTGGCGCTCCGCCCACTCGCCCGCTCCCTTCGGATCCAGTTCCTCGGTGGGCGTGGAACTGGCGAGTTTCGGGCTAATGCTCGCGAGATCGATGGGCGCGTCACGGTAGATCGTGCCATTTGTCTCCACGGTCGTATGGAAGCCGCGATCGGCGAGTTCCTCTAGCAGTTCCTCTGTGTCGTCGTGGATCATCGGCTCGCCGCCAGTAACGACGACGTGTTCTGCCGCGTCAAACTCCGCGATCTGCTCGACGAGTTTATCGATCGTCAACCAGGCACCGGTGGGTTCCCAGGAAGTGTGGTAGGAGTCACAGAACCAACAGCGGAGGTTACACCCCGACGTCCGCACGAAGACGGAGGGGACGCCCGCGAGCTTACCCTCGCCCTGGAGGGAGTAGAAGAGCTCGTTGATAGGGAGTGCTGCTGCCTCGGGCGTGTCCTCCGAACCGACGTCACTGACGTCCGTAGCGACCGGCATCAGTATGTGGCACAGAGTTCGCCGGTCTCTCGAACGGTGACCGAGGCATTCGAGACGTTCTCGGGGAGTTCCTCTTCGAGTTCCCGTTCGAGCTCGAGGGACATCACCTCCGCCGTGGGTGGATGATCCAGGAGTAGGAGGCTCTCCCCTTCGCCGGCTTCTTCGAACGCTTTCGCCAACGGATCGGATTTCTCGAGCAAGAACCGGTGGTCCCACTCGTCGATGATGTCGGTGACGATCCCCTTGTCGACGACCCACCCTTCCATGGTGAGCGTTCCAGTCACCTCGATCGTGATCTCGTAGTTGTGCCCGTGCGGACGCGAGCACTTGCCATCGTGGTGGCGAATCCGGTGGCCGGTACTGATTCTGATCGGGGAATCGCCCCCGATTCGGAGAGTACGCTCCCCGGCTTCGGCCAGTTCGATATTACTTGAGGCCGCTTCGGATAATCCTCGGGGCATATCCCAGGATCATCTAGCAGTCCAATAAAGGTACCGCGACCTGTTGAACGGCGGATAGAAGCGCGTTCGTTCACAGCCTGGAGAATGCCCAGCGCTGGCACCCACTCTTTTGGTCTCCTTCCTCCAAGAATATCCATGGCGAAAGTGAGCGTCGAGATCCCCGATGAACTGTTAGAGGACCTCGATGAACACGTTGGTGAGGGAAAGAAATTCGTCAACCGAAGCGAAGCAATTCGAGGATCTATCCGGAAGACGCTGGACATCTTCGACGACATCGATGAGCGGCAGGGGAGGATCGAAGAGAGTTGAACACTCATGAATTTGTCATCTATCCCTACCGAATCCGGCGTATACTGTATGTTTGATCTTGACGGCGCGCCAGCTTATGCCGGACAGACCAGTAACATCAGGAGTCGATTACGACAACACTTCATACGCCAGGACTCGAGCGTTTCCAGTTACGGTCGTCTCGATCCATGGGACATTGCCTCCGTAAGTTGGTGGACAACTGAGCGGTGCGATCCAGCGGAACAAGAATTGCTGACTACGTTCCAACCCTATCTGAACTTCTCTGCGGAGAGCGATACACCACCGTTGTCAACCGATATCAGTCTTGATTCACCTGATGGGACCTTTGCCCTCATGTCTGATCAAGAGCAGGAGTTCCGGAGGCAGCCGTATAACCGAGTCAAACAGAAAATGGAGCACATCAACCGGATGGTAGATAAGATTAAATACGCCGATCACAGCGACGACACCCGTCGGACGCTGTACGAGCACAAACGCATTTTGGAAGAGAATCTTCAGGAATTCCTCGGTGTCGATGAGATGCCCGGGTGATGGGCGGATTACGTAACTTTGCCGTCAAGCTCGAGAACCGGAATCAATTCTGGTTCCTCACTCCCGTACTGTATCTCCCCTTTCTGGAAATCAAAGCGGATTGGCTCGCCGAGATAGGAAGTACGCTCGATTCGGGTTAGCGCGTCTAAGTCGCCGAGTTTCCAGCAGACGAACCGATCAATGTTGGAGAGCGGAGTCTCCTCCTCGAAGAAGTCGCTAAGTTTCACCTGCACGGAAGCATGTTCGTATCCATTAGCTGTATCGAGGATCGCATTGACTTCGTCATTCATCTGGAAATCAGCAATCTGGAGCGACTCCGGAGCACCATTGGCACTGTATCGTTCTAAGAGAGCTATGACCTCGGCTGGATTTGACGGCGACAGCCCGTCCGCGCCCCGGGTACGTTCTAATCGTTCCTCTAGCGAGCTTTCCTGCGACTGGATGCTCCGTTTCTTGTCCTCGAGCTTTCGGCGCTCGATGTAATCGCGATACCAGGTCTCTTGGCACACTTTAGTCATGTATCGGTCCAGCTCGTCCGTAATGGCTTGATAGACATCCCCGGACTTATTGCGGATTTTCTCCCGGTTCGCGGAAAGTTCGAGTTCCTGGCAGTTCGCGATGAAGAAGAAGTGGAAGAACTCGTTGTCGGCTCCAATGGCATCGTTGTACCGTTCGACCTTGATGTGGTCTTTTGCAAGCCAAATGCCGAATTGTGCAGAGTGCTTCCCGTAGGTCGGCAATTTGTTCCGTGCTTCTTTCCCTCCGACCATCCCGACAATCTCGATTGTCAATTCACGGCCGTCATCGAGCGAAACGGTCAGCTCCCTCGGCGGATAGTGCTTGCACATCGCTTCAGCGACGAACTCCCCGTCCGGATCAACGTTTTCAGCAGGGAATTTCAATCGGTTATCGGTCTCGATTGGCTGCCGGGTGTCGTCGATCGTGGGAGAGAGCTCGACATTTATCTCCATCGCGTGAAAATCGTTGCTGAAGTGCCATGCCGTTGAACCGCCGATTGTCTTCCACCTGATATAATGTTCAATCTTATTATATGTGAGCTGCTGTGGGTCGAACCCTTGTCCCGCCTGAAACCCGTGGACCTCGATCCGGGTGCGTGACGGCTCGTCTACGTCCCTTCTATCAACCGAGTACGTGGGGAGTTCGCGGTTGTTGAGTTTTGCCCACGGCTGATCCATCACCGATTCGATCTGCGTCCCGTCCTTGACTGTCTCGACCTGGATCTTGTCGCTCTTGTAGTAGATTTTGGTACCGTGGCCTTTGTACCCAATCGCATCGTCTTTGTTCGAGTTTCCAAGGTCGAAGAACGACGAGAGGTTGTCTTCGTCCATTCCGTGGCCGTCGTCCTCGATGATCAAAGTGTTCCGTCCTTCATCATCCTGCTCGATTTTGATATCGACCTGCGTTGCTTTCGCATCGTAGGAATTCGACAGTGCTTCTCTGATGACTTCCAACGGGTCCTCGAAGTCGCTTGCTATCTCGATAAACTCGTTGACCTCGTTGACTTGTGGTGTCTTATGCATAGGTCGTGTCCGTCTCCTCGAAGTACGGGTTCATTCGTTCGTTGATCAGCTGGTAGACGAACTTGCGGAAGCCTTTCTGATCTTTAGCGGCTTCTTCAAGGTACCCAGCGACCTGATCCTGGTCACCCTCAGCGATCAACTGGCGGAATTGACGCAACTCCCGTTGCTGGATCGCCAGATTGTGTGCGGCGACCGAACCAAGGATGTCCTTCTGATACAGGTCGTCCATCTCGTTCCGCATCCGTGCCCGGTGGAAATCGTCGTTACAGACCCGGCAATCACAGGCGTCGAAATCGGCCTCGTCGATTGGGACGTAATCGAACAGGCTGACGGAGTACTTGCCGTTGATCGCCTGATGCAAGTAGGAGGCGGAGTCAAAGGAGTCGGCCCCGACCGCGACGAGCAACGGCATAGCTTTCCCTGAAATCCCGAACACGTGTAGAGGGAGGTCATCGTACCCCCGTTGCTGCATCACATGCTTGCAGTCGGAGACTGCCTCGACCAGAACCTCGACGTTGTCCTTCCGTGGGACCAGGCTGCCAAGCGCGATTCCGTCGAACGCCTCAGGAATCGGTTCCGAGAGTTCGGCCTCGACCAAGTCGAAAGACCGTTCGAGCATCGCATCGTAGTAGCCGTGCACTGTCAGATAGCAGGCTCCCTCGACTTCCTCGCGCCGTTCTGCGAACCTGGCGGCATTTGCTGCGGTCTGCTCCATCTTTTCCAACCGTTCCTCGAACTCATCGTCGGGGTGAATCGGGTGGTCCAGATTGACGACGATATCCGGACCCAGGTCCAGCTGCATATCCAACGCTTTGTCCTGGTCGATTTCTTTCTCGAAGTCTTCACCTTCGAGTCCGCCGCCCTGCTCTAGGATCTTGTAACCACCGGAGTCCGCGAATATCATGCCGTCGTAGTCGCTGAAGCACTCCCACTCGCGAATTTCGTTGCCAAGATACCATTCCAGCTTCTTCTCTCGGATCCCATAGTCGGTCAACGAGGCGATGGAGGTCATCACGCCGCGGAACAGGTCACTGTACTCTTTACCACCAGTGACCTCGTTGTCATGAGCCAGGAATTCCTTGACTGTGCGGTGTACCCCGCCACCGAAGAGAGCGCCCTCGTTGCCGCCGCCGTAGAAGTTGATGACCGGGAATAGGTGCGGGGTTTCCAATGTCCGGTCGTTGATCTGGAGCTGGCCACGTCGAGCCTCGCCTGCCTCAGCAACAATCTCGAATGACGCCATACTGTCAGTCACCGTGTACCGGATCTGGTCGACCGCTAGACACCAAGTGCTTCAACCGCTTGCCCTTCATCCCAATACCACAGCCCTCGATATAGTGGACCGGAATATCAACAGCAGCCTCGATCCCGTCAACAGCCGGCAGATAATCCGCTCCCAGATTGACCCACACTTTGTCATACTCATTCCCAGCGACTTTCTCCGCAATTTCCCCGACCACCTCGTCGTTCAATTCGTTAGCACGGTCTGTGTCCATCTGACGATCATAATATCCGATCTTATCATCGGTTTCAACGACTCCATGCTCAGCAGATATAATAATCATGTCAAGTCCAGGTTGAAACTGGTCCGCGCGCAGCGCCTTCTTGATGATTCTAAAGAAGTATCCATCGTACAAATCGAGGGCAGGCACCGGTGTATCCACCGATTCCTTTGTCGCGGAACATGATTGGACTAATAGTGACGTCATCTAACTGCTGATCACGTGAGGGGACCTTAGTCTTTATGGAGAACCACCGGAGGTCAGGCGGA